>NZ_KE150483.1:0-554256 GCF_000411535.1 Veillonella sp. HPA0037
CACACATCACCTTCATCCGAACGTAAGATTTCTCCAGCTGCAAAGCAGCGATGAGAAATCCACAGTGAGGAGTGATAGGAAGTCGCTGATTAAGCTAAAAAAGGCTAACCAAATGATTAGCCTTTTTTATTATATATACTTACATGTAGAGTCCGACCAGGGCACTTAAAAATATTTTAATAAAAAAAGAGCCGCCGAAGCGACTCTTTCTTATTATTCTACACCAACCATTACGCTAGTGGATTTAATAACAGCCACAACTTCTTTGCCAACTGCTAAGCCTAAGTCTTTAACGGATTGAATTGTAATATCAGCTGTAAGAATGTTATCGTTACCTACATTAATTTTTACAATTGCGTTTACAGCACCTTCTTGAATTTCAATGATTGTACCTTTTAATTGATTTCTTGCGCTTAATTTCATGGAATACTCCTTATAAAAATATACAATACAAATCTGTTTTTATTATATCTTTATACAAAAAAATAACCATGACGCATATCACATCACGGAATATTATGTATGGAGCGGGCGAAGGGAATCGAACCCTCCTCTCAAGCTTGGGAAGCTCGCATTCTACCGATGAACTACGCCCGCATGATGTACATATTGTATCATACTATAATATATACATTCAAGTGGAGCTTGTTTATATACTCTATACCCATAGTGGTTGCTGTATTGTATTGATATAATAATTAATGTATAACATAATGAGGAAGGAGGCATATGTATGTCAAAAATTTATAAAATTCATAAATGGTTATCTATAGTTTCTGTGCTATTTTTCTTAATGTTCTGTATTACAGGTCTTGTCCTTATGTTCCGAACTGAATTAAATGCATGGGCTCAAGGAGGGTCACATCATTCCTCGTCATCAATGGCGATGAGCCAACAAGAAATATCTATTTTTAATTATGCTGATGAAGGTGCCCTATTAGTGAAAGAAAAATATCCGTCTAAGGATATTTTAAATATTTCTCCAGCTATGGGGGCTGCACATATTTTACGGTATCGCATTATTGATTCTTCCGCAACTGTAGCACCTCCAGCGCGTATGGGGATGGGAGGGGATTATGTATTATATAATCCTGAAACAAAGGGGCTTATTACTACGCATCATGAAACGCCTGCACATCCTTGGGTTCGAAGTGTATTACATACACTTCATCAACTACATACACGATTAGACCTTGGTAAAACAGGAATTTATATTGTAACAATTTTATCTTTAGTATGTGGGTTATCTATTATTTCTGGTATTTTTTTATACGGTCCATTTCGTAAAAGCTTTGCCAAATCCACTGTATTGTCTAACTATATGAAATTAAGTACATTACACCGAGAATTTGCTATGGTTGCTACTGTATGGGGATTTATCTTATGTATTACAGGTGTATGGATAGGTGGATTTTTTATTGCTAATGACAGCTATAATGCAGATGTACTACACACTGCAAAGCAAGAACTTTCAGGTGGTCAATCTGACATTTTACAACCATCTGAAGCTATCTCTCGCATTATGAAAGCATATCCTGATCGTCAGCTTATATCTATGGATTATCCATCTAAATTTAATAATCATCATTATGCATTTTATTTAGGTGCTGAAAATGATGATGATCCAGCTATGTTCTTGGGCCAACCAGTCTATGCTAATTTATATACTGATTCTACTAAAGATATGTATTCTACAAAAAATATCCCCTGGTATTTTACGGGCATGACTACAATGATTAATCTCCATATTCATAATCATGATACGATGGCTCTTAAAATATTATGGGCCATCTGGGATATTGTTCTTATTGTAGGCATTGTGGCTGGTATTATTCTGACTATTAAAAAGAAATTTGGCAGAGCTAGTGCTACAGAATCTAAAGTATCGGCTGAGATAAAACATGTTTGGCGTACACCAATCTGTTGTGGTACCTTAGTATTACTAGGATTTATTATGCCACTTTGGTCCAATCCAGTTACAAATACTATAGCAGCTATTTGTTTAACTATTCCTCTAGTTGTATTTTTTATTTCTTTAATTAGAGGATTTAATCATTAAGTTATTATATTCTTCCTGTATCTAATCAGCGTGCTTCATCATTAGTTTATTGATTGATTTCGAACTAAAATGATATAATAATATAAATCAACTAGGTTTTTTATGTGTTAAAACCTGTATTTATATTATGATTGAGAAAGTGGAAGTTACTATGAAATATATTAAAGCATTTATTCAGTCTGAATCATCTGGCGGTATTATGCTATTACTTGCTGCGATTCTTGGTGTTATAACTGCAAACTCGCCAATAGCTGAACAGTATTTTTCTCTCATGCATATTTATTTAGGTCCAATGGATGTATTGGAGTGGGTAAATGACGGTCTTATGGCTTTATTTTTCCTATATGTAGGGATTGAAATTAAGACTGAAATGATTTCCGGTGAGCTAAACACCAACTCAAAGAGATTGTTACCAGTTTTAGCTGCATTTGCCGGGGTGGTAACACCTGCGTTAGTTTACTTCTTAATTGCTGGATCTGTACCAGAATATACGCATGGTTGGGGAATACCTACTGCTACCGATATTGCCTTTGCAATTGGTGTCATTATGATGCTTGGTAAACGCGTATCACAAGCGATGAAGGCATTCCTGTCGGCATTGGCTGTTATCGATGATTTAATTGCTATCATAGTGATTGCCATATTTTATGGTGGTGGTGTAGATTTTCCTCATTTAATCGTTGCTGCTATTGTGACGGGAGCGTTGTGGTATACCAATAAACAAGGCTATGTGAGACCAGTTTTATATGGTGTACTCGGTGCCGTTCTTTGGTATTTTGTTTTAAAATCTGGTGTTCATGCTACTATCGCTGGTGTTGTGTTAGCTATGACTATTCCTGCAATGGGTAAGTTGGATGGAGAAACTGTTTATCCTATGCACGCATGGGCGGATAAATTGAAAAATTGGGTTAATTTTTTGATTATTCCTCTATTTAGCTTCTTAAATGCTGGTGTATCCTTCTCAGATGTTTCTGTAGATCATTTGTTCCACCCTGTTGTTTTAGGTGTTTCATTAGGCCTTATCTTGGGAAAACAGCTTGGTATATTCTCCGCTGTTTACGTATTAGTACAATCTAAGATAATTAAGATGCCAACGAATACAACCTGGCCCGAGGTTTATGGTACAGCCATTGTCTGTGGTATTGGGTTTACTATGAGCTTGTTTGTGGCTACATTGGCATTTCCACCTGGTGTAACTCAAGAAATGTCTAAAATTGGTATCTTTATAGGCTCTATTATTTCTGGTTTATTAGGTGCTATAGTTTTAATTGTGGCTTATAAAATAAGATCTATTAAGAACAAATAATAAACTTATCATATTAGGAAGGAATCATATGGAACGGATATTTGTACTTTTACGTTCTCCTGGTTCGGCTACTGCCGTTTTACTAGGAGCTACACTTATTGCCTTAATCGTAGCGAATTCTCCATTGGCAACACAATATATGTCTCTGGTTAATTTAAAACTAGGTCCATTAACAACGATGGAGTGGGTTAATGATGCATTAATGGCGATTTTTTTCCTCTTTGTTGGATTAGAAGTAAAACGTGAATTGGTAAGTGGTGAACTAAATACGAATGCTAAGCGTATCATGCCAGGTATTGCTGCATTATTTGGTGTATTAGTACCTGCTATTATTTACTATCTTATTGCTGGATTTAGTGAAGTTTACGTTCATGGATGGGCTATTCCTACTGCGACAGATATTGCTTTTGCTATAGGTGTAATAACTGCATTAGGCTCAAGAGTTCCTAACTCTATGAAAGTATTTTTGACAGCCTTAGCTGTTATTGATGACTTAATTGCCATCATTGTTATTGCTATATTCTACGCAGCAAATCTTAATCTTTTCTATTTATTTGCTGCTGTAGTTGTAACGGGGTTATTGATTTATTGTAATCGGTCTGGTTACGTTAGATCTTTGTCTTATATCATTCTTGGGATCATTTTATGGTACTGTATTCTTCGTTCTGGTTTACATGCTACAATGGCAGGCGTAATCTTGGCGATGACAATTCCTGAACGGGGTAAGATTGGTCGTAAATATGTGAGACCAATGCAACATTGGGAACATTATTTATCTAACTGGGTAAGCTTTGTTATTGTTCCTATTTTTGCTTTCTTTAATGCCGGTGTAAGTCTTGGTGGATTTGGTGTAGCAGATTTAACACATCCAGTTGTTTTAGGCGTTGCCCTAGGTCTTGTTTTAGGGAAACAAATCGGTATCTTTGGTGCTATGTTTGGCATGATTAAGTTAGGTATTGTACCTATGCCAGCAGAAGCTAACTGGAAATTTATTTATGGTACATCCATTGTATGTGGTATTGGTTTTACTATGAGTATATTTGTTTCCGTTCTAGCTTTTGATCCAGGTCATGCTCAAGAGATGGCTAAAGGTGGCGTATTGATTGGTTCCATCATTTCTGCTATCATTGGTTATGGCTACTTACGAATTGTAGGGGCTAAACGAAAAGAATGTCATATTGGGGTATATCATAATTGCTAAGTTAAGCAATAAAGGGGAATGTACGTGATTAAGAGAATTTTAATACTATGTACTGTGCTATGTATGACTAATATGATGGCCTTCGCACAGGCGACGTCAGTTGATAAGGGACAACGAGGTCATCATGTACAGAAAATTCAAACCATGTTAGTGCATCAAGGATATCTTAATGATTCAGCAGATGGTATTTTTGGGCGTAACACTGAATTAGCAGTACGTAAGTTTCAAAAGGCTAAAGGCCTCGCTGTAGATGGGCGTGTAGGTGCGGCTACGATGAGTGCTTTAGAAAAGGAAGAAACTCGTTTTGGCGATTCCGCCATCTCGCGTAGTCATAATGGGGTTCCCAATAAGTATGTACGCGTTATGACGATGCATGCTAGTGCATATAGTGCTCAGGACCCAGGGAATAGTAATTATACGGCAACTGGCAGTCGCTTAAAAAAAGGTATTGCTTCGGTAGATCCACGGATTATACCATTAGGTACAAAGATGTTTATTGAAGGTTATGGCTATGCCGTGGCTGATGATGTTGGCGGAGCTATTAAAGGTAGTCGTATTGACCTAGCCTTTAATTCTCGCGCAGAAGCTTTGCGATTTGGTCGTCAAACTGTAAAAGTATATATTTTATAACTATATATAAACTGTTGAAAGCTCTAGTCTATGACTAGAGCTTTTTCCGAATTATATATTTTTTCTCAATGCGAATATTCGGAAATTCATGGTATAATATAGATATCAATATAAATCGAGTATTCAGCAAAGGAAGGCTTATGAATAAAGTTCGACGTGTTGAAAGAATGGTGGCAATGACTAAATTATTAGTCGATTCTCCACAAAAACTTATATCTCTTAATTATTTTTGTGATTTTTTCGGAATGGCGAAATCTACAGTAAGTGAAGATTTAACCTGTGTCCGTCAATCGATGGAACATTTTCAGTTGGGCACTCTAGAAACGGTAGCGGGGGTAGCTGGCGGTGTTCGATTCATACCTCATCGAAAAGGCGAGCAGGCCAATGAAATCCTACGCGATGTGCAGCAACGTTTGCGTGAACCAGATCGTATTATTCCCGGTGGATTTATTTATATGTCGGATATTTTGTATGATTGGCATGTGATGACTCGGTTAGGCGAAATTATTATGACTCGCTTTGTAGATCGCAATCCAGATTATATTTTGACGGTAGAAACAAAAGGGATTCCTTTGGCGGTTATGGTGGCTAGGGCTTTCAACAAGCCACTTGTCATCGCGCGTCGTGATAGTAAGGTTACAGAAGGATCTGCCATTAGTATTAACTATGTAACGGGTTCATCTGGTCGAATTCAAACGATGACATTAACTAAACGCGCTATTCCACAAAATGCGAAGGTGCTAATTATTGATGATTTCATGAAGGCTGGCGGTACGGCTAAAGGCCTGACCGAGCTTGTACATGAGATGAATGGTAAAGTGGTGGGAACAGGTGTTCTAGTGGCTACTGCTGAACCAAATCCTAAGTTAATCAATGATTATGAATCACTATTTACGTTCCATGGCATTGATGAAAGTACAAATGAAATTCACATCGAACCTGTATTTGATACGATTGATAGATAGGAGTTTACTATGAATATTGCAAGTCTTATTTTAGCAGCTGGTAAGGGTACACGAATGAAGTCCAAATTGCCAAAGGTACTTCATAAAGTTGGCGGTAAAGCCATGGTTGAACGCGTTCTAGAAACTGTTCAATCTCTTGGAACCGATAAGGATGTTGTTATCGTTGGCTTTGGTGGTAATGCAGTACAAGACTATCTAGAAGGTCGTGCTGAATTTGTACGTCAAGAAGAGCAAAATGGTACAGGTCATGCAGTAAAAATGGCAGAACCTGTATTAGGATCTTTTGATGGCACTATTTTATTGTTGTGTGGGGATACGCCACTCGTAACTAAGGAAAGTTTAGAAGCTCTTTTAAAAGAACATACTGCATCTGGAGCAGCGGCTACAATTTTAACGGCCCATATGCCAGATCCAACAGGTTATGGTCGTATCATTCGTAACGAAGACGGTCATGTGGTACGCATTGTAGAACAAAAGGATGGCAAACCAGAAGAGTTAGCTGTACAAGAAGTTAATACTGGTATGTATGCTTTTGATAGTAAAAAACTATGGCCTTGTCTCGGCCTATTATCCGACGATAATGCACAAGGTGAACTGTATATTACAGATGTGGTTGGTATTCTCGTAAATGGCGGCGATAAAGTAAGCGCTTATATGACTGAAAATTTTGAAGAATCGTTAGGGGTAAACTCTCGCTTGCAATTGGCTGAAGCAGAATCTATTTTAAAACATCGTAAAAATGTAGAATTAATGACCGCTGGTGTAACGATTATTGATCCTGACAATACCTATGTAGCACCAGAGGTTACTGTGGGGGCTGATACAATTCTACATCCTGGTACCGTTTTAGAAGGCAATACGGTGATTGGTGAAAATTGTGAAATTGGACCTCATACACGCTTGACGAATGTAACTGTTGGCAATAATACAGTAATTCATTTTACCTATGGTCATGACTGCGAAGTAAAAGATGGCGTAGATATTGGTCCATATGTTCATTTGCGTCCTAATACGGTTATTGGCAACAAGGTTCATATTGGTAATTTCGTTGAGGTTAAAAATTCCAATGTTGGGGAAGGCACCAAATTCCCTCATCTATCCTATATTGGCGATAGCGATGTAGGTTCTGGTGTCAATATTGGTTGCGGTACGATTACGGTAAATTATGACGGAAAAATCAAGCATCGTACAACTATCGGCAACGGTGCATTTGTAGGCTGTAACAGCAATTTGGTAGCACCTGTTACAATTGGTAATTATAGCTATGTAGGAGCAGGTTCTACGATTACTAAAAATGTTCCAGATAAGGCATTAGCAGTAGGTCGTAGCAAGCAAATTGTGAAAGAAAATTGGGTTACAGACGATACTTTCAAAAAGAAATAGGAATTTATCAAAAATTTTTCACACAAGATAGGAAAAATAGTATACAATAATAAGGCAATAAGGTTGTATATCTGTAATATTTCGTTACATATACATTGAGTAACTAACTAAGATTACGGAGAAATGAAAGGGTATCAAAATGGCATTTGAAGACGGCAAAAAACTTAAGATTTTCACAGGTAACGCAAATCCAGAGTTGGCAAAGGAAATTTGTGATTATTTAGGTTTGCCTTTAGGTGAAGCGTTTGTAGGTCGCTTTAATAATGGCGAAGTACAAATTATGATTGATGAAAGCGTACGTGGCAAAGATGTATTTATCATTCAACCAACTAGCTATCCTGTAAACGATAATTTAATGGAATTAATGGTTATGGCTGATGCGTTAAAACGTGCTTCTGCTCGTCATATTACAGCTGTAGTTCCTTACTACGGTTATGCTCGCCAAGACCGCAAAACTCGTGGTCGTGAACCAATTACTGCAAAATTAGTAGCAAACTTGATGCAAACTTCTGGTATTACACGTCTTGTAACAATTGACTTGCATGCAGGTCAAATTCAAGGCTTCTTTGATGTGCCAGTAGATCATTTATATGGTGCATCTATTTTAGCTAAATACATTAATGAAAAAAATCTTGAAGATGTTATTGTAGTATCACCAGATCTTGGCGGTGTTACAAGAGCTCGTGATTTGGCTGACCGCATTGGTGCACCAATTGCAATCATCGAGAAAAAACGTCCTGAACCAGGCGTAGCTAAAGTTATGAACCTCATTGGTGATGTAAAAGGCAAAAACTGTATCATCGTTGATGATATTGTAGATACAGCAGGTTCTCTTGTAGAAGGTGCTAAAGCATTAAAAGAATTTGGTGCTAAATCTGTTATGGCTGCTGTTACCCATGCTGTATTAACAGATCCAGCAAGTGAACGCATTGCAAACTCCAACATTAAAGAGCTTATCGTAACAAACACAATGCCATTACCAGAAAATTGCAAATTAGACAATGTAACGCAACTATCTGTAGCGCCATTATTGGGCGAAGCAATTATGCGTATCTTTCATGAAGTTTCAGTAAGTAATTTATTTGATAAATAATAGGTGATTCTTGAAGTTAGTAGTAGGCCTTGGTAATCCAGGCAAGCAATATGAAGCGACAAAACATAATATTGGATTTATGGTCATCGATGCCATTGCAGATAGCGTTTCTCACACTCCTTGGAGGGAAGAACAAAAGGCAGAGGTGTGCAGTATTAATGTAGCTGGTGAGAAGGTATTGCTTGTAAAGCCTCAAACATTTATGAATGCAAGTGGTGAGTCTGTAGGTCCATTGATGCGGTACTATAAGATTGATCCATCTGATGTGTATTGCATTTATGATGATATGGATTTACCGGTAGGCAAATTACGTATTCGACCAAATGGTAGTTCTGGTGGGCATAATGGGATTAAATCTTTAATCTCCCATATAGGAACAGAAAATTTTCCGCGTTTTCGCGTAGGTATTGGTCGTCCATTACCACAATGGACCGTCATTGATCACGTGTTAGCACCATTTAGTGAAGAAAATCAAGAGAAAGTACAAAAAGGTATCAAAGACACAGTAAAAGCTGTATTAGGCACCTTAGAGGTGGGCATAGACAAAGGGATGAATCAGTTTAATCCTAAGCGTCGTCCACAGCGATAAATAACATGCATAAGGGCATGAGTCTCATTGAGATTCATGCCCTTTTTACGAGGTATATATGAGCAATCAAGAAAAAATGCCTTTTGTAGAGGCTTTAGAATCATATAAGGAACAACATTTTGTGCCTTTTCATACACCTGGTCATAAGATTGGTGTTGAAGCGCCTCAGTTACTAAAGGAATGGATGGGAGCAGCACTGCCATATGATTTAGGGGTTATGTATGCTCTAGATGATCTACATGAACCTGAAGGAGAGTTAAAAGAGGCGCAAGACTTAACTGCTGAATTATATGGAGCTGATGATTGCTGGTTCTCTATTAATGGCACAACCGCTTTAATTGAAGCGATGATTATGGGGACAGTAGGTCCTGATGAAACGATTATCATTCCTCGAGAAGCACATCGTTCCGTTATTAGTGGATTAGTGTTATCTGGTGCAAAGCCTGTTTATATGGATTGCCAATTTGATGATCGGTGGGGTATCCCTCTAGGTGTATCAGTGGAGGATGCTATTAAAACCATGGATGCTCATCCAGAGGCTAAGGCGATTCTCTTAGTGTATCCAAACTATTATGGTGTAGGTGTAGATATTGTAAACATCGTACAAGAAGCACACAAACGAGGGATGATTGTTCTTGTTGATGAAGCGCACGGACCTCATTTACCATTTTCAGAAAATTTACCTGTTGAAGCCATTGCGTCAGGTGCAGACTTAGTGGCACAAAGCACGCATAAATCGGTAGGTTCTTTGACGCAAACCTCTTGGCTATTAGGGCAAGGCGATTTAATTAATAAACGCCGCATTACACAAATGCATCAGATGTTACAAAGTACGAGTCCTAATTATATATTTTTAGCTTCCCTTGATATGGCGCGCCATCAGTTGGCTACGGAAGGTAGAAATTTGGTAAATCATGCTGTGTCATTAAGTTTACAACTACGACGTGCATTGGAAGCCATAAAGGGCATTTCTATCATGTCAAGCAAGGATGTAGATAGACCTAACTATGATGTAACAAAGGTGTTGATTGATGCCAAGGAATTGGGGCTTACCGGTGTGGATTTCGAAAAACGATTACGTGCTCACCATATCGAAGTTGAACTTGTGCAGGCGCATCATGTGTTAGTACTCATCACGATAGGTGATACAGAAGAATCTATCATGACTCTTGTAAAGGCTGTACAGGCTATAAGCGATGAGATTTGTAGTAAGTCATCCTTAACAAATCGTGCTGGTGAACAAATAGAGGAACGTACTGAGACTATTCAGTCAGCTACCATTCTGCCTACTCCTGTTGTACGTATGACACCGAGGGAAGCCCTTTATAAGGATCGTAAATCCTGTATGTTTGAGGCGGCGTTACATCATATTTGCGGTGAAACCATTGCTTATTATCCACCGGGAATTCCTTGTATAGCCGTAGGTGAAGAGATTACAGAATCTGTGTTACAATATATACAACAACGGCGTGTATTGGGGTATATGCCAAATGGTGCAGCCGATATGAATTTAGAAACGATACAAGTTGTAGAGGAGTAGAGATGGGGACTTTAATCATACTAGAAGGTGGCGATGGCAGTGGCAAAGCTACACAAACAAAGTGCTTGGTAGAACGATTACAAGCAGAAGGTCATCGTGTGCGCAGTGTTAGCTTTCCAAATTATGATAGTGATGCATCGATGCCGATTAAGATGTATTTATCGGGCCAATTTGGCACAGATGTAGACTCGGTTAATCCCTATGTAGCAAGTTCTATGTATGCTATCGATCGTTTTGCATCCTTTAGAATGGATTGGCAGTCATTTTATAATGATGGTGGCATCATTATTGCTGACCGGTATACGACGTCAAATATGGTTCATCAAATGGTGAAATATACGGATGCGGATAAACGTGTTCAATTTTTAGAATGGTTGGAAGACTTTGAATTTGTTAAGTTTGGTTTACCTCGTCCTGATGCGGTATGTTTGCTTGATGTTCCATTAGTCGTGACGGAATCTTTGATGTCTGAGCGAACTGGTAAAACAGGGGGAGAGACAGGGGATATACACGAAGGAAATAGAGTGTATTTGCAAGCTGTTCACAATGCCTATGATGAATTAGTTGAACGTTATCAATGGCATCGTATTTCCTGTGCCCAACAAGATAAATCTGGAACTTTTACAATGCGCAGTATAGAATCTATACATAATGACATATACGATGTGGTAAAAAGGATATTGAGATAGATAAAATCACATATCTTAGGACATGGCGACTCTTTAAAAAGTCGCCATTTTCCTATATAATAGTAATATTGGACAGGATAGGAGGGATTATGACATATTTTGATAATGTAATCGGTCAAGATACGATTAAAAACCACCTAACTGAATTGGTAAAACGGCAAACATTACCACATAGCTTGTTGTTCTATGGAGAGGCTGGACTTGGTAAACTTGATATGGCTATAGGGTTAGCATCGTTGATTTTAGGACGGCAGGTATTTCCAGGCCATAATGGGGCTGAATATCTAGACGAGGTAAAAAATGCACGCCTTGCCAATGGTGAAAGTGAAAAGAAAATAGAAGCGGAAGGTTTACCTATTTATATGGATAAGGGAGATGCATTTTGGATTCGTCCTATGAAATCAACCTTAAAAGTAGAACAATGGTATTCCCTATTGCAAGATCATCTATCTGTTGCTGGTCTTGGAAACCGCGTCGTTATCATTGAAGACTTTCACATGGCCAATGCTATTATGGCGAATGCCATGTTAAAAACGATTGAAGAACCACCGGCACAGGTGTACTTCATTATTATTACGAACAAGATTAATCTTGTGTTGCCAACAATTATTTCACGGTGTATGGGTGTGGGCTTTCAATCCGTTTCGGATGAAAGTATTCGCTACGCATTGCAGCAACGTGGTATTACAGGAAACATAGATGAAGCTATTTCGATGGGCCATGGTAACCCTGCTGTTGTGGAAGCATTAGTACAACAGGGAACGATAGCCATGTTGGAATTAGCCATACAATGGATGCGAACATTAGGCTCTGATTCCCGATGGTTTTCAAAGATTGCCATATGGTGTGAGTCATTGACCCGTGATGATGCATTGGATTTAATGCATTGGTTACGATTGTTAAGTCGCGATATGATGGCCCTTAAATGTGGTGCAACCATAGAGCAACTACAAGTACCCATGCATAGAACAGTATTATTAGAATTATTACCGCATTGGCCAATGGCCGCTTTAGCAACTGTAGCTCATGAAACATTGCGCGCGGAACAGGCACTGCGGTTACACATAAAAATCGCTCTCGTGATGGACGGTCTTAGTATCGCCCTTCACGATGCTCGTGAGGAGGTTTAGATGGTAACCATCGTTGGCGTACGATTTAAAAAGGCTGGTAAGATTTACTATTTCTTACCTGGCGAAGAAACTCTAACAATCGATGATGGCGTCATTGTAGAGACAGCGCGTGGCGTTGAATATGGTACGGTTGTAATTGGACCAAAAGAGGTGGCAAAGGATTCTTTGGTGATGCCTGTTAAAGAAGTAATGAGAAAGGCTACACCTAAGGATTTACAACAATTAGAAAAAAATGAGGAACGAGAAGAAAAAGCCTTTGCGATATGCTTAGAAAAGATTGCGAAGCGCAAATTGCCGATGAAGCTAATTAATGTAGAATACACATTTGATATGAATAAAATTGTATTCTTCTTTACTGCCGATGGGCGCATAGATTTCCGTGAACTTGTAAAAGATTTAGCCACTGTTTTTAGAACGCGTATTGAGTTACGTCAAGTAGGTGTCCGTGATGAAGCTAAAGTGTTAAATGGCATAGGTGCCTGTGGCAGACCTTTATGTTGTTCTAACTTTTTAGGTGATTTCTCACCGGTATCGATTCGCATGGCTAAGGATCAAAATTTAAGCTTGAATCCGACCAAGATTTCTGGTGTATGTGGTCGACTTATGTGCTGTTTAAACTATGAAGACGATTTATATAAAAAGGGTGGAGACCTTTATGTGAAGAAGGATAGAACTCCTTCGCCTCGCGACGTAGAGCCACCAGGTATCGGTAAAGAGGTCGTAACTGATGAAGGTATCGGCAAGGTTCTTAAGGTAAATCATCATAAACATACCGTTAAGGTTCAGTTGGAGGCAGGTCGAACCATCGATTTAAAATGGTCTGATGTGGCATTGCCAGATGAATAATCAAGAGCAACTCGATGATTTGATTATCGATGATTTAAAGATATATCAGCGGCAAGATCAATTTCGCTTTTCCTTTGATGCTATTGCATTGGTTCATTTTTGCCGATTTAATCAGCGTCATCGATATATAGACTTAGGCACAGGTACAGGGGTATTACCGTTAATAGGTACATCTCTAGGTGCTGGTCATATTACAGGTGTTGAGATTAATGATGTAATGGCTAACATGGCTGAACGCAGTGTTCTATATAATCATAAATCCAATGTTGTATCCATAGTTCAAGGTGATTATCGCACTATGAATTATCAGCAATTTGGTTCCAAACCTTTTGATGGTGTTCTAGTGAATCCTCCTTATTTTGACCATCGACGAGGTGAAGTGCCTAATAATCATCATCTTAGCTTGGCATTACATGATGGTTGTACTTCTATTGATGATGTATGTACAGCGGCTTCTCGATTAATCAAAAATAAGGGGCGTTTATGGATGGTATATAGTGCACCTCGTTTATCAGAGCTCATACATGCATTAACAGCGGTTGGATTTACTGTTAAACGAATACGCATGGTTCATGGTATGATTCATAAACCGGCTAAAATCGTTTTGATTGAGGCTATAAAGGGCGGTGAACAAGGGTTAATCGTTGAGCCGCCATTAATCGTATATAGCCAACCTAATGTGTACACGGAGGAGGTGTCTCGTTGGTATGAACGAAAATAACAAGGGCACCTTGTATTTAGTGCCTACGCCCATTGGCAATCTAGAGGATATGACGTATCGTGCTGTACGGATACTGGGAGAGGTTGATGCTATTGCAGCCGAAGATACACGGCACACCGGTATATTGTTAAAGCATTTTGAAATTAGTAAGCCTTTGATTTCTTATCATGAACATAATAAGGAAGAAAAAGGAACTGTTATTATAGAGATGTTATTAGAGGGTAAGAATATTGCTTGTGTTAGTGATGCGGGCATGCCTGCTATATCTGACCCTGGTGCAGATCTTGCATCGAAGGCCATTGCACAAGCTATATCCGTTGTACCCTTACCGGGGGCTAATGCAGCATTAACGGCGCTTATTGCATCTGATTTAGATACTAAACAATTTACATTCTTCGGTTTTTTACCAAAGCGTGGGAAACATCGCAATGATGCTCTTCAGCTTATGGCGAAACAACGAGGAACGCTAATATTTTATGAGGCACCTCATCGTTTACAAGAGGTTCTCTGTGATATGTATGAGGCCTTTGGCAATCGACCGATTACGATTGCTCGCGAGGTAACTAAAAAGTTTGAAACCTTTTTACGCAGTGATTTAGCTTCTATTTGTGAGAACCTAAATCAAATTATCTATAAGGGCGAATTTGTCTTAGTGATAGGTGGTTGTGAGACGGGTGAACCGACTGATGATATGGAAGAACAACCTATATCCTATGAAGCAGCCGTAGCCGAATTAGTAGAAACAGGAGTACCAAAGAAGGAAGCTATTCGCGAAGTAGCAAAACGCTTTGGCGTTTCTCGCCGTGAGGTTTATAATATTGTAGAGCGATAACACTTTCACAAGTGATGAATAGAAGGAGATTATGATGGGCGATACAAAGAAGACATTTTATATTACAACTCCAATTTATTATCCTAGTGCTAAATTGCACATAGGTCATACATATTGTACATCTGTAGCTGATACAATTGCTCGTTTTAAACGTTTAGCTGGTTATGATGTACGATTTTTAACTGGCTCTGATGAACATGGTCAAAAAATTCAACGTGCTGCTGAGGCACAAGGTATTACACCATTAGAATATACGACTAATATTGTTAATGGATTTAAAGCATTATGGGAAAAAATGCATATTTCCAATGATGACTTTATTCGCACTACCGATGCACGTCATGAAAAGGTAGTTCAAGAATTATTTACGAAAGCTTACGAAAAAGGCGATATTTACAAAGCAGAATACGAAGGTTGGTATTGTACACCTTGCGAATCCTTCTGGACTGAACAAAAACTTGGTGAAAATCATACCTGTCCAGATTGTGGACGTCCTGTAGAGCGCGTTAAAGAGGAAAGCTATTTCTTTAAACTTGGTAAATATACAGACCAATGGTTGAAATTTATCGAAGAAAATCCTGATTTTATTCAACCTGAATCTCGTCGCAATGAAATGATTCAATTCGTAAAACAAGGGCTTGAGGATTTGGCTGTATCTCGTACCTCTTTTGACTGGGGGATTAAGGTTCCTTTCGACCCTAAACACGTTGTGTATGTTTGGTTCGATGCATTAGTAAACTATATTAGCGCATTATCTCCTTTCGATGGGGATGGTGAACTATATAAGAAATTCTGGCCAGCAGATCTTCATTTGGTGGGTAAGGAAATTGTTCGTTTCCACACTATTATTTGGCCTATGATGCTCATGAGCCTTGAGTTGCCATTGCCTAAAAAGGTATTTGGCCACGGATGGATGATTGTAGATGGTACCAAGATGAGTAAATCTCTAGGTAATGTTATTGATCCAAATCCATTGATTGATACATATGGTGCGGATTCTTTGCGATATTATTTGTTAAGTGAAATTACATTAGGCCATGATGGAAACTTCACATTGCCTAACTTTGTAACCAAAATTAATGCGGATTTATCTAATGATTTAGGTAATCTTTTAAATCGTACTATTGCGATGATTGAAAAATATCATGGTGGCATCATCACAAAAACTAATGATGTAGATGATTTAGATAAAGAAATTTCTTCCTTGGCAGAACAAACGGTTGCAGATTTTGAAGCCCAAATGGAAGCTATGGAATTAAATAAGGCCCTTAAAACAGTATGGGCTTTCATCAGCCGCATGAATAAATACATCGATGAAACTATGCCTTGGGTCTTGGCTAAAAGCTCTGATGAGACAGATGTACGTCGTTTGCAATCCGTTATGTATCATCTTGCTGAAAGTTTACGTATCATCGCTGTTCTCGTAAGTCCTGTTATTCCAGTAGGGGCTCCAAAAATTTGGGACCAATTGGGACTAGGTGGTTTTGAGCATGTCCAATTAGATGATGTGCGCACATGGGGCGGCATCCAAACTGGTACGAAGGTCGTAAAAGGTGAACCGATTTATCCACGTTTTGAAGTTCCAGAAATGGTAGACATCACTGCTGTAGAAGAAAAAACTACAGAATCTGTTGATACATCGAATATTCCACCTTTAAAAGAAAACATTAGCTATGATGATTTTGAAAAATTGGATCTTCGTGTAGCTAAGGTTGTAAGTTGTGAAAAGGTACCTAAGTCTAAAAAATTATTGAAATTTGTATTGGATATTGGCCTTGAAGAACGCACCGTATTAAGTGGTATATCTCAATATTACGAGCCAGAATCTATGGTTGGTAAAAAGGTAATTTACTTAGCAAACTTGAGCCCTAAAAAGATGATGGGCATAGAATCTTATGGTATGATTTTATCCGCTTCTGATTGGGAAGAACATTTAGAAGTTACCAATATTGAATCATTACCAGCAGGGAGCATTGTAAAATAATGAAACTCTTTGATACACATGCACATATTAACGATAATCGTTTTGATAACGATAGAGCTGATATGTTACAATCTTGTTTCGATGCAGGCGTTGAATACATTATGATTCCTGGTGTTGATAGACAAACTGTTGAATCTGGTGTTGCATTGGCTGAAACAGATGACCGTTTATATGCGGCTGTAGGCACACACCCTCACGAAGCGAAAGATTTTACCGATGATGATTATGAATACTTTAAAGAGTTAGCATTACGCAATGATAAAGTGCGTGCTATCGGTGAAATCGGCCTAGATTATTATTATGATTTTTCTGATAGACCAACGCAAAAGAAGGTGTTTATACGTCAACTCGAGTTGGCTCGAGAGGTAGATTTGCCTATTATCATCCATGACCGTGATGCCCATGGTGATATCATGGATATATTGAGCAACGAAGGCAAGGACAATTGGGGGATTTTCCATTGTTATTCCGGTAGTTGGGAGATGGCTAAAGAGGCTATTAAATTGGGATTCTATATATCCTTTGCTGGACCTGTTGTATTTCCAAAGTCTACGAAGTTAAAAGAGGTTGCTAAACAAGTGCCACTTGACCGTATTCTTATTGAAACGGATTCTCCGTATTTAACACCACCTCCATTTAGAGGCCGTCGTAATGATCCGAGTAAAACACAATTTGTGGCTCAGGAAATTGCATCCTTACGCGGTATGGATGTAGATGAGTTTGCTTCGATTGCTTATGAAAATGGCAAACGTGTATTTGGAATAAAATAAATACTGCTAGTTATAGGATATATGTGGACTAATTATGGTTTATACATATATCCTTGGTAGGACGCGATTCTTTCGTAGAAAGGATCGCGTTTTTCTATGGTATACTAACATATATAGTCTATATCGATTTGGGCTTATAAAGGATGATAAGATGGAACGCATTGCATTTATTGACTTAGGATCGAATTCCGTTCGATTCGTTATTTATGAAATATCAGATACAGGTAGTTATCGCTTAATTTATCAGGAAAAAAATTCCATTCGCTTAAGCGAAAATATGTGGGGCAATCATAAACTGACAGAACCTGCTATGAATCGTGCCTTAGTATCGCTACAGTCTTATGTACATATGGCAAAAGCGCTTGAAGTAAATTCTATTAAAGCTGTTGCTACAGCAGCTGTTCGATTAGCTAAAAATGGTGATGAATTTATTGAAACCGTGAAACGTGAGACCGGGCTTGATTTAGAATGTATTTCAGGAGAAGAAGAGGCTCGTTTAGGCTTTTTGGGTGTTATTAATACGATTGGTCTCAAGGATTTTGTTATTTTTGACTTAGGCGGAGCCAGTACTGAAATTACATTAGTAAGAAATCGTCAAATTGAACAGTCTGTTAGCTTACCTATTGGTGCTTTAACATTAACCGGAACCTATCAGAAGGGCGATGAGTTTACAGACAAAGAATACAATAAAATGATTAAGGCCATTAGAAAGGTCATAGAGGAACAGCCTTGGCTTAAGAACACTAAAATGCCTCTGTTAGGTATTGGTGGTACTGCACGAAATATAGCCAAAATGGATCAACGTAAATTATCATATCCTATTACTAAATTACATAATTATGAGATTCCATACCATCGTTTTACAGAATTATTGGATGAGGTTAGATCTAAACCGTTAGGGCAACGCAAAAAAATAAATGGTCTTTCATCCGAGCGAGCTGATATCATAATTGCGGGAATGAGTATCGTCTATGAATTATTTAATTATGTGAATTGTAAAACCTTAGTTGTAGGTGGTTCTGGCCTTCGAGAAGGTTTATTTTATGATTATTATGGGCATAACTATTTAGGTGGTAATCCTATTATTCCAGATATATTGATTCACTCTGCAGAAAATGTTTTATTGGAGATGACACGTCATGAGCTCGTTCATGCTAAATATATTTGCAGATTAGCTGATACATTATTTGAACAATGGTGGTCCTTGCATAAGGGCGATAATGCGCTGCGCCGTTGTTTGCAAGTAGCATCATTATTGCATGATATTGGCAAACGTGTGAATTATTATAGTCATGCTCGACATGGTTGCTATATGCTGGTTAACAGTAATCTATACGGAATGACACATATTGAACAGGCTTTTAGTGCGTTTCTCGTTATGAATTCGCATGGTTTAACACCTAAGGAATATAAAAACTTCTTGTACGGTAAACTACTGGATGATGAGCAGCGTTCGATAGGGCAAAAGTTGTCAATTATTCTAGCTATTGCTGAGGCTCTTGATGAAAGTCATGAACAGCTGGTTATGAATTTAGATAGTCGAATTAGTCCAGATGAGGTGCGTTTGATTATACAGTATCCAAAGCATCTAGATATTGATATAACAAAAGGGGCTGTTGAAAAATTAGTGAAGCCTTTTAAAAAGGAATTTAAACGTCAGTTAGAAATTGAGTGGTCCCCTCAGTAGGAGGTAGGTATGACATTATCAAAAGTGCTCAGATATGCTATTTTACATGTTGGGTCTAGTAGCATGAGCATTACAATATTAGAATACAAAAGTATTGATGATGTACGTGTCATCGATTATGCAGCTCGAGAAGTGACCTTTGGAGAAGAATTATTTCAAACTTCACGTCTTAGCTTTAAAACGATTGAAGAGATTTGTGACATTCTTAAGGGCTATAAACAATTAATGGCTGATTATGGTGTGTCTAGATGCCGTTTATATGGCACTACCGTAATTCGGGAGGCCACTAATAGAAGAGCTATACTGGATCAGATTTTTATACAAACTGGCATGCGTGTTGAAGTGATAGATATGCCTAAAGAGGTATATTTTAAGTACGCTCTTGTATATTACGAAATGATGTACCATCATAAGGCGACAGATGAGGATACAGCTTGTCTCTTTGCAGATGTTACATCTGGAGGGGTTGGTCTAACAGCTTGGAGAGGAGCATCTTTGTTATTCCAACAAAATATGCATAGTGGTTCTCTCCGTGTTATGGAGTCTTTTAACAGAAATCAAAGGGCTTCTATATCGTTTAGCACTGCTATTACAGAATATTTGCATCGTATGATTAGTCCATTGCGAGAAGAATTGCAATTATTTAATATTAAGAATGTCATATTTTCCGGTGATGAAGCACGTTTAATCTTACAATTGATGGGATATAGTGATAGTGAACCTATTACAACAATTAACCCACAGCAATTTAAAGAGCTAGTGGACTCCTTTGATGGTATTACGGCTACCAAATTAATGAATCGGTATAAGATACCGGAATTTAAAGCTAATATTCTTATGCCTACAATGATTTTGTTTGCAGAGATCATTAATGCCATTCAACCAGAGTCTTTAATATTTAGTAGTTATTCTTTTTCACAAGGTATTAGTTGGTTTTACGGTGTAGAATCTGAAAATCATCCGTATATGTATCAGTTACGTGAGCAAAATGCTGACTTAGCACGTGCTATAGCGGCTCGTTATCACACGGATTCTATACATGATAGGGAGGTTGAACGTTTTAGTTTAGCCTTTTGTAATGCATTGCGTCATAAAGGCTTGCCAGAGCGGTGGGGATATTTGTGTCGCATAGCGGCAATTTTGTGTTCTGTTGGTAAATTTGTAAGCCTTAGAAATCATGGTGAGCATGCGTATCATATCGTCATGGGAACCGATATATTTGGACTTTCAGAGGAAGAAAAACAAGTAGTTGCGAATGTAGTTTATTACCACTATAAAGGGACACCTTCAGATGATGATGATTGCTTTAGAGTGCTAACAGAATTACAAAAAATACAGGTTACAAAGCTTGTTGCTATCGTCCGTGTAGCCTGTTCATTAGATGCGGGAAGTAATCAAAAAATAGACGAGATACGATTAGAAGAGAAGGATAAAGAATTAATTGTTCACGTACGGACAAAGGAAAATATTTCTCTTGAATGGTGGACGTTTAATCGAGATTCTATCTATTTTAGCGAAATATTTGGTATGGAAATTTCCTTGACCATAGGGGGTGTATAAGTTGTTTACAAGTCCAAAGTACTATTTTAACCGTGAATTATCCTGGTTAAAGTTTAACCAACGGGTTGTATTAGAAGCGATGGATACGAGCAATCCCTTAATGGAGCGTTTACGCTTTATCGCTATTGCCAGTTCTAATTTAGACGAATTTTTTATGATACGCGTAGCGGGATTACGTCATCAAGCTATGAATGGTATTGTTAAATATGATGCTGCTCATATGGATGCCAAGGCACAGCTCAAAGCTATCGATGAATCTGTACAACGTTTAGTTTCGTTACAATATACATATTTACATCGCGTTTTAGCAGATTTAAAGGAAAAAGGGTTTAGTTTTTTTCATCCTGAAGAGTTAGATGTAAAGACAAAGGCCTGGTTACGTCATTATTTTGAGGAACAAATCTATCCTGTGGTCACTCCATTGGCCGTTGACTCAGGACATCCATTTCCTTTTTTGGCAAATAATACGATTAATGCTATTGTTCGCATCTTTCAAGTTCAACCAGATGGCACAAAGGATTATAAGATTGCAATTTTGCCAATACCGTCAGTATTAGATCGAATTATCGAGGTACCATCCTCCTCAAATAAGGTACATCGATTTGTGTATTTAGAGGATGTTATAAGTTATTATGCGATTCAATTCTTCCAAGGTTATGGTATTGAAGAGTCTATGATTTTCCGATTGACTCGTGATGCAGATTTGGAAATCGATGAAGAAGACGCAAAGGATTTATTGACAGAGGTAGAAGCTTCTTTACGGCGTAGACGCCGTGGTGATGCGGTTCGCTTAGAGGTTGTTGGAGCTGGTTCTCCTGAATTGTTGCGTACCGTATTGGCAAGTGTAGAGCTTGAAGAAAAAGATGTATACCATATAGATGGTCATTTAGATTGTCGTATGTATTTCGATTTTTCAAATTACCCTGGGTATGATAATCTGCGCTATAAACCATTTGAGCCTAAAATACCAAGCGATTTAATTGGATTCGAAGGAGAAAATTTACTCGATGTGATTCGTAATAGAGATATATTTGTACATCATCCTTTTGAATCCTTTAGTGTGGTTGAACAATTTGTAGCACAAGCTGCGGTAGATTCAAATGTCTTGGCTATAAAACAAACCTTGTATCGCGTTAGTGGAGAGTCACCCATTATTGCGTCTCTTATAAAAGCAGCGGATAATGGTAAGCAAGTTACTGTTTTGATGGAAGTAAAGGCCCGTTTTGATGAAGAGCATAATATTACTATGGCTCGTAGATTAGAAAAGGCGGGTTGTCATGTTATTTATGGGTTAAAGGGGTTAAAAACCCATTCTAAGATTACAATGGTAGTTCGCCGTGAAGAAGATGGTATACGCCGTTATGTGCATTTGGCAACAGGGAATTACAATGGTAAAACGGCTCGTATATATACGGATTGTGGCATTTTTACATGCAATGATGAATATGGTGATGATGCATCTCGCTTCTTCAATCTAATTTCAGGTTATTCGGACCCACCAATTTGGAATAAGTTTATTGTAGCACCATTAAATTTGAGAGAGAGAATTATGGATCTTATAGATGAAGAGATTCAATGTGCTAAACGTGGTGAAGATGCATATATTATTGCAAAGATGAATTCATTACTGGATAAAAAAGTCATTGCCAAATTATATGAGGCCTCTGCTAATGGAGTGCGTATTGATTTGATTGTACGGGGGATTTGTACTCTTAGACCTGGTATTGCAGGTGTTAGTGATAATATTACGGTACGTTCCATAGTAGGACGTTTCTTAGAGCATCATAGATTATTCTATTTTCGAAATGGAGGCAATGAAAAGATCTTTCTATCTAGTGCCGACTGGATGCCTCGCAATTTAAATGAGCGGGTTGAATTGATGATTCCCATTGAGGACAAACGTCATAAGGCACGAATTAAAGGTATTCTAGATTTGTATTTAGCGGATACATTAAAAGCACATCTCATGAGAGCCGATGGTTCTTATTATAAAGTTTCTAATATTGAGGGGCCGTTATCTGCACAAGAAGAATTAATGGAGGCTGCTAATACACAAGATAATAGGGATCAAATGACGGTTATAGAGCGATTTAAACCGATGTTTAAAATGAAAGAATGATGAAGTTCTAAAAGGGCATTATATTGATGTATAAATATAGATTGTAAATCCCCAATCTACGTATATTTCAGCCGTTTTATTTTTTGTAATATGAAATGTAAATGAAAATTTAGAACTTTAATATATTTTGTGGTAACAATAGAAAAACTCATAAATATTCATAGATAGAATAATATATACATCGTATACTATATATTGTAGTGACATCTGATATACCTCTACAATTTTGCTTATGTAGTATGTTATCGAAAAATATAGATGTGTTCTTGTGCAGTGGACAAAATGTAAAAAAACAAAAGATTAAAAATAAGAAAAACCATATATTACAAAGGTTTGTCGGCAATTGTTAACCTTGCGAGTTTGACAGGTTATATCTAACTGTAGTAGAATATGATTGTTACAGGAGGTATTTCGTAATGAGAATTCAAAAGACGCACAAGCGATATATATCGTCTGTGGTTGCTGGATTGATGGTAACTGCAATAACCTTGACTGGTTTTTCTTACAACGATAAAACTGTTACAGTCATGGCTGATGGTGCAGCTCATACTGTTAAAACACATTTAAATTCGAATGAAGGTATCGTGCGTAACGCAGGTATTAAATTAAATCCGAAAGATAAAGTAGTTAGTGATTCTAATTCTGTACAAGAGGGCACAACACTTACAGTAGTAAGAGCGTTCCCAGTATCTGTTACAGTGAATGGAAAAACTAGAACTGTTTATACTACACAAACTACAGCTGAGGACCTAGCGGAAGAATTAGGTTTCAAAGCTCCTAATTATACGACTGCAGCTAGTGGCGCTATTCAAGCTGGTAGTACTGTGAATATTGTACGCGTTACAAGCCGTGCAGTGAATACTGTGGATCAAGAAATCCCAGTTCAAGTGATTCGTCAAAAAGATGACACAATGGCTCAAGGTGAAGAAGAAGTTGTTCAAGTTGGTCAACCGGGCACTGAACGCGTTCAAGTTGAGACATTATATAATAATGGCACAGCTATTAGAACAAATGAATTGTCTAAGTCTGTAATGACAAATATGGTACCTACAATTATTAAAGAAGGTACACGTGAGGTAACGACATCCCGTAATGTATCTGGTCGCGCATCTCGTTCCATCGTTATGGAAGCATCTGCTTACTTAGCAGGTGATGGTGATGGGGCTGGTATCACTGCTACAGGTATTCCTGCAGTACGTGGTGTAGTTGCTGTTGACCCTGATGTTATCCCATTAGGTACTCGCTTATTTATTCCAGGTTATGGTGAGGCCGTAGCAGCTGATACAGGCGGTGCTATTGTGGGGAATCGTATTGACCTTGTTATGGATTCCTATGGCGAAGCCATGGACTTTGGTCGACGTGATGTAACAGTTTACGTACTCGATTAATTCATATTAATAATAAAAGGAGATATCCAAGTGATATCTCCTTTTTGTATAATTACCCTAATGAGAAAAGGACGATAGTTTCCAATGAGGAAATGTATCGTCCTTTTCTTGTATAGATATTAGTCTATATAAGGAATTAGGTATTCATACTTTGTTCCTAATAATTCATTTTTTGGTATAAATTTGAGAGCTGATCCATTGATGCAATACCGTAACGATCCATTAGGGCCATCTTCAAAGACATGACCTAGGTGGGCATTACCAATTCGACTGCGTACTTCAACACGCTGCATACCATGGGAGTCATCTTTGTAATACCGAATAACATCTTTTGCTATGGGTTTTGTAAAACTTGGCCAACCACAGTGTGATTCGAATTTACGCGATGATCCGAATAGTGGTTCACCCGTTGTGATATCTACATAGAGACCAGATTTAAACTCATCAGTCAATTCATGACTAAATGGTGCATCTGTAGCAGCATTTTGAGTCACTTCAAACTCTTGCGGTGATAAAGTTTGCAAGTTTTTTTCGGTCGGTTTGTTATAGGCACTATCGTCTATAAGTGGCTCTTGGGATAGGCCGAGAGGAATATGACAATAACCATTAGGGTTTTTGTCTAAATAATCTTGATGATATTCCTCTGCAGAGTAATAGTTATCAAGTGGTAATACTTCGATGGCGAAGGGCTTGTTTTCAAAGGATTGAGCACGAGCTAATGTAGTCTCGATAATTGCTTTATCAGCACTATCTGTATAGTATATACCTGTCCGATACTGAATTCCTTCATCTCCGCCTTGTTTATTGATACTAAATGGATCGATAGCACGCAAGAAATACTGAATTAAATGATCTAATGATAATATATCGGTATCATAGATTACTTTTAGTGCTTCTACATGGCCACTGTCATGACATACATCTTCATAACTTGGGTTGGTAGTAGGGCCGTTGGCATAGCCCACCTCAGTCGATACTATACCAGGAATTTGGCGAATATAACCTTGTAATCCCCAGAAACAACCACCACCTAAGTATATTGTGCGCTCTATCATTTAATCACCCCATACTTCGTGTGCGATTTCTTTAACTAATGCCAATTTAGCCCATTGTTCTTCTTCGGTTAATTGATTGCCGATTTCGCAGGATGCAAATCCGCATTGAGGGGATAGGCAAAGTCTTTCTAGAGGAATGTATTTTGTAGCTTCCTTAATGCGAGCCTTAATCACCTCTTTATCTTCTAGTTGTGGACGTTTTGTTGTAATGAGGCCTAATACAACCTTTTTATTAGGTGATACTTCACGCAATGGTTCAAAGCCACCGGACCGTTCGTCGTCGAATTCTAAGTAATATGCATCTACGTTTTCTTTGGCAAATAGAATTGGTGCCACTGGTTCATAGCCGCCGCTAGCAGCCCAAGTAGAGTTGTAATTACCGCGGCATACATGTGTTGTAAAAGCTAGATCCTGAGGACGACCTTCAAGGGCCAAGTTATTTACGCGTAAGTATTTTGCTGTTTCTCCTTCGATGGTTACACTTTTATCTTTTTGACGGCCAGTCCAATAGCCATGGTCGCAGCACATACCCCATGTACAATCATCAAATTGAATATTGCGACAACCTGCATCGTATAAATCTTTTATAACTTGACGATAGGCTGCTGCGATGTCTTGGATTAACTCTTCTAAATCAGGGTAGAAGGAACGCGTTACAGTACCATTATCCTCGCGAAATAATTCTGCTAAGAATTGAGATGGGGCAGGGATGGTTTGACGAGCTGTTGTATGTTCATCTTCGAATTGTTTTACGAATTTAAAATGTTCTACGAATGGGTGATTAGTGCCTGTAATTTTACCTGTAAGTGCAAGAGAACCAGGTGCTGTTTCTTGACCGTGGAATTTGTAGCCATGTTCAAGTTCAATTTCTTTTACACCATTGAATCCCCACATGAAATCCAAATGCCAATATGCGCGGCGGAACTCGCCATCTGTAATCACAGGTAGACCTGCTGCTTTTTGTTTTTTGATAAGGTCTGTAATAAGGCGATCTTCGACTGCTGTTAAATCTTCGCGAGTGATTTTGCCGTCTGTGAAAGCTTGACGTGCTTCTTTTAATTCTGCTGGACGTAGGAAAGAACCTACAATATCAAAATGAAATGGTGCTAAATGGTTAGACATAATAAAACCTCCTATAATAAACGGTATAACCGATAATTTCGATAGGTTTATTATAGCTAAGTCTAACTATATTTAAAAATATCTATATGTTAATGTTTGGTATAGATTAGAGTTATGGAGGCAACCATATAGTATGGCATTAGTTATAAAGAAAAAGTACATCCTTCTGTATAGAGGATGTACTGATTTAGTTTGTTATTTTGATTTGTAGAATCGAAAGATTTATTTTTCGGTAGGCAATTGAATATGTTTGCCATAATTGTTTACATATTGCTCTAAGGCATTAATATATCCTTGTCCTAAACGACTGCGCTGCATTTTATTGTTAGTAATGTAGCCGATATGCATGATGCCTTCTTCTGCTAGGGGCACGGAAATGATACTTTCACCATTGAACTCCTTATCGATAACGCCGCTTGATACGGTGTATCCATTGAGGCCGATTAATAGACTAAAGAGGGAGGCCCTATCACGGACGCGTATATGTTTTGGGCGCACAACAGTACTAAAAATTTCTTCGGAAAAATAGAACGAATTATGGTCGCCTTGTTCAAATGATACATAAGGATATGGTTCCAATTCATTCATGGAGACCATTTTTTTAGTAGCTAATGGATGTTGTTTGCCGATAAAAATATGAGGGCTAGCCGTGAATAGCTCTGTAAAGGTTAATTCGTTAGTATGAATCAATTTTTCTAGAACAGGTCGATTAAAATCATTGTAATATAAAAGACCGATTTCGCTTTTCATATGCGCTACGTCATCAATGATTTCATAGGTTTGTGTTTCCCGTAACGAGAAATCATAAGAGTCTACATCGCTTTGATTGATAAGATCGATAAAAGCATTTACTGCAAAGGAGTAATGTTGTGTAGATACGGAAAATTGTTTTTTTCCACCTTTATTACTCTTATATTGTTCTTCTAACAGCGTAGCTTGTTCCAATACTTGGCGTGCATATCCTAAAAAACGCTCGCCCTCCTTAGATACAGTAATGCCCTTATTGGTGCGATCGAAGATGGTAATGCCCATCTCCTTTTCTAATTCTTTTATGGCTTTTGTCAAGCTTGGCTGGGATACGAATAAACGTTTTGCAGCCTCACTAATACTGCCGATATTGGCAATTGTCGTTACATATCGCAATTGTTGTAATGTCACAATTATCTCCTTATTTTTATAGTTTTATATAATATTATACTAAACTATTACACCTATTTAAGCAATGCTATATATGTTACAATAATATAATAGATATAAGGAGGTCCTATGTTAAAAGAGGTTATTGTAGTAGAAGGAAAATCGGATATACAACGTATACATCAAGCTATTGACGCTGATTGTATTGCTACGGAAGGATTTACCTTGCGCAAGGGCGTTATTGAACAGATTCGCGTAGCCTATGAGAAGCGGGGCATTATTATTCTTACCGATCCAGATACGGCTGGCGAACGTATACGTCGCGTATTAACAAAGAAATTTCCTAATGCACAACATGCCTTTGTTCCTCGCGATGAGGCCTATGCAAATGATGATATTGGCATCGAACAAGCTTCGCCAGAGTCTATTATAAAGGCTTTATCTGTACTTCATACAGAATCATTGGTATCTAGCGAGGAATTTACGATGGCAGATCTTGTACGACATGGCCTTTCTGGATTTCCTAATAGTGCTGATAAACGAGCTGCCGTTGGTGCTGCTTTGGGTATAGGATATGGAAATGGCAAACAGTTTTTATATCGACTCAATCATTATGGCATCAGTCGTGATGAATATGAACAAGCCGTTTCAAGATGTTAATATACTTTCAACAAACATAGTATTAAATTCGTAACAAAATTTAGAATAGGAGTATTCATGATTGAATCTATCATTGCGAGTCCAGAAGTAGTTCATTATATCTGTAAACGTTTTGATATTAAAATGAGCAAAAAGTTGGGCCAGAATTTTCTGATTAAGCGTGGCATTGTTGATGAAATTGTAAAAGCTGCGGATTTACAAGAAGGAGAGCCTGTTTTAGAAATTGGTCCTGGTATTGGCACGCTTACACAAGGCTTAGCACAAAGTGGTGCTAATGTAACGGCTATTGAGCTCGATACGCGTTTATTAGAGGTTTTAGATACGACACTAGCTCAATATAGTAACGTGACTATTGTTCATGGGGATGTGTTGAAATTGGATGTACCGTCCATTATGCATCATGAACCGTTCAAGGTTGTTGCTAATTTGCCATATTACATTACAACGCCTATTATTATGTCTCTTTTGGAAAGTAGATTGCCTATAGAGCGCCTTGTTGTAATGGTACAAAAGGAAGTAGCTTTACGGATGGTGGCAAAACCAGGTACGAAGGACTACGGTGCTCTATCGGTGGCTGTTCAGTATTATACTAAGCCCGATATCGTGTTAGATGTTCCGCCAAAATCTTTCTTGCCAGCGCCAGCTGTAACGAGTTCTGTCATTCGCTGTGTATTGCGTGATAAACCTCCTGTGGATGTGGTTGATGAAAAACTATTCTTCCGCGTTGTGAAAGCCGGTTTTGCGCAACGACGCAAAACCTTTGCTAATACGATGAAGACTACAGGTCTATCCAAGGATAGAATCGAAGAGCTATTAGCAAAAGCTAATATTGATGGTCAACGAAGAGGAGAGACATTTACCCTCCAAGAATTTGCCGATGTAGCCAATGCGTGGGCGGCCTTAATTAAATAATATAATTAAAAGGTCCTAAGGATTATCCTTAGGACCTTTTGGAATAAAAAAGGACCCGAATGGGTCCTTTCATTTTAGTATAGAATGCCAGCCATTGTTGTAATAATAAAGGCATTAGCAAAGTCGATTAAGAATGCACCTACCAAGGATACAACGAGCCATGCACGAGGGGATGGGCCGTGTTTACTTGCTAAGGATAACATATTAACCAATGCGTTTGGCGTAGCACCTAAGCCGAAACCGATAGCACCTGCACCGAGCATAACGGAATCGTAGTTGCGACCAAATAGGAAGTAAATAATGTATGCGAATACACAGATAAGCGCCATTTGTGCAACTAAGATTGTAATAAGTGGTAATGCAAGGTCGATTAATTGTACAAGTTTCAAGCTATTGATTGCCATTGTAACGAATAGGGACAATGCTACATTAGATACAGCATCAAGGGCAGCATCGTTAATCTTGTAGGATTTTGTAAAGTCACCAAAGTTACGAATGATGGCTGCACAAATCATAGAGCCAATGTATGCAGGTAATGGAGTTAAGATAGATAAACCTGCACTTACGATGGTACCAATGCCAAGAGCTAGGCCAATCCACATACAAATCGTTAACAAATCTTGAGAGTTGAATTGCTTTCCGCCGCCTTCAACGTGATCTTCGATATAATCGATGTTGTCATCATCCATAGTTTCAGGGTTGTCGTAAGGTGTTTTTACCTTATGCATTTTGATGATGCGTTCTCCTACTGGAGCACCTAAAATCGTACCAGCTACCATACCAAATGTAGCTGCTGCTACGGCTGCAGATGCAGTACCTGGAATACCAAGTAATTGTTCATAGTATGGACCGAAGGCACCTGCCGTACCGAGACCACCAATCATGGATACGGAACCAGCCATGATACCGATAATTGGTTCAATACCCAATGCTTTTGCAATGGCGATACCTGCAGTATTTTGAACTACAATCCACACGGCACAAGCAAGGAAGAAGAAGATAATGAAAATACCGCCCTTTTTTAATACCTTTAAGGACGCCATCAAACCGATGGTAGTAAAGAAGGCAAGCATTAAAAAGGTTTGCAAGGAACCTTCAAATTTAATATCCAAAATATGATAATAAGAAAGAATAGCAGTTAAAAATGCAAATGGTAGAGCCCCTACAGCTGGTGCTGGCATACACATGCGTTGTAAAAACTTGGAATGTTTATTAATCCAAGTACCTATGAATAAGGTAATTACAGCGAGGCCCACAGTTTGAATCATGGACAGGTTTAGTGTCCATACATCGTTGACTAACTTTAGGTCAATCAGTGGCATAAAATCACTCCTTTTAACAAATAAAAATAATTTATTACATTGTATCATGAACAACCAATTAAATACTATAGAATTTATCATGTATACAAAATATGTATAGATTATATATTCTACACTTTCGTTATAAATTCCTCTAATGAGAATAGAAAAATTTTTGATTGTATGAATGTGAGACTAAAATGGCGAAGGCTCGATAGAAAGGGCCATCGCCATTTATATAGTGAACTAAGATTTAATTAAATCTCATTATGTAATTTTGGTGTTGTTAAGAATGTAACATCTGGATTACGTTCTTGTACCCAACCCATTTGCCATTCGTTGGCGATGAGTACAACGGTGCGGTCACGGTTATCCTTTACGATCATCGCATTATCTAGACCTTTTAGTGTAGATGTATCTACGTCTCCGTCAATCCAGCGTGCCACACTGTATGGCAATGTATGATTTAATAAATCGACACCGTATTCATTTTTTAGGCGGTATTCCAATACTTCAAATTGAAGCATACCAACAGCGCCAACTACGAAGGAGTCGAGAGCACCTGATTGTTCAAAGATTTGAACAGCCCCTTCTTGGGCAAGTTGTGTCATGCCTTTTTGGAATTGTTTGCGTTTCATCGTATCTTTTGGAGATACACGAGCAAAGAATTCAGGTGGGAAGACAGGAAAGTCGCCAAATGTAATTTTATGCTTTTGTGCACACAGTGTATCACCTACACCCATTGTGCCAGCGTCGAAGACCCCGATAATATCACCAGGGTACGCATCTTCTACAATGGTGCGTTCTGTAGCCAAGAATTGTTGTGGTTGTGATAAGCGAATCGTCTTATTTGATTGGCGATGCAATACGGACATGCCTTTTTCGAATTTACCAGAGCAGATACGCATAAATACGATACGGTCATGATGATTAGGGTCCATATTGGCTTGAATTTTAAATACTAATGCCGAGAAGTCTTCGCTTGTAGGTTGTACAACCTCTTCGATTGCTTGACGTGGCGCAGGGGATGGAGCGAGTTCTAAGAATTTTTCTAAGAATGGTTTTACCCCAAAGTTTGTCATGGCGGAGCCGAAGAACATCGGTGTCAATTCGCCGGCGCGCACCTTATCAAAATCGAATGGATCGCCTGCAACGTCTAATAATTCGATATCATCAAGCAATGCTTGATATACATCGTCACCTAATAATTCTTTCATGCGAGGGTCAGTTAATGCACCTTTTTCAGAGGCTAACTTTTCTTGACCATGTGTTTCATCCTTAGCAAAGAGCTCGATCGTTTCATGTTCTCTATCGTATACGCCCTTGTATTCGCCATTGATACCAATAGGCCAGTTCATAGGGCATGTACGGATGCCGAGAACGTTTTCGATTTCTTCCATCAAATCGAATGGACTACGACCAAAATGGTCAATTTTATTTACGAATGTAAAGATTGGAATACCTCGTTCTTTAGAAACGGCAAATAGTTTTTTAGTTTGTGCTTCCACGCCTTTTGCTACGTCGATAAGCATGACTGCGCTATCGGCGGCCATCAATGTACGATAGGTATCTTCGGAAAAGTCCTGGTGACCAGGTGTATCGAGGATGTTTACGCGACATCCATCGTAGTCGAATTGCAATACAGAACTCGTTACAGAGATACCACGTTGTTTTTCAATTTCCATCCAGTCAGATACAGCGTGTTTTGCCGTTTTACGAGATTTAACGGACCCCGCTAAGTGAATGGCGCCACCGTATAAAAGTAATTTTTCTGTTAGTGTCGTTTTACCCGCATCCGGGTGAGATATGATAGCAAACGTACGACGACGTTGTACTTCTTCTAAAAATGTCATAATTCACCTCTGTTGTTTCGCTTGTGAAAGTTTAATTGTATTGTACAATTTTCACATCATTCATATCTTTAAAATTATACATGATTTTGGTAGTTATGACCACTAAATTGTAGTATAATGAGATTTCAAAGAGTGACTACGGGGATTGTCGCCATATGTACGTTAAGGAGGGGACCATGCGGTTATTTATTGCAGAAAAGCCATCTATGGCTCGAGAAATCAGTAAATGTTTGCCGGTAAATAAGAATATACAAAAACGCAATGGTTATTTTATCCAAGGTGATGATGTTGTTACATGGGTTGTAGGGCATGTATTACATCAAGCCGAGCCTGGTGACTATGACGATAAATATATTCGTTGGCGTCCTCAAGACTTACCAATTGTACCTACTGAGTGGAAATTACTCATAACTGATAGCAGTCGTCAACAGTTTGAAACTGTAAAAGAGCTGATTGGAAAAGCTGATATCATCGTCAACGCAGGTGACCCGGATAGAGAAGGTCAGTTGTTAGTCGATGAGGTTTTGTATTTTGTAGGCAATACAAAACCGGTGCAACGGATTTTACTAAATGCTTTGGATGAGAAATCTGTAAAATCGGCATTGGGTGATTTGCGTGATAATCAGGACTTTCACAATCTATATCAATCTGCATTAGCTAGAGCGCGTGCCGATTGGTTGATTGGGATGAATTTATCGAGGGCCTATACATTATCTGAACGGTATAAAGGCAATAAGGTAACATTGCCTATAGGTCGTGTAAAAACACCAACGCTAGCACTCGTGGTGCGTCGTGAGCGAGCATTAGCCGATTTTAAACCGGTTGATTATTTTACCGTTAAAATTTTATACACCCATGAGAATGGTACCTTTTGGGCAACGTGGCAACCTAAGGATGAACAAAAAGGATTAGATTCAGATGGGCGTCTCATTAATAAAGGGGTTGCTGAAAGCTTAGTGCAACAGCTAGCATCAAGCCCTGATGGCATGGTAAAATCTGTTACAAAATCCAAGAAGAAAGATTTACAACGGTTGCCATTATCACTATCATCATTACAAGTGTTGGCAGGGAAGGCATACTCTTATGACCCTCAAACTGTACTTGATACGGCACAGAAATTATACGAGAAAAAATTGACCACTTATCCTCGTTCTGATTGTGAATACTTGCCACCTAATCAATATGGTGATCGCATGGCTATTCTCAGCAATTTAGCGCAATCGGGGGATGAAAAACTTTCACAATGGGCACAAAATGCGGATAGAAATATTAAGAGTCGTGCATGGAATGAAAAAAAGATTACTGCCCATCATGCCATCATTCCAACCACAGTTGCTTGTAATGTAAACAGCCTAACTCAAGCAGAACGTAATATTTACTTTCTCATCAGTCAGGCCTATATTGCTCAATTTTATGGAGAACATGTATATGAGCAAACAAGGATTGTAGTTGGTCAATGCGAGGAAGAATTCGTTGCCAATGGTCGCGTTGTTATTGAAGAAGGCTGGAAGTCCTTATATAAGCGTCAAAAGTCTAAGACTAACGCAGATGGTGAGGAACCGGACTTAACCGATGAACGAGGTGCAGAATCGGGGCCTAAAAAGGATGCTATCGAAGAAGCAGATCATTTGCCGTCGGTTAAAAAGAATGACTCAGTTCAATATACGGATTCAGCTGTAGAGTCAAAACAAACAAAACCGCCATCTCGATTTACGCCTTCTACATTATTACAAGCGATGAAGGAAATTCATAAGTTTGTTAAGAATGAAGAGTTGAAGAAACAATTGAAGGCCGTATCCGGTATCGGAACGGAAGCGACGCGGGCAAATATTATTGATGAATTAATCAGTCGTGGGTTTATGAAGACATCTGGTAAGAAACAGGTGTTATCTCCTACCGATACGGGATATCTTTTGGTAGATGCATTGCCTGATGAATTATTATATCCTGATGAAACAGCCATTTGGGAGGAACGTCTTGCTCTTATGAGTGAGGGTGAGGATACACTGGAGTCATTCCTGAAAGATCAGATTCAATTTTTACAACACTTAATTGATAAACTTGGTTTTGATAAACAGGTAAGTCGTGATCAAATGATGCCAAATGTGGTCCGTACCATTTCAAATCAAAATGCAAGACGGCCTATGGATGCCAATCAAGTAAATCTGAAGGATTTACCCGAGTGTCCATCCTGTAAGAAGGGGCGTTTACAACAGCGGAGTGGTAAGTTTGGCGCCTTTTTAGGTTGTACTAATTATCCGTCTTGTCGATATACTCAACCTGTAGGTGGTGGTCAAAACGAGGGTTCAAATCTGGAGGTTCCGGAAGAGTCAAAGCAATATATATGCCCTCGATGCAAAAAGGGATATTTTGTAAAGCAACAGATGAGAGGACGTACTACATGGGTTTGTAGTAATCGTTCGGCTTGCAAGACGCAGTGCATGGATGTAGAGGGTGTACCGAGTATCTATGCAAATCAAAATAAATAATGACACTAAAAAATGCGTGTAGCTTATGATATGCTACACGCATTTTTGTGTTATCTCCGTTTGCCACGTCGACCTGTTTGTGATGTAGAGGTACGGCGTTGACGAGTGTTGGAACCCTTATGGCCTCGAGCCTTATGGGCTTTTGCTTTTGTAGATTGATAGGAACTTGTGATTTTAGGTTTTGATGTTGCTTTTTTGCGTTTTGGCGCAGTGCTGGCATTACCTTTAGTTTTGATTTGCCCATCTTTTGTGTATTTTGTTAAGGTTGCTTGAATCGCACGTTCTATGCGTCGTAACCAAGATTCATCGGCTGGCGTAGCAAATGTAACGGCTATACCAGAATTACCTGCACGACCTGTACGACCGATACGATGGATGTAGTAATCTACATCATGAGGTACATCATAGTTGTATATATGAGTGATGCCCTCAATATCGATGCCGCGCGCTGCAATATCGGTAGCCACCAAAACTTGTGTTTTTGCCTTGGCAAAGTCTCGAAGTATTTGTGTGCGTCGGCCCTGTGTTAGGTCGCCGTGCATTTCAGCAATGTTGAGACCTGCAGCTGTCAACTCATAGGATAGTCGAATGGCGCCTTCTCGTTTGTTACAGAACACGATTGCCAAATATGGATTATCTTCTTGGATCATCTTGATGAGGCGAGGTGTTTTATCCTCTGGATTCATCATGTATACGCGTTGGTCAATTGAGTCTAGTGTAATGTGTTTACCCTCCGCTGTTACAGATACCGGTTTTGTCATATATGCTTTTGCTAGGTTACGTATCTTGTCCGGAATTGTAGCAGAGAAGAGTAACAATTGTCGATTCGCATCTGTTTGACCGATTAGGTTTTCTATGTCTGGTAAAAATCCCATGTGAAGCATTTGATCTGCTTCATCTAATACTACGCGACGGATTGAATCGAGATGGAGAGAGCCGCGCTTAGCGTGGTCCAATAAACGACCTGGTGTACCTAGGATGACGTGAGGACGTCTACCAAGTTGTTGTAATTGGGATTCAATCGTTTTACCACCGATGAGCGGAAGAATATCGACATCCAACACAGCGCCTAGCATCTTTGCTTCGTCGGAAATTTGTTTAATGAGTTCCCGTGTTGGTGCGATAATCAGTACTTGTTCTTGATGTACATCAGTGTGAATGCGTTGCAATATAGGCAATAAGAAGGCTAGTGTTTTGCCTGTTCCTGTTTGTGCCTTTGCAATAATATCATTGCCTTTGAAGACGATAGGAATCGATTGTTCTTGAATCGGCGTTGGTTCCTTGATGCCTTGTTTTTGTAAGGTGCTAATAAGTTCGTCGCAAACGCCTAAGGATTTAAAAGATTTCATGTGTCGTCCTTTCTTTAATACATATTATATTAATTATACCTAATCTATTAGAGTGGAGCAAATTTATATCATTATGGAATATTCTGGGGAGATAATGAGTGTTGAATAACATCCAATTAAATGAATAAAATTCAGAAAATGAGAATTTGGTGGGAGAAATTGAGATTAGAAGTTTTAATAATGACAGGAAATTCTTAAAGTGCAAGTGTGAAAATGAGAATGAATATATAATTAATTGATAACAAGATAACCTTAATTATCATTTTCAGTAATGAGAAATCTTATTGTGTATATAATATTAAAATGGATAGACCCTTATTTTATAAGTGTGTTTGGTATGTTTTCAAAATAGGTATAATCATATTTAATAATAAGTATAAATATCTTGAATAACAAAATGATAATTATTGTTGAAATTATGAATTCTCATGATATAATAATTTAAGATATTAATACGCATTATTATTTGGTGTGTTTAATATGAGGTTGTTAGGTACAATAATTAGGAGGTGTCGTATGGCTATCAAAAAGTTAAAAGACATGAAACCAGGTGAGTCTGGTCTTATTGTTACACTACATGGCAGTGGCAACGTTAAGCATCGTCTAATTGACATGGGTCTTGTACATGGTACAAAAATCCATGTTATGAAGTTTGCCCCTTTGGGGGATCCGGTGGAAATCAAAGTAAAAAACTTTGAATTAGCACTTCGTAATAGCGAAGCTGGCATGATTGATGTAGAGGTTCAATAGGAGGTTCACATGGCAGAAAAAGGGCAAATTCGCATTGCCTTAGCAGGTAACCCTAACTGTGGTAAAACTACAATGTTTAACAATATCACAGGGGCGAAGCAACACGTTGGTAACTATGCCGGCGTTACAGTAGAAAAAAAGGAAGGCTATAAGAAATTTGATGGCCATGAGTTATTGTTTATTGACTTACCAGGTACATATAGCTTAACTGCACGTTCCTTGGATGAGTTAGTAGCGCGTAATGTTATCGTAAATGATAACCCAGATGTAATTGTTAATGTTCTTGATGCATCTAATTTGGAACGTAACTTATATTTAGCTGCACAATTATTGGAACTTGAAAAGCCAATGGTTATTGCTCTAAACATGTCTGATGTTGCTGAAGATATGGGCATCAAATACGACCTAAAAAAAATGGCAGAAATGACAGGGGCTACAATTGTTAGCACAGTAGGTCGTACAAACATTGGTACAAAAGAGTTGTTAGAAGCAACAGTTAGTGTAGCTGCTTCTCAAAAAGCTCCTGGTGTAACAATTAACTATGGTGATTTCTTAGAAGGCAAAATTAGTGAACTTGTAGAAGAACTAAAACAAGCTGGTACTGTTACATATCCACTTCGTTGGGTTGCTGTTAAGTTGTTAGAAAAAGATGCGGACGTTATTGGCAAAGTTATGCGCTTTGAAAATACAGAAGCTGTTATTGAAAAAGCGAAAGCGATTCGTGAAGAAATTAAAGATCAAGTCGATCTTGATGTAGTATTCCAAGAATATCGTCACCGCTTCGCAGTAGAAGTATATAATACATGTTTAACACAGGCTCCTACACAATTAGAAACGCGTTCTGACCGTTATGATAAAATTTTAACTCACCGTATTCTTGGTTTGCCAATTTTTATGGTTGTAATGTGGTTACTATTTAACTTTGTAAATACTGTAGGTGCTATTCCTCAAGGTTGGATTGAAGATGGCTTTACTGCATTACAAGCATGGGTTGTAACAGTTATTCCAGAAGGTCAGTTACAATCACTTATTTCTGATGGTATCATCGCCGGTGTAGGTGCTGTATTATCCTTCGTACCATTAATTCTATTATTATTCCTTGGTATCTCTTTCTTGGAAGATACAGGGTATATGGCACGTGCTGCCTTCGTTATTGACCGTGTAATGCACGCTTGTGGTTTACATGGTAAATCGTTTATTCCTTTATTATTAGGTTTTGGTTGTTCCGTACCATCCGTAATGGGTGCACGTATCCTTGATAACTACAAAGATCGTATGGTAACAATCTTAATTACTCCATTCATGAGTTGTTCTGCACGCTTACCTGTTTATACTTTGTTTGCAGCAGCATTTTTCCCTCCTGAATGGGCTGGTACTGTAGTATTTGCTGTGTATGCATTAGGTATTGTATTTGGTATCGTATTTGCTAAAATTTTCCGCAAATATTTATTTGCTGGCGAAGCAGAACCATTCGTAATGGAATTGCCTCCATATCATTTACCAACTTTAAAAGCTACATTAACTCATATGTTTGAACGTGGTATTATGTACCTTAAAAAAGCAGGTACTTTCATCCTTGCTGCTTCCATCCTCGTATGGTTCATCACAACATATCCAATGGATGTAGAATACTCCAAAGATTATGATGCATTGCATGATCAAGTAGCTCAAACATATGAAATGAAAGATGCAGAAACTTTGGCTCATTTTGGTATCGCTACAGATGAACAAAAAGACCAAGTTAATGAAATCGTAGATAATATGAAATCTACTGTAGCAGATGCTACTACACAAGCAGAGGATGCTGGAGAAGCTGCTCCTGAAATCGAAGTAGAAGATGATTCTGAAGCACCTGAATTGTTCAATGACATTAAAGAACAAAATGAACAATTATTCCCAGTAGCATGGGCTATGTATAAAAATAGCGCTAATTTAGATGATGAAAATCAAAAAATTGACGAAGAAAAAAATTCTGAAAAATTGGAACAATCCTATGCTGCTATGTTCGGTAAAGCAATCAACCCAGTTCTTAAACCATTAGGCTTTGACTGGAAAATCGGTGTATCTCTTGTGGCTGGTTTAGCGGCTAAAGAAGTTGTTGTATCTACATTGGGTACTATCTATGCAGTAGGTGGCGATACAGATCATCCTCAAGCATTGACTGATTACTTACAAAATGATCCACACTTTACACCATTGATTGCATTAACATTAATGCTATTCATCTTGATTTACCCGCCATGTATCGCAGCGCTAGCAGTTATTAAACGCGAAACTGGTTCTTGGAAATGGATGTTATTCATGTTCTGTTATGAAAATGCTTTCGCATGGATTGCATGCTTTATTTTCTACAATATTGGTTTGGCACTAGGCTTCTAATTAAAGCGTAGTTAATCACTATGGTTTACATTCCTTAGATACCTAGAACTAAATTGTATTGACATAATGTAATTTAATTATAGAAAAAATTTAAAATAGCTCTTGCCAATTATCATTATTTGTGGTTAAATGATAATGAGAAAAGGGAAATATCCAAATATATTGCTTTTAACTCATTTATCATATATCAATTTATGAAAATTTGGTGGATATTGAGAAAGAAGGAATTATAATGGATAACCTAATTATAGGACTCATAGTGATATTAGCATTGGCTTATCTTGGTACAAAAATTTATAAACAAGTGTCTGGTAAGGGTGGCTGCGGCTGTGGTAGCGGTGGCTCCAAAAAATCTTCTAGTTGCGGTGGTAACTGCAGCTGTGATGGTTCGAACAAGGCGCTTGGTATTAAACGTACCGCTAAGTAAGCTAATACGAATTCTGAATTTGAAAGAGGGGTCTCTATAATGGCTCCTCTTTTCAAATATAGTAAGTAAATTTTTATATATTTAGTAGAAAGGGATATTATCATGTTCAACTTCAATCAAAACAATCTTAAAAACGCTAACTTATTCGCAGCAGGTCTTGCATTGGGTACTGTAGGTCTTAAAGTGTTGACTTCTAAAGACGCTAAAAAAGTATATGCTGGTATCGTAGCAGCTGGCCTTCGCGCTAAAGAAACTGTATTGGAAACTGCTGAAAAAGTACAAGCTTCCGCATCTGATGTATTGGCAGAAGCTCAAGAAATCAACGAAGCACGCAACGAAGAAATCTTTGAAGAAAATAAATAATAGAAGGATTTAACTATGTTACAATTTTCTGTTGTACGAAAACTCAGAAATCGCTTGCATATTAAGGTAACAGGTCATCGCTTTACAGAAGCTGAAGCTGCTTATGTAGAGGATACATTATTACTTAATGATGCAATTTTAGACGTAACCTTCTATACACGTAGCAGTCAGATCGTCATTAAACATACTGGCGATTCTGAATCTGTACGTGATGCGGTGTTAGGTCTACGCGATTTAGATTTGTCCGAAGCTCCTGCTTTGAATGAATACTCTCCGCGCTTGGTAAATAAAAAATATCGTGAAATGATGATTAATCGCACTGCTATTTACTTAGGTAAAAAAGCAGTGTTACCTGCACCGATTGCGGCAGCATGGGCATGGTTTGACGGTATTAAATTTATCGGCAAAGCGATTAAAACATTGTGGCAACGTAAGTTAACCGTAGAGGTTCTCGACGGTGTTGCTATTGGTGCAGCTTTACTTCAAAAAGATTATCCTACAGCTGGTGCTGTTATGTACCTATTAGGTATTGGCGATATCTTAGAAGAATGGACTCACCGTAAATCTGTATTGAATCTTGCTCAAAGCATGTCTTTGAATGTTGATAAAGTATGGGTTTTAGTTGATGACATTGAAGTGAGCAAGCCTGTTAACGAAGTTGTGGAAGGCGATAAAATCATTATCCGTCAAGGTGAAGTAATTCCATTGGATGGCACTGTAATCGATGGTGTTGTTCTTGTAAATGAAAGTTCCATGACTGGTGAACCAGAAGCGGTTCGTCGCGATCAAGACAGTTCTGTATATGCAGGTACTGTTGTTGAAGACGGTAAAGCTATTGTAGAAGTACGTAGCACATCTAAATCTTCTCGTTACGAAAAAATCGTTAACCTCATTGAAGAGTCTGAACAAATGAAATCCGGTATGGAACAACAAGCATACCGCATGGCTGATAAATTAGTTCCAATAAGCTTTATTGGTGCTGGTTTGACATATTTGTTGACTCGTAATGTGATGAAAGCATTGTCTTTCGTAATGGTTGACTTCTCTTGTGCTCTTAAATTATCCATTCCATTAGCAGTACTTTCCGCTATGCAAGAAGCATCTAAACGCGGTATCACTGTTAAAGGTGGTAAATTCTTAGAACAAATTGCACAAGCAGATATGATTGTATTCGATAAAACAGGTACTCTTACAAAAGCAGAACCTGAGTTTGAACAAATCATTCCATTTAATGGTCATGATGCAGATGAAATGTTAAAATTGGCTGCATGTATTGAGGAACATTTCCCTCATTCCATGGCAAAAGCAATTGTACGCGCTGCTAAGGATCATTCCTTGCCTCACAAGGAAATGCACTCCGACGTAGAATACGTTGTAGCTCATGGTATTGCATCTAAAGTTGGCCGCTACCGTGTACGCATTGGTAGTGCTCACTACATCTTTGATGATGAAAAAACAAAGATTCCTGCAGATGAACAAGAAAAGTTCAATAATTTACCAAATTCATCTTCTCATATTTACCTCGCTATTGGAGGTACACTAGCAGCGGTTATTTGTATTAAAGACCCTGTACGCGATGAATCTAAACAAGTTATTGCTGATTTACATGCTTTAGGCATTAAAAAGATTGTCATGATGACTGGTGACTCCAAACGCAATGCGCAACGCGTAGCTGATGAACTCGGTATCGATGAAGTGCATGCAGAGGTATTGCCAGAGGATAAAGCAGCTTATGTAAAACAAGCAAAAGCTGAAGGTTATACTGTCATGATGGTAGGGGATGGTATCAATGATTCCCCAGCTATTTCTGAAGCACATGTAGGCATCGCAATGAATGAAGGTGCTCCTATTGCACAAAAAATTGCGAATGTTACGATTTCTTCTGATAATCTACAAGCTCTTGTAGATTTACGCCGCATTTCTATGGCCTTGATGAAACGCATCAAGTCCAATTACAATGGCATTGTTGGTTTCAATGGTGCTCTTGTAGGTGGTGGCGTACTTGGTTTCATGCCTCCAAGTCAAACTGCTTGGTTACATAACCTATTCACATTGGGTATTGGTATTGAAAGCATGACTCCATTGTTGAAAGAAGAAAAACCTGAAGACAAACATACAATTGATATTACTGCAGAATCTACTGTTGCATAATACCTGATTGTTCCGTGTTTCGCACATGGATTTTATTAAAAGGCCTCTTATAGAAAATTTCTATAAGAGGTCTTTTTTTGTGGCATTTTACTGGTGTGTAGTGTACAATATCAAGTGATTAATTATCTTAGGAGAACGTATATGAACACTATATTAGATATTTGTAAACGATCACTATATATGAATATATTTATCGTGGCCATTCCTGTTATTTCTTATATGATTCATAATGGATCTAGTGCTACAGTGGCATTGGTATGGTATTTATTGCTATCCTTGTGTATTCCTTGGGCCTATTTATCGTTTAAAGCTAGTACATTTGGCGCTGAAAATAAACGGATTAACCGCATTATATATGTGCTGGGTTGGGCCGTTATTCAGTTTGCTACCTATAAGCTAATGTTTCTTGGGTTGGATTTAAATTGGCTTTGGGGTTTGCCATCCGTTGGGCGTGATATTATCTTCCTTGTCGGTATGTATGGTCAGGTTACTATTGTTCTTATCATAGCTTATTTAATTTCTCAATTGTTGGGAGGTTCACATGAATAAGCAATTTATTGTATTTACTTTAGTTAGTGCCTTTTTTGTAAGTGTAGTGACTGCTGTATTACATCAAACCGGTTTGGGATCTCCATATCTCACATTCCCCGTTTTATCTTTATTGGTACCTGTTCTCTTACAACGGATGCGACAAGGACAATTTAGTGAATTGCCACTTCATATGGGGTACCATGTATACAGTTGGGCCATTTTTACGGTTATTAATCTATTCACTACGCCGTTCAATGTAACATTGGAAAATCAAGCGCTTATAGTACTAGTCTTTTTATGTGTATATTTTTTTACACAGATTTTGCTTGAGTTGGTAGCTTTATTGATGACATTTTTCTTCAAACGTCGCCATAGATGGGGAGCGGTTGATGAAGCTTTAGATATGGCCGTGTATATTTTACCAATTCCATTTATCTATTTAGGTTCTATTTTTTACATCAATTTAACGGATCCTATCATGGTAGCTTATTTTGGCCCTACCATTAGTTTGAATGCTTTAGTGGGGGAATTCCTATTCATCATCATTTCGATGTTAGTCTTTGCATTCTATATGTACCCTCGAAATGGTGAATATAAAGGGACGAGATTATTGCGTATTGTCGTCACAGCTGCTATGCTATTAGCTATGAATGGCCATATATTATATGGTGGGTATATTCCGGAATTTGTGAAAGCAATAGCACCTACGGTATTTCCAATCTATCAAGGCAATCCACTTGTATTCTTTACACCAGGATTACTGGAATTTGTGTTTATTATCGTATCTGTATTAATTGGTAAATTAGTAGAGATAGGTGTAATAAAAGCTCTTACTAAGAGCAAAGGTTAATTTTATTTCTAGTTTCGACTCATATCCTAAGAGAATGAGAGCGGAGGAGGATTTTTATGAATGAAAATGTGAAGGATGGTAACCAACAGGTATCAATCCAAGAACGACAAGCGACACAATCGGAGCGTAAACAGAGTAAGGAAACCGTTACAAAATCGGGCTTAACATTGCGCGAATTAACCATTGTGGGTCTATTAGCGGCCATTACCATTATTCTAGGTCTTTCTGGCTATGGTATTATGGCGTTAGGACCATTGAATGTCACTACATTACATGTCCCAGCATTAATTGGTGCCTTAGTTGAAGGGCCTAAGGTTGGTGCGTTCGTAGGATTGATTTTTGGTGTCTATAGCTTCTGGCAAAATTTTACGGCACCAAATATTTTGTCACCACTGTTTATTAATCCGTTAGTATCAGTATTACCTCGGATTATATTCCCTGTATTGGCTGTTTTGGTATACAAAGCATTATGGAAGGTACCACAAGGTCCGCGCTTGATAGTTTCTGCATTTATGGGCACTATATTCCATACATGTATGGTAATGGGGCTAATCTATGTGATATACGCGGATATGTTCGCACAGGCAATGCATCTTTCATCTGATCAAGTTATGGGAACTATTTTAGTATTGTCTGTTACTCATGGTATTCCAGAGGCCATCTTTGCAGGCGTTATCGTAACACCGATTGCATTGGCGTTGCGAAAAGCATTGCGTAAGGATGTACAAAAATAATTTATATTTTACATAGTTTGAATATCTATGATAAAATAACAGTAATACAATAAGTATTGAGGAGGATAATCATGGCTAAACGTATTCGTACAATCAACACTGAATCTTTACAAAAAACTGCTAAAACTGGCGGTTGTGGTGAATGCCAAACTTCTTGCCAATCCGCTTGCAAAACAAGCTGTACAGTAGGCAACCAAGTTTGCAAACAAAAATAATAAAAAGAGAGCCGATGGCTCTCTTTTTTTATGTATGTAATATATACATACTATTTATGGTATATATTTATGAAGACTTTCAGCACGATAGACAAAAAATGTGGTACAATTATCTAGAAAGTTCTATATAGTTTAGTGCTTTCACATACACATAATTTGGAGGTACCATGTTAGAATTAAAACCAATGATCCATAAGTTTCGGATGAAAGATAACTACTATTGTTTAGATGTAAATAGCGGTATCATTCACGTTATTGATGAACTCATTGATAAAGTATTAGATATATATGACGGCACCAATCGTGATGCAGTCCATGCAGCGTTAGATAGCTCTCAGGATCCTGTAGAATTAAATGAAATCATGGATGAATTAGATGAGCTCATCGCTGCAGAACAACTCTTTGCTCCTATGAGCACCGAATTCAAGCTCGTAGTTGGGGAAAAACCAATCGTTAAAGCATTGTGTCTTAATATTGCCCATGACTGTAATTTAGCATGTAAATATTGCTTTGCAAGTCAAGGCGATTACGGCGGTGTAAAACGCGAATTGATGAGCTTTGATGTAGCTAAACGTGCTGTTGATTTTCTCATTAAAATGAGTGGCACTCGTCAACATTGCGAAATCGATTTCTTCGGTGGTGAGCCCCTTCTTAATTGGGACGTGGTGAAACAAACTGTAGAATATATTGAGCAAGAGGCGCCAAAATATAATAAAATCTTTAAATTGACGTTGACTACTAATGGTATGTTATTGTCTCAAGAGAAAATCGATTATGTAAACGAACATAAAATGAGCTTGGTCTTGTCTCTAGATGGCCGAGAAGATGTGCATAATGCTATGCGCCCAGTCGCTGGCAGTGGAGCTAACTCTTATGAGTATATTGCTAAAAATCTTGTAAATGCTGTAAAGCAACGTCATGGTTTAGAATATTATGTACGCGGTACATATACGCATAAGAATCTTGATTTTACTAAAGATGTATTGGCTATGTCTGATTTAGGCTTTGAACACTTATCTATGGAGCCTGTAGTTGGTGAAGAAGGCGATTATGTACTTCGCGAAGAAGATTGGCCAATGCTTGAGAAAGAATATGAAAAATTAGCAGATATATATTTGCAACGTCAAAAGGACGGGTGGGGTGAGAAATTTAATTTCTTCCACTTCCGTATGGACTTGTACCGTGGACCTTGTATGGCAAAACGTTTGCGTGGCTGTGGGGCTGGTCATGAATATATGGCTGTCGTGCCAAATGGAGATATTTATCCATGTCACCAATTTGTAGGCAAAGATGGTTATATACTTGGTAATGTATATGAAGGTTTAAAAAATACTGAAATTCCAAAGGATTTCCGTAACACACATGTGTTTACAAAACCTACCTGTGCAGAATGTTGGGCTAAATTCTTCTGCTCTGGTGGCTGTCATGCCAATAACATTACATTGGGTGGAGATTTACAAACGCCTTATGAGTTTGGCTGTCGTCTACAAAAGAAACGAATTGAATGTGCTATCATGATTCAAGCTGAACTCGAACAAGCCGGCATCGATGGTAGTATTCCTATAGCATTAGGATAGACATTTTAAATAAGATATATTTTGTAATAGGAGCCGCTATGGACACTAGATTGGATAAAAAACAAACTATTGAACGTTGGGGGATTCGATTTACAGGTATTGTACAAGGGGTCGGATTTCGACCCCTTGTTTCTATGTGGGCCCATCAATTAGGGATTAGTGGATTTGTATATAATGATAGTTCCGGTGTATATGTAGAGGCCCAATCCGACATAGATACATTGCAATTATTTGTTGATACGATTCAGGAAGAACAACCGCGATTATGCCGTATCACACATGTGAGCATTACAAAGATCGATCCTTCTGTAAATGATGATGATAAGGAATTTGTTATCGCTCAGTCTCCTGTGGATGGTACTGTCAACACGTTTATTAGTGCCGATACATCACCTTGTGATGATTGTTTGGCTGAAATGAAGGAATCTGGTAGGAGGTATGATTATCCTTTTATCAACTGTACCAATTGTGGACCTCGATATTCCATTATTAAATCCATGCCCTATGATCGAGAACGAACTACCATGTCTGATTTCACCATGTGTGAAGCTTGCCATGAGGAATACGTTGATGTGAATGGTCGTAGGTATCATGCGGAACCAAATGCTTGTGAACAATGCGGACCGAGCTACCAACTATTAGATAAGAATGGTAATCTCTGTATCGTTGATGAGTGTTTTGAAACTGCTATAGAAATGATATCAAATGGTGCGATTATTGCATTAAAGGGAATTGGTGGATATCACTTGGTTTGTGATGCTACTAATGATAAAGCAGTACAAACATTACGGGAGCGAAAGCATCGCAAGGATAAGCCGTTTGCTATTATGGCAGGTTCCATTGATATCGTAGAAGACTTTGCCGTCGTTAGCGATGGAGACTTAGATGCATTAAGCGCTATGGCAAGGCCTATTGTTTTATTAGAGAAAAATGATAATTTTCATGCGTCTATAAGTGAGTTAGTAGCCCCTAATAATCATTTAATTGGTGTTATGTTACCGTATGCACCTATCCATCATGTGTTAGTACCGCATGATGCGAAATGGGTTATGACAAGTGGTAATGCGAGCGGTGATTCCGTTATATATGATGATGAAAAAGCTTTTTTAGAATTGCAGACTATAGCAGATTATTTTTTGACACATAATCGTCAAATTTATGCACCTGTAGATGATTCGATTGTATCAGTGGTGGAAGATACACCTATTTTAATTCGTCGAAGTCGCGGGTATATTCCTGAACCGATTCATTGTGAGTCGATTACAGATCTACCGATACTCGCCATGGGTAGTGATTTAAAGAATACATTTGCGATTAATAAAAAGCAGGAAGTATTGCTAGGACCTCATATAGGTGATTTAGCAAGTGAATCAACTCATAACACTTTTGAGTGGACCATCGAACGATATGAACAGCTGTTTGATGTGAAGCCGAAAGCAATTGTCATGGATAAGCATCCATCATTTTTCTCTTCTAATTATGGTCGACAATTAAGTAAAACGCTAAATCTTCCGGCTATAGAGGTCCAACATCATCATAGTCACATCGCAGCTGTTATGGCTGAATACGATTTAAAATATCCTGTTCTTGGAATTTGTTTTGATGGCACTGGGTATGGTGACGATGATACGATTTGGGGCGGCGAATTTATGCTATGTTATGGCGCAGAGTATATGCGTGTTGCCCATATACATGTAGCGCCTTTGCCTGGTGGTGAAAAAGCGGTAAAAGAACCATGGCGTCAAGCTTTATGGTACTTACGGAATTATTATGGAGAAGAGTTACCTAATATATACAAAACATGGTTAACCACATTGCCTAAAGGCTGGCAAATTCTAGATAAGGCATTGCAATCAGACATGTCGATGATGATGACATCTAGTGCAGGTAGATTATTTGATGTAATTGGTTGTTTGTTGGGCTTAGGAAATGAACATTCTTTTGATGCACAGATCGCCATAGCATTAGAATCTGCATGTGCAAATGAAGAAGGTCGATTGTTAGATTTTAACTATGATGGGCAAGTATTAGATCTCGTGCCTGCAGTTCAACAGATTATGGATGGCTATTCTCAAGGTGAAAGTGTATCCTCGTTAGCGGCGAGCTTCCATAAAACACTGGCCATTGCTATTTGTGAAGTTGGAGCTGATTTGTGTGAACGCTATGGCATCGATGATGTATGTATCGGTGGTGGCGTTTTTCAAAATCGCAGATTATTAGCCTCCTTACAACATAAATGGCACCATGGCACATTATATATTAATAAAAAAGTACCATGTAATGATGGTGGTTTATCGTTGGGACAATTGTGGATTGCTCATCAAAAAAATATATAAACGTATCATTGGTTACATAAGAGTTCTTAGTTTTGTGATACAATTAAATTAATCAAAATATTTGGATTAATAGTTATAAATAGATGTATAAGTATATTTACAAAAGGAGGGCGTATGTGTTTAGCAGTACCAGCACAGTTAATTTCTATTAATGAAGCCATTGGCACAGTAGAATTAACAGGTGCAACGCGCGATTGTAGTTTGCTTCTCGTGCCAGATGCAAAGGTGGGAGACTGGTTATTAGTACATGCCGGTTTTGCAGTTCAAATTGTAGATGAAGAAGAAGCGAAGGCAACCTTAGATGCCTTCCGGGAGTTGGAAGAACTTGAAGAAGCTTACTTTGCAGGAAAAACAGAAAACAGCTGATGCTTTATTACGCCGTATTAGCGAACTACATACACCTGGCGAACGGGTGCGACTTATGGAAGTTTGTGGTACACATACAGTCTCTATTTTTAGAGAAGGGTTACGACAATTATTGCCATCGGGAATAGAATTAGTCAGTGGTCCTGGATGTCCTGTGTGTGTAACGGACCAAGTGTATATGGATAAAGCTCTAGAGTATGCTAAACGTGATGATGTTATTATTGCAACCTTTGGGGATATGCTAAAGGTACCAGGTAGTTATAGTAGTCTTAGTGAAGCTCAAACACAGGGTGCTCATATTCATGTTATCTATACGCCGTTAGAAGTGTTGGAACTAAGTAAAAAACATCCTGATAAATATATAGTATTTTTAGCTATAGGGTTTGAAACGACGATTGCTGTCATCGGTGCCACTGTGAAAGCTGTAGCACAGGCTGGTGTAAAAAATGTATTATTCTTGGTGTCTCATAAATTGGTTCCACCCGCATTACGCGCCTTATTAGACCGACAAGTAGGACAAATTGATGGCTTTATCTTGCCTGGGCATGTCAGTGTTATCATTGGCGAAAAACCATATCAATTTTTACCGGATGAGTATAAAATACCATCCTGTATCGCTGGGTTTGATGGAGTAGAAATATTATCTGCTATCGTCAATATTTTAGAACAACGGAAAAGTGGTCATTTTGAAGTAGGTAATACCTATCACTCTGTTGTTATGAAGGAAGGCAATCCTGTGGCTGTGCGTATGATGAATGAAATATACGATGTTTGTGATGATGCATGGCGTGGTATTGGTATAATTCCAAATTCTGGGTTACAGCTTAATGATGATTACGCATTTCTAGATGCAGAAAAGGTGTTACCTATACAGTTAGAAAAACCATCTCTTGATCCTAAAGGCTGTCAATGTGGGAGCGTATTACAAGGTTTAATCAAACCTAATGAATGTCCGCTTTTTGGAAAAGCTTGTACACCGGATCATGCAGTAGGTGCTTGTATGGTATCTGTAGAAGGTAGTTGTGCTGCATGGTATAAGTATGGCTTTTCTAGTGGCGGATTAGCTTGGGAGGATTAATGGAACGAGTTCGTTTAGTTCATGGCAATGGTGGCCGTTTTAGCCACGAATTGACAGAACGATTTATATTAAAATATTTTACTAATGATTTGTTAGCTCCCTTACATGATGGGGCACAATTTCCAGTATCATCTGGGCGAATGGCTTTCACAACAGATTCGTATGTTGTACAGCCCACTTTTTTCCCGGGTGGTAATATAGGTAAATTAGCTGTATGCGGTACAGTTAACGACCTAGCTATGAATGGCGCTGTTCCGCAATATCTTAGCTGTGGTTTGATTTTAGAAGAAGGTCTTCCTTTCGACGAATTAGAAACAATTTTAAGCACCATGTCTGATATGGCAAAGCTTGCGAATGTACAAATTGTGACGGGTGATACGAAGGTCGTAAAAAAAGGTGAAGTTGATAAAATTTATATCAATACAGCCGGCATTGGTATGATTCCAGATGGCATAAATATAGGTCCGAATTTCGTAAAACCTAATATGGATATTATTCTGTCCGGATCTATTGGTGATCACTCTATAGCTGTCATGGGACAACGATTTGGGCTAGAATTATCAGACTCTGTTAAGACTGATTGTGCTCCATTGAACCATATGGTTCATGCTGTTTTACATGCAGTAGGGCCTCAGGTTGCACTATTGCGTGATCCTACGCGCGGTGGTGTGGGTACTGTTCTTAAAGAGATTGCCGAACAAAGTCAAGTGGGGATAAAGGTTGAGGAATCTAAGTTTATCATTCATGATGAAGTTCGTTCCGTTTGTGATATTTTAGGTTACGATCCTTTATACTTAGCAAATGAAGGTAAATGTATTTTCGTTGTAGAGCCGTCTGTAACAAATGATGTGCTAGATATTTTACATAGTTATCCAGAAGGCTGTGAAGCGACTCATATCGGTGTAACCATGGATAAAAATATTGGTAAAGTAGGCCTACAAACATCGATTGGCGGTGTTCGTCTAGTAGATTTATTGGGTGAAGATCAAGTGCCTCGAATCTGTTAAGTCTTCTGGTTATAATTGTATGATTTGCGGTTAAAACATAGCTAAAAATTAAATTGCATAAAATTCATAATAAACTCATTGTATTTTTATATAATTTTACTATCTTTAAGTGTAAGTATTTATACTTTCACTAGAAACTATGTATAGAATTTGTTAAAATATAAGTATCTATTAGGAGGCTTATCATGAAAAAGAAAATTATGACCGCTGTTCTAGGAATTTGTTTAACTACAACTGCATTTGGTGGCATTTTAACCACTCAAGCTGGCGGCTTAAGTAGTATCCTTGGTGGTGCTGCTAAAATTGGTGGCGTTGGCATTCTAGTTAGTAAATTTGGTCCACAAATTGATTCTTTCTTAAATAAATTACTAAAACAAAATAATTTGAGTACTGAATATACTACAAAGGTTGTACCTATCATTAGTATTGGTACAAAAGGATATATTGGTGCTGCTCAAGTAACAGGACCTGCATCTAGTATCGAACAAGTTAAGGCTGTTGCTCAAGTTGAAGGTAGCTTTAATGGCATGGTTCGTGTTAAAGGTTTAGTACCAGTAGATAGTACAAATCCAGTGGGCGCTTCCCGTGTTCAAGGTGTAGGTGTATCTGCACTTATTGATTTAAAAATTTAATGGCCACTGAGATACTTCCTTAGAAGTACTCAGAAAATAAGCACGGTCTTAGGCCCGTGCTTATTGTGCTGTTTAACGTATATGTCCCATAGAGGATAAGTTGTGGAGGATTATATGAAGAAGCAAGTACTTACACTTTTGATGGCATCTTTGTTGACAGGTACCGCATTTGCTGCTCCTGGTACAGTAACGGAAAAAACACAAGTATTAGAAAGCACTGTATATGGTGCACCTCAAGATGGTGCCGTTGTGGATCGTATTAATCAATTGGATGAAACTGTATACGGCAACGGATTTTCTGGCAATACTGCTACATTGAGTAAACGTGTAGATTCTTTATATGATTCCGTTGAAGGTAGTGGTACTAATATTTCATTGCGTGAAGAAATGGATGCACTTGAATATACATACCAAAACAGCATTAATGATGGTTCTTTGGTAGAACGTGTTGAAAAGATGGAACGTAGTGTGAATGGTAGAATTTCAACAGGTTCATTACAAAAACGTATTATTAGTTTGAAAACCAAGGTATATGGTAGTAATGTAACTCTTACAAATCAAGTAGGAACACTATCTTCTGATCACGTGTTCAAGGTAACACTAAATGATGCGGTATCCACAAAAACAAGTCATGAAGGAGATACAATTAAATTCACTGTTGCTGAAAATGTAATGGATGGCAATGTATTGTTGGTGCCAGCTGGTACTGTAGGTTCTGCAACGATTACATCCTTGAAAAAAGCGCGCTCTTTTGGACGTAATGGTGCATTAGATATAACTTTTGAATCTGTTCCTGCTATTGATGGTACAGAATTTACTGCTGTACAAGGTAATGAGGCTAAGGAAAAAACAAAGGGCGAAATTAAAGCAGCTGGTGCCTCTGTGGCTGGTGCAGTTCTACTTGGCCCTGTTGGCTTAGTAGGTGGTGCTTTCATTAAGGGTAAAAATATTGATTACCCAGTAGGCTCCACTGTATTTATTCAACCTCAAGACTCTGTATCTATTCAAGGTCTTGTTATTGGTGGTGATGGGTTAGCTCATAGTGATGATGAATTAGCTGAAGCCGTGACAGTACCGACTGCGAATGATGATTCCGTAGATAGCACTGTGGATGAAGCAGATGATTCAACTGTGAACACTGACGAAGAAGATACAAATACTGCTGATTCAGATGAAGTAGAAGATACAAATGATACAGCAGAAAATGTTTCACAACCAATCGTCGTAGTAAAACGTAATCAATAGAGGAGTTTAGTAACCATGAGGAAACAAAGAGTACAATGGCTCGTGGCAGCATGCTTGCTTTGTTTAGCCCAGCCAGCGTGGGCTGCTTCATACTCAATTACATATCAAGATAGTTTAGATAGTATATCTGAATCCTATCCAGGTGAACTGCAACAACCTTCGACACCTGAACGCAGCAATATTCGTGTTGTTCGTCGTGGTGCTTCACCGATTACTGCACCGACAGAAAAGTTACCAACTCGTGTAGATGCAGATAAGATGACATATTCCGGTAGTACTGGCGATGTAAATGCTTTTGGTAATGTAGTGGTTACTCAAGGTAATCGCACATTATTAGCTAATCGCATTACTGGTAATACTAAGACTACAGAGTATAGGACTGCAGATGGACCATATCGCTATTTGGAAGATGGTGGTAAAACAAAAGACCTTACTGGTGATGTTATGACCTATCGTACTAGCGATCAACATTTTGATGCAGGTCATACACAAGGCTGGTCTGATCCATATTATGTGAAGGGTCAAAACTTATCTTATGATGGACAAACTGGTTCCATAGAGAAGGGTATGATTACGTCTAAGCATGCGATGGCATTTAAGCATACACCTGATTACCGTATTGAAGGTGAAGACATTAAAATCTATCCTGGCGATAAGGTAGTAATTCAACATCCAAGTTTTTACATCAAGAATTTTAAACTTTTTAGCTTGAAATCTTATACAAAATCTATACGTGGAGATAAACAAGGTAAAGTAAGTGCATTTTCTATTATGCCTCGTCCTATTTATAATAGTGATGATGGCATTGGATTGCGTGGTAATGCAGAAATTCCATTGGGTAAATCTGGTGAAGCGTATTTTGATTACAAATGGTATTCAAAAGCCGGATTTAAGCCTCAAATTGGATATCGCTATTTCTTACCTTGGGGAACTGCATCCATCGGGTATAGTAAAGTATCCAATGAATATAATGATGAAACTGTATGGGTAGAAAAAATCGGCGAATTACGTCTTGATACACATACATACCATATTGGTAAATCTCCATTTACTGCACGTGGTGAAACAAGCATTGGTTATTGGAAGGAAGGATCTGTAAAGGGGGTCCATAAGGACTATAAGGTAGAAGTATCTCATGATCCTATCAACCTTTGGAAAGATGGTACTTTGCGATTCTTCGGCGGTTATCAACGCGATTATTATGGCTATGATAAGTCGATACGTAGCATGCCGTACTGGGGCGCTCAATTCCGTACAGCTGTAGGACCTAGAGTTAATGCGTGGGTATCGTATAATCAACGCAATATTAGCTATAACAACTCGCCATATCGCTTTGATAGTACAGAGCTTCCTAAGGAGCTCATCTATGGTGGTTCCTTTAAATTGACACGTCTCGATGATATTTCGGTGAGTGTTAAACAAAATATGATGAGTGGCGATGTGGATTCTATCTATTACACATACCATCGTGATTTGCACTCCTTTGATATGTATTTAACATATAAAGATTCTCATAAAAATAACAATAACCAATGGAAAATCAAATTCGTTGGTAAAGATTTCTAAGGAGCATACACATGAAGTCTATTCGTAAGGCTGTCATTCCAGCAGCTGGTTTCGGTACACGTTTTTTGCCAGCTACGAAAGCACAACCAAAGGAAATGTTGCCTATTGTTGATACACCGGCGATTCAATATATTGTAAAAGAAGCACTCGATTCTGGTATCGAAGAAATTCTTATCATAACAGGTCGTAGCAAACGCGCCATAGAAGACCATTTTGATAGCAGTGTCGAGCTAGAAGAGCTATTACAAAAGCAAGGTAAAAATAAACAATTAGCCATGGTAAAAGATTTGGCGGATATTAAAATTCATTTTATTCGTCAAAAATCACCGCGTGGTTTAGGTGATGCCGTATTATGTGCTAAAGCGTTTATTGGTGATGAGCCATTTGCTGTATTATTAGGTGATGACATTGTTTATAATCCAGAAAAACCATGCTTACAACAGTTGATGGATTGTTATGAACAACATCCAGGTATCATATTAGGTGCTCAATTTGTACCGAATGAAAAGGTAAGCTCCTATGGTATTGTGTCAGGCGAACCATTAGCTGATAACTTGTATCGCGTTCATGGCTTAGTAGAAAAACCAAGTGTTGATAAGGCACCGTCCAATTTAGCTGTTCTTGGTCGATATATTTTAACGCCTGATATTTTTGATATCTTAGAGAATACAAAACCAGGTGTTGGTAATGAAGTACAACTAACAGATGCATTAGCTGCATCCAAAACAGATACTTACGCTTTAGCCTATGAAGGTGTTCGCTATGATACGGGTGATAAATTAGGCTATTTGAAAGCTACCGTGGAATATGCGCTTCGGAATGAAGAATTAGGGGCAGCATTTAAGGAATATTTAAAAGGATTGAAGTTATAAAATAGCTTATATATTCTTTGTATTTAAATATAAAATTGAGGCCACCATTGATTATCAATGGTGGCTTTTGTTGTTAACTCGTATATCATACTAGGTTGACTATAGTGTTTCCGTTGATTATAATTTAATAGTAATGGTATAAAACTATTATTATACTGATTAAATTATAAGGAGTAATATGCGAGATCTATTAGCTCTTTTAACGGATGAAGAAACGTTAAATTTACCTACTAATTGCGTTATTACGAAGGCTTATTTTGATACGCAAGGCACAGATGAAATTGTGTTTCATGGTGTAGAGTATAAAGGCAATCATATATCCGTTTGTATGTCCAATACAAGTGGTACGTTATGGGTTAATTTATTACAATTAACAAGACCTTTACAAATTCGTGAGACTCCTAAAGTTGATGATTCACTTAAACGTATTACATTTACAAAGGATGAAATTATACAATTTGTAGAGGATGTAAATGATCGCAATCGTATTCATCGTGAAGTTCCTTATATTGTGCCAGGGTTACTTATACTTGAGTATCTTTGGATGCATATGATAAATAGTAACACAAAGGTAGGCATGTCTATTCGTTTTTTATCTCCTATGCTTGCTAATGATTGTGTTTCTATTGAAAGCCAACGTGAAGGTAATGTCTTAGTTGGCGCGTTAGATGATATGATTCTTTTTAAGGCTCGTCTCTATGATGAGCATAGAACGAATTAAGATTTTATGTGAATGAGGTATATTATGGAAGCAAGACGTTTAACAAAAATGGCTTTATTAACAGCTCTTTTGTGTGTATCAGCATGGATTTCATTTCCATTGCCATTTAGCCCTGCTATGGTGACAGCATTAACATTAGTTGCTACTTTGACGGGTCTATTACTATCCCCTAAAGATACATTAATTGTATTTATCGTGTATGTACTACTTGGAACCGTAGGATTGCCAGTCTTTGTAGGCGGTACATCTGGATTGGGTAAATTACTCGGACCTACTGGCGGTTTTATTTTCTCTTGGCCCGTAGCGTATACATTGTTAAGTATCTGTAAAGGTAAATCTAGAAGTTTCTTATCCTATAGCTGGCGTTCTATAGCCATCACAATCCCTGTAGTATATATTTTTGGTGTCGCTGGATTTATGATTGTCACAGGTACTCCATTCTGGGCATCTCTACCTATTGTGATGCTTCCATATATTCCTGGTGACATTGTTAAATGTTTAGTTGCCTCTTGGTTAGCTACAAAAATTAAAATATAATGATGATATGTGTAGGAGGTGTTATTAGTACACCTCCTTATTTATATGGAGTAATGCTATGCCTGTTTTCATTCATAATGGATTACGCACCCCCATTGGTGTCGTTAACGGACAATATAAATCAATGCGCCCTGAATTACTTGGCGCCAAGGTATTAAATCAGCTATTTGACTCAAAAAAAGAATCTTCGTTGGATGCCATTTTTTGTGGCAATGCAGTTGGTACTGGTGGGAATATTGCTAGATTGATGGGGCTTTATAGTCATTTACCTAATACGATACCAGCAGTTACAGTAGACATGCAATGCGCATCAGGTATGATGAGCGTTGAGATGGCCTATGCTCATATTGCATCAGGAATGATGGATACAGTCATTGCTGGTGGTATTGAAAGCTCATCTTTACAACCGCTAAGGACATATGCAGACCATGATGATCGCTGTGGTGATTATATGGTGGCACAATTTGCACCAAAGGAAATATCGCCTTTAGCAATGTTAGAAGGGGCTGAACGTACCATGATAAAACATTGTGTAGGTGTAGAGGAGTTAAATCCTTTCATTATTAGGAGCCATCAATGTGCACAACATGCTCGCGAACAAGGAATACTTTCACCATATATACTGGACATTGAAATAGATGGAAAGCGCTGCATTGATGAATCGATACGACCATCTATGAATGAAAAACTGTTAAATCGTATGAAGCCCTTATTAGGACCTAATTCTATCACAACTGCTGGGAATGCATGCCTTACTCATGATGGTGCAGCCTTTGTTACATTGAGCAGTCAAGAAGGACCATTTAGGATTGTGCATGCTATGCCTTGGGCGGGAGAGCCTCTATATAGTCCAGAAGGTGCTTTGTTAAGTACAAAGAAAATATTAGATGTTACCGGTCTTTCACCAACAGCAATTGATGTATTTGAATGGAATGAAGCGTTCGCTGTCATTTCTGCTTTATTTGGACGAGAATATCCGAATCTTGTTGATAGATATAATATGCTTGGTGGTGCACTAGCCTATGGGCATCCGTATGGTTGTTCTGGTGCTATGCTTTTGATACATTGCATGGCAGCTTTAGAGTACTGTAATGGTCACTATGGACTATGTGCTATTGCTGGCGCCGGCGGTACAGGAACCGCTATGATTATTGAACGTATATAGATAAGGATCTTACGATGAATATGATATTACAGGCCATATTTAACCATGGTCATAAACAGAACTTGGATACTGCCATTATTATAGATGGGCTTGAACATACCTATAAGGACTTATATGATGATGTTGTTGAAAGAGTACAAGGGATAGAGAATGACGACTGTATTACATCAATTATAAACGGTAAACGTCATATTATTTTTATAGATACAGAGTCTGTATATGAACAATTGATATTGTGGTTAGCTGCTTTACATCGTGGATATATTCCTATTGTTTCTCATCCACACATGGATAATACATATCGCAGTCGATTAATGCGTCTACTTGGTTCCATAGATATTCCGATAGAAGCGCAGTTTGGCGTCCTTACATCTGGAACAACAGGCATGCCCAAACCTTTGTGGCGAACTGAAAAATCCTGGGCGGATTATTTTGATATACAAAATGATATCTTTCATATTAATCATGTTACGCGTATATTTGTACATGGCAGTTTTAGTTTTACAGGCAATACGAATATGATGTTAGCTGTCTTATGGGCTGGCGGTCAAATCGTAACGAGTGACAAAATGCAACCGAAGAGATGGCAATCATTGATTCATTCTTATCAATGCACTCATATTTATATGTTGCCTACAAAACTGCGTTTACTATTACGATGGAATAGCAGTACTTGTTCTTGTGTACAATATATTATTGCAGGCTCACAAGTTGTAGATAGAGAATTATTACATTCTCTACACATGCTATATCCAACGATGGAATTCATTCTGTACTATGGAGCATCAGAGCTAAACTATATTAGCCATTGTACTGGTGAAGAATGGCATACGTATCCTGGTACCGTAGGTCGTCCATTTCCAGGAGTCACTGTTGACATAAAAGATGATTATATTTATGTATCCACACGGTTTGGTATATGCGGACTTGATGGGATGATAACAGTTGGTGACAAGGGCCATTGGTGTGGAGATTACATTATATTTGATGGTCGTAATGGGGATATTATTAACCGAGGTGGTTATAAGATTGCTGTATTAGATTTAGAATCGCAGTTACAAGTATTACAAACAGTAGAAGATGTTGCTGTTATTGGGGTACCTGATTCATTGCGTGGAGAAGAGGTTGTGGCCTTTATCGTGCCTGCAGAGGGCGTTACAGTGTCTGAGGTAGAATCCAATGTGCGTAGAGCTATTCCTCATGAGGCGCAACCTAAATATTTACGATATATTGATGCCATACCATTAACAGATTGTTCAAAAATAGACAAAGAATTGCTAAAAGAATGGTATAATAAAGAGTAATATTTTTATCCTTTAGGAGTTATCATGCAAATTAATAAAGCAGCCCTAGAGATTTTTGATTTTACATCATCTTTAGCGGTCTATTCTGAACATGAATTAAAAATAGGTGAGCAAGACATACATGACTATATTGCAGGCCATGTAACGAAAGCTTTTAAAGATCCCGGTGCGAGAACAGGGACGTTACATGCACATAGCCCTATGGGAAAACGAATCGGTGAATATAAATCTGGTGAAATCTCCTTTATCACGTTAGCAAAAGAGTTAGGGGAGAAAACCTTTGACTATATGAAGCAAGCCACAGTAGGCGTTGTCATTGATACTATTGTATGCGATGTGGTGACAGACACATCCTATATTTGTATGCTATTATGTCAGGCTCATGATGCCTTTACGCATCAATTGTTTAGTGAAGATGATGGATCCTTATCGACAGAACTTGTACCACATAAGGCGGTATTGCCGATGCCGACACAAAAGTTGCGAGCTTTTGTTGCCATAAATACATTGGATTTATCTGTTCGTATTTTTGAACCAAAAGGTGAATATGACGGTGAAGTTTGTTATATCTTAGCAGATAAGGTGTTACAACTCGGTACAGATCAATCCTCTAGAGATACTGTTAAAAAGGTAAAAACCATTATAGATAAGGTGGCCCAAGCGCACGAATCCGATGGTGTAGCAGAGCTGACGATGGCAAAGTCTATGATTGCTAAAAATGCAGAAGTATCTGATACGGTTAATCCTATTCGCATTGTGGAAGAGGTATTTAAGTCTAACCCCATTCAACAAGAAGCTGCTAAAAAGGAGTTAGCTGAACAGGATATGATGCGGCCTTTACCAGTAAATCGTGAATTTGCTACGAAGGTAGGAGAACATCATAAGATTAAAACCGATACAGGCATAGAAATTTCGTTCCCTGTAGAATATATGCAAAATCGAGAGTTTATCGAAATTAAAACTAATGATGATGGTACTTTACGCATTGAATTAAAGAATATAAATAAAATTGTTAATAAATAGGAGGCTCTTGTATGAGTAAGGAAAAGCATAAAAAAACAAATGCATTACGCATATTAGATACTCATCACATAGCATATACGATTGATGAATATGAATGGTCTGAAGAACGAGGTCAGGGTGTTCATGTAGCTGATGAACTAGGTCTTGATGAAAAAGAAGTATTTAAGACTTTAGTTGGCAAGGGTGATAAAACAGGATATGTAGTATTCTGTATTCCTGTAGCTGAAGAACTAGATATGAAACAGGCTGCTCGTGTCAGTGGTAATAAATCAGTTGAATTAATTCATGTTAAGGACTTATTAGGTATAACTGGTTATTTACGAGGTGGTTGCTCGCCGGTAGGTATGAAAAAGCTATTTCCTACATATTTTGATGAAACGATGCAAGCTCAAGAGGCTGTATATGTTAGTGCTGGTTTACGAGGCATGCAGATGCATGTTAATCCACAAGATTTACAATCTGTAGTAAATGCTGAATTTGTACCGCTTACCATGAAGCATTAGGAGGTTGTATGGCGAAGAAATTTTATGCTGTAAAAGCAGGCCGTACGCCAGGTATTTATGAAACTTGGAGCGATTGTGAAAAACAGGTTAAAGGCTATGGTGGGGCTATTTATAAATCGTTTTTCACTAAGTCAGAAGCCCAGGCTTTTATAGGTGATGAAGGCATGAGTATTGGTGATTATCTAGCATCATCAAAAACGTCTAAAACAAACCATACAAAGAAATCTATAGCTCCTGATTTCTCAGAAACCAATCATTTAATTGCATATATCGATGGCAGTTATGACAAATATAATCAATCGGTAGGTTCCGGTGGTATTATGTTTCTAAATGGAAATAAAGAAACATTTTCATTCGGTACCCGGGATGCAAAATATACAGAATTTTGGAATGTGTCTGGTGAGTTATTGGCGGCCATGCATGTTATGGAATATGCTTTAACTCATGGGATTTCTAAGTGTTCCTTATATTATGATTATATGGGGATAGAAATGTGGGCCACGAAGAAGTGGAAACGAAATAATGTATTAACCAATGAATATGCAGCATTTTGTGAACGTATATTTCCACATGTGAAAGTATACTTTCACAAGGTACATGCTCATACTGGTGATACATATAATGAAATGGCTGACCAACTCGCAAAGGCAGGGGCAGCGATAGGTAAATAATCTAAAAGGGGAAAACAATGCGCGTTTGTGTAACGGGGGGCGCCGGATTCATAGGGTCCCATCTGGTCGATCGACTCATAGCATTAGGTCATACAGTATTGGTAATAGATAATCTTACAACAGGGGTACGAGAATTTGTTAATCCAAAAGCAACATTCATAGAAATGGATGTACGAGACGTTAACATGGAATCTATTTTTGCAGATTTTAAACCTCAAGTGGTATTTCATGAAGCGGCACAAACGATGGTACCTGCATCTATGGAAAATCCTAAGATGGATTGTGATGTGAATCTAATGGGATTAATTAATATGCTCGAAGCAGCTAGAAAGCATAATGTTTCACATTTTCTAATGCCATCCTCTGCTGCAGTGTATGGTGATCTCGATACATTACCACTCACAGAAGACATGTCTGGTAAACCGACATCATTTTATGGCCTTACAAAATTGACAGCTGAAGGATATTTACGTATTTATGAACAAGCTTTTGGATTAAAAACAGTATGCTTTAGATATGCTAATGTATATGGGCCACGTCAAGGGGATGGTGGAGAAGGCGGTGTAATCAGTATTTTCAACCGCCTCATTAATGAGGATAAGCCGCTTACCATTTTTGGGGATGGTGAGCAAACACGTGACTTTGTATATGTAGCTGATGTAGTTGAGGCTAATATTAAAGCTATGAATCATCCTGATTTAACAGGAATTTATAATATTTCTACCAATACGAGTACATCTGTCAATGAATTGGTAGGCTATTTTACATCTATCAGTGGTAAAGAAATTGTAACTAATTATGAAGCAGAACGAGTTGGAGATATACGCCATTCTCGTTTATGTAATAAAAAAGCAAAAAAGGATTTTGGATTTGAAGCCACTGTTAGTTTAGATTGTGGATTGGGTGATACCTTCTCATATTTTAAGGGGAAATAAATATAGGATTATGAGTGAAACGTATTTTCTGATTATTATGACCGTATGGAATTTTATTGTCTTTTGTATATATGGATATGATAAGTTATCCGCTATAAAGGGGTATGAGCGGATTTCTGAATTTACATTGCTATTTTTAGCCTTTGCCTTTGGTGGTTTAGGCGCTTTATTGGGCATGGTAGTATGTCATCATAAAACAGCAAAATTGAAATTTAAGTTATTGATTCCCATCGCTATTCTTTGGTCCGTATTTGGTATCGGTTATGGCTATGGTTGGATTGGTGCATAAAGGAGATACTTGATGTTACAGTTAGATTCTGGATTTGAGCTAGATTATAACAATATCTATAATGAAAGCTGCATACAGGCAAGGGACATACAAAACTTTGAACGGGCCATTCAAAATGTATGGCGTCATACTAATATTTTGCGATCCACAGGTTATGAAGAAGGCCACCTATCTAAAGATGGTCAGCCAGAACCAATCTTGTTTTATCAGTTGCCATATATATCAGAAAATGGCATCAATACACCGGACATGATGGACCGTTTACATGACTTGGGTGACTATGCTCGTAAAAGTATTGATACTGTTGTTTCTATTGGCATCGGTGGATCTTATCTAGGTAGTAAGGTACTCTTTGATGTGCAATGTGGTTCATTTTGGAATAACTATACTGATGAAGAACGCAACGGCTATCCGAGATTTTATTTTGCTGGGTTTAATGTAGATGGCCCATACTTAGAAGGGCTAATTAAATCCTTAGTATCTCAGGCCGGTGAAAAGGGTAGTGACTATACAGTTATGCTTGTAGTTACATCAAAGTCTGGTTCCACTATTGAACCGATGGCTAATTTTATGATTCTTCAAAAAGCACTAGAGGATCATCATATTAATTATGAAGTTACCGTCGTTACAGAAACAAATGATGAGACACACCCTACTATTCTTCATGATATGGCTATCAAGCATCAATGGAGAACTTTCTCTGTTCCCTATGGTGTAGGAGGCCGATTCTCCGTTTTTACTGAGGTAGGATTCGTTACAGCTGCTCTTGTGGGATTTGATATTGAAGGATTTTTAGCCGGTGCTGCATCGATGGATATGGCTTGCCAAGAAGAGGATGTTTATAAAAATCCTGCACTATTTAGTGCATTATTAAAATATATTGCATCTGAGCGATATGGACGTATTATAGAGGTATTCATGCCTTATGGTGAGTCTCTACACTCTTTATCCGATTGGTATGTACAGCTCTTATCCGAATCATTAGGTAAAATGAGTAATACCTGTCTTCCTTATGGACGTACACCTGTTCCTGCAGTAGGCACGATGGATATGCACGCACAAGTGCAAGAACACCAAGAGGGGCGTCTTAACAAGGTTGTTCAATTTATTAAGGTACGAGATTGGAATACATCATTGGTTGTTCCTAATTTATATAGTGAATATGATAAACTTGATGCAATTGGTGATATTCCTATTAGTGATATCTTAAATAGCGCACTTGATGCAAATCGTGAGGCCCTATCTATAGATAATCGTTTTAATATGACCATATCTGTACCAACATTAAATGCATTTCATTTAGGGGAAATAATGTTCATGCATTGTTGGGCTGTGTATTTTGAATCAATTTTAGCTGGTGTTGATGCCTTTGATCAACCTGGTGTTGAAGTTTATAAACGGTTGATTGGTCCAAAACTTCAAGCTATGAAAAAACAATAATTGCTATTATACATTGTATGATTTGTCAAGGACACTAATAGTCACGGGGGTGACTATTAGTGTCTTTTTTTATGTATATTTGTGTTGCATACTGATACTAGATAGATATTTTAATTCTACTATGTGAAAGGAGTCCTGATGAATGAACATACAGGAACGTTTACGAGAAAAATTGTATCCTTATGTGACTCAATGTAAACGATACAAGAAGAGTCTCGGTGTATTGTTTGTATTAGGCGGAATAGCAATTGGTTGGGGCATATTTTATACACCTGAGGCTGATTATGTCCAGATGGAGCCTGATTCAACGGCAATGTCGAAATCAGAAGATAAATCTCATGAAATAACATTGTTATACAGTACGAGTAATAACTTGCGAGCTCTTCCTTGGCGTGAGGTATTAGGCGAATCATTAGACAAAAGTAATGTATCTTCAATACATATGATGGATGAAGAACATAGCGGTGGAGGTCAGCAGAACCTAAATAATAAAGATGATTCATCAAAGGTAAAACAAGGTAAACGGAGACATAGTCAGAAGAAAGTAGACCAAGATAGCAGTTCTAGTGCAGAACCAGTTACAACAAAACATAATAAGCAGAAAACAATTCATGTTAATGGCGTAATACATGGCCCTCAATGTGCTGTAATTTTAAGCAGTGGCACAGAATCTACTGTTGTTATGGAAGGTGATTCTTGGCATGGTGTAAAGGTAATTAATGTAGATGAAAATGGTGTAACCCTTGATGAAGGAGGCAATGTACGATGTGTATCTATTGGCGAATCATGATTATAGTTTTACTCTTAGGTGTAATAGAAAATCCTTGTGTATGGGCGAAAGAATCGATACATGTACAACAATCTGAGTCAGGTCAAAATACATATAGTATGACGGTTAGCAAGGCGCCTTTGTCCGATGTGGTAGAGGCCATCAGTCGTAGTTATAAAATGGATATACTTGGTATTAATACATTGAACGGAACTGTGACAGGAACGATACACGGTAAGTCACCATTAGACATGCTACATCATTTAGGGGATATGTATCATTTTGATATACAGGATGATCAAGGCGTGGTAACCGTTACAGGGCATTCTGGTGCTAAGGAACATCGTCATGTAGTGGTAGTAGAACCAAAGATGGCATCATCGACATCGCTAGAATCTGTCATAAAAACAGTAGTACCTAATGGAAAGTTCGCTGTGCATAAGGAAACGAATCAGATTGTATTAAATGTAACAGGAGACGAGGAAAAAGGGGTAAACTCTATCATTCAATCTGTAGATAGAGATATGAAACAAGTGCGCTTGGAAGCTACCATTATGGCTATGGAGCATTCCTATACGAAGGAAACGGGATTTAGATGGTCCTGGCTGAGTTTAACCGGCCATGGTAAGGATAAGACAAATTCTTATGGTGCTATTTCTTTTGGAAAAGCTCCAGATGGGGAAGCTTATAAATTTTTTGTTAAACCTGAGCTTAGCCTTTTAGAAACATCGGGAAAGGCAGTTGTTATTGCAACCCCTTCCATTATGGCCTTAAATGGTGAAGCCGCACATATTTTGATAGGTGAACGAATTCCTGTAATCGAAGAGTCAATTTCTAATGGTGAAAGAAAAAGATCCATTCATTACGAAGAGGTGGGTATTAAACTTGACTATACACCGGTAGTCACGAAAAATGGTACCATTGATACGTCTATACGAGCTGAGGTGAGTTCACCCATTATGGTATCTGAGATGAAATCTTATAAAATAACTACTCGACAAGCACAGACTAGAGTGCGTCTACAACCGGGAGAAGTACTGGTCATAGGTGGCTTAATGGATAATCGTGATCAAAAACAGATTGAAAAAATCCCAATACTCGGTGATATCCCTTTATTAGGTAAATTATTTAGACATAGTCGGAAGACAAAGGATAGCGTGGAAATGGTCATTTTGGTGAAAGCGACTGTGGTATAATAATAGTTACGAAATGATAAAGGAGGTATTGAATGGAACGCATTCGAATGATCGGCCTAGGAAAATCATTTGGGGTGCGCCAAGTGTTTTCCAATGTGTCCTTTGAAATAAAAGAAGGCGATAGAATTGCCTTGGTTGGCCCTAATGGGGCTGGTAAATCAACACTGTTGAAATGTATCCTCGGTATTGAGGAATTAGATGAAGGCCAAGTTGTAATGTCTCCTGTGGCAAGCATTGGCTATTTGCAACAAGATGTTAACTTAGGCGATGCCAGTTTAGCTGAAGAAATAGAAACAGCTTGGGAAGATGTTCATGCATTAGAAAATAAATTACAAGAGTTAACCACATATTTAGAGACTCATGAGGCTAGTGAAAGCGACTTACAACGCTTAGACTATTTACAAAATCGATTGGAATGGTTAGGTGGTTATGACTATGAACAAAAAACAAAACGCATAGTGTATGGTCTTGGTTTTACCGATGAAGATCTATATAAACCGGCTAATGCATTTTCTGGGGGTCAAAAAACGCGTATTAATTTGGCAAAGGCCTTAGTACGGAGTCCAGATTTTTTATTCCTCGACGAACCGACAAACCATTTGGATATGGAAATGTTGGAGTGGTTAGAAGGTTATCTATCATCCTATCGAGGTGGCATTCTGATTGTCAGCCATGACCGGTATTTCATGGACCGCATCGTTACTGGTGTAGTAGAACTAGATCATCACAAGGCCACAACATATCGCGGTAATTATAGTCGCTATGTGGCACAACGAGAAGAACGTTTAAAAGCAGATACGATTGCTTATGAAAAGCAGCAAGAATATATTAAGAAAACAGAAGAGTATATTGATAAGTATCGCGCTGGTATTAAGTCTAAGATGGCGAGGGGACGCCAATCTCAACTAAATCGATTAGAACGACTAGAGGCTCCTGAAACTTCACACTCGTTAGATTTTAAATTTCCACCGGCTGCTATGAGTGCTGATAAGGTACTTGTACTAGATCATGTGTCTATTGGCTATAAAACAGATGATCCAATTATTGATGATGTATCTGTAGTTGTTAGGCGCGGCGAATCTGTTGCCTTGATCGGTCCTAATGGGGCTGGTAAATCTACGATGGTGAAAGCTATTGTAGGGGAGTTATTCCCTACAGAAGGTCATATCGATATTGGCAACCGTGTACAAGTGGGCTATTTTTCACAAGAACATGAAGAATTACACGATCGGTGGCAAGTGGTAGATGAGATTATCAATAATTATAATTTCACCGAAGAGAAAGCTCGCAATGTTTTAGGATCATTCCTATTTAAAGGGGATGATGTATTTAAACTAGTAGGTGATTTATCCGGTGGTGAACGAGCGCGTTTAGCTCTGTTAAAATTATTCTTACAAGGTGATAATTTCCTCATTCTTGATGAACCTACTAACCATTTAGACGTACCTACCCGTGAAATAGTCGAACGTGCGTTGCAGCAATTTGGTGGTACGTGTTTTATTATTTCCCATGACCGGTATTTCTTAGATCAAGTATCTACAAGAACATTGGTATTAGAGAATAAAGGTCTTACTGAATACTTAGGTAATTATTCTTACTATAAAGAGAAATTAAAAGAGCAACTGGATATAGCTGCTCTTACAGAAGTAGTAGAAGAAGTAGCTAAGGAAGATGTGAAATCTGAAGCTAAAACCATTTCTACATCTCCATCTGATGAGCCTAAGAAAAAAACAAATACATACATGGTTGAAAAGCAATTAGCTGAAGTGGAAGAAGAAATTGCTAGATTAGAGGCGACCATGAAAATGTATGAAGTACAATTAGCAAATCCTGTAGTCCAACAAGATTTAGCGGAAATGGAAAACATATCTAAGCAGCTTTCAGATACGGAAAGCAACTTACAAAAGTTGTATGAGAAATGGGAACATTTTTCAGAATTATTAGCATAATAAATAAAAATTATAAGGTGTATATCTGAATTCTATAGAAGATATACATGATTTAATTGACAAACATAAAAAATATTTCATAATATAGAAGTATATATAATTTATACTATTATAGTTGCTATTATTGTGATTAAAGGAAGGGTGTAACATGAATAAATCCATGTTAAAAAAAGCAGCCATTTTCGGTCTTGCTGGTGTAATGGCGGTTGCTGCTGGTTGTGGTAGCAATAAAGATGCAGGTAATGCAAATAATAATGAAGCGAAAATCGCATTGTTAACAACAACTACAGGCGGTGCTGCTGCGTATGGTGAGTCCATCAAAGCTGGTGCAGAATTGGCTGTTAGCGAAATCAATGCAGACGCTAACAATGTAAAAATTAATTTGCTCGTTGAAGACACTAAAGGTGATAAAAACGAAGCGATTAATGCGATGAATAAAGTAATTTCTAAAGATAAAGTTGTAGGCGTTATCGGCCCTATGTTATCTGGTGAAATGATGGCTGCTGGCCCTGTAGCAAATAAAAGTAAAGTCGTAGCTCTTGGCACATCTACAACAGCTGAAGGTATTACTGATATCGGCGATTACATTTTCCGTAATGCTGTACCAGAATCCTTGGCAGTAGATACTGCAATTAAAGAAGCACATAAAACTTTGAACTTTAAAACTGCAGCTATTATGTACTCCAACAACAATGACCAAATGGTATCTGTAAATAATACAGCTCGTAAAGCATTGGAAGCTGAAGGTGTACAAATCGTTGATACTGAAACATTCGCAGATAAAGATACAGACTTCTCTGCACAATTAACTAAGATTCAACAAGCTAATCCTGATGTAATCGTTGTTGCTTCTCTATACCAAGAAGGCGCATTGATTATGAAAAAAATGCGTGAAATGGGTATGAAACAACCTGTAGTTGGTTCCAATGGCTTCAACAGTCCTGAATTTATTAAAATCGCAGGTGCTGCAGCTGATGGCGTTATCGTAGGTACACCTTGGTTCCCTAACAAAGATGACCAAAAGGTAAAAGATTTCCGTAAAGCTTATAAAGATAAATACGGTAAAGAACCAGATCAATTCGCAGCGCAAGCTTACGATGCAGTTTACTTGTATGAAGCAGCATTGAAAAAATCTGGCTCCACTACTGATCGTGAAAAATTCCGCGAAGCATTGAAAAATATTGCCGACTTCGTTGGTGTAACAGGTCAATTCAAATTCAATGATCACCGCGATCCTTCCATGGAAGTTCAAGTATTGCAAATTAGAAACGGTCAATTTGACGCATTAAAAAAATAAAAGTTGAGGTAGTATAGTGTTTTTACAACAATTAGTTAACGGGTTAACCCTCGGTAGCTTATATGCTGTACTCGCTATTGGCTTAACACTTGTGTTTGGCGTTTTAAATATCATCAACATGGCACACGGAGGCATCTTTATGATAGGTGCCTTCGTTGGTCTTTTTATGGTAACTGTTTTTAACGTAAACATATTTGTAGCCCTTATCGTAGCGATGGCTGTAGGTGCCGTACTAGGTTACTTATTAGAATTTGTGGCGTTACGCCCACTACGTAAGAAAAAGGTGTCTCACTTAGCACCACTTATCAGTACCATTGGTGTTTCCATCTTCCTTGAAAGTTTGGCATTATTATTATGGGGCCCTCAAACTAGATCCTTCCCACCAGATTATATTGGTGGCCTTATCGACTTTGGGGTATTTAAAATCTCCATGGTGCAAATTATCGGTTTAGGTGTTTCTGTTCTCTTAATGATTATTTTGAATGTGGTTATTAAAAAGACTAAGATTGGTAAAGCCATTCGTGCCGTATCCATGAGCACGGAAACAGCAGCTCTCTTAGGCATCAATCCAACGATGATTATTTCTGTTACCGTTATGATTGCTTCCGCTTTAGGTGCAGCTGCCGGTGTACTTGTTGGCCTTTCCTTCAATGCTATTGAGCCTACTATGGGTGTTATCATAGGCTTTAAAGGCTTGGCTGTACTTATCCTAGGTGGTCTTGGCAATATTACTGGCGCCATGGTAGGTGGCTTTATCTTGGGCATTGCGGAAATCTTCTCCGTTGCTTATGGTGCATCTACATTCCGTGATGCGGTAGCCTTCGGTTTAATCATTGTCTTATTATTCTGGAGACCACAAGGTTTATTTGGTTCTAAAGATAAGGGGGGCAGACCATAATGGATATTTTTAACCCTTATTATCTACAAATTGTGATGTTTTTCATCATTAATGCCATCCTTGGTATCTCTATTTATTTCACCCTTGCTAGTGGACAGTTATCCCTTGGGGCAGCTGGTTTCATGAGTGTTGGTGCATATGTGGGTGCACTGCTTTCTTTGAAAGCTGATTTACCTATCGTAGTTGGTATTTTAGTAGGTGGCTTTGTAGCTGCTTTAGTTGCCGTTATCATCGGTTTGCCAACAACTCGATTGAAAGGTTTATATCTCGCCATCGCCACACTTGGTTTTGGTGAAGTAGTACGTGTTATCTTCTTGAACTTAGATGTGACAAATGGTGCTCTTGGTCTATCCGGCATTCCATCTATTCCTCAAGAATTGACAAATTTTGCTTACGAAATTGATATTGATGGCCTTATGGGAATCGATGCTGTTGCATGGGGCAACATTATGGCTATCATTATTTTACTAATCGTTTTGATTTTTATTATTGCTTTCTGTGTACGTATCAACAATAGCCGTGTCGGTCGTGCCTTTGCCGCTATTAAGGCAGATGATCATGCTGCTGAGTTGATGGGGATTAATGTAGTGTACTATAAAATGATGGCTTTCATCATCGGTGCATTTATCGCTGGTATCGGTGGTGGTTTGTATGCTCATATTACAAACTTTATCAACCCTACAGACTTCAGTTATCATAAAGTAGTACAAATCTTATTGTTCCCTGTATTTGGTGGTTCTAATGTAGTGTGGGGTTCCGTACTCGGTTCCTTCATTCTTACATTGTTGCCAGAAGTATTGCGATTCTTATCCGACTATCGCGATATCATTTATGGTGCATTGTTAGTCATTTTGATGGCTGTTCGCCCAGATGGTATTTTAACCGAATCTATGGTAGATAAGATTAGTCGTAAATTAGGCTTTAAAAAAGCTCCATACATTCCTGAAACACAAGTATTAACAGAACGTTTTGAAGCGTATAAGCGTAAACAACAAGATAAACAAGGATAGGAGGGGAACTGAATGCTATTAGAATTAAATGACGTAAGTAAAAGCTTTGGTGGCGTTGCAGCTCTCACAGGCATATCCTTTGGTGTTAAGCAAGGTGAAGTGTTTGGTGTTATCGGACCAAATGGTGCTGGTAAGACTACACTCTTTAACTTGATTACAGGTGTATTCCCTGTAAGTTCTGGCGAAATTGTATTTGATGGTATGTCTGTTGTAGGCATTAAACCTCATAGAACGGTAGAAATGGGCATTGCTCGTACATTCCAAAACATTCGTCTCTTTGGCAATATGACAGCTTTGGAAACAGTATTAACTGGTATGCATTGTCGAACTGGTTCTGGTTTCGTTGCTAGTTTCTTAAGAACAAAACGCCAACGTATTGAAGAAGAACGTTGTCGTGGCATTGCCTATGAATTTTTAAAACTCGTAGGACTTGAAGAAGATGCTGAAGAAGTTGCTACATCTTTGCCTTATGGCAAACAACGTCGCCTTGAAATTGCTCGTGCCTTGGCTACACATCCTCAATTAATTTTGCTAGATGAACCAGCAGCAGGTATGAATGATAGTGAAACAGAAGCGTTACGCCAATTGATTGGTAAAATTCGCGACTTAGGTATTACTGTTGTCGTAATTGAACATGCCATGGAATTGATGATGAATATCTGTGACCGTTTGGTGGTATTCAATTTTGGTAAAAAGATTGCTGAAGGTACACCTCAAGAAATTCAAAATAATGAGGCTGTTATCGAAGCATACTTAGGTAAAGAGGAGGTGTAATATGTTAAAGCTAGAAAACATCGTGGCTGGTTATGGACATATTACAGCCTTAAAAGACATTAGCTTAGAAGTACCACAAGGGTCTATCGTATCCTTGATCGGTGCCAACGGCGCTGGTAAGTCGACAACAATGAAGACTATTATGGGCCTTGTAAAGCCTACATCAGGTAAGGTGCTATTTGAGGGTCAAGACATTACTGGACATAAAACTCATCAAATTGTACATAATGGTATTTCCTTAGTACCTGAAGGTCGTCAAATTCTTCAAGATATGAGCGTTTACGAGAATCTTGAAATGGGCGCTTATATACGCAATGATAATGAGATTGAAGCGGACATTAAAAAGGTATTTAAACGCTTTCCAATTCTCGATGAACGGAGCTATCAACTAGGTGGTACATTATCTGGTGGCCAACAACAAATGCTTGCCATTGGTCGTGCTCTTATGGCCCGTCCTAAGTTATTGCTACTAGACGAACCATCTATGGGGCTTGCACCATTAGTAGTAAACGAAATCTTTGAAACTATTAAAGAAATTAGTGCAGAAGGCACCACCGTTCTCTTGGTAGAACAAAACGTCCGTCAAGCATTGAAAATCGCTGATTATGCGTATGTATTGGAAACAGGCAAAATGGTATTGTCTGGTCCAGCTGATGAAGTACGACATGATCCTCGTGTCATGGAAGCTTATTTGGGCGGTCGTGTCGAATAAAATTAAATACAATTTATTTGGATGTATATATCTATTATTAAACGGATATATACATCCATTTTTTTGCAAACTCCTAAATATAGAAATTTTTTATTAGTAATAGAAATATATAGAACAAAATAACACTTCGATATGTGAAGAAAAATACACATATACGGGTAAGCATTAAACATAGATAATTTCAGTATTCTTGATGCTTCATGAAAACCATATAAAGAAGCTTCATCTTGCTTATATAGTAGTTACAAAGAAACGATGATAAAATATGTGTACGATAATTAATTAAATATTAAATTTATTTAAATAGTTGTGTTAAGGTGTTTTGTTAATTGAAATGAATGCTATGAGGTGCATGTATGAATCAAAAATGGATTGCTTTATCTCTTGTCATAGGTACGATAGCCACTACGGGTTTTGCAAAGGATGTTTCTCCTGTAGTAGTTACAACATCAAATATGAATACGTCTGCATCTACAATTGGTTCTGATCAAGAGTATCGTCTACGACAAGGGGATGAACTCATGATTGATGTAGTACAACAAGCAGATTTAGGTGCAAATAAAACTTTCACCATTCGACCAGATGGATATGTATCCATTCCTATGGCAGGTAATATTAAGGCGGATGGAATGACAGTAGAAGAATTCACCCGAAATGTATCTAACGCATTATCCATATACATTATCAATCCTGATGTGTCGGTTAATGTTACAAAATTAGGTGGCGTTCGCGTTTATGTATTTGGTGAAATTAATAAACCAGGTGCTTATACATTAACAAAATCGAGTACCGTTATTGATGCGATTGGGGTCGCGGGTAGTTTCAACTGGGATACGGCTAAGAAGAAGATATTCTTAATTCATCAAAATGATCCTACAAAACCTATTGAAATCAATTTAAATAATATGTTGAAAACTGGTGATATGTCCCAAAATTACGTTATGCGTGAAGGCGATATCTTGTACTTAACTAAGAACAGTAAGATTAGTTTCTCTAGAGATATTGCTCCTATTTTGACAGGTGCTTACATGGTATCTCGCATAGGTAAAGACTAATTAGTAAAAATAGTATCATATGTAAGTCATATAAGGGGGGCTTTCATTGCGTTCATATTTATTACCCGGCTTATTACTTATTGTAGATGTTATTACTATTATTGGTGTGGCATTGATCAGTTTGCTTATACGATTTGATGGTTATATAACATCACATTATCTGCATCAGATGATAGATGCATTGCCTATAATGGTAATCTCCTATATTGTTATGCTTTTGTCCATGCATCTATATACGCGCATATGGCGCTATGCAGGTATGCGCGAAATGGTTGCGGTATTGATTGCGACCACCTTAGGAGCAGGACTTTTCTATACAGGGATGTATGTATTTGATAAATCTTTACCTAGATCTATATATTTGATTAGCTGGATTCTTAGTACCGGTGTTATCGGAATTGGTAGAATGGTACTCCATTATATTGCCATGCGATATGGTGGAAAACAAAGTACTGATGCTGATATGGTAAATACCTTAATCATTGGCGCAGGTGATGCAGGTGCCACAATTGCTCGTGAAATTGAACGGTATCATAAACGGTCTCGTAAGGTAATTGGTTTCATCGATGATGATGAGTCTAAATTCAATCGTCTAATGGGCGGCGTTCGTATACTCGGTAATCGCCATGATATCCCATCTATTGTAAAAGAAAATAAGGTGAAAGAAATTATAATTGCCATGCCTTCTGTTACACGTAATGAAATCAGAAATATCATGGAAATCTGTTCACCTCTTAAATGTAAAGTCAATACATTACCGGGGATGTATCAATTGTTAGATGATGAGGTACTAGTATCCCATTTACATCCTGTATCCATAGAAGACCTATTAGAACGTGATGAGGTTCGTCTCGATATGGATGTTGTAGAACATTATATTCGCGATAAGGTTGTTCTGGTTACTGGTGCTGGTGGATCTATAGGTTCAGAAATTTGTCGTCAAATTATGCGTGTTGGCCCTAAACAGCTCTTACTATTAGGCCATGGTGAAAATAGTATATACCTGATCAATCAGGAGTTGAAAAATATATATAAAGATGGCCCAATTATACCAATTATTGCAGATATTAGAGATAAGCAACAATTAGATCAAATATTCACTCAATATAATCCGCAAGTTGTATTCCATGCAGCAGCTCATAAACATGTGCCTCTTATGGAAATTCAACCGATGGCTGCCGTTTTAAATAACATTTATGGCACAAGAAATGTAGCCGACGTAGCAGGTCGCCATGGTGTAGAACGGTTTGTTATGATTTCTACGGATAAAGCCGTCAATCCAACTAGCGTTATGGGTGCCACAAAGCGCGTTGCAGAGAAGGTTATCATATCTATGAATGATACATATGATACGAAATATATTACTGTTCGTTTCGGTAATGTTCTCGGCAGTCGCGGTTCCGTCATTCCTTTATTTAAAAAACAAATTGAAGCTGGTGGCCCTGTAACTGTGACAGACCCTGAAATGACACGCTATTTTATGACCATACCAGAAGCGAGTCAACTCGTGTTACAGGCCGGTGCTATGGGTAAAGGTGGAGAGGTATTCTTACTTGATATGGGCGAACCTGTAAAGATTATTGATTTAGCAAGAAATATGATTCGTTTATCAGGATTGGAACCTGATAAGGACATTCATATTAAAATTACAGGACTTAGACCAGGTGAAAAGAAATATGAAGAATTACTTACCTCTGAAGAAGGAACTAATCGAACGAATCATACAAAGATTTTTGAAGCCCCGTTAGATACCGTTGATCGTGATTGGTTGATAGAAAAAATTAGCACCTTTGATTCTTGTGAAACTGATATGGATGTAATTGGCGTATTACAGGATATTATTCCAACATATACACCTAACCATAATATTTAAGCGGAAAGAGAGACCGCGGTGTTGTATGCCTACTTGAAAGGGGTATTGGGATGGAACAAATTATAGATATAAAAGATATAGCCAAGATTCTTGTTAGAAAACGGCGAACTATTATAAATGTGACTGGCATTTGTATTCTCCTTGGCGGTGCGTACTTAATCGTGACACCATCTACCTATCAGTCTACAGCTATGTTGCGTATTAAACAGACGCAAGGCTTAGGTAATTCAGTGCTATCTAGTGACCCAAGCTACTCTGATACGATGGCTCGTCAATTGATGAATACTGATGCAGAGATTTTAAAAAGTCGTAATGTTGTGGAACCTGTTATCAATGAAATTGCCGGAGATAGTAGTAAGCTACCAACGTATGAAGAATTTGTTAAAAATCGTATTGAAACAAAGCCATATAAAGAAACACAGTTATTACAAGTTAGTGTGACTGGTAAGTCCCCAGAAGAGGCACAAGAAGCTAATCAGTTATTAATTGATACATTTTTAAAACGCTTAGCCGAGTTATCCCAAGTTGAACAAAAAGCGACTCGTGAGTTTTTACAAAAAAGAGTGGTAACAGCGAAGGAGGAATTGTCTGAAGCAGAGAAAAAGCTCCAACAATTTCAAGTAGATAATAAAATTTATTCTACCAATGATCAAATGAAGGGGCTTACAGATAAGATTACGTTAATCGATCGTGAAAAGGCACAAAATAAGCTCGATTTAGAAACGGCGCAAGCTGCATTAGGTAGCATTAATGCTGATTTAGGTTCGGCAGGTGCTAGTATTGCAGATAGTTCAACGGTACAAGCTTATAAATCACAACTAGCAGATTTAGAGGCTCGTAAGGCAAGTTACGTAGGTAAATATACTGATTCACATCCTGCAATGAAGGAAGTAAATGATCAGATTGCTAAAGCACAAGCCGGTTTACAACAGGAAATCGATGCTATTGTTTCACAGCAAGCTCCATCAAGTAACTCCGCTCAACAAGGGTTATTAACAGATAAATTTAAAAATGAAGCTGCTTTAGCAGTAGCTCAAAGTAAAGAGGCTACGTTAGCTGATTTAGATAAAGATAACGAAGATGCGATGAAAGCACTCCCTGAAAAGGAACGGGGGTATATTCAAGCTAAGCGTGATGTAGATGTAGCCCAAGATATTTATGAAATGCTTTCTAAACGTCTGGAAGAAGCTAAGGTGGCAGAGGTTATGGTACCGAATGAGGTACAAATTGTCGATGCTCCTACATTACCAGAAAAAGCGATTGCTCCTCGTCGTGTACTTGTTATGGTTGCCAGTGCTGTTATCGGTTTAATTTTAGGCTGTTTGTATACATTAGTTAACTCCTTGCGAAATCGTAGAATACAGACTGCAAAAGATGTTGAAGATATGTTACAGGTGCCAATGTTAGGTGTCATTCCTAATCACAGAAAATCGGTAACAGAAGAACCTAAGAATAAAGTGTTGCGTTGGTTGTACAAGGTGAGAGGTTAAGATGGATACGATACGATTAATTTCAAATGAATATGGTGATACTCCTTTTGTGGAATCTTATCGAACATTGCGTAGCAATTTACAGTATCGCTGTAATGCAGAAAATAGAAAAATGTTGTGTGTTACATCTGCTACAACAGGTGAAGGTGTATCGGAGGTGGCCGCTAATTTAGCGATTTCTTTATCCAAGAATAATGACAAGGTGCTGTTAATCGATGGTAATTTACGCAATCCAGTGCAACATATTGTATTTGATGTAAAAAATCAAGGATTAACAAATCATATCATTATGGATGAAGATTTGACGATTCATCGTCATGTGATGCCTCATCTAGATCTAATTACCAGTGGGATTGCAGTGGAATCTCCGTCAGAGGTGGTTGATTCCCATCGATTATCTACGGTATTTGAGTACATTCGTGATGAATATGATGTCATCATAGTGGATACACCATCGGTGTTAAGTGTTACGGATGCCTTGGTAATAGCTGAGAAAGCTGATGGGGTTCTCTTGGTTGTAAAAGGTGATTATGTTCAACCTGATGATATGGCATTAGCTAAACAACGATTAGAGCAAATTGGAGTACCTATTATCGGATCAGTGTTTATTGATATGGAATAAATGGAAAGTATAGGTGAAAGCTATGAAAATTAATTTCTCTCCTCCAGATATTACAGAATTAGAAATCAATGAGGTGGTAGAAGCGTTAAAAAGTGGTTGGATTACAACTGGACCACGTACTAAGGAATTAGAACGACGTATTGCAACGTATTTAGGGACGCCAAAGGCAGTGTGCTTAAATTCAGCAACTGCAGCCTTAGAAATGATTCTTCGCGTATTGGGTATTGGACCAGGTGATGAAGTTATAACTAGTGCTTACTCCTATACGGCTAGTGCAAGTCCTGTAGTTCATGTAGGGGCAAAACTAGTATTAATCGATACAGCACCTGATTCTTATGAAATGGACTATGATAAGGTGGCTGCTGCCATAACCGATAAGACAAAGGCCATTATTCCTGTCGATATCGGTGGTGTACCTTGTGATTATGACCGTTTATTTACAATTGTAAATGATGCAAAATCTTTATTTATACCAAGTAATGATATACAACGTGCTTTAGGTAGAATTCCAATCGTCGCAGACTGTGCACATTCTTTTGGGGCAACCTATAAAGGGATGCATACAGGCAATGTAGCTGACTTTAGTAGTTTTTCCTTTCATGCGGTAAAAAACTTTACCACTGCTGAAGGTGGGTGTGCTACGTGGAATCATATAGAGGGCATTGATGATGAAGCTCTCTATAAGGAATTTCAACTATTATCTTTACATGGTCAGGATAAGGATGCATTGGCCAAAACTAAGATGGGGGCCTGGGAATATGATATTAAAGGTACCTATTATAAGTGCAATATGACGGATATTATGGCTGCTATTGGATTGGCCCAATTAGAACGATATCCTGGCCTATTAGAACGGCGTCGTGAAATTATTGATCGATATAATGACGCGTTTAAAGTTTGTCCTGTATCTGTAGTACCTCATTATACGGATGAGCATATGAGTAGTGGTCATTTATATTTAGTGCGTATCAATGATGCAACCATAGAACAACGTAATGAATTAATTGAACGAATGGCAGAAAAAGGTGTTGCTACAAATGTGCATTATAAGCCAATTCCAATGCATACGGCTTATAAAAACTTGGGATTTTCTATCGATGATTATCCGAATGCATATAATCAGTTCAAAAATGAAATTACATTGCCCCTTCATACTAATTTATCGGATGAAGAGGTAAGCTATGTGATTCATACATTTAAAGAATGTTTAGGTGCATTATGATTTGGAAATCATGGCAGGAGTTGCCCAATGATATGCGATGTGAAGCAGTTCGTTCTTATTACGACATCTTAGTATCCAAACATCGTGATTTAATGCTTAAGTCTGTATTTGATCGCTTAATGGCAGCCATTCTATTAGTAGTATTAAGTCCCATATTTCTATTATTAGCGGTATGGATAAAACTAGATAGTGAAGGCCCTGTATTTTTTAGACAAGAACGGGTCACGCAGTATGGTAAATCCTTTAGAATTTATAAGTTTAGAACTATGGTACAAAATGCTGAACAGCTTGGTGCACAAGTTACGTCTAAAGACGATATGCGTGTTACATCTGTAGGACAGGCTTTGCGAAAATGTCGACTCGATGAATTGCCTCAGTTGATAAATATATTGGAAGGTACCATGAGTTTTGTCGGTACGCGTCCAGAGGTCCCAAGGTATGTAGCAGCTTATACAGATGAAATGAAAGCGACATTGTTACTGCCTGCAGGTGTAACGAGTGTAGCTAGTATTCGGTATAAGGATGAAGATATCTTGTTAGATGCGGCAGATGATATTGATGATTGCTATATTCATAATGTATTGCCTGCAAAGATGGAATGGAATTTACGGAGTCTTAAAGAATTCTCGTTCATTGGAGAATTAAAAGTTATGGTGGAAACGGTATTGGCCGTTATACGTTAGAAAGGTAGTATGGCAGAAACAACAGCTCATGATATACAAGCTAAAGAATTGAATATGCTTTTAGTATTTAAAGAATTTTGTGATGCTCATAATCTACGATTCTATTTATGTGGTGGCGGTCTTATAGGAGCTATTCGACATAAAGGGTTTATCCCTTGGGATGATGATTTAGATATTTTTATGCCTCGTCCTGATTATGAAAGATTGGCTGAACTTTGGCCTATACACGGTGATAAACGATATACCTATTGTAGAACAACGAGAGATAAGATCTATCATGATGCGGGTGCATCAATTCGCGATGAAGAAACGACTTTCATCAATCGCCATAGTGTGAATGAAGATATTTGTCATGGATTAGCCCTTGAAATTATGCCTATCGATGGCTGTCCCAAGGGTACTGTCAAACGATTCTTTCAATTAATGTGGGCCATGACCTTTGCCTTGTTTAATGCACAACGGTTGCCTGATAACAAGGGCAAGGTATATCGCATGTTGGCTGGGTGCATTTATAAGGTGATTTCTAAACCTTCGTGGCGTTATCACATATGGCGCTTTGCAGAAAAACAAATGAGCCAATATGATTTTGACACATCCCATGAAGTAACGGAACTGATTGGTAGTTTGAAAGGTATGAAGCTACGCCATCCACGCCAAGATTTTGATCACGTTGTATATAAGGAATTTGAAGGTCATCAAATTCCCGTTATGGCTGGTTATGAACGATACTTACGTTTGATTTGGGGCGACTATATGCAATTGCCTCCAGTGGAACAGCGTGTAGCAAAGCATGATGCCGTATATATCGATATGGATCGTAGTTATACCAATTACAAGGGCATTCATTATTTAGTAAATACACATCGTTAATAGTTAAGGGAGGTTCTATGAAAAGAATAGCAGTTATCTTTGCTGGTGGCGTAGGATCCCGTATGAAAAATGATAAAATGCCAAAGCAATTCCTTGAATGGAATGGTAAGCCTATACTGATACAAACACTATCCATTTTTGAAGAAGAACCCTTCATTGATGGCATTGTATTAGTGTGTAAGTCAGACTGGATGGATTATGCAAGGGCTCTGATAGCAAAAGAAGGCCTTCAAAAAATAGTATCCATTGTTCCTGGTGGCGAGACTGCACTGGACTCTCAATATAACGGTTTGCTTGAAGTGAAACGATTATATGGTGTTGATGATATAACAGTACTAATTCATGATGGTGTACGACCTTTAGTTGATCGTTCTACCATTGTTAGAAATATACGATCTGTTGAAACAAAGGGGAGTGCCATTACGGTAACTCCTGCTATTGAAACAGTTATGGTTACTGATGATGGAGAAATCAAAACGATTTTAAATCGTCAACAATGTTTGATGGCAAAAGCGCCTCAAAGTTTTAGGCTCGTTGATATTCTTTCAGTTCATGATACATCAATAGCTGAAGGAATTCATGATTTTATCGATTCTGCATCTATGATGATGCATTATGGGTATCCCTTGTACCCCGTATGGGGGGAACCTGAAAATATTAAGATTACAACCCCATCAGATTATTATATGTTCACAGGTATATTAAAAAATAGAGAAAGTGGAGGTGAGGGCAATTAATACGGTTGTTGAACGAGACATACAAGAAATTATAGGTGATTCTCACATATTTAAGGCGTTTCAGGATAAGACAATACTTGTAACAGGTGCTACAGGTTTAATAGGCTCTATGGTGGCTCGTTCATTAGTAGCCGCCAATGATGCCTACCATCTTTCATTACATGTCATATGCCATGTGCGCAATATAGAAAAGGCACATTCTATGTTTGAGGATATTCTAAATTCACAAGCAATCACATTTGTTGATAGGCCATTAGATTCTCTAACTGTAGCATGTGACTATATTATGCATGGGGCTGCCCCTACAAAATCTAAATATTTTGTAGAACATCCGGTGGATACGATTCGTACATCAATACATGGTACGGAACGTATGTTAGAAATGGGAAAAGAACAGCGGATTTTAGGTATGGTATATCTATCGAGCATGGAACAGTATGGTATACCTTATGAATCTGGTCAAGTTATGACGGAGGATCGCATTGGATATTTAGATCATCTAAACGTTCGTAGTTCCTATTCTGAAAGTAAGCGTATGTGCGAATGTTACTGTAAATCCTATGCTGTTGAATTTGGTGTTCCTGTTAAAATCGCTCGCCTTGCGCAGACGTTCGGCGCTGGTGTGCCGTTAGATGATAATCGGGTGTTTATGCAGTTCACCCAACATGCCTTGGATGGTCGTGATATTATCCTTCATACTAAGGGCGATTCCATGTCCAACTTCTGTTATATTACGGATGCAGTGCGGGCCATTATTATTTTGATGACCCAAGGTGATATGGGCGAAGCTTATAATGTGTGCCATGACGAGGAAACTCGTAGTATTGCTAGTATTGCCAATTTAGTAGCGTGCCATGTGGGGGGCGATAAAGTTTCTGTCGTCTTTGATATACCTGAAAATGTGTCCTCCTTTGGCTATGCGCCTACAGTTCATATGTTTTTAAATTCTAGGAAGATGCGCAATCTATCATGGGAACCAAAGGTAACAATGAAAGACGCATATATACGTTTAGCCGAATATATCACAGAGGAGCGTCAAAATGGGTAAAGAAATTATTATTGTTACGATTTCCCTCGGTAATGATGGAGCTGAACGAATTTTAACAGAATTGGCCCGCCAATGGCATCATGATGGACACGAGATTACAGTTATTCAAACAAGTCCTAATCGCTATGGCACCGAATATGCATTGCCAGAAGGTATAGAGCAAATTCAAATACATACGACCAGTTCCAATAAGATTCTTCGATTTTTACAAGAAATTAAAGCACTTATTGGCATATTAAAACAACGTCCTAATGCAACGTGTTTATCATTTCTGAGTGCGTCCAGTTTTATATTGGCTATTAGTTCGTGGTTTGTGAAAAATCGCATGGTATTTTCTGAACGAAATAATCCGCGTAAGGTGCCTGTCGGCAAACATCAACAAATACTTCGAAACTTTGCATTTCGATTTGCTGATGCCATAGTATTTCAAACTGAAGATGCAAAATCGTATTTTTCAAATTCTATACAAAGACGAGGGCATATCATTCCAAATCCGATTAATGGCAATTTACCAGAACCTTACGAAGGAGAACGTGAAAAGATTATTGTAACCGCGTGTCGATTGCATCCGCAAAAGAATTTACCTATGATGATCAATGCATTTAGCATGTTGGCAGATGAGTTTAAGGAATATAAACTTGTCATTTATGGTCAAGGTGTCCTAGAGGATGAACTTCGTCAACAAATTGCAAATTTAGGATTAGCAGACAGAGTTCTTTTACCGGGGTTCGCAACTAACATCTTGGAACAAGAGCGACCATGTACAATGTTTGTGTCATCGTCTGACTTTGAAGGCATATCTAACTCCATGTTAGAAGCTATGGGAATGGGGCTACCTGTAGTTGTTACAGATTGCCCGGTAGGCGGTGCGCGTATGGTCATTCAAGATGGTGTCAATGGATTACTAGTGCCTGTAGGGGATACGAAAACGATGTATGAAAAAATGAAATCCATCTTAGCAAGTCCTGAGTTGGCTAAACGTATATCTGTTGAAGCAATCAAGGTGCGAGATACATTCCCACTAAGTAAAATTGCTAAACGTTGGATTGATATTTTATAGAAAAATTAGTGTTGTGATGTACATATATTGAGAGAAGAGGGACAGTATTGAAGTTAAATATTACGACCATATCTAATCGTCTTATATGGTTTATAACATTAGTATTTCTTGTACTTTCATTGACCATATCGTTCGCCCTCGGCGATGCAGATTACGGTGCCTATGTGCTATTCGTATGCTTGTTTGGATTAATACTATGTTATCTCGTACGAGACCAGGGGCGAATTACAGTGTCATTTACATGGATGCATATGTATATGCTACTATTCATAGGCGTTTGCTATCTTAGTTCTCTAAATGCTCTTGATCCATCTGTAGCCATGAGTAGAAGCTTTGATATTGTAAAAATATTTTGTATGCTCATTGTTTTGTATATGTGCTTTCAGCGAGAAAAATCAGTTGATTCCTTATTGAAAATCGGCATGTGGACAGGATATATTGTCTGTTTCTATACGGTGTATTACTATGGGCTCGATTATTTTATCAATGTTCTTTCATCATCGGCTCGTATAGCAAATGACGCATTAAATGCAAATACAGTAGGACTATTAGGTGCCAATGCTATTGTAATGACCGTGTATTATATGATGTACGATAAACCGCGATGGTGGAACATCATAGCATTACCAACATTAGGTATATTGGCGGCTACAGGTAGTCGGAAAGCATTGGTATTTGTCGTTATAGGTATCGTTTTATTATTCGTATTCAAAAGCTTTCGTAGTAAAAATATTGTTAATTCCTTAGCTAAATTAGTAGCTTATTTGAGCATATTAATTATTGCTTTTATAGGTATATTACAGCTACCTATTTTTAGTGAAGTATTAGAACGTATGAGTTCCATGGTAGATGCTTTCACAGGCACTGGTGGGGATTCTTCTGCTATTGTTCGCATGGCCTTAGTCGATATTGGTTGGGATTTATTTCATCAGTCTCCAATTATAGGCGTTGGGATTAATAATCCTGCGGTATATACATACTCTATTTTCGGTCGAGAAAATTACTACCTTCACAATAATTACATTGAATTACTGGCGGGTACTGGTGTTATAGGTGTGGTCACATACTACTCCATGTATGCCTATCTCGTTTATAACATGATACGATATCATGATTTTCACAGCAATGAATATGTCATGGTATTTATATTACTTATGTCTCAATTAGTTATGGATATGGGTTTGGTTTCCTATGAAAGTAAAAGTACTTACTTTTATATGATGTTATTTTTTATAGAAGTTCAGATTTTACGGACTAAAAGGAAGAAATTACATGAACATACAAACAATCTTGACCAAGGGAAAGCGGTTCATCTCTGATCCTTATTACCGTTTACGGGTGATGATAAAAATGGGTGCTTATGATTCCTTAAGCGATGAAGCGTTTCTACGAAGGATATTTCCTCAATATATGGGATATCCATTAAATTTAGATAATCCACAGACCTTTAGTGAAAAGATGCAGTGGATGAAATTATATGATCGTAAATCCATATATACTACTATGGTTGATAAGTATGAGGCTAAAAAGTATTTAGCTGATAGGATTGACTCAAAGTACATCATTCCTACTTTAGGTGTATGGGATTCTTTTGATGAAATTGATTTTGATGCATTACCGAATCAGTTTGTACTGAAATGCACTCATGACAGTGGTGGTATTGTAATTTGTAAAGATAAGTCTAAGTTTGATAAAGAAGGAGCACGTCAAATTATTAATAAATCTTTACAGCGTGATTTTTATCTTATAGCTCGTGAATGGCCCTATAAAAATGTACGTCGCCGTATTTTAGCAGAAGAGTATATAGATGAGTTAGGAAATGCAGATTTATTAGACTATAAGATGTATTCCTTTCACGGAGAACCAAAGCTAACTGTAGTTTGTTCTGAACGATTTTCTAAAGGTGGAACACGTATGAACTATTATGATGAGGATTGGAATTATATTAATCTTTCCGTTCTTCATTATGAGCCCTCTAACAAAACATTTGAAAAACCGCCACACTATGAAGAGATGAGATCATTATGCAAACAATTATCTAAGGATTTTCCGTTTTTACGGGTTGATTTTTATGACGTGAATAATCATCTTTATATTGGAGAATTAACATTGTATCCTGGCGCAGGATTTATAAAGATGGAACCAATGGAGTTTGATTACGAAATGGGAGAGTGGTTACATCTTGAAGGTATACATCGGAGCTGATTTTGTTCCTACAGATATAAATCGTATATTATTCGAAAATGGTGATATGGAATCTATAAATTTAAAATCACCTACAAAAACGATTAATGGGTTTACAGCAATACAGAATTATTTGTCATGTGAAGCGCATCATGAGTTATTTTTACAAGGCTTAAAGAATATAAATCGTAATTAAATGGATTTGAATATCAATGGATACTAAAGTTGTAGCTGCTGCTAAGTGGTCACTTATAACGGAGATCTTAGCAAAGCTTATTACACCAATTACAAATATCATATTGGCGCATATTTTGGCCCCTACAGCATTTGGTATTTTAGCCACTATAATGATGGTTATTTCATTTGCGGAAATGTTAGCAGATGCGGGATTCCAGAAATTTCTTGTTCAATACGAATTTGAAAGTGAAGAGGCTAAACAGAAAAGTGTTAGTGTTGCATTTATTTCAAATATAGTACTAGCTATTGTATTATGGATTGCTATCATTGTCTGCCGTGATGAGTTAGCATCATTGGTTGGCAATGAAGGATTAGGTATTCCTTTAGCTGTGATGGGGGCTATGTTACCATTGAGTGCATTTAGTAGCATTCAAATGGCAATGTATAGAAGAAATTTTAACTTCAAATTTCTCTTAAGCATACGAATGATTACTATCATTACTCCTTTGTTCGTATCTATACCAATGGCATTATCAGGTTTTGATTATTGGTCTTTGATTGCTGGGCTTTTAGTGGCACAACTATTTACAGCTATTGCATTATGTGTGAGACAAGAAAAATTGATATCCATCTATTTTTCGTATCCTATATTTCGTAATATGTTCAGTTTTAGTGCATGGTCCTTGGCGGAGGCATTCTCTATATGGCTTACGGCATGGGTAGATACCTTCATTATTAGTCATTTTTTGAACGCATATTATCTTGGCGTTTATAAGATGCCAACAGCTATAGTTACTACTGTTATGGCTATTGCTACATCTTCGATGGCTCCTGTTTTATTCTCTGCTTTATCACGACATCAACATAATAAAGAGGAGTTTGAAAAAACATTTTTAACATTTCAACGATATATGGCCTTATTTTTGGTTCCATTAGGTGTTGGTATGTTTGTATATCAAGATTTTATTGTACAAATTTTATTGGGACCTCAGTGGAAGTTAGCCGGAATAGTGCTAGGATCATGGGCATTAAGCTCATCTCTCGTGACCGCTATTTCATATTTAATATCTGAAGCATTTCGTGCTAAGGGAATGCCAAATATTTCATTCCTTGCACAGATGTTACATCTCATCGTATTAATTCCGGTTATATACATATGTGTTCAATATGATTTCACTACATTTGTCTATGCTCGTTCTATAGTACGGATTCAAATGATTGGTGTACTTTTATATCTCTTAGCTGTGTATGTGAAGATGAATGCGTGGAGTGTAATTTTTAATATTAAAGCCTATATCATTACCTCCGCCATTGTAGGTATTGGTTCCTATGCTTTGTTGCATTTATATAATAGTATGATTTGGACGATTTTCTGTATATGTGTCAGTCTTATTTCGTATCTTGTTGTGTTGTATTTATTTCCAACGGAGAGGGTTGTACTTGCTAAAATATGGGATAGCGCCTTAGCACGACTAAGACGTTCCTAAAGGAAAGGACAGACTATGCTTTTACAAAATGTATCATTACATAACAAGGTAATTCTCATTACTGGGGCTGCAGGATTTGTAGGTGCCAATCTTGTTATGTCGCTTTTTAATAATATTGAAAATAGCCTCATCATAGGTGTTGACTCTGTTAATGATTATTATGATGTGAGTTTAAAGGAGTATAGACTTCAACAGATTGTTTCCTCCGTAAAACATGATAATCAATGGATATTCAAAAAAGGGAATATAGCGGATAAAGAGTTTTTACAATCTATTTTTGATAGATATAAACCGGATGTAGTTGTGAACTTAGCAGCACAGGCAGGTGTACGCTATTCTATTACGAACCCAGACGCATATATAGAATCAAATATTATTGGCTTTTACAATATATTAGAATGTTGCCGTCATTCGTATGATAATGGGGCAAAAGGTGTTGAACATCTTGTATATGCATCATCCTCTTCCGTTTATGGTTCTAATAAAAAGATTCCTTATTCTACAGATGATCAAGTAGATAATCCTGTGTCCTTATATGCAGCTACAAAGAAATCTAATGAATTATTAGCCTATTCCTATGCTAAGTTGTATAACATCCCATGTACAGGCCTTCGGTTCTTTACTGTGTATGGCCCAGCAGGGCGTCCTGATATGGCATACTTTGGATTTACTAACACATTGCGCAAAGGCGAAGTGATTAAAATCTTTAACTATGGTAATTGTAAGCGTGACTTTACTTATATAGATGATATTGTTGAAGGTGTTTATAAGGTTATGCAAGTAGCTCCTGAACGAAGAAATGGAGCTGATGGATTACCAGTACCACCATATGCAATTTATAATATCGGTAATAATAGTCCTGAAAATCTATTGGACTTTGTGACAATATTAGGTGAAGAGTTAATAGGTGCTGGTGTGTTACCAGCAGATTTTAACATGGAGCGCCATAAGGAACTCGTACCGATGCAACCTGGAGATGTGCCGATTACATATGCTGATACATCTGCATTAGAAACGGATTTTGGGTTTAAACCGAGTACAACACTTCGAGAAGGTTTAAGACGTTTTGCAATATGGTATAAAGATTTTTATATGAAGGATGGTAAATAAATGAAAATAGCAATAGCTGGTACGGGATATGTTGGCCTTTCAAATGGCGTATTATTAGCACAACATAATGAAGTGGTTGCACTGGATATCATTCCTGAAAAGGTAGATATGATTAACCGTAAAGAATCACCTATTGTTGATTCAGAGTTGGCCGACTATTTAAAGAATAAGTCGCTGAATTTTCGTGCTACATTAGATCCTAACGAAGCTTTCACAGGTGCTGAATATGTTATAATTTCTACACCTACCAATTATGATCCACAAAAGAATTTTTTTGATACATCATCCGTAGAATCTGTTATTAAAACAGTTTTAGATATTAATCCTGATGCGGTTATGATTGTTAAATCTACAGTCCCTGTAGGTTATACAGAACAGATGCGAGAACGGTTTAATACGAAGAATATAATTTTCTCTCCTGAGTTTTTACGTGAAGGTAAAGCGTTATATGATAATTTATATCCATCTCGTATTGTAGTTGGTGAAGATTCGGAACGTGCTCATACGTTTGCTCACTTATTAGCAGAAGGTGCTCTTAAAGATGATATACCTTTATGTTTCACTGGTTCTACAGAGGCAGAGGCTATAAAATTGTTTGCTAATACCTATTTAGCATTGCGTGTAGCTTACTTTAATGAACTAGATTCCTATGCAGAGGTGCGTGGATTAAATACGAGTGAGATTATTCATGGCGTATGTTTAGATCCTCGTATTGGGGATTTCTATAATAATCCTTCCTTTGGATATGGCGGGTACTGTTTGCCAAAGGATACAAAACAACTATTGGCAAATTACAATGATGTGCCACAAAACCTCATATCTGCCATTGTTGATGCAAATCGTACAAGAAAAGATCACATTGCAGATGCTATCATTGGTAAGGATCCTAAGATTGTTGGTATTTATCGATTAACAATGAAAACAAATTCCGATAATTTTAGGGCTTCTGCGGTACAGGGGATCATGAAGCGTATTAAGGCAAAGGGGATTGCTGTTGTTGTGTATGAACCAACACTAGATGCTGATGATTTTTTCCACTCACCAGTCATTAGAAATTTTGATGATTTTAAACGTGTTAGTGATGTGATTGTAGCCAATCGTTGGGATGATTCCTTGGCCGATGTAAAGGATAAAGTTTATACTAGAGATATTTTTGACCGAGATTAGTGGCGGTGATAGTAGATGTTAAAGAAACATTGGATAAGCTTTACTTTAGTTGTTCTCGTTATCCTTTTTATCTGGGATAATTCGCTACAAAATGATATTTCCTCAGATGGTTTGAGTCTTAAGATGACACAATGGTTGAGTCCGATTCTGTATAAGCTGGGTCTCACCGGTGACATGTGGTCCTTAAATCGCATTGTCCGCAAGATGGCGCATGTGTTCGAGTTTGCTGTACTTGGTGGATGTTTGTATGTAGCATTGCATCAATTTAATCGTGAATATGCAGGACTTAAAGTGATTTTTATAGGATTAGTTATTGCCGTTATGGATGAATGCTTGCAACTTGCAAGTATTGGTAGACATGCATCGATTCGCGATGTAGCAATCGATACAGCCGGCGTCATCATTGGTGTTGCTGTCGTACAAGTTATACTGTCTATTTATCAAAGAATACGGCATAGTTAATAGATGGATTTTAATTAAATATACAAGGCTTCTATGAGTTATTTATAGGAGCCTTGTTTTTTTGTGAAAACAAAATGAAATTATTAAATAATCTTTAATTTTAAGCAATCAAATATTATCAAAAGTTTAGGTATAGGTACTTTTCAAGACATAGATTCATTGGTATAATATGAATACAAAATGAATTTGAGTAATTAAAGAGATTATATTTAAGAGATTTATATCGAGGTAAGGGGCGATATAAAGATGAGAATGGGGAAGAAGATGAAACGCATTTTAGATTTACATACATATATTTTGCCGGCTATGGCAGATGGAAAGGGACCTCAATCCATGGCTGAATCTGTGCAAATGGTTAAAGATTTAGTCCGTTCTGGTATTACAGATATTTTTTGTACACCTAAGGTTAATGAGCTAAATGTACAGACCGTTGTTGAGTCAGTAGTGGAGCAGGTAGAAAATTTAACACAAGTAGTATCTGAACAAGCGATACCGGTTACATTACATAGTGGTGCCGTTGTTGAGTTAGGTGATGGTATGATTGACTATATACGCAATCATAAAGAATCACTTGTATTAGGTAATAGCCATTTTATGTTAGTTACTATTCCACAAGATTGTAAGTTATATCATGTAGATGCGTGGTTACAGACTTTATGTGACTTAGGTATTACGCCTATCATAAGTGAAGTGGAACGTAATGACCTTTTCTTTAATAAACCTGAACAACTATTGGAATGGGTTGATAAGGGCATTTTATTTGAATGTAATATTATGTCTTTTACACATCATTCTGAGCATTATACGAAAGCTATTGAATTATATACGAATGGTCTAATACACTTCTTTGGTACTGGTTATGATGTGATGAACAATCAATATGGTAGCTATGTAGATGTAATTTCTAAACTAGATGTTGAATATAAGAAAGATTTACTTAGTGACGTCCGATTAAATGAACGCGATTTATTAGCGGATAGAGTATTTTATCCTACGGTACCGGATCATTGGGCAGGAAAACGGCCTAATTTCTGGACTCGACTTCTTTCAATCGCTTTATAAAAAAAGAGTTTTTTTGTTATGCCGTTTAAGTATAGCAAAAAGACTCTTTTTTACATGATATTGTATTTTTTATTGCAATAAAACACTATATATAGTATACTATGAAAGCGGTTAGAAATACGAAATAATCTATTGAATTTTGTATTTTTCGTAGTAAATAATATAGATTGAGTATGGTTTTTTCCATACTTTTTATATGTAATGACATTAATTAATTCGGAGTATGGGAAACGGGGAGGTTCCGAGATGTTGCAGGTCATTAAACGGGATGGTACTAAGGTACCTTTCGATAAACATAAAATTGCAGTAGCTATTGAAAAGGCAGAACATAGTAGTACGGGGTTATATGAATCTGGCTTAGCTGAACGCATTGCTGACGAAATTGAAGCATATGCTATAAAACTTCAAAAGGATATGACAATCTATGCAATAGAAGATCAAGTATACTATAAGTTGATTGAGTATCATAATCCTGCAACAGCTCGTGCTTATGAAGGTTATAAAGCGGTACAAGCTTTCAAACGTCGCCAAAACACGACTGACGAAGATGTCATCGGTTTGTTGGATCGTAGTAATGTTAGTGTTCTTGATGAAAATTCTAATAAAGATGCTGCCATTGTATCTACACAACGCGATTTAATTGCTGGTGAAGTGTCCAAGGATATTGCGCGTCGTAAGTTGATTCCTACAGATATACTAGAAGCACATGATAGCGGTGCTATCCATTTCCACGATATGGACTATATCATCCAACCGATGTTTAACTGTTGCTTAATCAACTTAGAAGATATGTTGACAAATGGTACAGTTATTAACGGTAAGCGCATTGACACGCCAAAATCATTCCAAGTAGCATGTACTGTAACAACTCAAATCATTGCACAAGTAGCATCTGGTCAATATGGTGGTCAAAGTATTAATGGTATTGACCGTATTTTGGCACCATTCGTACGTAAATCTTATGAAAAAATCCTCAATAATGTAATTGAAGAACAAGTTGAGATTTACGGCATGGAACCAAATATGGAAAAGGCTCGTGAAATTGCTTGGAAACGCACGCGTAAAGAGGTAAAGGACGGCATTCAAACCATTCAATACCAAATCAATACATTGATGACTACAAATGGCCAATCCCCATTCGTTACATTGTTTATGTATTTCCAACCGGATTATGAATACGCTAAGGAAGCGGCATTAATTACGGAAGAAATTTTACGTCAACGTATTAAGGGTGTAAAAAATGAAGCCGATGTATACATTACACCAGCATTCCCTAAATTGATTTATGTATTAGACGAACACAATGTTCATCCGGATAGCCCATATTATTATTTAACAGAATTAGCTGCTCAATGTACGGCTAAACGCATGTATCCTGATTATATTTCTGCAAAGAAGATGAAGGAAAATTACGAAGGCAATGTATTCAGCCCTATGGGATGTCGTTCCTTCTTATCTCCTTGGAAGGATGCAGAAGGCAATTATAAATTTGATGGCCGTTTCAACATGGGCGTAGTAAGTTTGAATTTGCCACAAATTGGTATTTTAGCACGCGGTAGTGAAGAAAAGTATTTTGAAATCTTGGATAAACGCCTTGAGTTAGCTGAAAAAGCATTGATGTTACGTTACAATCTATTGAAAGATGTAGTAAGTGATGTATCCCCAATTCACTGGCAACATGGTGCTATTGCGCGACTTAAAAAAGGTGAAAAAATCGCTCCATTTTTGACTGGTGGCTATGCGACGATTTCCCTTGGTTATATTGGCATTTATGAAGCATGTCGCTTGATTACTGGCGAATCTAATACAGGTGAACATGGTCGTGTTTTTGCCATGAAAATTATGGATCGTTTGAACCAAGCTATTAATGAATGGCGTGAAAAACATAACTTAGGCTTTGGCCTTTATGGTACGCCTGCTGAAAGCTTAACAAATCGCTTCTCTTCTTTGGACCGAGCACGCTTTGGTATTATAGAAGATGTGACGGACAAAGGTTACTATACGAATAGTTATCATGTAAGCGTTCGTGAAGAAATTAACGTATTTGATAAATTTGCCTTTGAATCTGAATTCCAAAAGAAATCGACTGGCGGTTGCATTTCCTATGCGGAAATTCCGAATATGACCAATAATATTCCTGCAGTATTGACGATGATTAAATATATTTACGACAATATTTCCTATGCAGAGTTCAATACGAAATCTGACTATTGTCATGAATGCGGATTTGATGGTGAAATCAAGGTTAATGATGACAATCAATGGGAATGCCCTCGTTGTCATAATACAAACCGCGATAAATTAACAGTTATCCGCCGTACGTGTGGATACCTTGGTGAAAACTTCTGGAACGAAGGTCGCACAAAAGAAATTAAAGATCGTGTAATGCATATTTAATTTTATTAATCGTAAACATGTTAAAAGCTGTGCCATCGGCACAGCTTTTACTATATACATAATAAATTGAAATATATCTATATGTTTGATTTGGTCAAAGTTGATCACAGGCAAATATGGGGGTTATTATGAGATATGGACAGATCCGACAATATGATATCGCCAATGGGGAAGGTATACGCACATCTATATTTGTAACTGGTTGTACCCATTGCTGTTATAATTGTTTTAATGAAGAATATCAAGATTTTAATGCTGGTCAAGAATGGACTGATAAAGAAACACAGCTGGTTGTGTCTTATGTAAAAGATCCTAATTGTGCTGGCCTTACCTTGTTAGGCGGTGAACCATTTCAAAATGTAGATGGTATGCTAGCTATAGTGAAAGCGGTGCGTGAAGCAGCGCCTGAGAAACCTATTTGGGCTTACTCTGGCTATGTTTGGGATGATATTATATCTGATCCATCGCGCCGTAGCTTAGTGGAACAAATCGATATCCTTGTTGATGGTCGATTTGTAGATGAGTTAAAAGATCCATCCTTACGATTTAGAGGCTCCTCTAATCAGCGAATTATTGATGTACAATCTTCGTTGAAACAGGGTGAAGTAGTCCTGGCTATGGAGTGATATAGAGAGTATGTTAGATAAACGTTTACTTGGTTTAATAATAATCGTTGGCCTGGTGGCGGGCTTAATCGGTTCTTTTTATACCCATTTAATGCACTATATTCAACATTTTATGTATGCCTATTCGACATCCGATGGCTTGACGTTTGGTCAAGCTGTGGCACGTGTATCGCCTGAACATCGATTGTTAGCCTTACTGGCCTGTGGTCTTGTTGGCGGTGTAGGTTGGGTTCTTATCCATCGTTATGGAGATCCACTGGTAGATATAAAAAAAGCTGTCCAGGATTCTACAAAAGAAATGCCTCCGTTGACCACATTTATTCATGCTACATTGCAAATTATCACGGTCGGCATGGGTTCTCCGCTTGGTCGAGAAGTAGCACCTCGTGAAGCTAGTGCTGGTATCATGTCTGGATTATTGCGCTATGTTGATATGCGCCCTGAGGACAAGTCGCTTATTATTGCTTGTGCTGCTGGTGCAGGCTTAGCTGCCGTATATAATTCTCCTTTATCAGCTGCTATTTTTACGCTAGAGACATTACTTATCACATGGAATGTTCGAGCCATGAGTGCAGCCCTTTTATCGTGTGGACTAGCTACATTGGTCGTTCGTCAGGCAGGGATAGGAGATCTTGTTCAGTATACGATGCCACAACCACCCTTATATGGTAGCTATCAAGAATTTGCTATCGTCCTTGGCGCTGTCATTGCTATTGGCGTTGTTTTATTTGATAAAACACAATCTTTATTACCTAAGTTTGATAGAAAAAGCCCTAAAATGATTGTCATAGCTCTTTTATCATTTGCTGTTATTGGGGTGATGGCCATGTATTTTCCAGAAATCCTCGGTAATGGTAAAGCTGGTAATCAGTTGACCTTTACAGATTTAGTAGGATGGGATTATGCATTAGGTCTATTAGCTACTAAATGGATTGCCGTGTTACTTGCCTTAATGGCTGGTGCTTATGGTGGTCGAATTACGCCATCCATGATGCTAGGTAGTACATTGGCATTAGCCTTTACAGCCTTGTGGAGTATTATGGTCAGCCCTGTACACCTTGGCTTTGCTGCATTTATAGGGGCCGTAATTTTCTTAGGATTGGCACAAAAGATGCCGCTTACATCCTGTGTGTTTATGTTAGAACTTTCACGATTTTCCGTGGAAATGTGCTTCCCAATGGCGCTAGCTATGGGCTCCGCATTGATAACTCAGCAGATTGTAAAAGCAAGATTCCAATTATAAAACAAACTATATACCATATCGGACGATGTTCTGATGATAAAGAAATAGCGACTAGCTGATACCATATGATCAACTAGTCGCTATTTTATGTGTGAAGGCTTTATTTATAGAAAACCTTATTTTTTACATTGTAGTTATACAATTTTGGCGCTTTTGTCGTATTCTTCGCCACCACAATCTGGTAGCATACCATATTCTACAGTCCAAAGGTGTTTATATTTTAATGCTTGATTGTGAATTCTTTCAACTTGGGATTCATCAGTACGTACGATGCGTGCAGGAATACCAACGACTAAAGAGTAGGGAGGGATTGTAGTGTTTTCTTTTACCACTGCACCGGCTGCAATGATAGAGCCAGTACCGATATGACAACCACTTAGTACGATAGCCCCCATGCCAACGAGTACATTATCCTCGATGGTAGACGCATGAACAATGGCGCCATGACCTATAGTTACATAGTCGCCAAGTATACAAGCCTCATCATCATCAACGTGAAGCACAGAGTTATCTTGTACGTTGGAATAACGACCTACTACAATTTTATTAACATCGCCACGAAGTGCACAGTTTTGCCAGATGGAGGCAAATTCTTTCAACTCTACATCGCCGGCTAGTTCAGCACCAGGCATAACACAAGATTTTGGATCTAATTTTGGATACTTTCCATGATAAGGTAACATAGGACCTCCTATTAAATTACTTCGATAAAGCGTTGTGCTTTACGGATTGCCATAATAGCTTCATTAATAACAGCGTGTACAATAGTTTGAGCTGGTTCAATTTCATTAAGTCTATTAAGCGCTTGGCCTACTTGTACAGCACCATTGACAACGTCGCCATCGATAGCAGCTAATTTATTTGTACCTTGGGACATTTTGCTACGTTCTTCTTTTGTTGTAACGCCATCAGTTTCTGCTGCAATATAACGGTCTGTAAAATCACTGCGCAAGCTACGTACACCACCATGACCGGAGAGAAGACCTGTTACAACGGAGTCCGTATCTGTTGCTTTGATAATTGCTTCTTTCATATTTTGATGAGCTTTACATTCTTCGGCAAGTAAGAAACGGGAGCCCATTTGTACACCTTCAGCACCCATCAATAAAGCTGCTGCCAAACCACGACCATCAACGATGGAACCAGCCACAACAACAGGAATAGTGATTTCTGGTAGAATGTTTTCCATCAAAGACATTGTCGTTTGAGAACCGATGTGACCGCCAGCCTCCATACCTTCTACGACGATAGCATCGGCACCAGCATCTTGAATGCGTTTTGCTAATTTTAAGGAAGGTACAACAGGAATGACCTTGATGCCTGCTTCTTGGAATGGCTTAATATATGGGGTAGGATTACCAGCGCCAAGTGTTACAAATGCAGGCTTTTCTGCGATGATAACATCTACTAATTCATCTTTATTTGGGGCCATAAGCATTAAATTTACACCAAAAGGTTTATCTGTTAATTCTTTGCATGCGCGAATCTCATTGCGAGTCCATTCTGCATCGCGACCGCCTAAGGCGATAACACCTGTAGCACCAGCGTTAGCTACAGCTGCAACTAATGTAGCCTCAGAAACCCATGCCATAGCACCTTGGATGATAGGGTATTCGATATTTAGTAATTCAGTCAGTTTTGTTCTCATGAATCCTCCTATAATATAGTTATATATAAGATAATAAAATCTACTTATGTGGCGAATATTTAGTATACCACTATATATTTCTAGTAAATAGTATATCATAAAAATCTAATTGATAATAGATTTCATTATAAAATTACGTATGAAAGTAATAATAGTCAGCTTTCAGAGGATATTGAAAATTTAGTAGAAAAATGGAAAATGAGTATTGAAAAGTTTCGATGTCTTTGCTATACTATATTACAGATAAAGTATCTTAACGATATGAACACATTAATATAATCTCAAGTGAAGGAGGAAATAGACATGGAAAAATACGTATGCGTAGTATGCGGTTGGGTTTATGACGAAGCTGTAGAAGGCGTTAAATTCGAAGATCAACCAGCTGATTATGTTTGCCCTATCTGTGGCGTTGGCAAAGATCAATTCGAAAAAATGTAATTGATACATTAGAAAGGCTATCTTAAGCAATATTGAGATAGCCTTTTTTATTTGACAAAGCACACTGTCATGTTTATAATATTATAAGTCGAGGTAAGATTATGAAACTGCAAGTAGAGCAAGCAAAAGAACATATAGGAAAGAAATTTCCTTATAGCTATACGATGCCGAGTGAAGAACTTGGTAGTGACGTAGTTGCTTTTCCTTGGAGCCGTCATGATATAACTATTAGTGGTGAGTTTTGGTTTGATGGTCAAAACTACATCGTTCAAGGTTCGATTAATTCTAAAGGTGATTACGAATGTTCTCGTTGTTTAACGACTACGGAACATGAGCGTAACGATTCCTTCGAGGAAATCTTTAGTGATTCTCGAGATGCCGATGAAGATGTGATTCCTTTTAACGGAGAGGAAATTGACTTAACCGAACTGATTCGGGATACATTAATCATCAATGAGCCCTCTCAAGTGTTATGTCAGGATGATTGCAAAGGATTGTGCGTTCATTGCGGAGCAAATTTGAATGTTTCACCTTGTTCTTGTGAATCCTTTGTGGTGGATCCTCGATTCGCAGAGTTACGTGCTTTGCTTGATGAGAAAGATGATAGACTATCCTAATGATTGTACTAAGGAGGTGCAGATAATGGCAGTACCTAAGCGTAGATTATCCAAATGCCGTCGCGATCGTCGTCGTGCAAACTGGAAATTAGAAGCTCCTGGTTATGTAGCATGTCCACAATGCCACGAACCTATGATGCCTCATCGTGTTTGCCCTACATGTGGTCACTATAAAGGTGAACAAGTAGTTGCAAAAGCCTAATTGAGCGTGTAAAACACCTACACATTTGTGTAGGTGTTTTTTACTGTCCAAAAATGGATAGTTGTTGATTAATATATGTTTTATATTAATATCTCCTATAAAGTATTAATTAATTTTAAAATAAGGACAATATTTAGTATATTACCATAAAATATATCACTATATATGCGAAAAACCTTGCCAATATGGGAATTATTATATATACTTAAGATGTAATATTAATACTAGGTCATAAAAGGTGGTCCCATGAGTAGGTTGAAGAAGCAAGAAAGACAGAAACAGTTAACAGAAAAACTGAATATTACGCCTTTTCTTACTGATGAAGAGTTGGCATCGCACTTTGGTGTCAGTGTACCTACAATTCGACTCGATCGATTAGAATTGGGAATTCCTGAATTGCGTGAGCGTATTAAGGCGATGGCTACCGAACATGCTCAGGATGAGCAACCGGAACCAATACAGCATGAAATTGTAGGCGAACTCATCGATGTAACGGAAGGAAAACAAGCTTTATCCATGTTACATACGACGCCAGACATGGAAGATCGTTTTGGTTATATTGATCCACAGTATTTGTATGCTCAAGCAAATTCCTTGGCCAAGCTAGTTATGGGTTCAACCCTTTGCTCTGCAGAGGTGGGGAATATTAAATATAAAAATCCAGTAGAGTCTGGTACTAATTTGGTGGCGAAAGCAGAAATTGTTCGTCGTCGTGGAGATAAATACTTTATTTGGGTTATAATTAGAGATAAAATAAAAGAAGTATTTAGAGCTAAATTTATCATGGAGTCTGTGGAGAATCGGGTGTAGTATATGAAAATTGCAATTGACGCCATGGGTGGTGATTTTGCTCCCTTGGAAATCGTCTTAGGCGCCTTGGAAGCAGTGCGAGAAACGGAACATATTGATGTTGTTCTCGTAGGCGATAAAACTCAAATATTCAAAATTTTAGAAGACAATAATGAAACAAATAATCCTCGCATTTCTGTGTATCATGCGAGTCAAGTAATCGGAATGGATGAGCATCCTGGTCAAGCTTTGCGCAAGAAAAAGGATGCCTCCGTTGTAGTAGCTACATCTTTGGTTAGAAGCAAAGAATGTGAAGCTGTTATTGCCCCAGGAAGCACAGGTGCAGCTGTAGCGGCAGCATTATTCGGTCTAGGCCGTATCAAAGGTATCGATAGACCTGTTATTGCTACACCAATGCCAACTGTAAATGGTATAACCGTTATGTTGGATTCCGGTGCGAATTCAAATAGTAAACCAAAACATCTTGTACAAGGTGCATTGATGGGGGCTGAGTATGCGAAACTTTTACTTGGCAAAGAAAATCCTACGGTAGGCCTTTTAAATATTGGTGAAGAAGCAACTAAAGGTAATGAAGTTGTGCTTGCTACATATCCTATCTTGGAAAATATGAAAACAATCAATTTTAAAGGAAATGTAGAAGGCCGCGATATTCCGAAAGGAACCGTAGACGTTGTCGTTTGCGATGGTTTTGTAGGCAATGTAATTCTTAAATTTGCAGAAGGTCTTGTAACTGGTTTGACACAGCTCATTAAAGACAGCATCATGAATGGCGGAATATTAGCTAAAATTGGGGCATTGCTTATCAAACCAGCGTTGAAACCAATGGCCAAGAAGGTGGACCACACTGAAAATGGTGGTGCTCCATTACTTGGTGTAAATGGTGTGTTTATGATTGCTCATGGCAGTTCAAAGGCTAAAGAAATTAAGACTGCTATTACCATTGCAGCCGATTTAGTAGAACGCAAAATAATTGAACATATTCGAGAAACAATGGAAATTGAAGGAGCCGTAAAATATGAGTATGATGAATAAACCTGTCGGTATTATTGGTACAGGTAGCTTCCTTCCTGATAATGTGGTGACTAACTTTGATTTAGAGAAAATGGTCGATACAAGTGACCAATGGATCAGAGAACGTACAGGCATTGAAGAAAGACGCATTGCACCAGAGGGTATGAATACATCCTATATGGCAACTGAAGCTGCAAAAAAAGCACTTCAAATGGCTAAGCTCGATGTAGAAGATATCGATATGATTATCTTTGCTACATTGACACCAGATATGGTGATTCCTTCTGCCGCATGTATGTTGCAAGCAAAACTTGGTGCGAAAAATGCAGCAGCTTATGATTTACAAGCTGCATGCTCCGGATTTGTGTATGGGTTGATAACTGCTCAAAGCTATATCGCTTCTGGATTATTTAAAAATGTTCTCGTTGTAGGCGCAGAAATTTTGTCTCGTCGCGTTAACTGGAAAGATCGCGGAACTTGTATTCTATTTGGTGATGGTGCAGGTGCAGCTGTTGTTTCTGAGGTTCCAGAAGGTTATGGTATCAAAGGGGTCGACTTAGGCGCTGATGGCACTGGCGGCTCTGCATTGTGTATACCAGCTGGTGGGACAGCTGTTGTAGCTAATGACCAACGCATTGAAGAAGGCTTGACTTTCATACATATGGATGGTCCAGAAGTATATAAATTTGCTGTTAAAACAATGGGAAAAACGGCATTAAAATCTCTAGAACGAGCTAATATGAATTTAGATGAGTTAGATTATTTTATCCCACATCAAGCTAATATTCGTATTATTGATTCAGCCGCTAAGCGTTTACATATGCCAAAAGAAAAGGTGTTTGTAAATTTACATAAGTATGGTAATACATCTGCTGCATCAGTGGCCATTGCGTTGGATGAAGCAAACCGAGAAGGTTGCTTAAAACGCGGTGATAATGTAGCACTTGCAGGATTTGGTGCTGGCCTTACCTGGGCTAGCCTCGTCTTGAAATGGTATTAAGGAGGAAGCATCAAGATGATTAAGACTGATATTTGTGATTTGTTACAGATTGAGTATCCTATCTTTCAAGGTGGTATGGCTTGGTTAGGAACGGCTGAACTTGCGTCTGCAGTATCTGAAGCAGGTGGTCTTGGCATAATTGGTGCAGGACATATGCCTCCTGATATTTTCCGCAACGAAATTCACAAAGTTAAAGAACGTACTAATAAACCATTTGGTTGTAATATTATGTTGATGTCTCCTTTTGTAAAAGAAGTTATGGAAGTTGTTGTTGAAGAACGAGTTCCTGTTATTACAACTGGTGCGGGTAATCCTGGTGTATATATTCCAGCTTTGAAAGAAATTGGCACAAAGGTTATTCCTGTAGTTGCATCCGTTCTTTTAGCGAAACGTTTACTTCGCGGTGGTATTGATGCGATTATTGCAGAAGGTACTGAATCAGGTGGCCATGTTGGGGATATTACAACAATGGCATTGTTACCACAAGTTGTAGATGCTGTCGATGTTCCAGTTATTGCCGCTGGTGGTATTGCAGATGGCCGTGGCGTAGCAGCTGCGTTTGCACTAGGTGCTCATGCAGTTCAAATGGGTACACGTTTTGTCCTATCTGAAGAATGTATTGCTCATGAAAACTATAAAAACGCTGTATTGAAAGCAAAAGATCGTTCTACTGTTATGACTGGTCTTACAACAGGTCATCCAGTTCGAATTATCGAGAATCAATTAGCACATAAATATAAAAATCTTGAATTTAGTGGTGGTTCCAAGGAAGAATTAGAAAATCTTGGCGCAGGTACACTTCGTAAAGCTGCTATTGAAGGTGATGTAAAAGAAGGCTCCGTTATGATTGGTCAAATCGCAGGTATGTTACACGATGTGAAACCTTGTAAAGAAATCATTACAGACATTATGACAGAAGCTGAAACAGTGATTAAAAATCTACAAACTTTTGGCAAATAAGGAGGCCATCCTATGAAAACTGCATTCGTATTTCCAGGTCAAGGATCCCAAAAAGTAGGCATGTTACAAGATTTGTATAATGCATACCCAATCGTTAAACAACGTTTTGAAGAAGCTGATGAAGCATTGGGCTATTCTATTTCTAAATTATGCTTCGAAGGCCCTGATACAGAATTGGTTAAGACTGCTAATACACAACCAGCTATTTTAACTGCTTCCGTTGCTTGCTATGAAGTGTTGAAAGAACAAGGCTTTACACCAGATATCGTAGGTGGTCATAGCTTAGGTGAATATAGTGCGTTAGTCGCTGCCGGTGTTCTTGATTTTAAGGATGCTGTGTATGTAGTTCATAAACGTGGTGAATATATGCAAGAAGCTGTACCATTGGGCAAGGGTGCTATGGCAGCTATTCTAGCATTGCCAAGAGAACAAGTTGTTGAAATTTGCCAACAAGTTAATGATACAGTTGGTTCTGTACAAGCTGTAAACTTTAACTGCCCTGGTCAAATCGTAATCGCTGGTGAAACAGCTGCCGTAGAAACAGCAGCTGAAAAAATGAAAGAAGCCGGTGCAAAACGTGCAGTAATGCTTCCTGTAAGTGCTCCATTCCATAGTCGTCTTATGGAACCTGCAGCGCTTCGTTTAAAAGAAGAATTAGATAAGATCCAAGTTAACGATGCTAAGATTCCAGTAGTAGCTAATGTAACCGGCAAAATTTTGACAAATGCTAGTGACATTAAAGAATCTTTAGTAACACAAGCAGCTAATCCTGTATTGTGGGAAGATTGTGTTGCAGAAATGGTTAACTTCGGTGTAACTCGCTTTGTAGAAGTTGGTCCTGGCAAAGTATTAACAGGTTTCACTAAAAAGATTAATAAAGAAATGGAATTAGCTAATGTAGAAGACATTCCATCCTTAGAGAAAACGCTTGAATTTTTAAAGGGGGTTCGATAAAATGCACTTAGAGGGTAAAGTAGCTCTCGTAACTGGCGCCTCTCGTGGTATCGGTCGCGCCGTTGCTATTCAACTTGCACAATCTGGTGCTGATGTTGCTGTTAACTATAGTGGCAGTGAAGCTGCTGCTCAAGAAACAGTAGACGCTATCTTAGCATTGGGTCGCAAAGCGATTAAAATTAAAGCCAATGTTGCAAATGCTGAAGAAGTAGCAGCAATGGTTGAAGAAACGCATAAAACATTTGGTCACATCGATATTTTAGTAAATAATGCAGGTATCACACGTGATGGTTTGCTTATGCGTATGAAAGACGAAGACTTTGATGCCGTTATCGATATCAACCTTAAAGGTGTATATTTGGTAACAAAAGCAGTATCCAAAATCATGATGAAACAACGTGCTGGTCATATTATTAACATGACTTCTGTTGTGGGTTTGATGGGTAATGCTGGTCAAGCTAACTATGCAGCTTCTAAAGCTGGTGTAATCGGTTTTACTAAATCTTGTGCAAAAGAGTTAGCTAGCCGTGGTATCACAGTTAATGCAATCGCACCTGGTTTTATCAATACTGATATGACAGATGTATTGCCTGAAAAGGTAAAAGAAGCTATGGTAACACAAATTCCGTTGGGCCGTATGGCTAAAGCTGAAGAAGTGGCTGCCGTAACAACATTCCTTGCTAGTGATTTTGCTAGCTATATTACAGGTCAAGTCATCAATGTAGATGGCGGCATGGTAATGTAGTTACGAAATTAGACTATATATAAATCTCATTTGAAAGGAGGTGAACCACTAATGAGCACTTTCGATAAAGTTAAAGCAATCGTTGTGGAACAATTAGGCGTTGATGAAGCTGAAGTTACCATTGATTCTACATTCATCGACGACTTAGGCGCTGACTCCTTGGATATCGTTGAATTGATCATGGCATTTGAAGAAGAATTCAATGTTGAAATCCCTGACGACGTTGCAGAAAAAATCAAAACCGTTAAGGATACAGTAGAATATATTGATTCTGCTAAATAAGCTGTATAGCTGACAATTCAGCCGTGCGGGGGGCCGAGTGGCTCCCCTAATCGGTATTGTTTACAGGAGGAATTGATAGTGAAGCTCCCTGAACTTCGCATTGGGAATCTAGTGGCCAAAGTACCTATTATTCAAGGTGGTATGGCGATTAGATTGTCTACAGCTCGGTTGGCAGCAGCCGTTGCAAATGAAGGTGGTATTGGCCTTATTGCAGCATCTGGATTGCCTTTTGATGAATTAAGATATGAAATACAATTAGCTAGAAAATTATCACCTACGGGTATTATTGGTATAAATGCGATGGTAGCAGCAACGCAATTTGCGGGTCTTGTAAAAACTGCCATCGAAGAGGGCATTGATCTTGTAGTGGCAGGTGCCGGTTTTTCAAGAGATATGTTCGCAATGGGTAAAGAGTCTGGTACTCCAATCGTACCTATTGTTTCTTCTGCAAAATTAGCGCGCATTTCTGAAGGTTTAGGTGCCGCTGCAGTTATCGTAGAAGGTAGCGAAGCTGGTGGTCACTTGGGAACGGATCGTTCTGCTCGTGAAATCGTACCAGAAGTTGTAGCAACCGTTAAAAATATTCCAGTTATTGCAGCTGGTGGTGTTTTAGATGGTAAAGATATCGTAGATATGTTTAAATTGGGTGCTAATGGCGTTCAAATGGGCAGTCGCTTTGCTGCTTCTGATGAATGTAATGCATCTGATGAATTGAAAAAAATGTATGTGCGTGCTACAAATCCTGAGGATATTGTATTGATTCAAAGTCCAGTAGGTTTACCAGGCCAAGCTATTAAAAATAAATTTGCTGAATCTGTTCTTGATGGCACTGTAGCGCCACCAACAGTATGTGACAATTGTTTAAAACATTGTTCCCATAAATTCTGTATTATCCGTGCTTTATCTAGAGCGCAACAAGGTGATGTGGAAACGGGGTTAGTATTCTCTGGCAATAATATGCGAAAAGTCGATAAGATTATGCCAGTTAAAGATATTTTTGCACAGTTAAAACAACAAGTAGCAGAAATCGATTAATTAAAGGGGCTATATAGCTATAAGAGGTGGAATAATTGGAAAAACGTGTAGTAATTACTGGCTTAGGAGCGATTACTCCGGTAGGTATCGGTAAAGAGAATTTCTACAATGCGTTGTTAGAGGGTAAATCTGGTATTGGCCCAATTACACGCTTTGATGCATCTGACTATGCAACACGCATTGCAGGCGAAGTAAAAGATTTTGATATTACTCAATATGGCGTAGATAAAAAAGAAGCTCGCCGTATGGACCGTTCCGTTGAATTTGCAATTGGTGCAGCTGTTTTGGCAGCTGATGATGCAAAATTAGCACTTGATGAAGAAGATTTGGACCGTTGTGGTACAGTAGTTGGTACTGGTATTGGCGGTATTGACTCTATCCATGATGTGTATACAACATTATTTGAAAAAGGTCCTGGTCGTGTTAGCCCATTTGCAGTTCCTATGATGATTGCAAATATGTCTTCTGCACGTGTATCCATTCGCCTAGGTTTGAAAGGTCCTGTTATTACAGACGTAACAGCTTGTACTTCTGGTACTAATGCAATTGGTGATGCATTCCGCATTATTCAACGTGGTGATGCAGATATCATGTTTGCAGGTGGTACTGAAGCTGCTGTTTCCCCTGCTGCTGTAGCTGGCTTCGCGGCTATGAAAGCTATGTCTACACGCAATGATGAGCCTACAAAAGCATCTCGTCCATTTGATAAGGACCGTGACGGTTTCGTAATGGGTGAAGGTGCAGGTATCGTTGTACTTGAAGAATTAGAACACGCTAAAGCTCGTGGTGCTCATATCTACGCAGAAGTAGTAGGCTATGGCACTAATGGCGATGCTTATCATATTACAGCTCCAGCTCCTGGTGGTGTACAAGCTCGTAAATGTATGGAATTAGCAATTAAAGATGCAGGTATTGATCCTAAAGAAATTAACTACATCAATGCTCACGGTACATCTACAGGCTTGAATGATAAAAACGAAACATTGGCTATTAAAGAATTGTTCGGCGACCATGCAAAAGATATCGCTGTTAACTCTACAAAATCTATGACCGGTCACTTGTTGGGCGCTGCTGGTGCGATTGAAACTATTGTAATGGCAATGGCAATCGAAACAGGTAAGGTTCATCCAACAATTAACTGTGATAATCCAGATGAAGGTTTAGACCTTGATTATGTACGTGAAGGTTCTCGTGATTTACATGTTACAGCAGCTCTTTCCAACTCCTTTGGCTTTGGTGGTCATAACGGTACACTTTGTGTTCGCCGTTATGAAGACTAATGGGGCGTCACGTATCGCATAAGAATACTATAATGACACAAGCTCGTGAAGATTCTCTTCATGAGCTTGTTAGTCGTTTACATATACCGAATATTGATATCTCGATTTTAGATTGTGCTTTTACTCATACATCTTATGCGAATGAACATAAATCTAAGCATATTCATCATAATCAACGCTTAGAGTTTCTTGGTGATGCTGTATTGGATTTAATCATCGGTGAATATTTATTTACAACATATCCCGATATGTCTGAAGGTAATTTGACTAAGATTAAGGCGGCTACAGTTTGTGAAGATTCATTAGCTACCGTTAGTCGTACATTGCATTTAGGTGATTATTTATTACTGGGCCATGGGGAAAAGTCCTCTGGTGGTAGTGATAGAAAATCCATATTAGCTGATACATTTGAATCATTGATTGGTGCGTTATATATAACGACTGACTATAAAACAGTAATGGACTTTGTTCTTCATCAGTTAGCTCCTAATCTTAAGCAAGCATTAGAAGGTAAGCGTGGTAAAGATTATAAGACATTGTTACAAGAATTTGTACAACGTGATGGTGATAAACATATAGTGTATAGTCTTATCAGTGAGTCTGGTCCTGATCATGCTAAGACTTTTATGATGGAGGTATCCATCGATGGGATTACCTATGAGGCAGGTACTGGTAAAAGTAAAAAAATAGCAGAACAACATGCAGCACAATTGACATTAGAACGGTTAATGGCTGCTATATAATAAGCGCCGCAAGGCGCTTTTTATATAGGAACTATTAATATGAGAACATTAAAATCGAAATGTATGTAATTAGAATCGTAAATAAGAATAGGGAGGAGGTATATTTATGAAATATGGTATGATTCCATTTTTTATCCCTCATGTGGGCTGTCCTCATGTGTGTACATTTTGTAATCAATCTCGTATTACAGAAATATCAGGCATAGGGTATTTGACTCCAGCATATATTACATCGACCATTAGAGATTATGTAGGCGAGTCTAGAGAGGATAAATATTGGGAGGTTTGTTTTTATGGAGGTTCCTTTTCCGCTATTGATCAAGAATTACAAAAACAATTATTAGCACCTGCTAATGAAGCGCTACAAGCGGGTATTATAGATGGTATTCGTTGTTCTACAAGGCCTGATGCCGTAAGTGATGGACAATTAGAATTACTGCGTTCATTTGGTATGAAGACCATAGAACTCGGCGTACAATCTATGGATGATACCGTACTATCCTTAGCTAAACGCGGTCATACCTCTGATGATGTAAAATTGGCTGTTAAACAATTACGAAAGTTTGGATTTACCGTAGGACTACAACTGTTGCCGGGGCTTTTAGGCGATTCATGGGAAACGATAATACAAACAGCTGTTGAAATAACTGCATTACAGCCTGATTTTGTACGTATTTATCCCGTCCTCGTCATAGATCATACGGAATTGGCGGAACAATATAAGTCAGGTATATATGAGCCATTATCATTGGAATTAGCATTACAGTATTGTGCGTTTTTAAAGACTTGGTTTGAATCGCATCATATTACTGTTATTCGGACTGGATTGCAAAGCACTGAAGAACTCGATACAGGTACTAGTCTATTGGCAGGTCCTTATGAGCCTGCCATGGGAGAACTAGTGACTAATGAGCAGTGGAAGCAGCGCATAGCATATTGTATCGATGAGCATACAGAATATTTTAGAAATCCAATTCGTACCATTACGATATCCTATCCACGATGTCTTACGTCTAAGGTAAGGGGATTAAAAAAACGCAATGTTACATATTTCGAACGAGCATATGAACATATAACATTCACATGGCGAGAAAATAATGATATTGATACAGTACAATGCAGTATAGATGGCATTGTATATGTGGTATAATTAAAGATATGATTTAATGGGGTTATACTAAGAAAGGAGGCAGTCATGCAATTACTGCGGCTAGAATTAAAAGGATTTAAATCCTTTGCTGATAAAACAGTTGTAAAATTCTCCCCAGGGATGACTGCCGTTATTGGTCCTAACGGGAGTGGTAAAAGTAATATTACGGATGCTATGAAATGGGTTCTAGGGGAATCCAATGTGCGTAATTTACGGGGCCAACGTGCAGAGGATATCATTTTCTCTGGCACAGAAAAACGAAAACCAATGAGTGCCGCCGAGGTTACCCTTGTATTTGATAATGCAGATGGTCAACTCGATGTGGATATGCAAGAGGTAGCCATTACGCGTCGTATCTATCGGACAGGTGAAAGTGAGTTCCTCATTAATAAACGGACCTGCCGTCTAAAGGATATTCACTTGTTATTAGCTGATACAGGTCTTGGCAAAGATTCGATGGCTATCATTGGGCAAAATCGTATCGATGCTATTCTTAATAGTAAACCAGAAGAACGTCGCCTTATATTTGAGGACGTTGCAGGCATTTCTCGTTTTAAAATTAATAAAGAGGATGCATTGCGTCGTATTGCGAGCACAGACCGGAATATGGAACGCGTTCGCGATATTATGGCGACCATCGAGGAACAATTAGGCCCTCTGGCAGAAAAAGCGGAAACGACGAAAAAATATATGGCATTAAGCCGTAGTAAACGTGAATATGATGGTGTTATCGGCTTTCACAATTACAAGACGGCTGATAGATTATTAACCCGTGCAGAAAATGACAATATTGCATTGAAGGATGAGGACATTGAATTACAAACGCAATTATCTACCCTCGATGCACGACGTCATACATTACAAGCTGAAAATGCAAAGGATCAAGAACAATTAAAATCTTGGGAAGCACAGTTTAGCGAAAAACAACGGGAAGAAGAACGCATCAATGGTACTGTAACACTACTAGAAGAACAGTTGCGTACAACTAAGCGCGAAGTAGAAGATACTTCTCTGCGTATTAGCGAAGCAGAAGCGTCTAAAAAGGGTGAAGAGCAGCAATTGCTCATTTTAGATCGCCTTATTGAGGATGAAACGGCTCAATTAGAATCTGAACGCACTCGATTCGTAGTTTTAGAGGAAAATTATAATAAGGCCATTGCTCAATTAGAGGCGGAACAATCAGCATGGAAGTCCTTAGAAAGCGATAGACAAGCCTATCAACAGCGTCAATTAGATTTAGTTGCTAGTATTGAAACAGCGAAGGCTACATTGCGAAATTTAGAATCTCGTAAATCTGAGTCCGCTGTTCAAGTAGAAACATTAGAAGCGGAAATTAAAGAGGTTCAATCCAATTTATCGGCAGCGAAATCTGAACATGAATCCTTAGAAACTCAATTTAATGAGTTATCTAATAAACGGAAGTCCTTAGTTGATGAAGAACGGTCTGCATCAGAACGATTGCGAGAAGCCCGAAAGGCATTAAATCGCATGAGTAGCGATGTGCAAAAGGCACAGGGGCGATTAGAATTATTAGCACAATGGGCAGAACAACATGAAGGTTACTTAGAAGGTACTAAAAACATCCTTAACGGTAAGGGCCCATGGCGTGAAGCGATTAAAGGGGCGGTAGGTGATTTATTTACCGTAGATAACCGATTTACTGTTGCTATCGAAATCGCATTAGGTGGTAGTGTTAACTATGTTGTGACAACGACAGCTAAAGCCGCATCAGAAGGTGTTCAATTCCTTAAATCAATTCAAGGGGGTCGCGTTACCTTCTTGCCTATGGATTCTGTAAAAGGGCGACCTTATGATACTCCTGCATTGTCGGAAGATGGTGTCATTGGGACAGCTGTCGACTGTATTGAATTTGATGCTGCCTATAATCATATTTTCCAATACTTGTTGGGCCGTACATTAGTTGTAGAAACAATGGAACGGGCTATTGCGTTACAAAAGAAATATAATCAGCAGTTACGCATCGTTACACTGACGGGTGAACAATTCCAACCAGGTGGTTCCTTAACTGGTGGTGCAACGAAGAAAAAACGCAGTTCCTTGTTAAGTCGTCGTGAAGAGGCAGCTCGTTTAGAGGCCGAATTAGCTTCTGTAGAAGAGCGTACGGCCAAACTGGAACAACAAATTAAGGATGAAGAAAATCGTATTGAACGGGCGCAACGTGAGCGAAGTGTGTTGGATGAACAATATCAACACACCAATCTTTTGTTCTCGGCCAGTCAAACGAAGATTCAGAACATTGAAAATCAATTAGAACGTAAAAAGCGTGTGCTTCATGATGAACAGGAACGTATCGTTCAAATTGACGTGGTCATGGGACAAACAAAACATGTGCTTTCACAATCTGAATCGGAATTGTCAGCGTTACATAATTCACCTGAACAACAAGGTGATCAATCGGCAATTATGGAACGATTAAGTACGCTGCAAAAGGCACAGCAAGAGGCCTATGAAGCTTTTACAGCCTCTAGATTGTTTTGTGAACGTTTAGAAAGCACTATAGAAGAACGTAAGGTACAACAAGAGCAACGAAAGCAAAATTTGGAAACCATAGCATCTCGCTTAGAACCTCTCATGGAGTTATTACACTCTAGTGAAGAGCGTTTGAATGTTGTGATTCCTGAACAAATTCGAGTTGCTAATGAGTCTCTTGAAGCGATTCGTGGAGAGGTTGAAAAATTTCGCACTTTACGTGATGAAGCGTATCAATCGACTGCTGGTGCACGGGAGGAGATTGAATCAATTTTAGCTGAACAAGACCGACTCAACCAGCGGTATAAGGTGGTTCAAAATCGTCTAGTTGAAGCAGAAGGTAAATTGACGCGTTATCGCATGGATTGTGATCGTGCTGTAGAGGATTTGAATGAATTAGGCTATTCATTGGAAGATGCACAGCATATAAATATTGTCGGCTCTGTGAATGATTGGAAAATGGAACAAGCTCGTTTAATGGCAGAAATCGCAGAACTTGGATCTGTAAACCCTAATGCTGTAGAAGAGTATGAAGAGACGAAAACTCGGTATGATTTTTTATCGAATCAATTATCAGATCTCGATACGGCAAAAGAGCAATTACAGGCAGTTATCGCTGAAATGGATAAGGCCATGAGCACACAACTCTATGATGTATTAGAGGTGGTAGGTAAGCAGTTCCAACACGTATTCAGTCAATTATTTGGTGGTGGTACGGCTCAAATCGTACTTACCGACCCAGAAAATATCTTGACTGGTGGTATTGATTTCTACATCCAACCACCAGGGAAAAAGCGTCAGCAATTGACGTTACTATCTGGTGGAGAACGAGCACTCACAGTTATTGCCTTATTGTTCTCGTTCCTCGACTATCGTCCGGCTCCATTCTGTGTGCTTGACGAAGTTGATGCTGCTTTGGATGAAGCAAATGTAGAGCGATTTAGTTCTTATTTGAATCGGGTAAATAAGGAAACACAGTTTATCGTCGTATCACATCGTAAGAAAACGATGGAAGCTGCCGAAGTATTACAAGGGGTTACCATGGTGGAACGCGGTGTATCTCGATTGTTAACGGTTTCATTTGAAGATGTGAAGGAGGATCTAGCATAATGGCATTTGGATTCTTTAATAAAATTAAAGAGGGCTTAGAAAAAACTCGTAAGTCCTTTGTAAAAAATGTAGAAACAGTGATCATTGGTTATGCAGAAATCGATGATGATTTTCTTGATGATTTAGAAGCGGTCATGCTCACTAGCGATTTAGGTCCTAAGACTACAGAGTATTTGATGAAGGAAATCCGCCGTGGTGTTACAGAAGGTGTTATTAACAATACTGGTGATGTAATGCCATTCATGGAAGACCGCATCACAGAAATGTTAGTTGACCAAGAGGATGAAATCACACTTCACCACCCAGAGGTTATCCTGGTTGTTGGTGTTAATGGTGTGGGTAAGACTACAACTATTGCTAAATTGGCAAACTACTATACTAAAGAAGGTAAAAAGGTTATCATCGCTGCTGGAGATACATTCCGTGCGGCGGCGGCGGACCAATTATCCATCTGGGCTGACCGCGTAGGCGTACCTATCGTAAAACATAAGGAAGGTGCGGACCCTGCTGCCGTTGTATATGATGCGATGGAAGCCGCAAAGGCTCGTAATGCAGACATGGTAATTGTCGATACGGCTGGTCGTCTTCATACAAAAGTAAATCTTATGGAAGAACTTAAAAAAATGGGCCGCGTAGCGAACAATCATGTAGAGGGTGCTCCGCATCAAACATTGCTCGTTCTCGATGGCACTACAGGTCAAAATGCGGTAAGCCAAGCTAAATTATTTGGTCAAGCCGTACCTGTTAATGGTATTGTAGTTACTAAATTAGATGGTACTGCGAAAGGTGGCGTAGTTATTTCTATTAAAGAAGAACTAGGCGTACCTGTACGTTGGATTGGCGTTGGTGAAGGCATGGACGATTTACGTCCATTTAATGCAAAAGAATTTGCCAATGCACTATTTAATAAAGGAATGATTCAAGGTGACAAATAAATATAACCGGGAATTCTTACTTGAATATGTAGAATCTGAAAATAAAAAAAATGAATGTAATGTAAGCCTAGAAAACATGGAAAAAATCGTTAGCTTAATCGAGTATTTCGGTATTGAATTATATCGTCCTATTACGAGATTACTACTTTCAAACTGGGAAGAAATTACAGATCGTATTAATAACTATACTGAATCAGATTGGATGATGGCCGATGAAATTCAAAAGACCACGCCTACATTAGATCGCTTCTCCATTGCTATGCTCATCGAAGTGTTAGAAGGTGAGGATACATTGAACCAAGCTGAAAATGCAGGTCGTCGTTTGTCAGAGGAAGAACTCAAGGCTATCCGTAAACATCAGGATGAACAGTAATGAAACATAATAGCTATAACTATGAAGGGGGCCAACCATTTAAAGTGGAGGCGCCCTTTACGCCTACTGGGGACCAACCTACAGCCATTCAATCTCTTACAGACGGGATTGAGCGTGGCGAATGGGCTCAAGTTCTATTAGGTGCGACTGGTACAGGAAAAACCTTTACCATGGCAAAGGTCATCGAGGCGGTTCAGAAACCGACCTTGATTATCGCCCATAATAAAACATTGGCTGCTCAACTTTGCAGCGAGTTTAAAAGTTTCTTCCCTAATAATGCGGTAGAATACTTTGTATCTTACTACGATTTTTATCAACCAGAAGCGTATATCCCTTCTAGCGATACGTACATCGAGAAGGATGCATCTATTAATGATGAAATCGATAAATTGCGCCATAGTGCTACCATGAGTTTATTTGAGCGCCGAGACGTTATCATCGTTGCTTCTGTTAGCTGTATTTATGGCTTAGGTGATCCGGAGGACTATTCTGATCTCGTATTGTCCTTGCGATTAGGTCAGACGAAATCTCGTGATGAAATTCTGTCTAAACTCGTAGATATCCAATATACGCGTAATGATATGAATTTTATTCGCGGTACCTTCCGCGTACAAGGGGACACCATAGAAATTTTCCCTGCTGCCTATAGTGAAAGAGCCATTCGGGTGGAACTATTCGGCGATGAAATCGACCGTCTTGTTGAGGTGGATGCATTAACGGGAGAAGTCATTGCAGAGCGCAAACATGTTGCGGTCTATCCTGCATCTCACTATGTTACAACAAAAGAAAAAATGAAAATTGCGGTAGAGCGAATTGAGGCAGAACTTGATGAGCAGCTGGCAAAACTGAAAGCAGAAGATCGTCTGCTCGAGGCGCAGCGTCTTGAACAGCGCACCCGTTATGATATAGAAATGATGCAAGAAATGGGCTACTGCTCAGGCATTGAAAACTATTCCCGCCATATGTCGGAGCGTAAAGCAGGGGAAGCACCATATACATTGATTGATTATTTCCCTGATGATTTCCTCATTATGGTAGATGAATCTCATGTAACCATTCCACAGGTTCGCGCCATGTACAATGGGGATAGAGCGCGTAAAGAATCTCTTATCGAATATGGCTTCCGTTTGCCATCAGCGCTCGACAATCGACCATTGAAATTTGATGAGTTTGTAGAACGAATCAATCAAATCGTGTATGTATCAGCAACGCCAGGACCGTATGAAATGGAAGTAGAAACGAATGTAGCAGAGCAAATCATTCGTCCTACAGGGCTACTTGATCCATCCATTGAAATTCGTCCTATTAAGGGGCAAATGGATGATTTACTTGGTGAGATTCATAAGCGCGCCGCTAAGAATGAACGGGTTCTCGTTACGACATTGACGAAGAAGATGGCTGAAGATTTAACGGAATTCTTGAAGGAAATGGGTGTTCGTGTTCGTTACCTTCATTCGGATATCGTTACCATCGAGCGGGCTGAAATCATTCGTGATTTGCGGGCCGGTGTATTCGATGTATTAGTCGGTATCAACTTGCTCCGCGAAGGCCTCGATATGCCAGAGGTTTCCTTGGTGGCTATTTTAGATGCGGATAAGGAAGGTTTTCTACGCTCTGATACAGCTATGATTCAAACTATCGGTCGTGCAGCGCGTAATGTGAATGGTCATGTTATTATGTATGCTGACCGTGTAACAGGTTCTATGCAACGCGCTATGGACGAAACAGATCGTCGTCGTGCGGTACAAGAGGCATATAATATTGAACATCATATTACGCCAAAATCTGTATCTAAAGATGTGAAAGAGCTTATTGAGCTCACTAAGATTGAAGAAGATATGGTCACCGATGGCAAAGGGCTTTCACCAAAGAAGGGGAAAAAGAAGTCCTCTGCAGCTGGTATGGACCATGGCCACGAACCATATGCTCAAGATGCAGATGCTACTAAGGTAGCAGAGATTACGGCAGAAGAACTATATAACAAGATTGAAGAGCTTGACCGTCAAATGAAGGCGGCTGCTAAACAGTTGGAATTTGAAAAGGCTGCCAAATTACGTGACCAATTGGGCGAACTTCGTCAACAATGGTCCGATATGCATAGTGTCGGTGACAGTAAGTTAAAAAAACCACGGAAAAATTCTAAGAAACAATCACCGAAAAGTAAAAAGGTACATATATGAAAGATCAATTGATTGTAAAAGGTGCACGTCAGCATAACCTTAAAAATATAGATATTTCACTACCGCGAGACAAGTTCATTGTCTTAACTGGTTTAAGTGGATCCGGTAAATCGTCTCTTGCTTTCGATACGATTTACGCAGAAGGCCAACGACGGTATGTAGAATCTTTGTCGGCCTATGCTCGTCAATTTTTGGGACAAATGGATAAGCCTGATGTAGATTATATTGAAGGTTTATCTCCAGCCATTTCTATCGACCAAAAGACTACAAGTCGAAATCCTCGTTCTACAGTTGGTACGGTGACGGAGATTTACGACTATTTACGTCTATTATTTGCCCGTGTTGGACATGCTCATTGTCCAGAGTGTGGTAAACCTATTACACAACAAACGATTCAACAAATGACAGATGATGTAATGAGCTTTCCTGAAGGAACTAAGATTTTAATCTTAGCACCTATGATTCAAGGAAAAAAAGGGGAACATAAATCTGTCTTTGAACAACTTCGAAAAGAGGGTTTTGTCCGTGCTCGCGTTGATGGTGTGGTACGCACGATGGATGAGGATATTGTATTAGAGAAAAATAAAAAGCATTCCATCGATATTGTTGTAGACCGTCTCGTTGTCAAAGAAGGCATTGAATCCCGTTTAGCAGACTCTATGGAGACCGCATCAAAATGGGCAGAAGGTATCGTTATTGTTCAAGAGGTCGATGGCCCAGAGCATATGTATAGTCAAAACTTTGCATGCCCTGATTGTCATATTTCATTGCCAAAAATTGAGCCCCGTATGTTCTCTTTCAATAGTCCCTTTGGGGCATGCCCCGCTTGTTTGGGGATTGGCTCTACCATGGAGGTTGATGAGGAGCGCGTCATTCCAGATGGCTCTATTAGTTTTGCCGATGGTTGTGTACAGGCGTTGAGCTCTAATCCTAACGCATGGTTTATGCGTCAGCTAGAAGGTCTATTGAAAGCCAATGGACACTCCTTAGACTCTACCTATGATGAATTACCTAAGGCATTACAGAAGAAGGTCATGTATGGTACGACGGATAAGGTGGCTTTCACTTATGAAAATATGCGCGGTGAAGAAAAGGAATTTTTCACTGAATACGAAGGTATTTTGCCTATGGTGAAACGCCGCCATAGCGAAGCATCTACCGATTCTATGCGCGAAGAATTTGAAAAATTCATGTCCATTAAACCATGTACGACCTGTCATGGCGCTCGTCTTAAACCCGAGGTATTAGCAATTACCGTAGGGGATAAGAACATTAATGAAGTAACCCAGTTGACGATTAAAGAAGCGCTAGATTTCTTTAGTCATTTGCAATTAACTGACAGAGAACAAGTGATTGGTGCACAGATTCTAAAAGAAATTAATGCTCGACTAGGCTTCCTCAATAATGTAGGCCTTGATTACCTTACTATGAATCGGAGTGCAGGCACCTTATCTGGTGGTGAAGCACAGCGTATTCGGTTAGCAACGCAAATTGGTTCTGGTCTTGTTGGTGTATTATACATTCTTGATGAACCATCCATTGGTTTACATCAACGAGATAATGATCGACTTATCGATACCTTAAAAGGGTTGCGTGACCTTGGTAATACACTGCTCGTTGTAGAACATGATGAGGATACAATGCGCGCTGCAGATTACCTTGTAGACATTGGACCAGGTGCGGGCGAGCATGGTGGTCAAGTCATTGCGGCAGGGACTGTAGATGAGGTTATGCAGGTGAAAGACTCCATTACTGGTCAATATTTGAGCGGCCGCAAGTTTATAGCTCTTCCTGACGAACGACGTAAACCTGGTAAAAACTGCATCGAAATTCGAGGTGCCAAAGAAAATAATCTACAAAATATTAATGTGAGATTCCCAATTGGACTATTTACAGTAGTTACAGGTGTCAGCGGTTCTGGTAAGTCTACTTTGATAAATGAAATCTTATATAAAGGGCTGGCAAATCAGCTATATCGTTCGTATCACAAGGTGGGGGCTCACAAAGAGATTCGAGGCCTAGAGCATATTGATAAAATCATTAACATTGACCAAAGCCCTATTGGCCGTACACCTCGCTCTAACCCTGCCACATATACGGGTGTATTTGATGCAATTCGTGAATTATATAGCCAAACACCAGAGGCTAAGATGCGCGGGTATAAACAAGGGCGTTTTAGTTTCAATGTAAAAGGTGGCCGCTGCGAAGCTTGTCGTGGTGATGGTATCATCAAAATTGAAATGCATTTCTTGCCAGATGTGTACGTGCCTTGTGAGGTCTGCAAAGGGGCTCGCTACAACCGGGAAACATTAGAGGTTAAATATAAGGGCAAATCTATTGCCGATGTGTTAGATATGACCGTAGATGATGCAGTAGAATTCTTTAGTGCTATCCCTAAAATCTACAAGAAAATGGTAACCTTGCAAGAGGTTGGTCTCGGCTATATTCGTTTAGGCCAAGCGGCTACTACATTGTCTGGTGGTGAAGCACAACGGGTTAAATTGGCTACAGAACTAGCACGTCGCAGTACAGGTAAAACATTATATATCCTTGATGAACCTACAACAGGCCTTCATGCAGAAGATATTAGAAAGCTTTTAGATGTATTGCAGAAACTGGTAGATGGTGGCGATACAGTTATCGTTATTGAACATAATCTCGATGTTATCAAAACGGCTGATTATATTATTGATCTAGGCCCTGAAGGTGGTAATCGAGGTGGTACCATCGTGGCTACCGGTACACCGGAACAGATTGCAAATGTGAAAGAAAGTTATACAGGAAAATTCTTAGGTCCTGTATTAGAACAGACTAATACATTTATGAATGCTGCAAAGAAAAAGAAATAATTTGTATGACACTGCCTTGTATGGTTGCGACAATGAAGTATTAATTATAATGATATGGAGAATTGACGAAGAAAGGAGGATATATGCCGTCTGAAGAGTTATTAGAAAAGGTTAGCCATTTACCGACCACCCCAGGGATTTATTTATGGCGTGATCAATATAACCGCATCATCTATGTGGGTAAAGCGATTAATTTACGCAATCGCGTGCGATCCTATGTGCGTAATGATGCGAATCGGGCGCCTAAGGTAACGGCGATGATGAAGCGTGCCGTCGATGTAGAGATTATTCAAACAAAGACGGAAATGGAAGCTCTTATATTAGAAAATACGCTTATCAAAGAACATAAGCCGAAATACAATATTTCCCTTAAGGACGATAAAACGTATCCTTATGTTAAAATCTCTGTTCAAGAAGACTATCCTCGCGTATATATGACACGTCGCCTTGAACGGGATGGGGCTAAATATTTTGGGCCCTTTACCGATGTAACAGCCGTTCATGTAGTCCTCAAGTTGATTCGTCAGTATTTTCCATTGCGTACCTGTAAATCGATGAAGGTAGAACGCCCTTGTTTGCAATATCATATGCACTATTGTGAAGCGCCATGCTTTCATAAGATATCAGTACCGGATTACCGCAAATACATCGATGAAATTATAGCGCTCTTTGAGGGAAAACCAATCCCATTGCTTAAAGAAATTAAGGAAAAGATGGAGATAGCTGCGGAAGAGCTTCGATTTGAAGATGCAGCACGTTATCGAGACCAATTGACGAGCATTGAGAAAATTCAAGAAAAACAGCGGATGGTAACGCAACGTGGTGATCTAGATGTACTGGGGATAGCTGTAGATGGTCAATTGGCATGTGTACAACTACTCTTTATTCGAGGTGGCCGTCTATTAGGCCGAGAAAATTACTTCGTGCAAAATGAAGGTGACTCGGAAGAAACCATTATGACTGATTTTATTAAGCAGTACTATGGGGATAGTACCTTTATTCCTAAAGAGCTATTATTGCCTATGGAAAGTTCTGAGCAACATCTATTTAAGGATTGGTTCAGTGACATGAAGGGCCAACAGGTCGATGTCCTTGTGCCTCAACGTGGTTATAAGATGGACATGATTAAAATGGCTCATGAAAATGCTGAAACATTCCTTGAAGAACGTCGCCGCCAATGGCAATACCAAATCGATAAGAGTGGAGGTGCCGTTAAGAAATTGGCGGAGGTCCTCGACTTGCCAAGATTACCAGAGCGTATGGAGTGCTTTGATATTTCCCATACACAAGGCTCTGAAACCGTAGCCTCCATGGTTGTATTTGAAGGCGGTAAGCCAGCTAAGAAGGAGTATAGACGCTTTAAATTAAAGACTACACAGGGAAAGCCCGATGACTTTAAATCGATGGCAGAAATCATGGAACGCCGCTATGGTAATGAAACGGATTGGCCTATGCCAGACCTCATTATTATCGATGGTGGTAAGGGGCAGCTCAATGCATCTATACCGCTCATACGCGCTGTAGGTGTTACAGATGTGCCAGTCATATCCTTGGCTAAACGGATAGAAGAGGTCTTTGTAGAGGGGCAATCGGATAGCATCATTTTGAGTCATCATTCACCAGAGTTGCAATTATTGCAACAAATTCGTGATGAAGCCCATCGATTTGCTATTACCTATCATCGTAAATTGCGGGGCAAACGTAACTTAGAATCCGTACTCGATCACATTGATGGTATTGGTCCTAAACGACGTAAGGCTTTATGGGCTCATTTCAATAGCTTAGAGGCCATGAAAAAAGCCAGTATAGATGAATTAGCTAAGGTCGATTCTATGAACTATAAGACTGCGGAAACGTTATACAATTTTTTCCGCATGTCGAATGTTGAAAAACAAGATGTATTACAAGGCAATACAATGTAATACAAAAATAGTTAATATCTTATACTAGAAAAGCAGCACTGCTGATTATGACTTGCAGTGCTGCTTTTGTGCGTTATGCTTTTATATGTACTTGTTTGTGTTGAATATACCATGTTCGAATGGTGAATAGTATGCCTGCTACAATTACGCTAGCTAATAGGCCTATCCATACACCAAATGGGCCGTAATTTGGGTTGTTGGCAAGAATGTATGCAATAGGGAAGCAAACGCCCCAATAGGAAATGAGAGAAATATAGAATACAATTTTCACATCCTTGTAGCCCCGTAGAATACCTTGTAACGGTGTACCAATGGCATCGAAGGCGGAGAAGAAAACGCCATACCCGAGGAATCTATAAATTAGATTATATACCTCTTCATCATTTGTAAATAATGCAGATATGCTTTCCATATGAGTGAATGTGAAAGCACAAATCAAAATCGCAATGACAATGGCTAACACGCGAGAAATGTAGGAGTACTGAATAGCTTCTTTATGTCGCTCAGCACCGACTTCATAGCCTACAGCAATGGTAGAAGCCATGGCAATGCTAAGTGGTAAGCAATAGAACACGTTGGTAAAGGAAATGACCGATTGGTGAGCCGCTACGACAGCGGAACCAAAGTGTACCATCAATAGGCCGGCAATACTGAAAATGCTGGCTTCAAAAAAAATAGAAGAACCGATTGGCAAGCCGATTTGTAATTGCTCACGTATGTATTGCCATTTGGGGCGTACCCAATCTTTATAGATACGATATCCCTTTAATTTAGGATGGAAGAGCACCATCGCACTAAATAAAATAAAGTTTGTCCAACATGCTCCGGCAATACCATAACCAGCACCGACACCACCGATTTCAGGCAAGCCGAAGTGCCCAAATATCAGTGAGTAGTTTAAGAATACATTCACTACAAAACTCGTTACTACAATGGCCATAGAATAGTGAGTTAACCCGTGGGAATCAACGGTGTTACGCAATGTATTAACCCATAACAGAGGGAATAGGCCAAGTGCGAAAGCTTTCAAATAATTGATACAAACAGCCGTAGCAGCAGGTTCTAAATTAAGGAAATTTAGTAATGGTACTAATCCGAAAACACCGATTAATAATATAATAAGTGCTAGGGTTGTTGCAATATAAAACCCTTGGTAGACGATGGTAGGTATACTATCTGTTTTCTTGGCTCCTAATAGCTGTGCAATGATCGGGGTAATACCCATTAGGGTCCCTTGTGCAAAGATATAGAATAATAACCATAGATTGTACCCTGTAGCAACCCCAGCTAAATCAATTGTACTATATTGTCCTGTTAAGAAGATGGCGATAAATGTGCCCCCTACAAGAGAAAATTGGGTGATGCACATAGGAGTAAATAATTTAATGAACAACCATAATTTTTGTAGTATAGAATATGTTTGATACATAATGACCTCCTAAATTGATGATATATTTTAACATAGTCTATCTATTATGGCTAGGTGTATTAAAAACTATAGAATATAGTTATATACAGGTATTCGTATTACGAATAGATGGATACATTACAGTATTGTACAAGGTAGATTCTCTTTAGTATAATGAGTATATTAAATATTTTCGTTATAGGAGGTACGAATTGGACATTGTATCTGTTCAAGGTTTGTTGGCAATGTTACAAATCATTGTCATCGATATTCTGTTGGCCGGCGATAATGCCATTGTGATTGGCATGGCTGCACGAAATTTACCGGCTCATTTACAAAAGAAAGCCATTTTCTGGGGCACAGCAGGTGCTATCATTTTACGTCTTGTTATGGCATTCCTCTTCGTTGAGGCTTTAAATACAATTCCAGCGCTTCGTTTGGTAGGTGGTATCCTTTTATTATGGATTGGGTACAAGCTCGTTGCTGATGATGACAGTGAGCATAATATCGAGGCCAAGGATAGTTTGCGAGCTGCCATCATGACAATCGTCATTGCTGATGGTATCATGGGTATCGATAATGTAATCGGCGTAGTGGGCGCTGCAGGTGGCCACATGACAATGGTTGCTATTGGTATGCTTATTACGGTGCCTATCATCGTGTATGGTAGTACATTATTTGTGAAAGTTATCGAGCGTTTCCCAATTATTCTCTACGTTGGTGGTGGTATCCTAGGATGGGTTGGTGCTGGCATGAGTGTGGAAGATACATTGATTGCTCATACAGTCGAACCGTATGCACTGTATATTAAAATAGCTGCAGTTATCCTCGTAGTAGGCGCATCTTTAGTAGCAAAACAGCTTAAAAAATAATTGGAATGTATAATATCTCTTCTCTTTTTTACAGGAGGAGAGATATTTTTTTGCAGTAGATTATGAAAGATATTAAAGCATTTGTTTTAGATGAGAAAATACATAAAATATGGTATAGTTAAGGGATAGTTATAGAATTAATTATAGTTGAGGTGCGTATAATGGAATTTTTAGAAGCGGCCACGTGGGTTACGATTGGCAAGATTATATTGATAGATATTTTATTAGCCGGAGATAATGCTGTAGTTATCGGTATGGCAGCCGGTAAATTAGCACCAGAACTTCAAAAGAAAGCCGTTATATGGGGGACGGCAGGTGCCATTTTAATGCGCCTTCTGTTTGCCACCGTTTTGGTAGAAGCGTTAACCTTGATTCCGCTCGTTCATTTAGGCGGTGGACTTGTGCTCATATGGATTGCCGTTCAGCTTTTAAAAGGTGATGACGAAGAGGCTCACATTGAGGCTAAAAATTCCTTAATGGGTGCTATCTGGACGATAATCGTTGCCGACGCTATGATGAGTATCGACAATGTCATCGGTGTTGTGGGCGCTGCAAAAGGTCATTTAGAGCTTGTTATCGTTGGTATGCTAATTACGGTACCTATCATCGTATTTTGTTCTACACTATTCGCTCGTATTATTAACAAATTCCCAGCCATTCTTTGGGCTGGCGGTGCACTACTTGGATGGGTTGCGGGTGAAATGATCGTAGAAGATCCACTTCTTTTACCATATATTCAAGGGGAAGAATTACTCGTTAAATTTGGTGCGGTATTCTTTGTACTCATCGTGACTGGTATCATTAAAATTTGGAAGAAAAGAGACGCGTAATGAACGGTACAGGTCGTACATCTCGTAAACATAAATCTAAAGGTAGACAACAACATACAGGTGGAAAACTTTCTAAAAAACAACAGGCCATTCTAAATGCGCCTGTTAAACTTGGTGAGGAGGTTTTGGTAACCATTCACGGTATTGGCAGTAGTGGAGAAGGTGTAGGACGTGTAGACGATTTTACCGTCTTTGTTCCCTTTGCTTTGCCTGGTGAAATTGTGAAAGTATCTATAAACATGGTGAAAAAGACATATGCTACAGGTAAATTAATTGACATTGTTATACCTGCTGATAATCGTATAGAACCAACTTGTGAACTCTATGGCGTATGCGGTGGTTGTCAATTACAACACATTACCTACGAAGGACAGCTTTCACTAAAAACACAAAAGGTGAAAGACGTTATTGAACGAATTGGTCATCAAAATCCTGATCTTGTAAAACCTGCACTAGGACCAAAAGAACCTTGGGCGTATCGAAACAAGATGCAAATGCCTGTCGGTGGTGCTAGAGGCGACATTCAAATGGGATTCTATGCAATGGGGTCTCACGATATCGTACAGGGGACGAATTGCCCTATCCAAGATGATGGAAATAATACAATTGCTCAAGTGTGTTATGACATTGCTAAAGAACTTGATGTTGAGCCATACGATGAACATACAGGAAAAGGTGTATTACGACATGTAATCGGTCGCATTGGTCAATCTGGATGGATGGTTATTCTCGTAACTGCTACTGATTATTTACCGCATCAAGAAGCATGGGTTAAGAACATAACAAATCGTATTCCACAAGTGGAAACCATCGTTCATAATGTGAATGGTAAGCGTACTAATGTTATTTTAGGTCCTACTAACTATGTGCTCTACGGTGATGGGACGATTACAGATCATATTAAGGACCTACAATTTAATGTATCGCCACATTCATTCTTCCAAGTGAATCCAGAACAAACAACGGTGCTTTATGATCAGGCATTAGCCTATGCGGATCTTAAAGGTAATGAAACCGTTATCGATGCGTATTGTGGTACGGGTACTATTTCACTGTTTTTGGCTCATAAAGCGAAACATGTTATCGGCATTGAAATTGTAGAGCCAGCCATTATCAATGCTCGTGAAAATGCTCGAAATAATGGCTATGACAATACTGAATTCATCGTCGCTGATGCGGCTGTTGAAATGCCAAAACTCTATAAAGCCGGCGTACGACCAGACGTGATTGTATTCGATCCAATCCGGGCAGGCTGTAAAGAAGAAGTACTAACCTCTGCAGCAGGGATGGAACCAAAACGCATTGTCTACGTATCCTGTAACCCAGCTACTATGGCTCGAGACATTGAAATCCTTACACACTACGGCTATGAACTAAAAGAAGTCCAACCTGTAGACATGTTTCCAATGACAGCGCATGTTGAGGCAGTGGCTTTGCTCACTAGGAGCAAAGCGACGCAGTGAGCATTAGCACTGCCCATGTGATAGGCGTCTAGGAACACGAGACGAAGACGAAGTGCGATTGGAAACGCCGAACCACTGAGGCAGTGGCTTTGCTAACTAGAAGCGAAGCGATGTAGTGAGGATTAGAATGGCTCATATTAGAGATGTCCAAAATTTATGGAAAAGCTTATTTTTAAAAATATATGTTTTGTAGGTGAGACTATGAACTTTAAGAAACAAATTGTTTTATTTTCAATTTTAGCTATGTCTGTTATGGCAGTATCTGCTGAAGATATTAGTACTTATAATCCTCAAGTTATTGAGAAACACCAAATTACAAATGAAGATATTGCATCAGCAACATCTTATGGACAGTCTTTAGTAGAAAAGAAAAATATCAAAATGATATCTACTGCTAAGAAAAAGTTTATTAAAAGACGTTATGGTGGAATTTTCCCAAGAAATGAATTGCAAGGTATCGTATATGTTCAAACTCCATTCGCAATTTTTGCAAATACGGCATTGGAGGATGCTAGAGGTGTAGCAAGTACTTATTCAACAAGAAATGCTACTAATATATTACAGGTTAGATCTTTCCTTTATATGCCGGAAAGTAAGATGTATAATGATACTAATAATGTCGTTATATCTATAGTACAAAATGGATATACATATTATCCAATAGAAACAGTACGTGGCGATGATCAATATGAAGGTCCTGGTATGTGGGTAACAGTAGGTTATCAATCATTATTTGAATTATCTAAGATTGATACTAATAGTCCTTTTGAAGTTCATATTAAGTCTGATGCTGTTAAGGTTGGAGATGCAGTAATTCAGTTTCCAGCATTAAATTCGTCAAATAAGTATGTTTTGGATGACTCTTATTCACTTTATAGAGGTGATGCAGTGTTTATCGCTAAGAAATAATATTTATTTAAGTGCATTGTTCTAGAACTGAATAAATCTGATTTTTTATTTAGACCTAATATAATAAAGCGGCTGTAATAGAATACACTTCGTTTAAATAATCAAATAATAGTTTTATAATATATTTAAATTACAATTTTAGATTTCATATTGTGAGGAATAATATGGAGTTTATACATGATAGAAAAAGTAATATCCTTTTCAGTCTTTATGGTAGTAAAGTAAATAGAATCAAAATTCATAATAAAACATTAACATTAACAGTTGAAGAAATGTATCAATTGTTAGATGGTGAAGAAAAAGCATTCTCAGGAGAAATATGTTTTAACAACTGTGATGTGGATTTGTGTAAGGTACTAATATTTAACAAAACCTTGGGTGAAGGTCGCTTTTATGGAAAGTCTCTTTGTTTACAAGATTTTATAAATGAGTATGTAGACTCAGAATTTGAAATAATTACTGAAGGCTATTTTGCCAATACAACTACATATACAGGCTGGCTTTGGAAAAACGGACAACCCCCCGTATCTGTCATTATGTATATTTGGAATAGCGGCGATATGGTGTATCGTGTCAAAAAATAACCCATGTTTTTACCGATAAAGTAATCTTTAAAAGAAATACAGCACTATTTAGGAGGACTTTTACAATTTTGAAACCTAGAGAGTTATGTGAAAAAGCTTGGCAGGAGATAGCAAGTAAATTTCCTGATTTTAAGGTAGTTAGTAAAGGTCAGAAGTTAAAGAAAACCTCTAAGAATAAAGACCTTATCTTTGAAATCTACTTTCAAGCTAATAGAAATAACTATGCAGATAGCGTAGAGTTTGTTCCACATATTGCCATTTATTCTAAATCTATGAAAAAAGCTAATATTCATAACGGGTTTGTATATGGCGGAGAATTAGGTCGTTTGTTAAATAGAACGGAATGGCATTGGTATCAATTAGCAGGTGCTAGCTATCAATATACTGTAGATGAAGTTAGCAAGTTATGTGAGGAATATATAATACCGCTATTTGAAGGTTTTGAAGATACAGAACGTAATATTGAAAAACTTATAGAGGGAGATATAAACGATTATAATCTACTGTATTATATTTATCATTATGGTGGAAAAGATAAAGCTCAACAATATTTTAATAAAATAATCAAAAATTCTGAGTTAAGAAGTATGTATATTGACTTTTATAATCAGTTGAAAGAAATTCCTAAAGAAAATATTTCATTAGGCGTGAGTGAATTTTATGGATCCACTATGATTGAATTTGCATATATAAATGGAATAATAATTGAAGAAGAATAAATAAGTCCATCGCATAGAAACGATATGCGATGGACCTTTTTTTGCTTTTATATATTAAATTTAGATAGATTTTATATGGTTGTGGTTAAAGCAAATAGAAGTTATATAGTAAAATTTGATGAATGATTACTAAAATTTAAACTTCATACTTGCAGAATATGTTCGTCCTGCGGTAGCTTCATCATCAAAGAAAACACGATTAAACACATTTTGAATACCTAATTGTAATGTCGCTTCTTTGGAGAATTTGTAATTCATTGCTACATTAGAGATAAAGTAGCTATCTGAGGAACCGTATTGACCTGTAATATCATCTACTGATTGTCGACGACTTACATATTGAGCATCCCAAAGGGCATTCCATTTACCATTAGTATATTCAAGACCTGCATGGAAGATGTGTTTAGGTATATCATAATTGATTTCCTCATATCCGCTTGCATTTGTGTTAGGAAGATCTTTATGTTTTATACGACCCATTTGCCATGTATAGTTTCCAAATACAGACCATTTTGAGGATAGTTGGTGGCGAAGTTCTAATTCTATGCCGCGACGAGTTTCTTGGTCTACATTTTCATACATTTTATAATCTACATCACCATTATTATCATAATGTGTTACATATTTAACCTTATCCTTCGTTTTTACATAGAATGCAGATAGATTTAATGCAGTTTTTGTGCCCCATTCTTTTTTCATACCAACTTCAAATGTATCTGAACGCTCTGGATTAAGGTTAGGATTTGCTCGCACTACATCACTGTAACGATATACTTGGCTGAGTGGAGGTGGGTTAAAGGAGTGACCATATGAGGCATATACGTTTAGCGAATCGGTTACATAATGTTCAATTGCTAATTTTGGACTCCACTCAGTGTAGCTACCTTCACCATGATTTATAGTGTCGTATCTATTATTATTCGTATCATAGGTAACGTGTTGACCATCAAATTTTTTGAATCGGTCTATACGAAGTCCGGTATAAATAGCCCAATTGAAATTAGGACGGTATGTGTCTTGGACGAATAGGGCTAAATTATTTGTAGCACCTTTGTTGATTTCATACAATCCACCAGGATATGTGGTTGAATCAAAGGAAGAATGATTTCTCCAATTAGTTAATTCTCTTCGTTTTTGCTCAAAGCTTTCCTTTTTCCAGTTAATGCCCGCAACAACGCTATGTTTCCCCATACGATCCCATACTTTTTGTGCATCAAAATTAATTGTTTTTCCAGGATAGAATGAATCATCACCAGGGCCGCTGTAGTTAGGTGTATTTGGATTGCTAGGGCTAGAGAATCCATCTTTTTTTCGATCTAATATATTGAAAGTAACTTGTAGCTTATTTTTGTCATTTTTATATTGTAGGTTATGAGCATGATATTCTTTTAATCCATCATAGCCTAAGTATCTACTTGTTCTAAGTGCTACATATTTTTGATTGTTAATTTTGACATTTCCAGAGAAGATAGGTGCACCATTTACGGTTATGGTACTCATTGGATTCTCATAAGCATATCTATTTTTCGTATATAGATAAGAGTAGGTTAATGATTCTCTATCACGGAGTTTCATCGTTACATACGCAGATAGATTCTTATTATTAAATGACTTATCTCCTCGACTACCTAATAGATAGGAACCATCTTTGGTTTGTGGAACTGGGTTATCTGGTGTAACTGTTACAGTAGACGGCCTTATGTTGGCAGCTCTGCCGGTAATAAAGAAACCTGGATAACCATCTGTTTTTCTTTGCTCTGCAGACATACCGACAGTAATACGATTAGATACTTGTGCATCAAACCCTAACTCATTATTTAGTGTCCCATGAGATCCATATCCAATTTGTCCATGCCAATGGATATCTTTTACAGATTGTTTTGGTTGTTGTTGTTTTGTTTGAATGTTGATAACACCAGCAACACCTCTGCCACCATATAAAGAGGAGCTAGGACCACGTACTAATTCGATTCTTTCAATAGAATGTACTGGTATAGCTTCCCAATCAACACCATTATTAAAGGTGTTATTCATTGGTACACCATTGAGTAATACTAAGATGTCAGTAGAATCAAAACCGCGAATTTGTAATCCACCGTTTGCTTTTTGGCTTTTATACACGCCAGGTAACATTTGTAGAGCATCTGTTACGGTATCAACTCTTCGTGTTTCAATATCTTTGTCTGTTACAACAGATACAGCACTTGGTGTTTTTATGATATCCTCCATAGTTCTAGTAGCAGTTACCGTGATGGTATGTGATACTTTAGGTTCATCGGCCACGTTGGTATCTGCTGCATATACAATGGATGCGCTCATAGCCGTTAAAATCATTGAAAATAACATGATTTTTGATGTATTAGTTTGTTTAAAACTAGTTACTGTTTTCTTTCGTTTACCTTTTTTCATATTTATGACCCTCTACACTGATAAATAGTTAAAACACATCATTTTTAGTATAGCATTGAAAAAAATAAAACATTATGAATACTAGTTATATGATTATAAGTAATGATAATTATATAACTAGTGAAATTAGTTTATAATTAATTTAAATATTATATTTTTATGAATAAAAATATATATGAAATCTTGTGTATAGTATGAAAGGGGTTAATGTGTAGTTATTTTTTGTTTGTGATTTTGTATATTTATAGAGAGATGAGAGAGAAGAGAAAATGAATAAAGTACAAAAGATGTTAATTCTTAAGATGAATTCCCCAAAGTATAATCTTAAGAATGTAAAGTGCTTTAGCACAACTGCAACTGCTTGTGTATTTGCATTAACATTTGGTGTAGGTGTTATGTTAAATACATTAACTGTAGGGGCTGCAGGTCAAGTAATTGGTGGTTATACGACTGGTAACCAAGCGTTAGGCGATGGTAGTGTCGTTGTCAGTGGTGGTAAGGATAAGGCACCTAACTTAGCAGAAGGTGAAAATAGTGCAGTCCTTGGGGGAACAAAAAATATGACCGAAGGCCCTTATACCGCTATTGTAGGGGGCTTTCAAAATATTGTTCACGAAGAAATTAAAAATGGGGTCATTCTTGGTGGTACAAAAAATCAGATTGAAGCAGTAGGAACCTTAGTTGGCAATTATGCCACAATCAGCGGTGGGGAGGATAATATTGCGTATGGTGAGTCCTCATCTATTTCAGGTGGTAATTCCAATGGTACGTATGGATTACATAGTTCTATTGCTGGTGGTCGTGGCAATAATGCAGCTGGTGAAATTGGTTCTGTTATAGGCGGTTCTCAAAATAATGCAGATGGAAAAGGAAGTACACTTGCGGGCGGTTTAGGAAACACTGGTGTTGGCATGTGGTCCTCCGTGTTTGGGGGCAGTAAAAATGAAGCTGTAGGCACTGGTGCATCCATACTTGGCGGTGGAGGCCGTGAATTTACAGGTCGTAAATTTGTAACCCATAAAAATATTGCCAATGGTGAGTATAGCACCATTGTTGGGTCTCGTGATGCTATGACCGTAGGCAATGGTAGTACGGTTGTGGGTGGTTCGAATGGAATGACACTTGGTCTTGCGTCTACCTCTGTAGGCGGTGGTTTTACAGGTTCTAAGGCCGAGAACAGTTTGGCGTTAGGTCATAAGGCAGGTACTACTGTCAAATATGGCACTGCTATTGGTTATGAAAGCGTAGCCACCGAAGAAGGAACTATTGCATTTGGTCATGATGCAGGTGATGTTTCTGGTTACACAGTAAAATATCCAGATAAAGAAATCACCACACACTTAGGTTATAAAAAAACTGTGCCAGATTATGATAAGGAACCAACAATAACACCTACTACATACACTGATGCTAAATATAATCGCTTGGTGAAAGTAGCCGATGGTGTCGATGCACATGATGCAGCAACAGTAGGTCAATTAGAATCTGCTATAAGCCAAGTTCAATCGGTAGGATCGAATTTAGAAACTACAGTTAATAAGGCAACAGCCTCAAGTTATGCATTAGCTGCATTACAACCAAATTTCTCTGAAGGAGAAACTGGATTAGGTGTAGCTGTAGGATTTGGTCATTATCATGGCAAAACAGCTACTGCATTAGGCGCTTACTATCGCCCAAGCCGAAATGTACAATTTAATGTAGGTACTGTAGTAGGCAATGGTAACCAAGGTTTTAATGGTGGACTAAGCTTTAAGGTAGGATCTGAATCTAAATCAAATACAACATCCACTGATGAAAGAATCGCTCAATTAGAAAAACGTATTCAAGAATTAGAGCGTTCAAAGAAATAATTCTATATACATTAAAGATTAAATAAGGATTATATAAATAGGGCCCTTTGCTTGTGCAAAGGGCTTTTACTATACACTCATACTTATAAATGTAATATAATTAAACTAAATGGATAGTATTGGCGGAACATTTATGTATATAGTTAATACGATAGAAATTAGCTAAATAATAAATTCAACAAATTCAGGGAGGGATTAACATGTTAGGAGCAATCATTGGTGATATAGTTGGTTCACGATTCGAATTTAATAATATTAGACGGAAGGACTTTGATTTCTTTACAGATCAATGTGTGTTAACTGATGATAGTATCATGACACTTGCTGTAGCAAAGGCAATTCTTATGAGCCAACCAAATTACAGAAATCTTTCAAAAAATGCAGTGGAATGTATGCAGACGATTGGGAGATGCTATCCAGGTTATGGATATGGCGATCGGTTCTATAGATGGATTTTTGCAGAGAATCCAAAGCCATATAATAGTTATGGTAATGGTTCTGCTATGAGAGTTAGTGCTGCTGGATTTGCAGCACATAGTTTGGACGAAGCAAAGCTTCTTTCTCAATTAGTTACTGAGGTTACTCATAACCATCCAGAAGGCATGAAAGGTGCAGAGGCGACAGCAGTTGCCGTATACTTAGCTAAAACTGGTAAAGATATACAAGAAATCAGAGATTATATTAATCAGCATTATTACACCATGGATTTCACATTGGATGAAATCAGAGATACCTATAGGTTTAATGAAAGTTGTCAAGGAACAGTCCCACAAGCATTGCAAGCTTTTTTTGAATCCACTGATTTTGAAGATGCCATTCGCAATGCCATCTCAATAGGTGGTGACAGTGATACTGTTGCTGCTATTTGTGGTGGTGTGGCACAGGCATATTATGATATTCCAACAGATATTAGAAAACAGGCTCTGTCGTTTTTAGATACTAAACTGCTGTGTATATTAACTGCCTTTGAAGAGAAGTTTATACCAGTTGTGGTATAAGTAAATAGTATATAGGAGAGAGGGATATGATATATCTTAAGGATTTAGGCACTTTTGAATCTGTACCAGATTTAGTGACAGATATTATAAATGGAAATATTACCGCTCTTGAAAGCGCATTAAAAAATGGTTTGGATATTCATAAACTTATACAAATTGGTAAATATAGTGAGTATTCACCTCTACAATTAGCGTTAGTGATGAACTGTTTGCCAAGTGTAAAATGGTTGGTCGAACATGGAGCAGATCTAAATGATAAAGAAAATCCAAGCTTCTTATTAGCAGTACGGTATGGTAATCAAGAGATTATAGACTATGTTGTAGCTCAAGGGGCCAATATTAACGCCTTGAACTCTGTGGATGTAGATGCCTTTCAAGCTGCCTTATATGGCAAGAAATATGAGAACTTACAACTCATTCATGATTTAGGACATACAGTACAGAAATATGGTGGACGAGCTTTCAGAAATGTCATTACAGACCAAGACTATGAGGTCCTAGATTTCTTCATTAATAATAGTGTGGATATTAATTACAACAAGCCTGATTCTGTATATCCATTTAAGCCAACTCCACTATGTGTAGCAGCTCGGTATGTGGATTTACAGATGTGTAAATATCTAGTAGAACATGGTGCAGATGTAACCATCACAGAAAAGGATGGGATGCGTCCCTATAGTATTGCTATTGAAAAAGGCGATATGGAAATGGCCGAGTATTTTAAAAATTTAGAGCCTACTGAGTATCATGATAGACAGAATAAAATGGATCAATTAAAACCATTTAAACTTCCAAAAGCGTTAATATCCTTTTTAGAGGGAGATAATCTTTACTTTGAATTACCAGACTCAGATTTTATCTCTATAGAGTTCTTACCTTTACTTGATACAGTTCCATTTAAATGGGGTCGTCGTAAACTATTACGTTTATCTAAAGAGCTAGGTGAGTACAACGATTATCAAATTGTTTGGGACCCTAAGTCTAAAAAGATTGCTTGCTATGATATGGAACATCAAGAACTACGAGAGCTCTGTAAATTTGATGAGTTTATAGCGGATATGGCAGGGCAATTAGAAACTTTGTTTTAATGGATATCATAAAGGAGAGGCGATACATATGACAGATACCTTTGAGAAAACATATACAGATTGGTCGATCGATGTGGGTGAGTACAAATATGAAGGCATTACACTGAATGAGGTTGAGCAAAATCTCTATGCTATTGAGGATCAAGAGCAAGATTTTGTAGTTATTTCTCCATCAAAGGCAATCTCCATAGATAATAAATTATATAATTTTGTACAGGTTTGTAGCGATCAAGATACTGATTTATTACATATTGAGATAAGTGTTACTAATGATGGTGAGCAGGGTGCTATTATATACGGTAAAAATGAGCTAGGACCTCAAGAGGTATTACAGATCATAGAAGACTTTATTGCACATCATAAGGTTCCAACATTAGCTGATTGGGAAATCGTGCTAGATTTAAGACCTAAGATGGAAAGCTATGTAAAGGATAGTGAAAATGATTAATGAGATAATATATGATGAACTGTTAAAGCAATATGCCTGGTCCTATGAAGGAATACAATTTTGTTGGGATGAGAAGCCAACGGATGCTAATGTAGATACTGCTAAATTATTAGCTACTAATTATCATAAGAATATAGATTCCATTGTTACTTTCATTCATAACGAAATTCTAGATTGGTATGGCGATGTCACTATTGATGAAGTGAAAACACGGATAGGTATGCCTATTATTGAGCCAGAGCGAGATGCTGTGACCTATTGTGAGCAAACATTTGATGATACACACATCTTTTCCTTTGTGTTTTGGGATGATGAATTCAAAGATTTACATTACTTTGCCATAGATGGATGATATATTTTTATATATTTTAGTTATTGTTTCTCTTACATGCGGAGTCTATTATGCTATACACACCAAATAACATTTTGTATAAGTATATTCGTTATCGATTTAGACGGATTCAGATTCAATGTAATATGTTATATGATATAGCACCAGAGGAAGAAGATGAAATTTATCGCAATCTATTAAAGAAGAGAGCAAAAATATTAATTCCCATTGGTATATTATATTTCTTGATTTTTGGAGTTACTTTCGCTTGGATAGCAGGAACCAGTGAGGACCTAAACCCGTTAATGCAATGGGAAATACGGGTAATATACAATGTTATACCCATTTTAAATACCATAGATATTACGTGGTATGCCTATTCTTTAGATCTATTGCGGGCAGCAGTCATATTAATGCCTCTAGCGATTATAAATTCATTTCCTTATATAATTATTGCCTATATTGTAGATACCATATTGATACGACGCGAGGTGAAAGCTTTAATCAAAACGTATTCTATGAAGGAGTATTTAAAAATTTAGATTGTATCGGTTTAAAATAGGAGAGATTATTATGAGTAATCTAAAAGATTTCAATTGGACTGGATTTTGGAAAGACACCGATTATGCATTTGAGTCCTATATAGGTAGAGAGATTACCGATGAGGATATTAAGAATGCTGAAGCTGAACTAGGCTATACATTGCCTAAAGCGTATATTGAACTACTTAAAAACCATAATGGTGGTGTAGTAAAGAAAAATTGTTTTATTAACGATGATGACGATTGTGTATATATAATAGGAATATATGGCATCGATAGAGATAAAAAATACTCTCTTTTAGGTGAGATGGGTAATGAGTTTTGGATTTCAAAAGTAAAATATCCCCCTATCGGTATCGTTGTAGCCGATACGATTTCCGGTGGTCATGATATGATTTTCCTTGATTATCGTGAGTGCGGTCCAACCGGTGAACCTAAGGTAGTCCGTGTAGACCAAGAAGGGGATTACTCAATTACGCCGTTAGCAGATAATTTTGGTGACTTTATTAAGAACTTATATTTCAGTATAGAAGAAATTACGGATGAAGAGTTTCAAGAATTAAGTGATACAGAAAAGGTTAAGCTCCTTAATGAACAAGAGTGCCTCGATATCAAGCGTGCGATGGAGTTATTAACTAACATAGGCATTGATAATTTGTCGCCTATATTGTTAAGCGCCTTAGGACGTATGTATAACAATAATGGCCGTGCAGCAGAGGCTATCGAGTTATTTAATCGTATAGATGAGGCACATCGCGATTGGTCTTGGTATTATCGTTGTGGCTATGCTCATGCATCTTTAGGGTGTGGTGAAAGCTATGATTCTGAACATGTACAAAAAGCATTACAGTTAATAGAGACGGGCATAAAAATGACGAAAGCAGCCAATTTAGATAAACAACTTGGTTGGTGCTGTGAAGTTGTAAAATATCTATTAACTCAAATTAAGCCAAAAGAGTACAAGGAGGATTATCCTGTGATATTTGAAACCATTAAGAATCTCTTTGATAAGAAAAATAGTAAAGAGACTACAGAAGATAACCATATTGAAGACGCTAATGAATACGAAGAGGATAACTATCCTACATATGATGTAGTACATTGGGTATTTAATAAGCAAACATATAGAAGAGAAGAGTTTTCCAAAGAATACAATGAAAATGTAAAGAAATATGTAGATGATGATCAAGCAGATGACGATGATAGATTAGAAGAACCTGAAATTCTAGTAACCTATGAAGCTTGGATTGAAAGTGTAGACCAACTCTTTGATAATGAACGTGTAACCGATGAAGAACTACTTGAAGACGATAAAGAAGATGGTATGTGGCAGGTAGAAATTATGGCTCATCTTGTGGCGGATAATGGTACATATTTTACTAGAGAAGAATTACTCTTTAAATTGCATAATTTAATGGCTAATAAAGAATTGGGTGATCACGTATTCTTTGAAGGCATCGAATACGAAGGACATGAATGTGAAGGGTATGGTCTAATAGATAACGAAGACGGTATACCTGTATTCTATATTGTTTGTGGTAGCTAGCTTCTAGATAATGTTTATTTTAAGACTATATATGAAATATGATAGGATGTGACATAATGGCATTAACGGTTGAACAATTTAAAGCATTTTCTGATGCGGAGCAATTACAAACTATAAAAGAGCTTAATGATACGGGAAAAGTAGAAACTATTATTGATGTGTTAACTAGTGTAGGTATAGAAAATTTATCTGTACCTCTATTAGGTGAGCTTGGTAGAGCTTATAACAATAATAGCAATGAAAAAGAGGCTATTAAGGTATTAGAAGCTATTGATGAAGAGTATCGTGATGCGGTGTGGTATTATCGCTGTGCCTATGCGTATGGAGCCCTTGTCTTGGATAATAGTGACGGGTACACATCGAATACTATGCAACAGATGCTAAGATTAGTAGATAAAGGTGTACGTTTAGCTACAGAAGCTAAACTAGATGATATAAAATCGTATTGTTTTGAAGTCATTGATATGTGCTATTTGAAAATGGATTTTGAAACATGTGAAGCTGACTATCCTGATTTATGTGCAGCCTATAATGAGTACGTAGCAGAGAAAAAGAAGAAACGTAAAGGTGTACCTCGTCATCGCACTATCACGGTTCAAGAAATCATGGCTACAGACGATGTATGGACCATTAATGAACCCATGTATTGGACCATCAATATATATGGATCTTATGATGATTATATAGAATCCGCAAAACCTTTCACCTTAGAGCAACGCTATCTTAATGCTATATCTTGGTACTTCGCAGAGGTTAATAATGGTGGTCATCATCAATTCTTCTATAACTCTTCCGGTATTGTATGGGAAGATGCTCTAGAAGGTTTACGACTATTTAGGATGGATATACTAGCGGATAATTTACAATCTGTCATCGATTATTTTGGTGGCTCAGTTCCATTTGATAGGGAAGAACGATGGAACATTTTAAAAGATTGGGAAAATGAGGATGAACTGTTCGATTTCCTTGATAAAAAAGATGATGTGGTATATGAATATGATGGAATCTATGAAGACACATTCGTACATGCACATCCTGAATTATTTGTATTTGATGGGACCTATAAAGTTCCAGAATAAATGTAGTGATATAGCATATAAGTGCTACTTTCACTAACAATATATGTATTAGAGGTATTACATGTTAGATAAACAAGGCGTATATGATTGTTTGCATAACCATCATATCGATTTTGAAGTTACGGATCACGCACCGCTATTTAGTATGGACGATAAACCAGATGTAGACCTGCCATATCCAGAATGGGATGCGAAGAATTTATTTATCCGAGACCATAAGCGGGAGCATTACTATTTAATTACTGTACGCGGTTCAAAGCGTGTAGATTTAAAACAATTCCGTAAGGACCACAATCTTAAAAAGATTTCCTTTGGTTCTGAAGAAGAGTTATGGGAGATTTTGAAGATTAAACCAGGTCATGTATCACCATTCTGCTTACTCCACGATGAGGAGCGTAAGGTGCATTACTACATTGATGCGGATTATAAGGATAATTTAATCGGTATACATCCTAACCAAAATGATGCGACCGTGTGGTTACAAGGAAAAGACCTTGTTAAGCTTATAGAGGAGCATGGTACAATAATTGAATATATAACAATATAGATGTAACATAAGAGGTTTTACATGAAAGTTAAATTGATTCAACCGCGTATGTTAAAACGTCCTATGGATACAGATTTAAAAATACGCATGTCCCCTCATTTAGGATTATTGACTGTGGCTAATATTATTCGACATGATTGTGAAGTTACAATTGAAAATGAAAATATTAGACCCATTGATTTTGATGATGTGCCTGACTTAGTAGGCATAGCAGTTACTGTAGATGTTTTACCTAGAGCTATTGAAATTGCATCTATATATAGACAAAAAGGTGTTAAGGTTATTGCTGGTGGTATACATATTACCACTGCATCTAGCTCTGTGCCAAAGGATGCATTTGATAGCTTATGTATTGGTTTTGCAGAAAATACATGGCCTCAAATTATAGAGGACATGAAACATAATAGATTACAATCTGAATATGTATCTAAGTCTTTAACTTCTGGGAATGATATTGTAGCGCCTGCATATGACATGATAGATAAGACTGATTATTTATGGTATAACGTTGTTTCTACAAGTCGCAGTTGCCCTCATAAATGCGATTTTTGCTATAATAGTTCTGGAACTCATCAATATATAAATCGTAATATAGATGATGTATTAGCAGATATTAAAAGTTTAGGCACAAAGCATATTATGTTTATTGATGATAATTTTATTGGTAATATTTCTTGGACTAAACAGTTTTTAGAGCGTATTAAACCTTTAAAATTAAACTGGAATGCAGCGGTTACTATGAAAATAGGACAATACCCTGAATTAATGGATTTGATGAAAGAAACTGGTTGTCAGAGTTTATTTATTGGTTTTGAAAGTATCAGTCCTCAGTCTTTATCTAGTGTTCATAAGATGCAAAACAATCGTGAAGAGTTTGAAAGACTTATTAGTGAATTACATAAGCGTGGCATTATGGTCAATGCTAGCTTTGTATTTGGTCTAGATGGGGACACGCCAGAGACATTTAAAAATACATTAGATTGGATTATTAGCCAGAAAATTGATACCATTACCTCTCATATTGTAACTCCATATCCGGGGACTGAATTTTACAAGAGAATGGAAGCTCAGAATAGAATTTTTGATCATGATTTATCTAAATACAATACGTCTCATGTAGTTGTAACGCCGCTTGGTATGTCTAAAGAGGAATTAGAAGAAGGATATCTTTGGATATATCAAGAGTTATATTCCATAAGAAATATATTCCGTCGTATGCCTAAGACTATCGGAACGATACCAGCCTATTTAACCTTTAATTTCTTTTATCGTAGATTTGGCCATTTTACATCAAAAGTATGTGAACTTTTAACTTATAAACGTATTGGATTATGGGCTGAAAAATTATCAAGATATATGTAAAGGAGTTATTAATGAATAAGAGAATGATAAAACGAATTTTGCTAACTTCTGCTATTGCCATATTAGGCGTTAGCACATCGTTTGCAGCATTCACATTTGATAAACAAGAACAAGTAGATACAGCCCCTATTGTAGGTTTATATCGTTATCAGGTGCCTGCTGAATTACAAGGTGCGTATAATACTGCAGGTGTTCAGAATTTAACAGCCTCTATGGCTAACGAGCCTAATACATTATCTATGAATGTAGCTCATGTAAAAGGTAATCCATCTGAATCATACGTAGTGGAGGTATATAAAGATACGGCTGCCTTAGAAACACACCGCAAATCTGAGCATTTCCAAAACTATATTAACGAGGTTGGTTCTAAACTGACAAATCGTAAATTGTATGATGTACAGCCTTTGTTATTGATTGAAAAACCAAATGCGTTATCTTTGATTAATGACGGTCAATCTGTTGTGACCTTAACAGATTTTACAGTAGACGGTAATGAAGTTGATACAGTACAAAAACAATATCAATTAGATATTGACCGTGCTATTCGTGATGATGCGGGTTATAAGGCAGGTTATGTATTACGTGAAAGAAATAATAAAACTCACTGGTATGTAATTCAAATTTATAGCGATGAATCAGCTTTCAATAAACATGTAAATAGTCCGGGATATCGTTTCATGATGAGTCAAATCCAAGGTAGCCTACAAAACGTTACTACAAAGGTTTTAGAAGGGGATATCCTCGTTAACCATGGGGGTCAAGTGTTTGTAAGACCTTAAAACTGAATAAGATATAATTTCAGTAAAGTTACTGCTAGCATATACATTTTTGCTAGCAGTTTTTTGTTTTATAATAGGTAAAAGTATAATTTATACTAAAAGGGGTTACATATGACACAGCAAAAACGGTTACGCTATTTGGTGGAAGGCTTAGTAGCAGAATACAAAGAGAAGCATAACGAACATATAGAGATCCCTGTGATTGAAGAAGAGCAATTTACTCTCTTTAGATCTCTATGTAATATTCGCCCTGCTGGTGGAATGCCTCTTGAATGGATGAAGATAGAGGGTGAATATTTAAATATATTGGCCCATGAAAAGGGCATCGTAACCATTAATGATATGGAAGAGCGAGAGACTCAGATTTATCTGTGGCAAGGAGACATTACTCGATTATCTATAGACGCTATTGTAAATGCAGCCAATAATCAATTATTAGGATGTTTTGCTCCAAATCATAAATGTATCGATAATGCCATTCACACCTTTGCAGGTATTGAACTTCGTATGGAATGTGCTAGAATGACTGAGTATATGGAAATGCCAGAGAAAACAGGTGTAGCTCGTATGACCTATGGGTATAATTTGCCCGCAAAACATGTAATTCACACGGTTGGACCTATTATTAATGAGAAGGTAACAGCTAAGGAGAGAAATGAACTGGTATCATGTTATCGGTACTGTTTGCAACTAGCTAATGCTTATAACTTACACTCCATTGCATTCTGTTGTATTTCTACTGGTGAGTTTAGATTCCCTAATGAAGAAGCAGCACAGATTGCCATAGATACGGTACGAACATATTTAAAAGAAACAAATAGTAAAATACAAGTGGTATTTAATGTGTTTAAGGATATAGATTATGACATCTACAACAAATTATTGGGATAAATAATATACTCCTTTTGAAATTCATGAAAATACTGTATCATTTAATAATGATATACAACAAGTATTACAAGATTTATTAGTTTAATAAGGAGTTAATGTACTATGAATTATAAATACACCTATGAAAGCCCATTAGGAACTATGATTATGCTTGGTACATTAACGTATTTAACAGATTTATTTTTTGTAGATGAAAGCCATGCTCCTACTTATGATGATACGGAATATATTGAACAACTAACAGGCCCCTTTGAAGTGACCATTATGTGGCTAGACCAATATTTTAAAGGTCAAAAACCATTTATTACTCCACCAATTCAATTAGAAGGAACAGAATTTCGTAAGTCTGTATGGTCTATATTACAAACTATCTCTTATGGTGAAACGACAACTTATGGCGAAATAGGTAAGAAGATTGCTGAAAAACAAGGCAAAGAAACATTCTCTGCTCAAGCTGTAGGAGGTGCTGTAGGACATAATCCTATATCTATTATCGTTCCATGTCATCGCGTTATCGGTAGTAATGGTAAATTGACAGGATATGCGGGTGGTATTGAACGCAAGAAATATTTGCTAGATCTTGAAGCGAAACATAAATAGTACATATTAGATTGTAAAATCATATTTAAATAGACTTATAGAAAAAGAAGAAAGAGATTACTCATGATGGATAGACACATCATAAGTAATCTCTTTTGGTGTATATAGGGGGACTATTTAAATTGATTTACTAAGGTACCAATGCCACTAATCGATATAGATACGGTATCTCCTGATTTTAACCAACCATATCGTTTTTCATTTTTACCGAGTACAACACCACTAGGTGTACCGGTAAAGATAATGTCACCCTCTTGTAGTGTAATATACTGAGATACAAACTCTATGATTGCATCTGGTTTAAATAACATTTGTTCTAATTTAGCTTGTTGACGCACCTCACCATTTACTGTTGTGGTAATGGTAGCATTTTCAAAATCAAAATCGTCAGGTGATACGATAACAGGACCGATAGGGGCAAAGTTATCTAAGGATTTGCCAAGAATCCATTGAGAGCCTCTAAACTGCAAGCTACGAGCTGATACATCATTACCTATGGTATATCCTAAGATATGTTCTTTAGCTTGGTCGCGAGATATATTTTTACCCGCCTTACCAATGACGATAACCAGTTCTCCTTCGTAATCATAATGAAGATTTTCATCTTGAATGGGAACTATATCTTGATGTGATGCCAATGCATTAGATGTTTTCATAAAGATTTCTGGAAAATCATGTGTAGCAAGACTAGTTTCCTCTATATGGTCTGTATAGTTTAAACCGATACAGATAATGTTTTTAGGATTAGTAATTAGGGTATGGTTATTAGATTCTTTCATGAGAGATACCTCCTTAAGAGATGAGATACATATATCGTAAGTTAATTATAATATAAATCGGTATGTAAAGAATATTTTTGACGAAATAATTATATAGAGGCGTTTTTGTCACATCCTGTTTGTTATACTTAAACTAAAGTAATAAAAGGAGGAGTCCCTATGTATATGCATAGAAATGTGACAGATAAATTTATAGGTACCGTAGTATCTTGTGACATTATAAGTACGGGTAGCTGGTATGGTGATTTACCAGATGGCGTTCCAAAGGAAGTGAAATTAAATCGTAAAGATTACTATATTGAAGAGATACAACATATTTCTATTAAGGAAGACATTAGTGTTACCTATGGCATTAAATGGGAGCATATCTCGAAACCTGTAGAGGGTAAAATAGAATCCTTAACTACTAAGGAGTACTCAATTGACGAATCTAAAAAACAATATCTATTAGAGCTTATGGGGCGTAGATTTTCCGATGATATTGACCTATATGATGAGGATGAGTGTGCTGTCAAAGTGCAGCTCATCAACACCGAGGATCAGGAATTTATATATGAATTTCCTTTTGATAATACCCTGAGGGCCATGTCTATACTATTCAGACAAATCCTAGGTATACCTACATTACTTTTATTTGATGGAAATCGAGAAAAAGATAGAATTCAAGAGATTCATATTGAAGTGCAAAAAAATATGTACCAAGAATATGGTGACGTAAATACATTGAATTTTAATTGGAATGAGCCGTCTATTTCCATTGATTGTAATAGTAAGCAATTTGGTCACTCTAGCCATAGTCATAGCGAGTATGTAGATAATCAAATGATTCATCAATTGAAGCAAGATATTGACTTTCACATTGGCGAAACGCTATATAGTCTAGATTCCTTTAGTCTTAGTGAAAGTCATGACCTTGATAGAGACCCTGCTCGTGGTGGTATAGTAACAGTACGTATTAAATGGGCGCATAAAGAGGATACATTGTTTATAGGGAATGTAACTAATCAGTATGTGCCCACTTGGTATAAAAATCTAATTAATTTTATACATGCTCATACAAGAGATAAATCTTTACAAGAGTTTTTACAATCAAATCATACATCTGATAGAAGGATTTATACGTATTGTTCCGTATATATTTTTAAGATAAACCAGGAATTTTATTATCGTACTGATAGAAATGATATATATGAAGGGGATATTGTAAAAGTTCCGTTTGGATCCGATAATGCGGTTCGTACTGGTCGTGTAGAATCTATTTCATATCATACGCGTTACGACGTACCTTATGATTTGAACCGAACTAAATTTATTATAGATAAACTTCCGACCTCTATAGAATATGTTGAAATAACTTGCTCATAGTGTTAAGATTATAAGTATATTAATAAGCATGGAGGTTATTGTTATGAGCAAGAATATCGATTGGGATAATCTCGGTTTTGGTTATGTAGAAACCGACTACCGTTATTTGACTACATATAAAGATGGTAAATGGGACGAAGGCGGATTAATTACTGATGCTAACGTTGTTCTTAATGAATGTGCAGGTGTATTCCAATATGCACAAACTGTATTCGAAGGTTTAAAAGCATACTACACTAAAGATGGTCACATTGTATGTTTCCGTCCAGATCTTAATGCAGAGCGTTTAAATCAATCTGCGGAACGCCTTGTAATGCCTATATTACCTGAAGGTCGTTTCCTTGAAGCTGTAAAAGAAGTTGTGAAAGCAAACAAAGACTTTGTTCCTCCTTATGGTCATGGTGCAAGTCTTTATATTCGTCCATACATGATGGGTACAAACTCCGTTATCGGTGTAAAACCTGCAGATGAATATCAATTCCGTGTATTTACTACACCAGTAGGACCTTACTTCAAAGGTGGCGCTAAACCAATCAAAATTCGTATCACTGATTTTGATCGTGCAGCTCCTCATGGTACTGGTCACATCAAAGCTGGTCTAAACTATGCGATGAGTTTATATGCTATCACTGATGCTCATAACAAAGGTTATGCAGAAAACATGTACCTTGATGCGGCTACTCGTACACATGTAGAAGAAACTGGTGGTGCAAACTTTATCTTCATCACTAAAGATGGCAAATTAGTAACACCTAAATCTGATAGTATCTTGCCATCCATTACACGTCGTTCCTTGATGTATGTAGCAGAACATTATCTTGGTATGAAAGTAGAACATCGCACTGTTTATAAAGATGAATTAAAAGACTTTGCTGAAATGGGTCTATGCGGTACAGCAGCGGTTATTTCTCCAGTAGGTCAAATCGATACTCCAGAAGGCACTATCAATGTACCAGCTGGCATGGATGATATGGGCCCTGTAACTAAAAAATTATATGATACATTACTTGGTATCCAACATGGTGAAATCGAAGCTCCAGAAGGTTGGGTAGTTAAGATTTGCTAATCTTTAAGTAATATACAATAATATAATATTAAAACATCCTCCATAATCAGAAGATTGTGGAGGATGTTTGCGCTTATAGAATTTATTTGATTGGATCTATGGGTTATAGGACAAAAAGTGTTGCTCTTAATGCCGATGGAACTAGTTAAATACTAGCTCCATCGGCATTTTATCTTTTGAGTAACTTTTACATATAGGACAAAAAGTGTTGCTAAAAAGTCTGAAACCCCTTGATTTTACTGACTCAAATAAGGTTTTATCTTTCTAAAGAGATATATTTTTTAGAAGGAGTATAATTATGAAACTAGTCAGATGCCCTAATTGTGGTTTCGTTTGTAAGAGAAATGGTAAAACAAATGCGGGTTCTCAACGTTGGTATTGTAATCAATGTTCTTGCTCATTCACAAATAAAGTGAATAAAACTAACAATAATTTACAGATATTTTTGGATTGGTTATTTGGTAAACACACACAGTTAGATATGGCTGGCGATGGACGTTCATTTCGTAGAAAAACATCACAGTTTTGGGAGCTTTGGCCATTACCACCAAAAGTTGAATCATCAAGTAGTGTGGTATTTGTTGATGGTATTTATTTAGCTAGAAATGCTTGTATTTTAATCTGTTGTAATGAGACGCATGTCTTAGGCTGGTATGTTTGTAGATATGAGCATTCTAAGGCTTGGGAGGCTTTATTACGACGTATTTCATCACCTATAGTAGTTATATCCGATGGTGGTACCGGCTTTCAAAAGGCATTAAAAAAAGTTTGGCCGAAAGCCAAACTACAAAGGTGCTTATTTCATGCATTTCAACAAGTAAAACGCTATACAACAATACGTCCTAAAACGATTGCTGGTTGTGAGTTATATGGAATTGCAAGGGATTTATTAACAATACACACGCAAGATCATGCTATGAAGTGGGTACAAAACGTTATGTCATGGAAAGTACGACATAGGGTATTCCTATCAGAAATAACAGTTGATGAAAACGGTACGATACGACCTAAACATGAACGACTTATAAAAGCAGAAAATTCCTTAGTTAAATTGATTAACAAAAGATGTTTATTTACTTACTTAGATGCATCGTTAACATGTACCTGCCCAGCTACTAATAATCGTATAGAAGGTGGTGTAAATGCTCAGTTACGCACTATGTTACGTAATCATAGAGGAATGTCTATTGAAAGACGAATAAAAGCGGTGTTCTGGTGGTGCTATATGCACTCACCAAACCCGCTTTCTAATGCAGAAATACTTAAGGTTATGCCGACCAACAAGAGTATTTCTGATATATATCATACCATACATGAACAATCTAGGTTAGAAGCTTCTATTCCGACTTGGGGTGATGCTATTGTTTGGAGTGATTTGCATAATTATGATCGCCTATTTACCAATCTTTGGGACTAAAATAGCAACACTTTTTGTCCTATAACCCGGATCTATCGATTTAGTTTGATGCTTTTCGTGCACCGACCTTAGTCATAAATTTCTCGTTGTTAATGACGAATCGTTCATGTGAGCCTTTACCAATAATTCCAACACCATCAGATGCTTCGATGACAAAGGAGATTTTTCGCCCTTCCACAGCTGTTACTGTAGCAGTGGCTGTAATTGTAGCACCCATAGGGGAGGGAGCATCATGGCTAATGGATAGGGAGATGCCTACCGTGCCTTCACCATCATTCAATTCTGGTTGTACCGCTGCTTGTGCAGCTTCTTCCATAAGTGCACACATAGCAGGAGTAGCGAATACTTCAAGAGAACCAGACTTCATTGTTTTTGCAATATTAGATTCTGTAACTGTAACTGTTGCTGTCGCAGATTGACCAACTTGTATCATAGTAAACCTTCTTTCGTAATGAACTAGAATATATTTGTATTATACAACTCTTATGAGTATATATGCTAATTTTGTAATGATAAAATTTATTATTCCTAAAATAGACTTAATTATACAGACTCTATAGAATCCGTGCTATAATAGTACTAGTTTTATTAAACGAGGTAACTATGAAAGAACGAAAATTTTCGCCTTCTGGTGAAGGCTTGGTGCAGGTAATAGCAGGCGTATTATTTGTCGTACTACTAATCATCATTAATATTGTAGATCCTACATTTTACCCAACTATGTGGCATCTAGCAACGAGTGGTTCTATGGAGGAAATTGCCGAGTATATTCAAGGCTATGGTCCTATGGCCATGGTGGTGAGCATGCTCCTTGATATTTTTGTCAATGCTGTAGGGTTTTTGCCATCCATCTTTATTTCCACAGCGAATGGTCTTGTGTTCGGTATGTGGCCTGGCATTATTATTTCATGGCTCGCTGAAACCATTGGGGTAGTCATCAGCTTTTACATTATGCGTTATTTCTTACGAGATGCGGCGGATAAGCTAATTTCTAAGAGTACCACATTGATGAAGGTTGATGATTTTTCCGGTAATAATGGTTTTGTGGTCATGTTATTTGCTAGATCATTACCTTATTTTCCATCTGGTGTCATCACTGCGCTAGGGGCTATCAGTAAGATTAAACCGCGTGACTATATTTTAGCAAATTTAATTGGTAAATTTCCGTCTACAGCCCTTGAAGTTGCTATTGGCACAGATATTGTAAATTTTCAAGAAAATATGGGGCGTCTAGGTATTATTGTCGTCGTAGCAGCCATTGTATATTTCATTTTATGGAAAGTATATAAACGGTATATTAATAAACGTAATGCAGAACGAGAACATGATCCTAATGCTTAATAAACATGTATTTCTATGTAATTAAAATAAAAGAGGCGATACTATGAGTTTTTCACTTCCTGAACGCGTAATATTAAAAGGGCCTAATTTCATCCGTGAAGTATTTGAACGTGGTGTGGGTGTACCTGGATTTATCAGTTTTGGTATTGGTAATCCAGCACCAGAGGCAATTCCTGTGAAAGTTATCGAAGATGCCTTTGATTTCATCGTTCATGATAATCCTATGAGTTTATTACAATATGGTCCGATGCAAGGGGATGCGCGATTAGCAGAATTGACCTTACAACGTTTATCGAAAGTTCACCATATGAATTTAGAGGGTCAAGGTTTGATTATTTCTAATGGGGCTGGTCAATTATTGGGCTTGGTGCCAATTACTGTGTGTGAACCTGGCGATGAAGTGTACATGGATGATTATACTTTCACAAGTGCTATCAATTCTGTACGCAATATGGGGGCTAAGGCAGTCGGTATCAAAACTGATGAGTTCGGTATGATTCCAAGTGAGTTGGAAAAAGCGGCTCAATCAGGCAAGGGGAAATATATCTATTTAATTCCAAATTTCCAAAACCCAACAGGCATTACCATGCCACTAGAACGTCGCAAAGAGATTTACGCCATAGCATCAAAATATGATTTGTTTATCTATGAAGATGACCCATATGGTGAAATCCGTTTTGCTGGTGAACATGTACCGACATTTAAATCCTTTGATACGGAAAATCGTGTTCTCTATGCAGGTTCCTATTCTAAAACATTATCGGCAGGCTTGCGTGTTGGTTTCTTGTTGGGCCCAGAAGATGTTATCGGCACTATCCAAGCGCTAAAAAATAATACGGCGGGACAAATGCCATTAGTTACACAAAAGGTGGTAGCACACGTACTAGACCACATCGATTATGATGCACATTTAGAAAATGTACGGAAGGTATATAAATCTAAATGTGATGCTATGATGCGTGTCTTTAAAGACAAAGGTAGTTCCAAGGTTCATTTGACTCAACCTACAGGTGGTATGTTCGCATGGATGACAATGCCGGATACTGTTGATTGTGATGAATTCTTTGAAGCGTGCATGAATAAAAATGTAGGCATTATTAAATGTGGTGCTTTTGCAGCGGATGGTGTACAAAATGGTCATGCATTCCGTTTGAGCTATACGGTGCCAACAATTCCAGAAATTGAGAAGGGGATGGAAATCCTCTGTGCTCTTACAAAGGACTATTGTGGTGAATAATTTAGTCGTTTAAAGTGTATAGGTATATTGAAAATTATTAAACTACCATGATACAATAACACTGTAAATATATGATGTGTTAGTTGTAGAAAGAGCTTTCACAATGAACGATATTTACAATGAGATAATAATTTTCTAACTATATATTGTTGAGGGAAGTCCTCGAAGAAAGTAGGTGTTTACTATGGGTTGCGGTAGCAGCAGTAGTGATTGCAATAGTTGTCCATCCAAATCCGCAGGTTGCGGTGGTGCACAACAGCCTCAAGATATGACGGCGCCATTGCATGAATTGAGTTCCGTTAAACATGTTATCGGTGTTGTATCCGGTAAGGGTGGTGTAGGTAAATCCTCCGTTACAAGCTTGATGGCCTTAACGATGGCTCGTAAAGGTTATAAAGTAGGTATTCTTGATGCTGATATAACTGGTCCATCCATTCCTAAGATGTTTGGTATCAAAGAAAAGGCTTACGCTGACGAAGTTGGTATGTATCCTGTTAAAACTAAGCAATATGGCATTGATGTAATGTCTGTTAATTTGTTGCTTGAAAATGATACAGATCCTGTATTGTGGCGTGGTCCTATTCTAGGCAATGTTGTAAAACAATTCTACAGTGATGTTATTTGGAAAGACATCGATTATTTATTCGTTGATATGCCACCAGGAACGGGTGACGTAGCGATTACTGTATACCAATCCTTGAAATTGGATGGTATCATCATTGTTACATCTCCTCAAGACTTGGTATCCATGATTGTTGAAAAAGCAGTTAAGATGGCTGATTTAATGCAAGTGCCTATTATTGGTGTAGTGGAAAACTATTCGTACTTCCATTGCCCAGATAACGGTAAGGATTACCAAATCTTTGGTGAAAGCCACATTGAAGAAATCCTCCAAAAATACGGTCTTTTATTGTTGAATCGTTTGCCAATTGATCCAAACATCGCAAACCTTTGCGATAAAGGTGATATTGAGTCTATCGACAAAACAAATTTAGAGGATGTATCTTTGCCTGAGTAGGATATATATGACGATGAAAGCTGTGCATAGTTTTAGATGTACAGCTTTTTTCATACAAAGTTTAATTTTTTTTCCTATGTAGGAGGTATGTGTATGAAAAAACTGTTAAATTGGATTATTCCAGCGGTCTTTGGTATAGGCCTATGGTTTATTCCGACGCCAGAGGGTTTAACACCTCAATCTTGGCATTTGTTTGCCATTTTTGTTGCTACCATCGTAGGCTTTATTACTCAGCCATTACCAATTGGTGGCGTATCCATCGTTGTAATTACTGTGGCTGCTTTGACAGGTACTTTGAAAATCGGCGAAGCTATATCTGGTTTTGCTAACTCTGCTATTTGGCTAATCGTAGGTGCGTTCTTATTCTCTCGTGGCTTTATTAAAACTGGTTTGGGGAAACGTATTGCGTATAATTTGATTGCTGCTTTTGGTAGTAGTTCCTTGCGTTTGGCTTATGCATTAGCATTATCTGATTTAATTTTAGCTCCAGCAACTCCATCTAATACAGCCCGTGTAGGTGGTGTTATCATGCCGATTACTACAAGCTTGGCAAAAGCTTTCGGTTCTGAACCTCAAGATGGACCTCGTAAAATTGGTTCCTTCTTGATGCAATCCATTTATCAAGTGAATACGATTACATCTGCTATGTTCCAAACATCCATGGCTGGTAACACATTGGTTGCAGCATTAGCGCTTCAATCTTTTGGCATCGGTATCACATGGGGCGACTGGGCTATGGCAGCCATCGTACCTGGTGTTATTGCATTGATTATAATGCCATATTTCATTTATAAAGTATACCCACCTGAAATTAAAGATGCTCGTGAAGCACAACAAATGATTAAAGAAGAGTTAAAAGGTCTTGGTAAAATGTCCTTCCAAGAATGGGTTATGCTAGGCGTATTTATTTTAGCTTTAGTGTTATGGGCTACTTCTCAATTCACAAAAATTGATGCTACAACTGTTGCATTCTTAGGTATTTCTATTTTGCTTGCTACTAGCGTTCTTGTTTGGGACGATGTTAAAAGTGAAAAAGGTGCTTGGGATACATTAGTTTGGATGGGTACCTTAATGGGCTTTGCCGGTTTCTTGTCCAAATTGGGCTTCATTAAATGGGCAACAGTACTTGTAGGCGCTTATATTCCAGAAGGATCTTGGATTATTGCCTTCGTTATAGCTGTACTTATTAATACATATTCCCACTATGTATTCGCATCCTTAACAGCACATATTTCTGCCATGTTCGTAGCATTCTCCGCTATTGCTATCTCTGCAGGTGCACCACCAATGTTGACATTGTTGATGATTGCATTTACATCTAACTTGTGTATGTCTTTGACTCACTATGCTGCAGGTCCATCTCCAGTTATTTTCAATACTGGATATGTTCCTCAAAATGCATGGTGGAAACTTGGTTTCTTCTCATCCGTAATCAACTTAATCATCTTTGTAGGATTAGGTTCTATTTGGATGAAAGTTATCGGTATGTGGTAACATACAATTACATAAACGTATACGATTATGTATACATGACGCCGTCCCTTGTGGGACGGCGTTTTTGTGATACAATGGCAATAGATTATGTATATTACATAACAATTTGCATGTAATAATTGAGTAGGAGGTCATATGAAATTTGATAATCCTCAATTAATAAAATATATCAAGGGATGTACATCTCCGTATCATACGGTAGATACCAGTTTACAGCTATTATTAGATGCAGGATTTACAGAGTTATCCTTGGAAGAACCTTGGAATTTAACATCTGGTGATTATGTAGTTAATGTATATGGTACAACATTATTTGCCTTTCACATAGGCGAGGACTATCGTCATTCTTTACGCATTGCATCGGCTCATACAGATTTTCCTGCTATACGGGTCAAGCCAAATCCTATTACAGATGTAAAAGGGTACACAAAGCTCAATGTTGAAATGTATGGTGGATTAATTCAAAATACCTGGTTAGATCGACCTTTAGGTGCGGCGGGGACCGTTGTTTTAAAAGGTGAGAACCCATATGATGTTGATTCCGTTTTATTTGATACGAAGCGGCCAATCGCTATTATTCCTAATTTAGCAATTCATATGAATCGTAATGTGAATGATGGGGTAGCATTGAATCGACAAAAAGAAATGTTACCTATCATCATGATGAAGCCAGATGGAGATACGACAAAATCTGAGGAGGAGGCATGGAATCAATTTTTAGCAGACGAGATTAATTGTGATCCATCTGAAATTCTATCCTATGAAATTACACTCTATCCTGTAACAGAAGGTGCATTAGTTGGTACAGATTTCGATTTCATTAGTTCTCCAAGACTTGATAATTTAACGTCTTGCTTCGGTGTTCTCGCGGGTATTGTAGAGGCAAAGAAAAATAAAGTTGACGGTATTCGCTGTGCAATCCTATTCGACAATGAAGAGGTGGGTAGCCGTACTAAACAAGGCGGAGCAGGAATGTTATTGCCAAACTTATTAGAACGTGTGTATCGCAGTTTAGGATTAAGCCGTGATGATATGGATCTAGATGTGGCTCGTGGCTTCATGATTTCATCTGATGTAGCTCATGGATTGCATCCAAATTATCCAGAGAAAAATGATATTACCAATTTTCCGGTACTCAATGGAGGGGTTACATTAAAACAGGCCTGTAGCCAATCTTATGCAGGCGATGCAAAGGCTATTGCCATTGTGAAAGGCCTTTGTGAGGAAGCTAATGTAGCCTACCAAATTTATGTTAATCGTTCTGATATTCCGGGTGGCTCAACTGTTGGTTCTATTTCATCAGCTATGTTACCAATGCGGACGATGGACATTGGCTTACCATTATTGGCTATGCATTCCGCTGTTGAAACGATGGGGGCTCGTGACCAAGAACAATTGAATCATTTAATGCAACATTTCTTGGGTGATGAATAAATTACATAAATATAATCTTATTCCACATCCGGTGTATGTAAAAATACATATGAAAAATTAATGAATAGAATAATTTCTATATTAGGTTAAATAATTTATAAATATAACCATATTGATGATTAATGCTTTTAATATCTGAAAATTATTGTATAATATAAGTATATTTGATTCATAGTCGGATATCAAAAAAAGTGATAAATGTTTAAGTAAAACATGTATTTCGATATGCATACATACAATGTATATCAATGCACACAAATCTATCATTCGATAGGACTCGGTAGGAGGCAATTATGAAGAAAATTAAATCCGTTTTGGTAGCCAATCGTGGCGAAATCGCAATCCGCGTATTTCGTGCATGTAACGAAATGGGTATTAAAACAGTAGCTATCTATTCTAAAGAAGACACATTGTCCTTGCACCGTAACCAAGCTGATGAAGCATATTTGGTTGGGGAAGGTAAAAAACCAGTTGATGCCTATTTGGATATTGAAGATATCATCCGCATTGCTAAAGAGCATGACATTGATGCTATCCATCCTGGCTATGGTTTCTTATCCGAAAACGAAGAGTTCGCTCGTCGTTGCGGTGAAGAAGGTATCATTTTCATTGGACCTCACGTAGAACATTTGAATATGTTCGGCGACAAGGTTAATGCTCGTACACAAGCTAAATTGGCAGACATTCCAATGATTCCTGGTTCTGATGGGGCATTGCGTGATTTTGCACAATTAGAAGAATTTGCTGAAACTCACGGCTATCCATTGATGATTAAAGCCGTAAACGGTGGTGGCGGTCGTGGTATGCGCGAAGTTCACCGCAAAGAAGATTTACGCGATGCTTATGACCGCGCTAAATCCGAAGCTAAAGCAGCATTTGGCGATGATGATGTTTACGTAGAAAAACTCATCGTTGAACCTAAACATATCGAAGTTCAAATCTTAGGTGATGAACATGGTAATGTCGTTCATTTACATGAACGTGATTGCTCTGTACAACGTCGTCACCAAAAGGTTGTTGAAATGGCACCAGCTTTTGCATTGCCATTAGAAACTCGTAAAGCCGTATGTGATGCAGCCGTAAAAATCATGAAAAATGTTGGCTACGTTAATGCTGGTACTGTTGAATTCTTGGTAACTTCTGATGGTTCCTTCTATTTCATCGAAGTTAATCCTCGTATCCAAGTAGAACATACCGTAACAGAAATGATTACGGACATCGATATTGTTCATTCTCAAATTCGTATCGCTGAAGGCTATGATTTGCACAGCCCAGAAATAGGCATTCCTGAACAAGATGAAATTCCTTGTAAAGGTACTGCAATTCAATGTCGTATCACTACAGAAGATCCTAAGAACAACTTCATGCCAGATACTGGTAAAATCTTGGCATATCGTAGTTCCGGCGGTTTTGGTATCCGATTAGACTCCGGTAATGCTTTCACAGGCGCCGTAGTAACACCTTACTATGATTCCCTATTGGTAAAAGCAACTGCATTCGGTCCTAACAATGAAGAAACTATTCGTAAAATGCTTCGTTGCTTGAAAGAATTCCGTATTCGTGGCGTTAAAACAAACATTCATTTCTTGATTAACGTTCTTGAAAACCCTGAATTCCAAAGCGGTAACTACACAGTTAACTTCATTGAAGACCATCCTGAATTATTCGAATTAAAACCAGATCGCGACCGTGGTACTAAATTGCTTCGCTACATTGCGGATACTACAATCAATGGTTACTCCGGTGCAGGCCCTCAAGAAGTGCCTGATTTTGAACCAATGCAATTGCCATCTAAACTGGATGTATCTCCTGCACCTGGTACAAAACAAAAATTCGATGAATTAGGTCCAGAAGGCTTCAGTAAATGGTTGGCTGACCAAAAACAAGTATTCTTCACAGATACAACATGGCGTGATGCTCACCAATCCTTATTTGCTACACGTTTGCGTACCATCGATATGGCACGCGTAGCTGGCGATGCCGCTAAAGGTGTACCAAATCTATTCTCCTTAGAATGTTGGGGCGGTGCAACATTTGACGTATCCTATCGCTTCTTGCACGAAGATCCATGGGAACGTTTGCGCATGTTCCGTAAAGAAGTGCCTAATACATTGCTTCAAATGTTGATTCGCGGTGCTAATGCCGTTGGTTATACATCCTATCCTGATAATGTAGTTCGTAATTTCATTCAATTGTCCGCTAAAAATGGTATCGACGTATTCCGCGTATTTGATAGCTTGAATAGCCTTGACAATATGAAGGTTGCCATCGATGAAGTTCGCAATCAAAATAAGATTGCTGAAGTTGCATTGTGCTACACAGGCGATATTCTCGACAGCAATCGTCCTAAATACAATCTTGATTACTATGTAAAAATGGCAAAAGAATTGCAAAATGCAGGTGCTAATATTATCGCTATTAAAGATATGGCTGGTTTGTTGAAACCTCAAGCTGCATACAACTTAGTATCCGCTTTGAAAGACGCTGTAACAGTACCAATTCATTTGCATTCTCATGAAGGTTCTGGCAATACGATTTACTCCTATGGCCGCGCTGTAGATGCTGGTGTAGACGTAATAGACTTAGCTTACTCTGCATTTGCAAATGGTACAAGCCAACCTAGTATGAACTCCATGTACTATGCATTGGCAGGTACAGAACGTCAACCACAAATGAACATCGACTACATGGAAGAAATGTCTCATTACTTCGGTAGTATTCGTCCTTACTACAGAGGCGTTGATAAAGCTGAAAAATATCCAAATACAGAAGTATACCAACATGAAATGCCAGGCGGTCAATATTCCAACTTGCAACAACAAGCTAAAATGGTTGGACTTGGTGATCGTTGGACAGACATTAAAAAAGTATATCACCAAGTTAATATGATGTTTGGTGATATCATCAAGGTAACACCTTCTTCTAAAGTCGTTGGTGATATGACATTGTACATGGTACAAAATAATTTGACTGAAAAAGATATCTATGAAAAAGGTGATACTCTTGATTTCCCTCAATCAGTAGTAGAATTCTTCGAAGGTCGTCTAGGTACACCATATCAAGGGTTCCCTGAAGAACTTCAAAAAATCATCTTGAAAGGTGCTCGCCCTATTACTGTTCGTCCTGGTGCTGTATTACCTCCAACTGATTTCGAACATGTTCGTAATGAATTAAACGAAATGGGTGCTAATACTACTGATGAAGATGTAAGTGCATACTGCTTGTATCCTAAAGTATTTAAAGACTACACTAAATTTACTAAAGACTTTGGTAATGTATCTGTACTAGATACACCAACATTCTTCTTTGGTATGAAACGTGGTGAAGAAATTCAAGTTACTATTGAAAAAGGTAAAACATTAATTATCAAGATGAATGGTGTATCCGATCCTGATGAAGATGGTAATCGCATCGTTCTCTTTGAATTTAATGGTCAACCACGTTCTATTAAAGTTCATGATAAACATGCTAAAACAACTGGCGTTGTTCGTCGTAAAGTAAATGAATCCAACCCTGGTGAAATTGGTGCTACGTTGTCTGGTTCCGTTGTTAAGATTCTAGTTAAGAAAGGTCAATCCGTAACTAAAGGTGAACCATTAATCGTAACAGAAGCTATGAAGATGGAAACAACAATTACAGCTCCTATCGGTGGTATCGTTGAAGAAATTCTTGTTCGTGAAGGTAGCCGTATCGAATCCGGTGATTGCTTGTTACACATTGAAGATGCTATTAAACGTTAATTTAATACGATTTAGCACGTAAGTGCATAAAAAAAGTCCCCCATATAATACTCCTTTGTATTATATGGGGGACTTTCTAAATTTTATCATATAATAAAAAAATAAACCAACTAACAGTCAATAACGTCCAATCGAGCGGACAAGTGAGTGTTAGTCAGTTTATGATTAACAATAGTATACTAAATGAAAAAGATTTAGACAAGTCGGTACTATTAAGTATCATTATATGGTTCTTTTTGTACTTTTCCTACTAAATATGGTAGTATATAAGGTATAAGAAAATAGGTGTATTGTGCCTTTTTCATGATAAATGACTGATTAGAAAAGGAGTATTAGCCAATGAGATGTCCTTATTGCCAACATACAGACACGAAGGTAACAGACTCAAGAACGACAGATGAAGGAAACAGTATCCGTCGTCGTCGGGAGTGTATTAATTGTGGACGCCGCTTTACTACTTATGAAATCATCGAAGAAGTACCACTCATGGTAGCAAAGAAGAATGGTCGCCGTGAATTATTCGACCGTGGTAAATTGTTAAATGGTTTGTTGCGTTCTTGTGACAAACGAACAGTTCCTATGTCCGTTATGGAAGAAGTGGTCAATAATGTAGAGCGCGACATTCGCAATGAAGTAAACCAAGAGATTTCTACAGATCGTATTGGTGAACTTGTATTACAACAACTAAAAGATATCGACCAAGTTGCATATGTACGTTTTGCTTCTGTATATCGAAAGTTTGATAATATTGATAGCTTTATGGCTGAACTTAAAGCATTAAAAAAATTAGATGCTAAAAAAGCAAAGAAATAGCGTGAATATATGATTGATTTACATTGTGATACGATAATGCAATTAATCGATCACCCTCATGATGGTGATTTATTTTCCAATCATTGGAAAATTGATATAGAACGTCTCATAAAAGGTCATAGTCGACTACAGGATTTTGCATTATTTGTAGACTTAGAGGAACAAGACGATTCGTATGGTAGATACGAATCTATGCGCCAATTGTTCGATAGTCAGATACAAAAATATAGCGACTATATCAGTCATGTGCGTTCTTATGATGATATTACAGCGTGTTATGAAAATCATAAAGTAGCAGCTTTATTATCCATTGAAGAGGGGGGCGTTCTGGGAGGCGATTTAGCTAAGTTAGACAAGGCTTACGCTGATGGTGTTCGACTTATTACATTGACCTGGAACTATCCTAATGAATTGGGGGAACCTAATACAGGAGACCCTCATAAGAAATTGACTGAAACAGGCATTGCATTTGTAGAACGGATGCAAGAATTAGGCATGATTGTTGATTGTTCTCATCTTAATGATGGGGGAACAGAACAATTAGGCGATATTCTTGATGTGCCTTTTATTGCATCTCATTCTAATGCGCGAGAAGTGACAGCTCATCGTCGTAATTTGCCGGACCACTTGATCCGTTTAATTGGTGAAAAGGGTGGCGTTATTGGTTTGAACTTTGCTCAATCCTTTTTAGGGACTTCACCTATCAGTCGCATCGATGATATTGTGAAGCACGGATTGTATATCATCAATAAGGGCGGTGAAGATGTAATCGCTCTAGGCACTGATTTTGATGGTATCAAGCCAAATACAGAAATTGAGGATATTTCAGATATGCATCGTTTGTATGATGCATTTCGAGGCGCCGGGCTTTCAGAAGAACAAACGGAAAAACTATTTTGGAAAAACGCGGATCGCCTACTAAAGGAGATTTTATAATGACAGATATAAATCCAATCATTGCGGATCGATTTACAGACCATCTTGATGTGTTTAGTAAAACAATGGATCAGATGGATGTTATTCAAGAAATTGCTAACCGCTGTATTGTGGCTTTGAATAGTGGCAATAAAATTTTATTCTGTGGTAATGGTGGTTCCGCTGCGGATTCTCAACATCTTGCAGCAGAACTTATTGGACGTTTTAAAAAAGAACGCCGCTCTCTTGCATCCATTGCGCTTACCACAGATACATCTATTTTGACAGCTGTTGCCAATGATTATGACTATGATGCAGTGTTTGCGCGACAAGTTGAAGGCTTAGGCCGTTCTGGGGATGTACTTATCGGTATTTCTACATCGGGTAATTCAAAAAATGTTGTGAAAGCCGTGGAAATGGCACGAAATACAGGTATGCACACGATTGCTTTCACCGGTGAAGGTGGCGGTAAATTGGCAGAATTATGCGATCTTACACTAGCTATTCCAAGTACTGTTACGGCGCGTATTCAAGAAATGCACATTTTAGCTGGTCATATCATTTGCGAACTTATTGAAGAAGATTATTAATCGAGATAGGGAAGAAATCACAGATTTCTTGAAAGGGGACCTATGATTACAAAAACAGTGAATGAGTTTTTGACAAATTCATTACCGAACCTAAACATTGCAGTTATCGGTGATGTTATGGTGGATCGTTATGTATTTGGCGATGTGAGTCGTATTTCACCAGAGGCTCCTGTGCCGGTCAATCGCGTATCCTCTGTGAAAGAAGTACTTGGCGGGGCAGGTAACGTAGCGTCTAACTTAGCCAATCTCGATTGCCATGTCTATTTAGGAGCCGTAGCTGGTGTCGATGACCATGGTAGAGTGCTCGATAACTTATTGGCCGCTGATCATATTGATACATCCGGTCTCATCCATGATGAAAGTCGGTCTACGATTACTAAAATGCGTATTTTAGGTGACCGTCAACAAATGATGCGCCTCGATTTTGAAACGATTACACCTATTACAGCTGCTGAAGAAGAACAATTAATCAGTTGGCTAGAAGAGCTTTGTCAACGTGGATTACAAGGCATCGTCATATCCGATTATGGAAAAGGCGTATGCACACCGACATTGTTGCAACATGTATTCAAGTTGGCGAACACGTATCAAGTACAGACCATCGTAGATCCTAAGGGTGCTGATTGGTCCAAATATGATGGTGCTACATGTATTACACCGAATGTAAAAGAATTGGGTGAATCATTAGGTCGTGTGATTCCAAATGATGATACCTCAGTTATTGAGGCGGCTAAGGAGGTACTTAATAAGGTTAATATTAAATATATTATCGGTACTCGTTCCGCTAAGGGTATTACCGTTGTGGCTAAGGATGGTAGAACTTGGCATAATCCAGCAACACAACAGGATGTATTCGATGTGAGTGGCGCTGGTGATACGGTCGTAGCTATGATGATTTCATGCTTAGCCAGTGGTTTATCCATGCGTTTAGCCCTACATATTGCTAATGGCGCTGCTGGCATCGTCGTATCTAAGGTGGGAACATATCCAATTCATCGCCAAGAGTTGATTGAGTTATGGCGCTCTGTACGCCAATTGACAACATCTAGCCCATTATATACAAAAGAAGAAATGAAGGCGTTAATCGATAAATGGCAAAGCATGGACGAAACCGTCGTATTTACAAATGGTTGCTTTGATATCTTGCATCGAGGACACATTACGTATCTTCAAGAGGCGGCACAACTTGGTGCTCACCTCATTATTGGACTTAACTCTGATGCGTCTGTTAGACGTTTAAAAGGTGAAACAAGACCTATTGTATCCGAAGAGGATAGAGCAGCCTTATTAAGCGCCTTACAATGTGTAGATGGTGTTGTCCTTTTTGAGGAGGATACACCTGCCGAATTATTAGCGTACTTACGCCCTAATATTCTTGTTAAGGGCGGCGATTATAAAAAAGAGGATATCGTTGGTAGAGAATCTGTAGATGAAGTAGAGGTACTTTCATTTAAAGAAGGATACTCTACATCGGATATCGTAAAGAAAATAGCCACGATGGCTAAGGAGGGGAAATTATGATTATTGTAACTGGTGGTGCCGGTTTTATTGGTAGTAATATTGTGAAAGCCTTAAACGAACGCGGTCGCAATGATATTCTAATCGTCGATGATTTAACAGATGGTCGTAAAATTCGTAATCTCCAAAATTTAGATTATTTAGATTACATTGACTGTGATGATTTTGATGCTGCCATTGCAGACGGCACATTCAATGTAGGTCCTATTGAAGTCATTTTCCATGAAGGTGCATGTGCAGATACGATGGAATACAATGGCAAATATATGATGAAGAACAACTACGAAGGTTCCAAAAATCTATTCCACTATTGCCAAGATCGTGCTATTCCATTTATCTATGCATCCTCTGCATCTACGTATGGCAATGGTACAAATGGCTTTGTTGAAAAGCCAGAAGCAGAAGAAGCGTTGAATCCGTATGCATATTCTAAGCTATTATTTGACCGCTATGTACGTAAATTTGAAGGCGAATATACAGCGCAAGTGGTAGGTTTGCGTTATTTCAATGTATTTGGTCCTAATGAAGCACATAAGGATAAAATGGCATCTCTTGTACGCCAAATGTTCTATAAGAACCAAGAAACAGGGGTTATCAATTTGTTTGAAGGCACAGATGGCTATGAAAATGGTGGTCAAACACGTGATTTCATCTATGTCAAAGACGTGGTAAATGTAAACTTCTATTTCTGGGAACATCCTGAAATTTCTGGTACATTCAACTGCGGTACAGGTCACGCACATAGCTTCAATGAATTCATGCAAGCTGTTATTGACTATAATGGTAAAGGTCGCATTGAATACATTCCGTTCCCAGAAGTGTTGATTGGTAAATACCAAAGCTTTACCGAAGCAGACACAACTAAATTGATGGCTGCTGGCTATGATAAAGGCTTTACACCATTAGCTGATGCCGTAAAAGAATATTGTGAATTATTAGATAATAACGAAGGTTACTTGCGTTAATTTGTTGTGACAGATTAATGTCAATTCTTTGATAATTGTAAAGGATGTAGTATGAGAAAGGTGTTATTCCTCGATAGAGATGGGGTTATCAACAAGGATGTTTCCTATCTCTATAAGATAGCGGATCTACAGTGGGTTGATGGTGCAAAAGAAGCATTGAAATTAGCCCATGATTCTGGTTATGAACTTATAGTCGTAACAAACCAAAGTGGTGTGGCACGAGGTTATTATAAGGAAACCGATGTACAAATCCTACATGATTATATGGGGAATGAACTGTTTAAAGCGGGTGCACCTATTTTACATTTCTATTATTGCCCACATCACAAGGATGGCACTGTAGAACGCTATGCTGTCGATTGTAATTGTCGTAAACCAAAACCTGGTATGATTTTGCAAGCTATCAAGGATTTTGATGTTGATGTAGAACATAGCTTTCTCATCGGTGATAGCCAACGTGATGTAGATGCTGCTGAGGCTGCAGGGGTAAAAGGATATTTGTTTACAGAATCCAATCTATTACATTTCATGAAAAAGATTTTAAAGCATTAATTTTTGGATGAACCACATTTGTGTGTATTCTTCGTTCATAGAGGGGTTATTATGAAGGACTATTCCAATATACTCATCATAAAAATGAGTTCCTTAGGTGATGTCATTCACGCATTGCCAACATTATATGCATTGCGCCAAAATTTGCCGCACGCAAAAATTACCTGGGCCATACATGAACAATTTGCGAGCCTCTTGCCAGGTACCCCTTGGGTGGACGAAGTAATTGTCATCGATAAGAAACAATTAAAATCGCCGTCTTATTTATGGAATCTTCGTAAAGAACTACATAGTCGTCATTTCGATATGACCTTAGATTTACAATGTATCGCCAAAAGTGCCATTGTATCTCTACTATCGGGTTCTCCTGAGAAATATGGCTATTGGGAACTTCGCGAGGGCAGTCAATTAGTTAATAAAGCTCTAGTAGGAGCTCATAAATATGATCACGTTATTGAGCGCTATCTCGATACGGTACGTGCCTTAGGTGGCGAAGTGGATGGCGTGGAATTTCCAATGCCCCATGACCATGCAGCAGAAGGGAAGATTCGCAACCGGCTGTCTGAACTAGGTGTAACCGATGATTATGTTGTCGTTGTACCTGGTGCTCGATGGATTGTTAAGGAATGGCCGTTATTAAATTTTGGTGAATTATGTATTCGCCTTTGTGAAAGTGGTAAAAAGGTGGTCATTGCAGGTTCGCCTGATGATAGTGAAAAAGGTCAATTTATAGAAAACTATGTGAAGAGCGATAATCTCATTAATTTAGTTGGTCAAACGACCATGGCTGAGTTAATCGAGTTGATTCGTCACTGCCATATTTTCATCAGCGCTGATACGGGGCCTTTACATATTGCAAACGCATTAAAGAAACCATTAATCGCGTTGTTTGGTACGACATCACCGCATAGAACGGGCCCGTATGGGGGCAGTCATGTGCATCTTATTATTTCCCCTACATCTAAGGCTACACCTGAACAGCCGCTAGTAGATGATCCCAACTGTATGGCACAAATTCCAACAGATGCAGTGTGGGATGTGTATTCTGAAATGTTGAGAAAGGATTTATGATGGAGCTTGATTATAAACGTATTGTCGTAACCTTTCTCATGCATTTAGGTGATGTAGTATTAACGACTCCATTTCTAGAGGTGTTGCGTAAAGCAGCACCTCATAGTCATATCACCTATGTGATTGATGAAAAGTTACAAGATGTGATGAAATACAATCCTTATATCGATGATTTGATTACGGTCGATAAAAAAGGACGTCATAATAGCATTAAAGGGTTAAATGAAATCGCTCGTCGCATTAACGACCAAGGTCGTCCAGATATCGTTATCAACCTGCATCCTAATGAACGTACATCATATTTGGCATGGAAAATTCACGGTAAGGTAACGACAGGGATGAGTCATTTCCTATTTAGACCATTTATGACGAAATATACCCGTCTTGATCGCAAGACGCGTCATGCTGCTGATATGTACATTAATGTATTAGAGCAATTAGGCGTCACCGACGTAGCTAATCACGGATTACATATCGAGACTAGTAAGGAATGGAATGACGAGGTATTCCGTTTTTATAAAAGCCAAGGCGTTATGCCTCGTGATAAGATTATTGGTTTTAATATCGGCAGTGCAGTGCCTGAAAAACGATGGCCCGCAGAGCGTTTTGCGGATGTAGCCGATTATTTTGGCAATAAAGGGTATAAAACTGTATTCTTTGGGGGCCCCATGGATTTGGATATGGTAAAACCTGTTGTAGAACAGATGAAGACGTCGCCAATCGTGGCTACAGGTGCTTTTAAATTGGGCCCTTTAGCTGCGGCCATGAAATGGTGTGACTTGTTGATTACGAATGATTCTGGACCTATGCATGTAGCCATTAGTCAGGGTGTTCCTATCGTAGCCCTTTATGGACCGTCTAATCCATTTTTCTATGGTCCGTACCAAGCAAAATCTATTGTACTTGAGTCGATGGACCATTATGAAATTGGTAAAAGTATGAAACAGGTTATTAAAGAAGGCAAGTATAAAGGTATTTCTGTTATTACCGAAGAACAAGTGATTAAGGCAGCTGAAACATTACTGCAGGAATCGTAAGTTATGGATTATATTATTTTTGATTTAGAGTGGAATCAACCATATAGCAACGACATTAGCTTTATGAAGCGAGCACGGATGCCGTTGACCGGTGAAATCATTCAAATCGGAGCTATTAAGCTCAATGAGAATTTAGAGATTGTGGATTCGTTCACAATGTATGTAAAACCTAAATATTTACCACATATGCATAAGCATGTAAAGGCCCTTACAGGAATCACCAATCAAGATTTGAATCGCGGTGTCCCATTTAGGGCGGCCTACAGTCATTTTCAACAATGGTGTGGCAAGGATTATATGCTCCTATCTTGGGGCGCTGACGATATTCTTATATTGCGAGAAAATTTATTGCTCCATAAATTAAAGAGTATCGACTATGATTCTTGGGCGGATGCACAGATGCTATACAGCTATCAACGATATGGCACGACACAACAGTACTCCGTAGCTCATGCGATGGAGGATTTACATATATCATCTGAAGAATTATCTGCTCATAATGCGCTTCACGATGCTATATTTACGGCACATATCTGCCAAAAGCTAGATTTGCCAACAGCATTATTGCATTATGATTCCATACGGAAAGAGGCGCCAAATCCATTTTTATATCCACCGGGTTTGACCTTCTTTATGTACGATAACTTTCAAGAAAAGAAACGTATCGTATATGATAGACGGGTGCGATTATCCTTTTGTCCCTATTGCCAAAGCCGGTTGGAAACAACACGTCCTGAGCGGGTACAAGGGGATAAGCATTTAGCCATTGGCGTTTGTCCAAAACATGGAGAATTTGCCATTCAATTAAAGGTAGGAAAATATACGATTAAGTCGGGAATTACCAAGTTTTATGTAACAAAGGTATTGAGTCATAGTACTGATGAAATCGATAAACTATATAGAGAAAAATCGGAAATTAACCGAGAGAAAGAGCGGCTCTACTATGAGCGCCGTCAAAAAGAATTAGTAGAAAAATCAAAAGCATAACACACGATATATTGTGCTGTATGCTTATATAGAAAGGGATGAAATTATGGAACGTAAATATGCTTGGCATAATTATGACGAACAAACATTACAAGACGTGATGTCATTAGGTGACTCGTATTGTCAATTTTTGGATAATGGTAAAACAGAACGGGAATGTGTCATTCAATCTGTAGAAGCTGCCAAAAAAGCTGGCTATGTTGATTTAAAAGACTTGATTAAATCTAACACGCCAATTAAATCGGGCGATAAGATTTACTATACTCATATGGATAAATCTATTGCGCTATTTAATATTGGTACCGATGATTTAGACCTCGGTATGAATATCCTTGGTGCTCATATCGATTCCCCGCGCATTGATGTAAAACAAAACCCTCAATATGAAGATAGTAATTTGGTGTTTTGGGATACACACTACTATGGCGGTATAAAAAAATACCACTGGGTAGCTATGCCGCTTGCCATTCATGGGGTTGTAGTAAAAACAGATGGTACACGCATCAACATTAATATTGGTGATACAGAGTCTGATCCTGTATTCTGCATTACAGATTTATTGCCTCACTTAGGACAAGAACAAATGCAAAAGAATGCAGCCAAGGTAATTGAAGGTGAGGCTCTTGATCTTCTCATCGGTAGTCGTCCTGTTAAAGATGAAGAAAAAGAAGGGGTTACTAAATTTATTAATAACCTCCTTGAAAAAGAATATGGATTTGTAGAACGAGATTTATTATCTGCTGAACTTGAAATTGTACCAGCTGGTAAGGCGCGCGATATGGGCTTTGATCGCTCCATGGTATTAGCATACGGCCAAGATGACCGTGTCTGTGCGTATACATCCTTGGTGGCTATGCTCGAAGTTGATAAGGTAAAACGTACGACTTGCTGTTTATTGGTAGATAAAGAAGAAATTGGTTCCGTTGGTGCTACAGGCATGCAATCTCGCTTCTTTGAAAATGCGGTAGCAGAAATCTTAACATTGATGGGTAAACCTAATTCAGTAAATGTGCGCCGTACATTGGAAAATTCGCGTATGCTATCCTCCGATGTTAGCGCTGGATATGATCCATTGTATGCATCTGCTTTTGAAAAGAAAAATGCTTCTTACCTCGGTATGGGCGTCGTATTTAATAAATTTACCGGTTCTCGTGGTAAATCCGGTTCCAACGATGCCAATGCAGAATATATGGGCTTTATCCGCCGTGTAATGGAATCTAATAACGTAACATACCAAACGGCTGAACTCGGCAAGGTTGACCTTGGCGGTGGTGGCACCATTGCGTATATCATGGCCTTATATGGTATGAATGTAATCGACTGCGGCGTTGCTGTTCTTAGCATGCATGCACCATGGGAGGTTACATCTAAGGCCGATATTTATGAAGCAAAACGTTGTTACGTAGCATTTTTGAATGCAGATGATGAAACAATCTAGTATGATGGGGCTTTCACCATTGGTGAAAGTCCATGTTCTGTGAGGTATAGGATGAAACAAACGGAATTAGGCGCTGCTATCGAGGCGGCGAAGGGAGAGGCAACAGAGGTTAAGACCGTAAAGGTCGATATTTTTGATATTCCTGAAACAAAGGCAAAAGAATATATCGCTACCCGCGAAGAGGTGGCTAAAGCTGCTATGGAGGTCATGAAACCATATTGTGTGACTGTTAAACGGGAAACCTTAGATGAAGATGAAGGGGAAGCCGTTGTGGGCTATTATGTAACGGGAGAAATTTTAATGTGTGTCATTCTTGACCCATTTGAAGTGCCCGTAATGAAGGTGGCCCTCGATAAGGGGACACTAAAAGAATACATTCTAGCAGCCAATGAATTGACAGAGGATATGCTAGCTTCTCTAGATAAATAATAAATCTGTTAGAATACAATATGTGCTCTACATAAGGACAAATGTAAAATACTTTAGTCTGATACATTGATGTAGTGCTCAAAGTTGTTTATAATAGAAGTATTATTATTTCGAATATAGGAAGGAAGACCCAATGAACTTGAAAAAAGGCATTGCCCTCGCGCTCACGGCGGCAGCATTGATGGCTTTTACAGGCTGTGGCACAAATGAAACTACATCTAATGGAGAATATAAGGTTGGTGTTGTACAACTCGTAGAACATCCAGCACTAGATGCGGCAAATAAAGGTTTTGTTGATGCTCTTAAGGAAAAGGGCTTATCTGATAAAATTACCTTTGATCAACAAAACGCACAAGCTGACCAATCTAATTTGAATAGTATTGCACAGCGTTTTGTATCTGATCGTAAAAATTTGATTTTAGCAATTGCTACGCCAGCGGCTCAATCCATGGCAAATGCAACTCATGATATTCCAATCTTAGGTACAGCTATTACCGATTACGAAGCTGCTAAACTTGTTAAATCTAATGAACATCCAGGTGGTAATGTATCCGGTACATCTGATATGAACCCTGTAGAACAACAAGTAGATTTGATTTTAAAAGTATTGCCAAATGCTAAAACAATCGGTACGATTTATAGCTCTAGCGAAGTAAATTCTCAAATTCAAGTTGAAAAGATGAAAGCTTACGCAGCGACCAAGGGCATTAAGGTTGAAGAGGTTACTGTTTCTAATGTAAACGATATTCAACAAGCGGCACAAAACCTTGTATCTCAACATGTTGATGCCATTTATGTACCAACAGATAATGTGGTAGCATCTGCTATGAGCAATCTTGTAGCGATTACCGACCCTGCAAAAATTCCTGTATTCGGCGGTGAAGATAACCACGTAAAAGGCGGTGCGGTTATGTCCTTGTCAGTAGACTACTACAAACTTGGTTACCAAACTGGCTTGATGGCGGCTAAGGTGCTAACTGGTGAAGCTAAAGTCGAAGATATGCCGATTGAAATGCAAAAAGAATTCAAATTAGTTGTAAATAAAGATAAATTACAAAAATTGGGCATCACCTTACCAGAGGATTTGATGAACAAAGCAACTATGATTTAGTACTTAACTGGTAAGGAGTTACACATGAACTGGAAAAAAGGTATTGCAGTGGCACTTAGTGCCATTACTGTTATGGCAATGGTAGCTGGTTGTGGTTCCAATAATACTACTACTAGTGACCAAAAGAAAATTGGCGTTATTCAATTAGTAGAACATCCATCCCTTGATGCTGCTAATAAAGGTTTTGTAGATGGTCTTGCATCTAAAGGTTTTAAAGATGGGGAAAACATAAAAATCGACCAACAAAATGCACAAGCTGACCAATCTAATTTGAATAGTATTGCACAACGTTTTGTATCCGATAAAAAGGATTTAGTACTAGCGATTGCAACGCCAGCGGCTCAAACGATGGCAAATGCATCTCATGATATGCCAATCTTAGGTACAGCTATTACAGACTATGTGACAGCTAAACTTGTTCAATCCAATGAACACCCAGGTGGCAACGTAACTGGTACTTCTGATATGACACCTGTTGAAAAAGAGGTAGATCTTATCATCGCATTAGTTCCAAATGTTAAACGTATTGGTGCGATTTACACATCCTCTGAAATTAATTCCCAATTACAAGTTGAAAAAATGAAAGCCTATGCTGCTACAAAAGGTATTACAGTTGTTGAAGCTACAGTTTCCAACGTAAACGATATTCAACAAGCAGCAACAAATCTTGTAAATCAAGATGTACAAGCTATTTATACACCAACAGATAATGTATTAGCCTCTGCTATGGCTAACTTAGCACAAATTACAGATGCTGCTAAAATTCCAGTATTTGCAGCTGATGAAGGCATGACAATGACTGGTGGTGTAGCGACATATTCTGTAGATTATTATAAATTGGGTTATCAAACAGGTTTGATGGCAGCTAAAGTTCTTTCTGGCGAAGCAAAAGTTAGCGATATGGCCATCGAAACACAAAAGGATATTAAATTGACTGTCAACGAAGAACGTGCTAAAAAATTAGGTATCACAATTCCTGATGCACTTCGTAAAGATATGAAATAAAAGAGGAGATTTTGATGTTAGATTTAGTGGTAGGCACCATAACAACAGGCCTTTTGTGGTCCTTGTTGGCGGTCGGTGTATTCATTACCTTCCGCGTTCTTGATGTGGCCGACTTGACTGTTGAAGGGACATTCCCAATGGGGGCGGCCATTTCCGCCATCTTGATTACAACTGGTATGAATCCAATTCTTTCTATCTTGATTGCTGGCGTAGGTGGCATGGCTGCCGGTGCTGTAACAGGTTGGATTCATACAAAATTAAAGATTCCTGCATTGTTAGCTGGTATCTTAACGATGATTGCTTTATATTCCATTAACCTTCATATTATGGGGAAAGCCAACGTATCCTTACTTCGCATGGATACAATTTATACAATTATTGGTAGCGTGCTTCATACACCAAATATGTGGTCTGCTGCCATTGTTGGTGTTATCGTAGCTGTTGTTGTATGTTTGTTACTGTTCTGGTTCTTCGGTACTGAAATTGGTACCGCATTACGTGCAACAGGCGTTAACCCTCAAATGATTCGCGCCCAAGGCGTGAACACAGATAATATGATCGTTCTTGGCCTATTGATTTCCAATGGTTTCGTTGGTATGTCTGGTGCGCTTATCGGTCAATTCCAAGGCTTTGCCGACGTAGGCATGGGTATTGGTACCATCGTAATCGGCTTGGCGTCTGTAATCATCGGTGAGGTTGTATTCGGTACAAAATCATTTGTTCGTAGCCTCATTGCTGTAGTACTTGGTTCCATCGTATATCGTATCGTTATCGCTGCCGTACTCTACATGGGTATGCCACCAAACGATTTAAAATTATTCACTGCTATTCTTGTTGCCATCGCGCTTTCTTTGCCTACATTGAAAGCCAAATGGTTAGCTCGTTAAGGAGGACACTATGTTAGAAGTAAAAAATATGGTAAAGACCTTCTTTAAGGGCACAATTAATGAAAAAACTGCACTACAAGGCATCGACCTTCGTTTAGAAGAAGGCGATTTCTGTACCGTAATTGGTGGTAATGGTGCTGGTAAAAGTACATTGCTAAACTCCATCGCTGGTGTATTTCCTGTCGATGAAGGCAGTATTACCATCAATAATATTGATGTAACAAAAATGCCAGAATACAAACGTGCTAAATACATCGGCCGTGTATTCCAAGATCCTATGGTTGGTACAGCAGGCAATATGCAAATCGAAGAAAACTTGATCCTTGCGATGCGCCGTGGCAAAAACTTGGGTCTTAAATGGGCTTTCAAAGATAGTGAACAAGCATTCTTTAAAGAACGCCTTGCACTATTAGGTCTAGGCCTTGAAGATCGTCTATCTGCACGGATGGGCCTATTATCTGGTGGTCAACGTCAATCTATTACATTGCTTATGGCTACTATGCTTCGTCCTGATTTATTACTCTTGGACGAACATACAGCAGCACTTGATCCTAAGACAGCTGAAAATGTATTACAATTAACAGATAAACTTGTTTCAGAACATAATCTAACAACCCTTATGATTACGCACAACATGCGTGATGCATTGCGCTTTGGTAATCGTCTTATCATGATGGACGCTGGTCGTATCATCTATGATGTAAAAGGGGAAGAAAAGAAAAAATTAACAGTTGCTGATTTGTTACAAAAATTTGAAGTAGCTGGCGAAGGTGCGTTAAGCGATCGTATGATGCTCGGTTCAAAATAAGTACCTAAATAATATGGTTTAAAAAAGAGGGGATATTATCCTCTCTTTTTTCATGAAAACCTTTACACTATGGGGATTATACTGTATACTTAACTAAGTCATAAGACATATCGTAAGCGAAGTATTCGAATCTCCAACGGTTACTTAAGCTTATCGGGATTATTATTTTTTTAGGAGGTAACATTAATGTTAACTACAGAAGCTAAATTAGCAGTAATTAAAGAATACGCTACTCATGAAGGTGACACTGGTTCTCCAGAAGTACAAGTTGCGATTTTGACAAGCCGCATCACATACTTAACTGAACATTTGAAAGAACACAAAAAAGATCATCATTCCCGTCGTGGTTTGTTGAAATTGGTTGGTCAACGCCGTAACATGCTTGACTACCTTCGTCGTAAAGATATCGAACGTTACCGTTCCCTTATCGAACGTCTTGGTCTTCGTAAATAATACAATTAGCCGTCCATTTGGACGGCTTTTTTATTTTATTTCCTTGTGTTATAATGAATTTAGGCAAAGGGAAACAACTGCCGATAATCTATTGTGGAAACACAGAAAAAAGGACAGAGCGGCGACTCTGTCCTTTTTATTGTGCTAGTTGCTATTTAAATCTACTATCTAGCCACTTGATGATGTAATGGCAAGTTACACCACCTATGATAGTGATTATAAGGGAAACAACATAATCCACTATAGAAACACCTCCTTTCTGTTGCCAGAATAGGAGTTAGCAACAATTAAAGTATATCATATGAACTGAAAAAATAGCTTAATTTAATTAGATGATATATAATAATAAGGTATACGTATAAGAAGATTTTTAGGAGGAATAGGAATGGAACAATTCCAAATGGACCTAGCTGGTCGTACGCTTACGATCGAGACTGGGGAACTTGCAAAACAAGCTGGCGGTGCCGTAATGGTTGGTTATGGCGATACACGCGTACTCGTTACCGCTACAGGTTCTAAAGAGGCGAAGGATATCGATTTCTTCCCACTCACAGTAGATTATGAAGAAAAAATGTATGCTATTGGTCGTTTGCCAGGTGGTTTTATTAAACGTGAAGCACGTCCACCTGAATCTGCTATCTTGAATAGCCGTTTGATTGACCGTCCTATTCGTCCACTATTTGATAAAGGTGTACGTAACGAAGTACACGTTGTAGCTACAGTTATGTCCGTAGATCAAGATTGTGATCCTGCTATCTGTGGTATGATTGGTGCATCTGCAGCATTATCTATTTCCGATATCCCATGGGCTGGCCCAATTGCGGGCGTTCGCATGGGTCGTGTAAATGGTGAATTTGTTGTAAACCCAACAAAAGCACAATTAGAAGAAACTGACCTTAATATCGTAGTAGCTGGAACAAAAGACGCTATCCTCATGGTTGAAGGTGGCGCTCAAGAGGTTCCGGAAGAAACCATTCTTGAAGTTATCATGGCTGCTCACGAAGAAATTAAGAAAATCGTAGCATTCCAAGAAGATGTAAAAGCTAAAGTAGGCAAGGAAAAACGCGTATTTGAAAGCAAAGACGTACCTGCTGAAGTCGCTGATGCAGTTCGCGCATATGGTCACGATAAACTTGACGCAGCCGTTCGTTGTGCAGATAAACAACAACGCGATGCACAAGAAACAGAAGTACGTGAAGACGTTTTAGCACATTTCGCAGACATCTACCCAGATAACTTAGCTGATGTGAATAAAGCATTCGATGCTATGACGAAGGAAATTGTTCGTCATATGATCACTGTTGAAAAAATCCGTCCAGATGGCCGTCAACTTGATGAAGTTCGTCCAATCTCTTGTCGTACAGGCGTATTGCCTCGTACACATGGTTCCGGTCTATTCACACGTGGTCAAACTCAAGTATTGAACGTAGCTACTGTAGCGCCATTGTCTGAAAAACAAACAATTGATGGCATTGGTTTAGAAACAGAAAAACGCTATATTCATCACTACAATTTCCCATCCTTCTCCGTAGGGGAAACTCGTTCCTCCCGTGGTCCTGGACGCCGTGAAATCGGTCATGGTGCTTTAGCTGAACGCGCATTGGTACCTGTAATTCCTAGCGAAGAAGAATTCCCATATGCATTGCGTCTAGTATCTGAAGTATTAGAATCTAATGGTTCTAGCTCCATGGCTTCCGTATGTGGTTCCACATTGTCCTTGATGGATGCTGGTGTACCTATTAAAGCTCCTGTAGCAGGTATCGCAATGGGTCTTGTAACACAAGGTGAACACTACACAATCTTAACAGATATCCAAGGTATGGAAGATGCTCTTGGCGATATGGACTTTAAGGTTGCTGGTACAGCTAAAGGCGTAACTGCTATCCAAATGGATATTAAAATTTCCGGTTTGTCCCGTGAAATCCTTCATGAAGCATTGGAACAAGCTCATAAAGGCCGCATGCACATCATGGGCATTATGTTAGATACCATTGCTGAACCTCGTAAACAAATGTCTCAATATGCACCACGCATCATTACAATGAAAATTGATCCAGACAAAATCCGTGACGTAATTGGTTCTGGCGGTAAAGTAATCCGTAGCATCATTGACGAAACAGGTGCAAAAATCGACATCGAAGATGATGGTACTGTATTCATCGCTTCTGTAGACCAAGAAGGTGCTGCAAAAGCGCAACAAATCATCGAAAACCTTACTAAAGAGGTTGAAGTAGGTGAAGTATACCTTGGTAAAGTAACTCGCTTGATGGCATTTGGTGCTTTCGTAGAAGTATTACCAGGTAAAGAAGGTCTTGTACATATTTCTAAACTTGCAAAAGAACGCGTTGAAAATGTAGAAGACGTTGTAAATGTAGGCGACGAAATTATGGTTAAGGTTATCGAAATCGATAAACAAGGCCGTATTAACTTGTCCCGTAAAGATTGTTTGAAATAAGAGGTGTTACATGGATATTCGTGGCTTTGAAGTAGTTTCTGCTTTTGAAGAACAAAATATCAATTTACCAACACGTAAAACCACAGAAAGCGCAGGCTATGATATTGAATGCGCTGAAGCTGTTACATTAGAACCTAATCAAGTAGTTCTCGTGCCAACAGGTCTTAAGGCTTTCATGGCATACGACGAATACCTTGCCATCCATATCCGTTCTAGCATGGCTATCAAACGCAAACTAGCTCTTGTGAATAGCACAGGCATTATTGACAGCGATTACTACAATAATGAGGAGAATGAAGGTCATATTATGATCGCCCTCCTAAACTTTGGCAATGAACCTGTTACCCTTGAAAAAGGCGAACGCGTTGCACAAGGCATTTTCTCTAAATACCTTATCACCAACGATGACGACGCAACAGGCGTACGTACAGGTGGTATCGGTAGTACTGGGACTATGTAAACTACATATAATTCTGATTAGAATGGTGAAAGCCGCTCAACTTAGGTTGGGCGGCTTTTTGGTGTGTAAAAAATTACGTATAGGCTTCGGTATACTAAAGTTAATCCATAAGACTTATTGTTTTTAGTTGTGTTATGAGGAGATTAGCTATGAAAACTTTAAAAGAAAACATCATCACAGTAGAAGACATTAAAGCAGAAATTGAAAAAGCAGAATTTGATGTTCCAAGAGAAGATGAGGATTTTGGTGATCGCTATGATCGATTACATGCAGAATGGGCTGTAAAAGGATTAAAGAAGTATAGAGATGAATTAAAGGAAACCTTTGCTGACAAAGAACATTTTAAGGATTGGGTAATAGACATATGGGGAGATGTAAATACTTTTATAGCTGTAATAAACGAAGAACTACGCTTACGTTCTATTGAATCCATTCGAGAAGCATCCGAATGCGCTGCATTAATGAAAATTTTTATTCCCTCTGAAAGTGGTTCAAGAGATGAAGCTGAAGAAAAGGTAAAACGTAATCTAGAAGAAGCTTTAGAAGAACATGACCAAAGAATTATTAACATCTTTGATGTTGAAATTGTGCCACTTTTACAATGGAATGAAGAGTTACTTGCTATGAAAGCCTTCTTGACTAATGATTTTTATATGAAAGGATCATTTTCAGACAAATTAAAAGAAATATATACAAATGTGTTTACATTGCTAGATAGAAATTTGCCAGAAAAAGTTGAATACAGTGATGCTCATTCCTTTGAGTATTATGTGGATTTAGAAGATGAATGGGAGTATTTGTACTTAGATGATCTAAATCCAGTAGAAGAACTATTAGCTATATTGCCTGGTAGTCCTTATGAATGTGATGTTATGTATTACGCTCATTCAATTAATTGGAGTATCAAGAATAAGCATGTAAATACTTTCAAAGAAAAATGCAAAGGGTTATATAATTCTTTGTATCAATAGTAGTATAGATTATTTATATGAGCTAAGGAGTGTTTGTATATGAGAAATATGTTAGTTAATGAAGAATCAAAAGAATCTGTTTTAAATCTATTTGAAAAAATATTGAATGTAAAATTGAAAGAAGCAGAAATCAAACAGGCTGATTGGGATGCAAAAGGTTTAAAACCTAAAAAAAATGAAATTATAGAGGCATTTAAGCATTTGGATTCATTTGATACATATATTGAATCAAATTTTGAATCTAAAGAAAATTTTGAGCTTCTCATCATAAATGAAATAAAAATTCGAATGGAGGAATTGCTAGAAGGTTTTCATGGTGTGGGGCGACCTATGATTATTCCGTGTATTAAAAGTGGACCCTATAATGAAATAAAAAAACAAGTAAAAGATTTGTTACATACAAGACTTAATAGTCATGATAATGAACTTCCTTATTTATTTGATAAGTTTATCGTACCTGATCTTGCCTGGAGCGAAGAATTATTTGCGATACTAGCTTATTTAAAAGAGAAAACTTATAAACCTAATTCATTAACTAACGAATTAAGAACAATCTTTATGAAAGCCTATGTAACACTTGAGGAAAATCTACAAGACCCAGAATGGTATTGTAATGCCAAACCATTGACATACTATTGGCATATAAAATCAGACTTAGAAGAAATCTATTATGATGATTACTTACCAATTCAAAAACTAATATCTTTTATACCTAATAATTCATTAGATTGTTATATATCTTACTGTCCAAATTATATCAATGAAATCTGGGCAGAATTACAAGAAGGAAAAGTTAAACAAGCAATTTACAAGACTTATTATGATTTGCTACAAAAAATTAGTTAGTTGTTTGGGATAGGAAGGAGAAAGGCTACATATGAATTTATGTAGCCTTTTATGATTCTAGTTTATGAGCACAAGATGAATTCTTTTATGAAGAATTTATGAAATATTAAATATATAATAATATTTTATTGGTAGAATATGGTAAGAAATTAATCCATATTAAATAATTCAAATTTGATTGGATAGCAATAGTTGTTTTGGCAAATTAATGAATAATAGATACAGTTGGTGAAGTAAATGGAAAAGAAGCTTATAACTGGAAAAATTAGTATAGACTCTGATTTATTTAGAAACAATATTAAAGAGTTGATTATTGAAACATTAAATGAATTACTATTTAAACAAGATGTTGATAATATGAAGTTTACTAATAAATATGATGCTATTAAGGTAAATGAAAATAAAGAAAGTAATTATATAGATCTGTTGACAGAAACAAATATTGAAGTTAATGACATAAAAAATAAAGGGCTTTTTAACGAAATAAGTAATTCAAATCAAGAAATTACTGAGCTTAAAAATGAACGTGATAATTTAAAACAACAATATAAATTATTAGAAGATGAGTATTTTGAATATAAGAAATTAAAAGATATTGAAATTAATAATTTAAAGAATGAGAAAAAGGAGTTATTAAATGAAATAAGCGATATAAATCAAAAGCTTATTGATTTTAAAAGTCAACGAGATAGATTATATGAACAATATAAAGAAAAAGAAGAGGAATTTTCTAAATATAAAATATTACAAGAGAAAGAAGTCTTTAAAGTAAAAGAAGCTAATAAGTCATTAATAGAAAGATATAATATAGATAAAAATGAATTAATATCTAAGATATCTAATTTGAACGATGAATTGGATAATATATTTAAGAAGTCTAGAGAGCTATATAGTAATATAAAAGAATTGGATTCGATATATATAAAAGAATTAGGGAAACCGATTAATTTAGATAATTTTGAAACTTTTATTATAAGTAGTGTTACAAATGGAAAGTCACTTAGCAATATATGGTCTGTTGCAAAAATGGCAATAAATAATGGTGATGAAGTCTCCTTTAATATATTGTGGCAATATTTTAAGGAAATGATATCTCTACACAATAAGGCTAAAGGTGAAGATGTTTTTACTATTGATAACGTACAAATTGGTGATACATATTCTGTACACGATCATGAAAGTAAAAATGAAAATATATCATATGGACATGTCTCTAAAATATATATTTTAGGTTTTACAAATAGTTTTATAGGTAAAAGAGTAGAAAAATCTTATGTGTTAGTTGAGGAATAGTTACTATGATGAACAGACCCTTTAAAGTTTCTTTTTGTGATATAAAAAGTCATTATGTAAATCATTTAGAGTGTATATTACAAGAGATTAATAATACTATTTTTAATGATTCTGTTGATATAGAAATAGCCAAAATTTCGCAATCTAAAAGTTTTTTAGAAGTGCTTTCTAATTTTGATGCATATGATGATATTTATCAATGTGAAACAATAGATAAATTTATATCAGATTATCCTGAAGTTAATGGCGTAGATCAAGCAGATTTGAACTTTGGTAATTCTAAATTGGTTACTAAAAATGATTGTGTGGATAATGTAAAAATTGTTGAAAGGTATCAATATTTAATTGATAAATTAGATTCTTATAATACAAAAGAAAAAATAGATTTTTTTCATGAATTTAAAGCAATTAAAGATAAAAAGTCTGTAGATATCGATAAAATTGTTAACCTAGAGAGACTTGATGGTAGGTCTATTTCAGATCGAATTTTGGGAGTGGTTTTTTTAATTAATTTTCATGATCCTACTTATGCTAGAGCATATGATATCCTTGGTGAATATTTTCATATCTCTAAACCAGCATCTTTAACACTGGAAGAGTTCAATGAGCTTAAGCGTCTCATGATGACAGTGTATGATTGTGAAACCCATAATTTATATCAAATGAAATATGAAGATACAGATATTATTAAAACGTATCTATTTGAATATGGATTTGAGAATAAAAATTACAAATTTCTTGATACATTACTGAATAATAAAATTCCTAAAGAGTGGCTTGAAGAAAAAGAAGTAATTAAGATTAATAAATTCTGTATAGACTTAAAACGTATTGGTGAATTATTGCAAACTGGTGTGATATCTGGGAATGTAGTTAAAAATCTATTAGAAAGACCAGAGTTAAATTCTATTAAATTACAAGTGATTGCTATTCTAAATAGGTGTAATCTAACGTTAGAAGATTTATTACTTCTTTCAAAAGAAGGATTAGGAAAGCTTTATCTTGATATTGATAGAAATAGAGCTAATATTCAAGGTGAAACTCAATCGATTTTATATGATCCTAATCATGGACATTGGGAAATTTATGAGGACTCTATTGAATATTCTTTTTCAGAAGAGACAACAAATGTAGATGGGTTTTATGCTAGAAATCCAATATTAGATGTTAAAGAGGGTGCAATTTGTGCTATAGATTTTGGCACTAAAAGTACTGTGGTTGCAATTCGAGACCAAGAAGAAGTATTGCTCCGTATAGGGACTGGTGATTACTTTTCAGAAGTTCGTAAAACCGATTATGAAAACCCAACAACAATATATTTTGACAATTTTTTTAGTTTCATTAACTCTTATCATACTCGAGAAGGACGTCCTTTTACTAATTGGAAAGATTTGAAAATATCACATGAAGCGGAACAAAGATTCTTTAATGATATTACTAATGAAGATAATTTTTATGCTACATTTAGTGAATTAAAACAGTGGGCAAATGATTCTAATCGTTATCAAATTATTCGTGATAGACAAGGGGAAGAATTTAGATTAGTTCCATATAAAAAATTAGAGAATGAAAATAATTTTGATCCTATAGAATTATATGCTTATTACCTGGGGCTATATATTAATAATATGACTAATGGTATATATTTAAATTATATTTTATCTTTTCCAGTTAATTATGGAAAAGAAGTTCAGGATAAACTATTAGCAAGCTTTACAAAAGGATTAAGAAAATCATTACCTACTAGCATATTAAATAATGAAGAATTGATGGAGGATTTTGATGTATATGCTGGTGCAAGTGAACCAGCTGCATATGCCATAAGTGCATTAGAGATGTACTCTTTAGAGCCAACTAGTGATGATGAAATTGCATATGGTGTATTTGATTTTGGTGGTGGAACCACTGACTATGATTTTGGCATTGAAGTTAAGCCTACTGATGGTAGACGTAGATTTGAATTAACTCAATTTGGTAAGGGGGGAGACCCTTATCTAGGTGGAGAGAATCTTTTACAATTATTAGCGTATAAAGTATATATCGAAAATAAGATTGATATGCTTAAAAATCGTATCCCAATAGTTCTTCCTCCAAAGGCGGAAAAGATTCCTGGATATGAATTACTAGTAATGAGTCATGATGTTGCTACAAAAGAAGCATATTCTAATATAAGAGTTTTAATGCATTTATTAAGACCGATATGGGAAGAAATCAAAGATGCTGAGGATGAATTCAATGAAGGTTTCAAGACTGTAAGGTTATTTCCTATTGATAAACAAGATATGCATGGAATAGATATTTCATTAAAAATAAATATTGAAAGCCTAAAAGAATTACTTAAAGAACATATTGAGATTGGGGTTAAAAATTTTATTAATCAAATGTATGCAGTTTTTAACAAGAAAAAATTGAAATCATATCCAATACATATTTTCCTTGCAGGTAATTCTTGTAAGTCATCTATTTTACAAGAAATATTTGTTCATACCCTTGTAGATTCTGTTAAAGATTTCATTAATACTCATAAAGATGACAGCGATGTAGAAAATTTAGATTTATATAAACTCTATCCGCCATTAGGTACAAATTTTGCTTTTAATAAAATTGAAAAATTATTCAATGAGGATGATTTAGTTATATTACGCCGTATATTGGTTGATACTAGTATTTTAAATGTTATTGATAATAATACTCCTCTTAATCAAATACGAACAGGTAAAACTGGGGTAGTTTTTGGCCTCCTACGAAGCCGTAAAGGCGGAAAAGATGTTCGTATTAATAATGAGAACCTTACTGATATTGATGAAATTAAATTCCCATTCTATCTTGGTGTAGAAGGTGATAATCGTATGTTTAAAACGGTTATTTCTATTGATGTTCCTTACAATACATGGGCGCCTTTTGACTGGGCGGATGAGAAAAGGTTTGAATTGTATTATACAGTTGATAATAGAGCGTTATATGATAATACTTTACCAATTAGTGAGACATCATTAAAAGTATGTAAGATTGATAAAGCTGATATTAATGAAGATTATAAGATTTTTATTAGAAAAGTTGGAATTAATATAATTGAGTATGTTGTAGCAGATACAGATTTTAATGGTGATACTGCAAATCTTCATGTATATAGTAATGTAATAATAGGATAAATTATGAAGAAAAAAATTGATCAAATTATAGAAAAAGGTCATTCATATCTGAATTCAATAAGTCAATATGATGAACAAAATGTATTAAATTTGTGTTCAGATGATGAGTATATAAATTCAGATATTGAAGAGTATTTAGAGGGTGGACAAATAGATCTTCGTAATTTCTTTTTATATCGAATTGATGAAATTGTGTTTTCAAAGAAAGATGGACCACGTCGAGAGGCAATGGAAAACGTCTTATCTTCCTTTAGAAATTATCAAGATGTTAATTTGATTTACATGATTTTAGGAGATAAAGATAAAGTAAATTTTTATATTGGTGTTTCTAAAAACTTACATTTACAGGATTATAGTTATTCTACTGGCCTTGCACTAAAAGACTATGCTGATGATATTTTACAACCTAGTATAAAAGGTAACTTTGTTGGTAGTACAATTACAAAAATAGAGCCTAAAGAAAAGGAACGAATATTACAAAGACTACAAAATGGTAGTTACTCTGGACTTATTAATGGTATCCCTGGTTTTATAGATGAAAATAATGGAGAAAAAAGTGATTTTCAAGGCGTTGAGCGCCTTGTAGATACCATGGTAGGCAATGAATTTGGATTAGTTGTTATTGCAACTCCATGTAAGGATATTGATATAATTCAGTTTAATCGTAATATCATACAAGTACATGATACATTAAGCCCACTTTCTAAATATTTAATTCAGTCATCAGAATCAACTCAAACTCAAGAGGGAACTGAAGAAAACTCTACTAATAGTAGAGCAATTGGATTATGTACCAATAAGGATTCTATATCTATACACTCTAAAAGTAAAATAACTGGTCATGATCATAGAACGGATAATAATAAACAGAATAATTCAAGTAAATCTCAAACAAAAGGTATACAAAAATCTGAAAATATAGCAAAATCGTCAAGCTATGCAAATTCCCAAAATACTTCAGAAAATAATATTGAGAATCACAATAGTAGCAGTTCAACAAATAATACTAATACTTTAAGTTCTAGTAATGATGATAGTACTTCTTACCAATATAATGAATCAGATAGCATTAATGATTCACAACAATGGTCTGTTACTTCTTCCGAATCGGTTAGTGAAAATAATTCAGAGTCTAATAATACGATTGACACAACACAAAATTCTTTTCAAAAGAGTACTTCAATAAATGATAATCTTTCATATTCTGAACGTAAAAGTAAACATGATAGTAATTCAACGCAATTTTCAAGGTCTATTGAGCTAGAAAAAAAATCAGTTTTAAATTGGCTTAAATATATCGATGATGAACTATTGTTGCGAGTTGATGCCTCTAGAGGTAAAGGAGCCTATTCTGTTGTTAGTTATTTATTTGCTGATAAGACTAGAACAACTTTATTCAGATTGGCAAATTCTATTTTGGGACTTTATGGTGGTGATAAAGGAAATATAAACCCATTACAGTTTATAGAATTTCAAAAACAACAATCGAAAGAATTGAATAATATTAAATTATGTTTATCCAATTTACAAGTTCCATTATTAGATTCATCTACTCCTATTTGGAAATCAATCTTTTCTAAAATTACCTATACTGCACTAGGAAAAGAATGTTATGGAACTTGGCTGAATACCGATGAATTAGGGCTTCTCATGGGGATGCCTAGAAAGGAAGTCTTAGGAGTATCTACAAGGGATGAAGTGGAATATGGATTAAATGTAGATCTTCCTGGAGAAAATCGTACTAATGAATTTATTAAAATTGGAAGATTGATTCATCATGGTGATATCAAGAATACACCTATACATTTAAAAAAAGAAACTTTAAAAACACATACATTTATTTGTGGAGTGACAGGAACTGGTAAGACTACGACATGTCAAAATATACTATTACAATCGGATTTACCATTCTTAGTAATTGAGCCTGCTAAAACAGAATATAGAACTTTAGCTAATAAATTAGATAAGGAAAAGATTTATTATTTTACATTAGGTAATCAGAATGTTGCTCCATTTTATATAAATCCTTTTGAAATTTTTGAAGGTGAGTCTATTACAAGCCGGGTAGATATGATCAAGGCTACTATGCAGTCAGCTTTTGATATGGAGGCTGCAATGCCACAGCTAATAGAAGCGGCAGCATATGATGTTTATAAACGCAAAGGTTGGAATATAAATAATTCAACATGGATGAATCCTGATACGAATAAAATAGATGATCCTTTTAAAGCAGATAGTTTTGCATTTCCTACTTTGAGCGATTATATTAATTCTATCGAACTTGTTACTAAAGAGCAGGGCTTTGGTGATAAAATGGAAGCCGAATATTTAGGCTCATTAAAAGCACGTTTACAAGCTTTATTAGTAGGGGCAAAAGGGATGATGCTTAATACTCCTAGAAGTATAGACTTTAAGAATTTAGTTAAACAAAAGGTTGTTCTTGAATTAGAGGATATTAAAGATGGAAGTGAAAAATCACTGTTAATGGGATTTATCATTACAAATTTATTAGAGGCTGTAAAGTATCAATACAAACAAAATTCAAAGTTTCAGCATATTACATTGATTGAAGAGGCACATCGGTTGCTTAGTAAATATGAACCAGGTGATAGTTCTAATAAAAAAAGAGGTGTAGAAGTATTTGCGGATATGTTAGCAGAAGTCCGGAAATATGGAGAATCATTAATTATAGTTGATCAAATTCCTAATAAAATGACTCCGGAAGTATTAAAAAATACAAATACAAAAATTGTGCATAAAATTTTTGCACAAGATGATAAGGATGCTATAGGCAATACATTGGCACTTAATGATGAACAGAAAAACTTTTTGTCATACTTAGAGAAAGGTCGTGCTATTGTTATTACGGATGGTTGGAAAAAACCAGTTCAAGTTCAGATAGAACTACTAAGTAATACAACTGGTGTACCTGATATTTCAGAAGACATTATAAAACGTAGAATTTTTGAGTATTATATAGAAAATCATAAAAATGGTGTATTGCCAGGTATACAATATTTTTCTGATAATATTTCTATGGATGACATAGGATTGTATTTTACATTTTGTTCCATGTTAGGAATTAACAATAATGAATTATCTAAGCTAGTTGATTATTATTTAGATTATGATAGTATTGCTGAAAATATTGGATCTAGAGATATTGAAGTTTTACAGAAACGATTAATTAAGCAGATTGAAGATATCTCTATGACATTAAAAAATATTAAAGATAAAGGAGTTATGAATCAATATATTTATTGGCTTCTTGGTCGGTCAGGTATAAGTATTCGTTTAGGTATACATTCTTGTATTAATGAATTAATAAGTTATGTTTTAATGTATATTGATAAATATACTAAGCTTTCATCAATTACTTCTGGTTTAGAGCAGATGGAATTTGAAGATGGATATAAAGCAATTTTTAATAGTATAAGAACTATTTATAATAAGGAGGTCTAATATTATGGGTTTTTTCAGTTGGGTTGGTAGTGCTATTGGTAGTATTGCAAGTGGAATTAGTAACGTTGTTAGTACTATAAGTTCTGGTTTATCAGCTGCTATTGATAGAGTAGGATCAATTATAAAAAGTGGTATATCTACATTAGGTAAATTAGTTAAAACAACGATTAAGACATTAAAAGAAATCTGTCCCAAAGGTGCTAATCTATTACATGGAATTAGTCAGGCTGTAACTAAGTTATTAACACCTGTGTTAGGTCCTTTGGCTCCTGTAGTTACAAGCATAATTATGGATGTTATAAATGATATTTTTGTGAGCTTATTAACTCCTGCTAATGAGAAGCACCTTGATAATGAACAGATAGAAGAGTATGGTGCACTTCTTGAGGAGTCTGAAAAAAATAATTGGGATAATGGAGATAAATTTCATACTGTTAATGAACATTATGAATATCTAAAATCTAAAGCTAAGGAAGAGAATGTTGAAATTAAGCCTGTAGAAAAATTGTCTGTTGAATCTATGAAACGTAGAGCCATAGCAATGTCAGAACTTTGGGATCGATTAGAAAAAAGAGAAGAAATTACTATTTCTCAAGATTTCCTAATTTTTTCAGCATTAAAAGCTTTTACGCCAGAACGTGTGCAAGCAATAATTGATGCGTCCAAAGAAATGGGCTTTTCTGCAGTTAAGTTTTCAGATTTACGTGAAGGTAAATTAGATCCTGATATTACAAAAAAATATAATTTGACTATTGTATCAAAATTAAAAGAAATATATGAAAATAAAGGAATAACTATAACTGATGATGAAGCTATAAATGAGTTAGCTAATATGAAGACTGCTGTTGAAGAAATAAAATTTATGGAACCATTAAAAGATAAATTCGATTCATATGCAGATTTAGGAGAGAGATTATTTGATAAGAATTCTTTAGAAAATGAATATAAAAATATGGGGTAAGGATATTCAATCATAGATTTTAAATTTTTGATGTGAAGATATGAAATTATGAAGAAGAAACCATTAGAAGCTGAGTGGATCAGTTTTAGTAACTTTAAAGAAAATCATGAACAACATAATTACAATTTAAGTAATATGGATAAAGTTCTTGGTGAAGGTCGTTTTAATGTTGAAAATGGACAGAGTTGTGTATCAAATAAACGATCTAAATATGATATTGATGTTACTATGAATAAAGATGCTTATTTATATAAGGGACCTAAAGAGGATATTGATGAGGTTAAAATAACAAATATACTTGGAAATAGTATTTATAGATTCTCATCAATAAAAAAGCATATAGAATTAGAAACGATTAATAATGTAGCCAACGGAGACTCTTTTGAGTCTCCGTTTATCAAACAAAGTAATAATCTATTGAATTCTAATGCTCTAAAAGAGAATTATTTAAAGAAAATAAATGTTAGTTTGGAAAATATAAAAAATTTATCATTAGAATTATCTGAATTAGAAGAAATTGATAAGACTTTACGAAGTAAATGGATTGAAAAGGAGTAAATAATATAGTGAATAGATTGCTATGTATAATATCAGATACAAAAATATTTTTTTTTGTTGATGCTCCAAGACCAAATAAAGGTTTAGAATTACAAACTATAAAAGGTTCTTATGAAATTGATATATCTATGTATATTAATCGTAAGCAAGACTTTAGAGAAGAGGTATGGCAAGATTTATGTGAATCTGCTGGATATATGTCTTCTACCTATATTGCTGCATTATATTTATGTGAGTTAGAATCTGAGAATGCAAGAATTATATTTAAAGTATTAAATGAATTAGTTGAATCTCATAATGTTGTTGCTAATAGTGACGGAATAAAAAAGTCAATTCAATGGACTAATAAATCTCTTAACGACCTTTTTTTTAGTAGTAAGAATCTTAATTTAGGTAATTGGAAATTTAGTCAAAATTATGTGGTTTTTGAGAACACTAAGTATAATATTGTCACAACAAACTGTGTTGAATACAACTTTATTGATATGAAAACGGATTCAACTAATCTTAATACAAAAGAAGCTTTAACATCTGCAAAAGTAGTTTTTCCTAAGACCTCATTAAGAAAAAAAACATATAAAAAAACTAAGTATAAAAAAAATGCTGAAAAAATAGTAGTTAAACATTCTATTTGTGTGGAACAATCAAATATAAAGGATCCGCGTGCTCAGTACTTAGAAGAAAAAACTAAAAATATGAATTTTGAAGTTAGTGAACCAAGATAGAACATTACAAATATAAGTTAGATAATTAATTCAAATAAGAAGAATGTATGAATATGAACAGTGGACAAGATAACTCATCAATTGAATTATGGAAAGCTCAGCAAGCAAGAGTACTGAGCAATGATTCTATAGCAGTTGATTACTTTTGTGTATCTAAATCGATATTAAATAATATCGTGTTAGAAAAAATTAAAAATGAAATTTATGAGTATATACATGATTTAAAGGCTGTATTAGATGAACCATATTTGATATTCAAAGAGAGTGGTGTTGCTTATTTTGGTAATGAAAAAAGAATCGTACCATTAGAGTCTAATACAGATAAAATTCTGTTTATAGATACGAAGCGTAGTAAGTTTTCACGTTATATTGAATATCGAATTGGCAATGGTTATAAGGAAATTGATAAATTTATTATAGAATTAAAAAATTTCATTAATGGATATACTACTGTTGGAGATGATTTAACTGTATTATTAAAGAAAATAGATTTTAATCCTATTTTGAACTATTTTAAAAATAATAATCTTATAATTCCCGATTGGTTAGATAGTTTATTAAATAATCAATTATTAACAGAGTCATCAAAATCATCGAAAATAAGATTATTAGAACTAAAAAATAAATATATTGCTATTGGAACAAAGGGACTTATATCTGCAGATAAAAATTTTAATATTGTATTTTCTAAAAGAATACATGTTAAAACTTTTAATGATTTTACTAATTATGTCATAAGGAATTTATGTGAACCTAATCATGTTAAGTTATCAAAATATGACAATAAGTATTTTGACAAACTTAGATCTTTTGTTTTAGATTGTAAAATTAAAAATATTTTTGGAAATATTGATGTATTAGTAAATGGTATACTTAAATACTACAAAAAAGAATTTCAGCATGTTGAAAAAATAGAAGACTATAAAAAGTGTTTAGGTGGTTTTAGTGTCAATGATATATACGAGTTATATATTAATGAATTAAAAAATTGTGACTTAAAACGTGCTAATATTTCACCATATACTGATGATATGTTGGAAGATATAAATAATGGACATTGGAATGTTTATGAATCATTTGCTGATGAGTATAATGCAAATACATATCTTTGTAAGGTACCCAAAAATAAAGTATTAGTAGCTAGAAATCCATTACGAGATGTCAACATGAAAGCTGTTTGTGGTATTGATTTTGGTACTAAAAGTACTGTTGTTGTATGTCATGATAAAGATGATAAACTTTTACGTGTTGGTGCTAGTAATTTTCTAGAAGAACCAAGGGTAGAAGATTATGAGAATCCTACTGTTATTCATATTATTGACTATGAACATTTTATTAACAATTATAAGTCGTCCGCAGGCAGACCTAATACTGAGTATAAAGATTTACAAGTTTCTCATGATGCTGCAAAAGAGATATATAAAACAAATTTTGATAAGACACGGTTTTACTCCGTATTTAGTGAATTAAAACAGTGGGCGAATTCAAAGTATAGAAATCAGATTCTTCAAGATTATAATGGAGAATTTATTAATTTAAAGCCATATTTGTCACTAGAGAAAGATGATTTTGATCCAATAGAAATTTATGCATACTTTTTAGGACTTAATATTAATAATATGCATACAGGAATATATATAAAGTATCTATTATCTTTTCCTGTGAATTATGAATTGGCTGTTAGAAATAAAATTATTGAAAGTTTTGAAAGAGGCTTAAAAAAATCACTCCCTAATACTGTGCTTAATGACGCTAATGTCATGAAACGATTCAAAGTATCTATAGGAGGGAGTGAGCCTGCTAGTTATGCTATTACTGCACTAAACTCATTTGGTGTGGAACCTTTAAAAGAAGAAACGTCAAAAGTAGTTTCATATGGAGTTTTTGATTTTGGTGGCGGTACTACAGATTTTGATTTCGGTATTGAATATATTCCAGATAGTATAAAGTATAAATTTGAAATAGAACAATTAGGAAATGGTGGAGATGTTTATTTAGGTGGGGAAAACTTATTAAATGTTTTAGCATTTGAAGTTTATAAAGATAATTTGGATGTATTAAGGAAAGAAGCAATCCCTATAGTTATTCCTCCAAAATCTCAAGCTTTTTCTGGATCTGAAGTTTTAATAAAAAATGAAGAGAATGCTGATCAGTCTTCATATTTAAATTTAAAACTTATTGCATCTGAATTACGTGACTTATGGGAAGAAACTAATGATTATGAAGCTAAATATAATGAAGATACAATAACTATTAAATTATTTTCAGTAAATGGTAAAGAGAAAACGGTTAATTTACGTGTAAATCTTGATGAATTACAGGATATAATACGTAACCATATAAGAGATGGAATTGATAACTTTTTTAATACATATTTACGTGTAGCAAAACAATACCAGGATAAAATGACGTCACCTTTGCATATACTTTTAGCAGGTAACTCTTGTAAATCAAGAATTTTACAAGAAGAATTTGTTTCACGTATAATAGCTGAATTGAATGATCTGAAGAAGATAAATGGTAGAAAAGATAATTTAAAACCTATATTTAAATTATACCCACCTCTAGGCACTAAGTTTAATATTGAAACTTTAAAGAAATTGGATGTGGTTAAGAATTCACCATTTGATTTAGAAAAATTATTATTCCTAGAGTAAATAAAATTAATATATTTATAGTTCATCTTTCTTATGGTTAGGAACTTTGTACTTTATAGGATTAAAGGTTAGTAAATGGAAAAACTAATATCGATAGATCGGATTAAAACCGGTAAAACTGGTGTAGCATTTGGCCTAATAAGAAGCCGTGAAAGTGGTAGAGATGTTCATATTTTAAATGCAGCAATGACTAAAGATAGCGAAATTTTATTTCCCTATTTACTAGGTTGTGAGGATCGTAATTCTTGCTTTGATGTTTTAATTGGTGAAAATGTTGGATACGGTATATGGGCTAGATTTCTTCCGTGTATAGGTAATGAGATGGAATTATATTATACCAAGGAAGCTAGAGCACAATCACATAATATGCCTGTGTCAGAATCTAATTACGAAATTATGTATATAGATGATGAATATGTAAATGAAGATGGTTATTTCTTTATTAGAAAAATAGCTCCAGATGCTATTGAATATACTGTGGCACTAACTGAAGATATGGAAAGTCCATCATTTGAGCCACTTAAAATTTATTCTTTAAAATTGAATTAATGGAGAATATATCATGTCAAAACGTTTTCAAGTAAAATTTAGAATTAAATCTGATCCTAAATCAACATCTCGAAATGGGGTAAATGCAACCATGGTTACTGCTTCTACTATGTGTGATGCACGTAATCAAGTAAAAGCACGTTATGCTAATAGTCTACATGGAATAGAAGTTATTTCTGTTGTTGAAAAATAAGAAAACATTATGCCAAAATTCTACCCAACAATAATAAATAGTTTCCACGGTAGTGAAGGAGAGCGTCTCGTATATGAGGCGCTCTCTAAATTAAATAACGAATACGTAATTTTTCATTCTTATAGATGGTTAGGCGAATTGAACCAACGGCGGAGTGAAGGTGAAGCAGATTTTGTTATTTTACATCCTAAAAAAGGCATTTTATCCATAGAGGTAAAAGCTGGTGGGATATCCTATCGTGATGGGAACTGGATTCAAACGAATCGCAATACAAAAGAAGAAAAAATTATAGATCCTTTGGGACAAGCTGCAGAAAGTCAATTTAGGATTCAGAACTATTTACGTAAACATTATAATGGGCAGATGCCTGTTATTGGTCGAGCCGTATGGTTCCCATCTATAGCTATTCATAATAAGATTTCATTACCATTAGAAGTAAATAGAGAGATTGTTTTTGATGTAGATTCTTTACTTAATGTATCGGAATCTATGGATAAAGCTTTTAGCTATTGGAAATCTAATTTAGGATTTAGAGATTCTGAATTATCAGTTAATGATTTTCAGAATATGATTAAGACGTTAATGCCTACATTTAATATTGTTGAATCAGTTGCAAGTACAGCTCTTGAATCAACGAAAAGTTATATTCAGATGACGAAACAACAAGCATCTATACTACATTTTTTACGTGAGCAACCAACGGCTGTTATTCATGGTCCTGCAGGGACCGGTAAAACGATGCTTGCTATTGAAAAGGCTAAAATGCTAGCTGCGGAAGGTAAGAAAGTCTTATATTTATGCTTTAATGAGTTCTTACTATCCTATGTAAAAGAGCACTATATGTGCGATAATATAGTCTTTCATAATATTAGGTCTCTGGCTGAGAATTTGATGCCTAATGCCAATTACTCTATAGCAGAAATTATTCCTCAATTTATTGAGTACTTTCAAAATAAATACGATGATTTAGAATGGTCTTATGAAAATGTAGTCATTGATGAAGGTCAAGATATTGATGAACGTATATTGGAACATATTTCTATATTAGTAGACATGTTAGGCGGTCATTATTATGTGTTCTACGATAAGAATCAGTACATAATGATGCATAAATCGACGCATTGGTTAGATACTTATGGGGATTGTCGCCTTGTATTGTATAAAAATTGTCGCAATACTGCAGAAATAGCTAAAACTGTAGGAACAACATTAAGTGATATTAAGAAAGATGCTTACATAAATGAGTTATCTGGGATAAAACCACTTGGATCATTTTATAAGAATGAAAATGAATTACGTACCATCGTTACAAAGTTTGTTACAAAAATGATTCAAGATAAGGTAAGATCTGAAGACATTGTTATTCTTACTACAAGTAGTGTTCCTAATAGTATGTTAAAAAATATTTCTGCTATAAACGGAGTATCTATCTCTACTGAGCCAAAGAAAAATAATATATTGTTCACATCAGTTCGTAAATTTAAAGGTTTAGAGGCTAAAGCAGTTTTACTAATTGATATTTTAGTCAATCGCCTCACTAATGAATTACATAAACGGTTAGTCTATGTTGGTTCATCGCGGGCAAATACATATTTACAATTAGCATTTTATGAGAATGTACCTAATGAAGATTATAAGTCCATTCTAAATCATTTAGGTGTAAATGAAATCAATGGACCTAGTAAAGAAGCTTTATTAGAAACTTTTGGTCTCAATTTATTAAAATAATATTTTGATGCGTTATTTTTTTCGCATACACTTTTGTACAATATACATGTAATCAGTTAGTTATTCTAATGTTGTTTTGTAGTATAGAGGTGTATGGTATGAAAACAGATGTTATCAAAGAAGCTCTTGAAAGTGTAAAAAAAGAAGATCCTAAATTATACGAGGATGTAGTAGAGTATATTTCTTCTAATAAAAATAAAACTGGTGTTCATCCTGAAGGGGTGTATCATGAACACAATTGGCCTAATATTATAGGACCTTTGCCTGGACCTTTTCCTCATCCACGGAATCCATTTGAACAAAACCCATTTGGTGTATTCTGGCCATTGGCAGGTTTATATCTGTTCTATAAATTAGTTAGAAAGGTATGGCGATTATTACGAGGCAAGAATCAAAATATTTCTTTAGATGATATTATTACGTATATAAATAATAATAAATAATGAGTTGTATGGGAAAGTAATAATGGGTTCAAGAAAGTTAAAATTAGGTGATATTGTTTTTTGTGAACGACGTAGTGGATTATTGGGCCGCAACTTATATCAACATTATGGCGTATATGCGGGTTATCATAAAATTATCCATTACGTAAAAGGGGATTCTCCACTAGACGGACGAATTGCTGAGACTAGCATTGAAGAATTTTGTGACGGAGATACATTATATATTGCCGAGGACGATAGTTTATTATCTATTTTCCAAGATGCAGATGTGACATCTACCTTTTATGGACCACGTAAAACTGTAGAACGTGCTAGATCTATGATTGGTAAAGGCGATTATAATTTATTTAATCATAACTGCGAGCACTTTGCTATTTGGTGTAAAACAGACCTTAATAAATCAACTCAACTCAGCATAGAAGGTATGGCAGCAAGAGTATTTAAACCTTCGTGGGGACCAATGAAATGGTTGGTTGATGAAATTTGGCGAGTTGAGGCCAAGTATTAGTAGAACCATATGGAACTAGCAATGCAGTAAAACATGTGTTGCTAGTTCTAACTTTCAAAAAAAGCAAAATATTAAAAAATAATTGTTGACACACACGGATACGTGTATTATAATTACATCATCAGGTGAAAGAAATCACCAACATGTAGAACAGAAAGACTTAGATTCTAACAGCAATCCTATCACATACATAACTTGATTAAGATGAGTATAGAATCTAGTATAATTTCATAGTTATCGTTCATAAACGATTCATAAGGTTAGACACTAGCAGCAATTATTTGATTAAATAACCAGAAAAAGTAGTTATGGAGACCCTTTGGTCTAGAGTATCGTGTCTAGTTATCCTTAGCCTCAGTGAGGTTAGTAATTGTCTTGAACTTTGTATTGTAACCGCTCATGGTTGTCTTGTTTATTTTGCTTTCAAAATTTACGTTGTGATAATCCGCAGCGGTTTTTTATATGCCAAGGAGATATGAACTATGAATACATTTATGGACGCTTTAACAAATAATGAAAAATCCTATACAGCTAATGATGGTACTGCTTATCATACGAGTGGTAGTCCTCTTGTGGACCTTAATTTCTCTGTGCCTACATTGCGTCAGGTCGCAGTTAATTTTTATGGTAAAAGTAAACATGATCGATATTTCTATGGTACACATCGCTCTATGGATGCAGTGGATGCATTGCGTTTATTTATTACATCCTATGATGAAGACCCTCTATATACCATGAAATGGCTTATGTATGCTCGCCATATTAAGCTAGGACTTGGCGAACGCGATGTATTTCGTATGATGCTCACTAAAATTGGTGACTTGTATCCAGAGATGGCATTGCAGTTCATCATCGGCACCGAGTTATGGAACTATGGTCGTTGGGATGATGTGCTACGCATCTTCTTTGATACGACAAGCGGTATTTTACACGATGGACTAGGTGAATTAATTGCCAATCAGTTTAGACGTGATGTAATGGGGTGCGGACTGGGCGATTCTATTAGTTTGTTAGCAAAATGGATGCCGTCCAATAATACATCGTCTAAGCAAAAACGTTCTGAGGCGGTTATTTTACAATCCTTATTACATCTAAGTGCACGAGAGTACCGTAAAACTCTGTCTAGATTGCGCGAACATCTAGCGGTGGTAGATCGCAAGGCATCGCTAAACCAATGGAACGATATTAATTATAATCATGTACCATCTAAGGCGAATCTTAAATATCGTAATGCCTTTTTAAAACATGATGAAGAACGCCGCCAGGCGTATCTTACATCATTAGAAAAGGGAGACGACTCAGTTAAGATTAATGCGAACTCTATGTTCTTATATGATATTGTGCAAGCATACGTAAAGGCGGATAGTTGCTGGGACAGTATTCTAAATCCATATGACGAAACATTAGAGCAATTATGGAATGCCCAAGAATCTCCTAAGGATTATGACGATATCTTAGTTATACGCGACGGATCTGGATCTATGGGGCAACAACTATCTGGTAATAGTTCCGTTACCGCACTTAGCGTAGCAGATTCGATTGCATTGTATTGTGCACAGCATAACAAGAATGAATCCTTTAAAAATCGATTCATTACCTTTAGCAATCGCCCTCAGATGGTAGACATTTCGATGTGTGAAACTTTGCGAGATAAGCTTAGACGCTTACATCGCTTTGACGATTACAGCAATACGGATATAGAGGCAACTTTTGACTTAATTCTTGACACAGCTGTTAGACATCATCTGCGTCAAGAGGAATTACCTTCAGCGTGCCTCATTATTTCTGATATGCAGTTTGATCAGGCTACAAAGCATGAGGATAACACGACCGTTATTGAATCATGTCGTCAGAAATTTGAGGCCCTTGGATATACTATGCCACGGCTCATTTTCTGGAACGTATCTGTCTATGCACATAATACAATTCCTGTACAAATGCATCCCAGTGGTGTCATTCTCGTATCTGGATTCTCTAAATCCATCGTAGATATGGTGGTATCTAGAGAACTCGATCCTGAAATGGCACTCAAAGCCGAATTAGATGCTAAATGTAGTATTGTAGATACAGTATTACAAGGCTATGTAAAGGTAGCGTAACATTTATATAATCTCATTAAAATAGGTTCCTATTAGTCACAATATGACTAGTAGGAACCTTCTTTTTGTGTAATTAATTTGTGATATAATGAGTTGTAGATTTTATACTATAACAATCATTTTATATATACGAGGAATTAAGTATGGCAATTAGCAAAGAAATACAAAAATCTAGCGAAATGATGTTTGATGGTAAACTAATTAAGGTTACCTATGATATAGCTGATGTAAATGGAAATGATGCGTGGCGTGAGGTGGTGCACCATCCAGGGGCAACTGCTATCGTTGTCGTTACAGAAGATAACAAAATTGTAATGGAACGTCAATTCCGTTATGCTTTACAACAACCTTTGCTTGAAATTCCAGCAGGTAAATTAGATCCTAACGAAGAACCTATTAATTGTGCTAAACGTGAATTAGCTGAGGAAACTGGTTACCGCGCTAAAGAATGGATTTCCTTAGGGACCATTGCCACAAGTCCTGGATTTTGTAATGAAGTATTACATCTATACTTAGCCAAAGATCTCACCATGGGTGAAACTCATTGGGATCCAGATGAATACGTAGAGCTTGAGTACTTTACATTACCTGAACTGCTAGAGGCTATTAAGAATGAACAAATTAAGGATAGTAAATCCTTAGCAGCTCTAATGTTAGCTATGCCTTATCTTAAGTAGGCTTCCTTTGGGAGGTGTTATTATGTATAAAAGAATCATTATATTAGTTATGGATTCTGTTGGCAGTGGTCATGCCCCAGATGCGGCAAAATTTAATGATGAAGGATCTAATACATTAGGACATATCGAAGCAACTGCAGGTTTGATTCATTGTCCTACATTGCGGTCGCTAGGATTGGCGAATATTGCTGATATTAAGACCGATGAAACACCTGTTATGGGTGCTTATGGGAAAATGGAGGAAGTTAGCACAGGGAAGGATACAACTAGTGGTCATTGGGAAATGATGGGCCATCCTGTGACGGTTCCGTTTCCAACATTTTATGATGGTTTTCCTAAGGAGTTAATGGATACTTTCACTAAAGAAACTGGTTATGGGTATCTTGGTAATGAGGTTGCATCCGGTACTGAAATCATCGAGCGTCTCGGCGTAGAGCACATGAAAATGGGGAAACCTATTGTGTATACCTCTGCGGATTCTGTGTTCCAAATTGCGGCTCACGAGGATGTGATTCCTTTAGGGGATTTGTATCGGATGTGCGAAATTACACGCAACAAGGTATGCGTGGGTGACTATTATGTAGGACGTATCATTGCTCGTCCGTTTGTAGGAAAACCAGGTCATTTTGTGCGCACGTCCAATCGCCATGACTATAGCCGTATGCCTGAACACCGCATGGTGCAACAGGAATTACAAGCTGCTAAAATTCCTACGGTGGCCGTCGGCAAAATTGGTGATATCTATGCTCATGTCGGATGGGATGAAAGCTATCCAACCAAATCGAATGCTCACGGCATGAATGTGGTGCCTTACTTATTAGGTTCCTCCTTTGAAAGTGGCCTCATGATGGTAAACCTTGTAGAGTTTGATAGTTTATATGGTCATCGCCGTAACGTAGAAGGCTATAAACGTGCCATCGAAGATTTCGATTACCAATTGAGTGGATTATTGCCATTATTGAAAGATGATGATTTGCTTATCATCACAGCCGATCATGGTAATGATCCTACATGGCATGGTACAGATCATACGCGTGAACATGTTCCATTACTTGCCTATAGCCCAAGTATGAAAGGGGCTATCGATTTAGGTTTACGCCATAGTTTTGGTGATATAGGACAAACCGTATTGGCGAACTTTGGACTTTCACCATATGCAGTAGGCACATCATTTTTAAAAGATATTATGAAATAGTCGTATTGTGTAATATAATCCTTGCGTCACAATATCTTGTATGATATAATCATTCAGGTATAAGAAACGATTTTTAAGGAGGTGACTCAATTGCCAAACATTAAATCCAGTATTAGAAGCGTAAAAACGGATGCTGAACGTCGTGCGAAAAACGCCGCTGTGAAATCTCAAATCCGTACAGCAGCTCGTAAAACCGTTGAAGCTGTTCAAGCAGGCGCAGTAGAAGAAGCAAAACAAGCACTTGTTCAAGCTACTAGCGTAATTGATAAAGCAGCCTCCAAAGGTGTACTTCATAAAAACACTGCAGCTCGCAAAAAATCCAACCTTGCAGCTAAAGTAAACGCTTTATAATTTTATAGAGCCAAAGCCCATCGATGATGGGCTTTTTTTATACCCAAAGGACGCCAAAAGGCGTCCTTTTTTCTTGTACCCGGCATTAATAAAATTGATATTTAGTGATAAATGCTGTAATCATAAAATATATGCATAACATTTTGAATACCTTATGGGAGTGGACTGAGGGTAGCTCCAAAACCGACTTTGGCCCTGCGAAGGCCGTAGGCCGTAGTCAGACCCGGCCGGTGGAGGTTTTGGGGCTGTCATCGGTCCTGTTCTTTACGGCCGGGATTGGCGAACGCTTAATCATACGTTTCATAAAATAGTAAAATTAGTGTAGTAATAAAATTGATTTATATATCGTAGAAGCAGAATGTAAAAATATATGTATATATGTTTTAAATGATTGATATGGGGGAACACGGGTGGCCTAAAGCTGACTTTGGCCCTGCGGAGGCCGCAGGCCGTAGACAGACCCGGCCGGTGGAAGCTTTAGGCCACCCGTGTTCCCATTCTTCTTAAGTAAGAATGCGTAGTACATATATTTTTACATTCGTATAAGCGATTAAAAATCAATTTTATTACGCCTCAATATGCTATAATGAAACATATGATTAAGCGAGGTGTACTTATGAAAAAATTAATGATTATAGATGGCAGCAGCCTATTATTCCGTGCCTTTTTTGCGCTTCCTCCGTTGAAGTCTGCTCTTGGCACACCAACCAATGCAGTATATGGTTTTTTGACAATGCTCATTAAATTATATGAAGAGATTAAACCTGACTACATTGCTGTAGCTTTTGATAAAGGTCGTCAAACGTTCCGTACGGAAATGTATAGTGAATATAAAGGTAATCGCCCTGATGCACCAGAGGATTTACGGCCTCAGTTTAGTTTGATTCAAGATGTGTTGAAGGCTCTTGGCATTTGTGTTATTGAAGAGGAAGGTTATGAGGGGGACGATATTCTTGGTTCCTTGTCTAAGAAATTTGGATCTTCTGATTTAGAAGTGCAAATTATTACTGGTGACCGCGATAATTTACAGCTTGTTACCGATTACAGTCATGTATTCTTAACGAAAAAAGGTATCTCGGATATGCTTGAGGTTACCTTGGATAATATGGCTGAATTATATGGTTATGGCCCAGATAAAGTTATCGAAATGAAGGCGCTTATGGGTGATTCTTCCGATAATATTCCAGGCGTTCCAGGGGTTGGTGAAAAAACAGCTCTTAAATTGATTAATGAATACGGTGATTTAGAGTCTGTATATGAGAATATCGATAACATTTCTGGCAAGAAATTAAAAGAACGTCTTGTTGAAAATAAAGAGTTAGCCTTCTTATCTCGTCAATTGGCTACCATCAAGACTGACATGGACTTGTCCTATACACTTGATCAATTTGTACAGAATTTCCACATTGGCGAAGTGAAACCTATGTTTGAAACATTAGGTTTTACAAAATTGACACCTCGTTTGGCTAGTGTGATGGGCGCAGAAGGTGACGACGCAGAGAATTTTGGTGGACTCTTTAGTATGGCCGAAGAGATTAAAATCGAAGAACTGTTAGATGCATCTGCTCTTACTGAGGAGTTTTATAAAAATAAAACCATTGGTGTTCATATTATTACGGATGGCAAAGCGCCGTTCCGTACGATTACGTCTGCTTTCATTAATAATGGTGAAAGCATCATCAAATTAGATGGTTCTCATAATGACAAATTATTGAATGCATTGAATGGTGCAAAGACGGTTGTAACGACGCAAAGCAAGGAATTGATGGAGGTTCTTTGCCACGATGAACCAGCTCAGATTCGTTTATATGAAGATGGTGTAGCCCGCATTCACGATGTATCCTTGATGGCCTATTTGTTGGACCCAACGCGTACCAATTATGGATATCTCTATTTAACAGAGCGTTTTAGTGTGCCATCTATTGCCACAGGTAGTGTAGATGTAGAATGCGTCTCTATGGTGAAAGCATTGCTGGCTATGGACGATGCTGCTGTTAAATCATTGCAAGACGAATCCTTATGGGATTTATATAACAATATTGAATTGCCATTGATTCATACATTATTAGTTATGGAGAAAAATGGTATTTATATTGACCCTGTAAAATTAGAAGAAACAACTGTTAAATTCAAGGCGGAACTCGAAGCTGTTCAGGAAGAAATTTATGAATTGGCAGGGGAAACGTTTAATATTAATTCTCCCAAACAATTGGGGATCATCTTGTTTGAAAAGATGAATCTACCTGTTATTAAAAAGACGAAAACAGGTTACTCTACAGATGCAGAAGTATTGGATATGCTTCGTCATGAAAGTCCTATTGTAGAGAAGATTTTAGCTTATCGTTCCGTAGCTAAATTAGTTTCTACCTATTGTGAAGGCTTATCGGTCCTCATCAATCCTGAAACACATCGCATTCATACCACATTTAACCAAATGGTAACAGCTACTGGACGCTTGAGCTCTTCAGATCCAAACTTACAAAATATTCCTGTTCGTACAGAAAAGGGTCGTGAAATTAGAGCGTTATTCTATCCTGGAGAAGGCTTTGATACACTAGTGAGTGCCGATTATTCACAAATCGAGCTCCGTATCTTGGCGCATTTGTCTGGTGATGAAGCGTTAATTAAGGCTTTCAACGATGGTAAAGATATTCATAGATTTACCGCTGCCGAAGTGCTTGGTAAGTCTCAGGATGAGGTAACCAGCGAAGAACGGTCTCATGCAAAGGCTGTCAACTTTGGCATTATCTATGGTATTTCAGATTTCGGTTTATCTCGTGATTTAGGCATTACGCGTCAAGAAGCAAAAAACTATATTGAGCTTTATTTTAGCCGCTATCCAAAGGTTAAAGAATATATGGATAACATGGTAAAAGAAGCCCATGAAACGGGTAAAGTGCGTACGATGTTTGGTCGTATGCGCGAGTTACCAGATATTAATAGTCGTAATTTTAACCGTCGTTCCTTTGCAGAGCGTACGGCTATGAATACACCGATACAAGGTACTGCTGCTGATATTATTAAGCTCGCTATGAACAAGGTAGAATCCATTTTAGAAGAGAAGACGTTTAAATCTCGCTTATTATTACAGGTGCATGATGAACTTGTATTAGAAGTGGTAAATGAAGAATTGGATGCTATTCAAACGTTGCTTAAGGAAACTATGGAATCCATTGTAGCATTACATGTTCCACTTATCGTTGATGTACATAATGCGGAAAACTGGGCACTTGTAAAATAAATTTTACATATAACGTTTAGAGTAGAAGGATAGATGCAGGAGGCACATATGTTAAAAATAGGTTTAACAGGTGGAATTGCATCTGGCAAGAGTACAGTACTAGATTTTTTTAAAAAGAAGAATGTACCTTATATTGATGCCGATGTAGTAGCACGTGAAGTGGTTGATTTTGGCACGCCTGGACTCGCTGCTATCCGTGAATTATTTGGTGATACAGTGATTCTCGATGATGGTAGATTAAATCGTGAAGCACTTGGTAGTATCGTCTTTCATAATGAAGAAAAACGCCTACAGTTAAATAGCTGCTTACATGGTTTCATTCGTCAGCGTATTGATGAATTGAGTGCTATGTATGAAGAGGAAGAAGCTCCAACTGTAATTTATGATATTCCTCTTCTCATTGAAGGTAAGTGGTATGAGCGACTAGATACGGTTTGGCTTGTCTATGTATCGCCAGAGGTGCAGATTCGCCGGTTAATGGAGCGCAATGGATACTCAAAAAAGGACGCATTAGCGCGTATTCAAAGTCAAATGTTATTAGATGATAAACGCTCATTTGCAGATGTCATCATTAATAATGATGGTACACCTGATGAATTATATATTCAGTTAGAAAAATTGTGGCATGAGAAACTAGTACCGTTGTATAATAAATAATCATCAATATATGTGATTGAATCGATTCGAAATATATACGGTTAGGATTAAGGGGAGGATGTATGAAACGAAATACAGCAACAGCATTGGCTGTTGTCGTGTTGGGCTGGTTTTATTTTAACCATATGCAAGATCCTGTAGCACGCTATACGGCATACCCCTTTGATTATAGAGATGTAGTTGTATCGGCTGCGGAAAAAGAAGAGGTGTCACCATCGTTGGTGGCTAGTGTTATTTTAGCTGAAAGTAAATATAAGAATACGGCGGAATCCGAGACGGGGGCGCTTGGACTGATGCAGCTCATGCCGGATACAGCCCGTTGGGTAGCACAACAAATGGGACATGGTAACTACACAGATCGTCAGCTAAAAGAGCCAGAAACAAATATTCAGCTAGGTACGTGGTATTTAGGGTATTTATTAAAAGAATTTAACGGTGATGAAGTGCAAGCGTTAGCTGCTTATAATGCAGGTCGTGGACATGTAGAATCATGGATTAAGGAAAAAAATTGGAATGGCATGGTTGATACGATTCCATTTCCAGAAACGCGTATGTATGTTAAAACCGTTTTAACCTATCAAGAAAGGTATGAGTCACTATATGGAGAACATCATTGAAACCTGTAAGTCTTTAGACTATTCTTGGTTGCCACCGGAGATTGGTAATTTTAAACTCAATGTGACAGGGCCCGATGAAATTGTGAAAGCGCAAGAAACATTAGCTGCAGGTGAAGCCGTGTTGACTTTACCTTTATTTCACTATGAAAATGATTTAGGTTGGAAGTGGTGTGCTCTCTATGATAAAGAGGTAGAGGATTATACCGTGCACGTAGTGATGCCTTTGTTCACATTTGTAGATATATCTTTTGTGCGCCAAGAGTTCGAACCGTATTGGCAGGGCCTACAAGAACGTTGTGTTCAGGGGCTTTCAAAATTACTAATCAACAGTGCAGAAAATTTTACCTATACCTATATGCGCAAGGGGCTACAAAATTGGGATTATGAATCTGTTATGCCCGCTGAGTTAGAAGGATTTGTACGAGATATAACACCTAAAAATGCGGTGCGCATGATTAATGGTTCCTATATCATAGGTGAATATCGAAAGATGGATGAATGTACAGGATTATTGTTGTATTATAATGAATATCGCGATGAATTCTTTGCAGAATTACGGTATCAAAATTATCCAGAAATTGATCATCATCTTGATGCTAAGTCATTAGATGATTTGGAACATGTACTATCTGAACATTTAAAAAATATACTGTGTGAACTAAATTCACGCGGTTAAATTGTACATTTTAGCGGAATTATGCTATACTATACATGACTTTTATATAAACTTTTTTAAGAGTGGGCTATTTTTTGCTCACTCTTTCGTTTATGATTGGGTGAAATTAGTCATATAATTGTATCAAATTGTATGATGAAAACAGCGTATATAATTGATATGTAGTATGTTATAAGGAGGCGATGGCTATGAAAAGAGAGGCCGTAGAGGAATTTGTATCCTCTGTAGTTGAAGGCGTTATAGCTGGCACGAATCTGGAATTAGTCGATGTCGACTATGTTCGAGAACGGGATTGGTATTTGCGCGTGTACCTTGATAAACCAGGTGGTGTCGATTTGGATGACTGTCAAATGGTTAGTGAAAAATTGAGCGCAGCTCTCGATGAGAAAGACCCTATTGCAGAAAATTATTTGCTTGAAGTGTCTTCTCCTGGTCTTGATCGAGTTCTAAAAAAGGATAAAGATTTCATTCGCTATAATGGCCGTGATGTAGATATCCAATTGTTTAAACCTATTAATGGCAGTAAACAATATACGGGTGTACTACAAGGCTTTACAGATACAACGATAGAATTTTCAATCAATGGTGAAAGCGTAACATTTGAACGTTCTGCCATTGCACAAATTCGATTACATCTTGATTTTTAATATATGGAGGCATACGAGTGAGTCAAGAATTAATTCAAGCAGTTATGGTGCTGACAAAACAAAAAGGTTTTGCACCTGAGGTTATTTTTGAATCCCTAGAAGCTGCATTATTACAAGCATATCGTAAGGAACCACATTCTAATCCAGATGCGTATGTGGAATTGAATCGTGAAACTGGTGCTTATAAGGTAATGGCGAAGAAACAAGTTGTAGAAACTGTAGAATTCCCAGAAACCGAAATCAGCCTATTAGATGCTCGTAAAATCGATAAACGCTATGAAATTGGCGATATTGTTGAAGCAGATGTAACACCTGCTAACTTTGGTCGCAGTGCAGCTCATACAGCTAAACAAATGTTGATTCAACGTTTGAAAGAAGCTGAACGCAGTGTTGTATACGAAGAATATTATAGCCGTGAAGGTGATATCATTACGGGTGTTATAACACGCGTTGAAGGTAAAAACGTATATATCAATTTAGGTAAAACAGAAGCTATTTTACCTCCAACTGAGCAAATCGGTACAGAAACATATCATGAAGGGGACCGCATTAAATGCTATATCGTAGAGGTTAAGAAAACTACGAAAGGCCCTCAAATTATGATTTCCCGTACTCATCCAGGCCTATTAAAACGCTTGTTTGAATTAGAAGTGCCAGAAATCTATGAAGGCGTAGTAGAACTTAAATCTGTAGCTCGTGAACCTGGTATGCGTTCTAAAATCGCCGTATATAGCCGCGATGAATCCATTGATCCAGTTGGTGCTTGCGTAGGTCCTAAAGGTCAACGCGTTCAACACATTGTAGATGAATTGCACGATGAAAAAATCGACATTGTAAAATGGGATGAAGATCCTGCCATTTATATTGCGAACTCTTTAAGTCCTGCAAAGGTAATCTCTGTAGATGTTAGCGAAGAAGAAAAATCTTCTTATGTTGTAGTACCTGATTACCAATTATCCTTGGCTATCGGTAAAGCTGGTCAAAATGCTCGCTTAGCAGCTAAATTGACAAACTGGAAAATCGACATTAAGAGTGAAACACAAGCTGCAGAAAATCCTTTTACAGGTTTTACAAGTACTGAAGCAGCGGAAAGCGAAGACTAATGAAAACCAAATCTCAACCTATGCGCACCTGTGTAGGCTGTGGTGAACCAAAGAGTAAGCGCGAGTTAATGCGTGTTGCTCTAAGCCCAGAAGGGACAATCAGTATCGACAGAACTGGTAAAGCCCCTGGTCGTGGTGCTTATATCTGTGCATCCATGGACTGTTTTGAGGCTGCGTATAAGGGTAAAAAACTAGAACGCTCTTTGAAGCATGCTGTATCAAAAGAGGTATATGAAGCATTGAAGCACGATTTGGAAGGTCATGAATAATTTCAGCATATGAATGAAGATAAAGTTTTAAATCTCTTAGGCTTGGCACAACGGGCCGGAAAATTGAGTTCCGGAGATTTCATCGTAGAGAAAGCGATGAAAAAGAAAACCCCTAAGCTTGTTCTATTAGCAGGTGATTGTGCGGCCAATAATGAAAAGAAATACATACAATTAGCAGAATTACATCATATCCCATTGCGTAAAGTCGGCAGTAAAGAAACATTAGGTACGGCTATAGGCAAAGAAGTACGTGTAGTAGTAGCCGTAGAGGATGATGGATTTGTAAAAGCATTACTAAAAGAGATTGATCAGAAAGAAGGGGGTATGTAGATGTCCAAAAAGCGCGTACATGAAATCGCTAAGGAATTTGGCGTTGAAAGTAAACAGGTTATTTCTATTTTGCAACAACATAATTTTAATGTTACAAAAGCCGTTAATACAGTAGATGATGCAGGTTATACTGTGGTGAAAAACCAATTAGGTGGCAAATCTAATGGGGATGATACAAAGGCAGCAGCTGCTCCTGCTAATCCAAGCAAACATGAAAAAGCTGCAACACCTAATAAAGCTGTAAAAACAGATAAACCAGCAAAAGAACAGAGCCATAAAAAAGAGGCTAAACATGATGATAAGAAACATGACGATAAGAAATCTAATGTTCGTCATGTACAAATTAATGAGCCTACTAAAAAACAAAATAATGGCCAAAAACAAGATGGTCGTAACCATCAAAAACAAAATCGTCCAAATGGTAATCAACAAGGCCAAAAGAATGATGGTCAACAAGGTCAAAAAAATGACAACCGTCACAATGGTAATGCAGATAACCGCAACCGCAATGGCCGTGTAGATAATCGCAACAATAATGGCGGTAACCAACAAAATGGCAATGATCGCCGTAATAAGAAAAATAAAAAAGGTAACAATCGCCCACAATCCTTATTGTCCACTTCCATGCAAAAGAAGAAAAATAAGGTAAAACATCGTAACGAGCAATACTTGCAACATAAAGCGGAAGAAGAACGTAAAGCACAAGAAGCAATCGCTACGGAAATCGAATTAAGCGGTCCTTTAACAGTAAAAGAATTGGCTGAAAAAATGGGCCGTGAAGTATCTGAAATCATCAAAAAATTGATGCTTTTAGGTGTTATGGCTAGCATTAACCAAGAGGTAGATGTTGATACAGCTACCATCGTAGCAGAAGATTTTGGTGTAACCGTAATAGAAGTAGAACCAGAAGAAGATCCTACAGATATCATCGAAATTGAAGATGCACCAGAAACATTGAAACCTCGTCCTCCTGTTGTAACAATCATGGGTCACGTTGACCATGGTAAAACATCCTTGTTGGACGTAATTCGTCAAACCAATGTAACCGCTGGCGAAGCCGGCGGTATTACACAACATATCGGTGCGTACCAAGTTCGTTATAATGACAATAAGATTACATTCCTTGATACACCAGGCCATGAAGCTTTCACAGCGATGCGTTTACGCGGTGCAAAATCTACAGATATCGCAGTTCTCGTAGTAGCTGCTGATGACGGTGTAATGCCTCAAACAATTGAAGCTATTAACCATGCTAAATCTGCAGATGTGCCTATTATCGTAGCTATCAACAAAATGGATAAACCAGGCGCTAACCCAGATCATGTTAAACAACAATTATCTGAACATGGTTTATTGCCAGAAGAGTGGGGCGGCGATGTTATCATGGTTCCTGTATCTGCTAAACAAAAACAAGGTATCGATGATTTGCTCGAAAATATCTTGCTCGTAGCAGAGGTTATGGAATTAAAAGCGAACCCTAACCGTAAAGCATATGGCGTAGTTATCGAAGCTCAACTTGATAAGGGCCGTGGTGCTGTATGTACAGTGCTCGTTCAAAAAGGTTCTCTTCGCGTAGGAGATACAGTTCTTGCTGGTACTGCATATGGTAAAGTCCGTGCCATGACAAATGAACGTGGAGAAAAGGTTAAGGTTGCGCGTCCATCTATGCCAGTCGAAATCTTGGGCTTCTCCGAAGTTCCACAAGCTGGTGAAATCATTCATGGTATGGATGATAATGAAGCACGTACAATCGCTGAAAAACGTATTGCTAAACAACGTGTACAAGAATTACAAGCTACTCACAAGGTTACATTGGATGATATCTTCAACCAAATTCAACAAGGTGAGTTAAAAGACCTTAACATTATCATCAAAGCGGACGTTCAAGGTTCCGTAGAAGCATTGCGTCAATCCTTGGAAGGTATTAAAAACCCTGAAGTTCGTATCGTTATCGTTCATGCTGCCGTAGGTGCTATTAACGAATCTGATATCATGTTGGCATCTGCATCTAATGCAATCGTAATGGGCTTTAATGTACGTCCAGATGCAAATGTTCGCCGTGCTGCGGAACAAGAAAAGGTAGATTTACGTACATATCGTGTCATCTATGATGCTATTAATGACGTTGAGTCTGCTATGCGCGGTATGTTAGCACCTCAATTTAAAGAGGTTGTCGTTGGTCGTGCAGAGGTGCGTCAAGTTATCTCCACACCTAAGGCCATCGTTGCTGGTTCCTATGTAACGGAAGGTCGTATTACGAACGATTCCGAAGTACGTTTGATCCGTGATGGTATTGTCGTATTTGAAGGTAAGGTTGATTCCTTACGTCGTTTCAAAGACGAAGTGAAAGAAGTTAAAACATCCTTCGAATGCGGTATCTCCTTGGAAGGTTACCGCGACATCAAGGAAGGCGACGTAATCGAAGCGTACTTGATGGAAGAAGTTGCACCTCAAATTTAGGAGGTTACTATGAGTGATGTTCGTGTAAGAAAATTACAAGAATTCATCAAACAAGAAGTAAGTCAAATGTTGATGCGTGGGTTGAAAGACCCTCGCATCGGCTTTACTACAGTTACCGATGTCCACGTGACAGGTGATTTGCGTGAAGCTACGATTTATGTTTCCTTGTTTGGTTCTGATAAAGAGAAAGAAGATACTCTTATCGCTTTAAAACATGCATCTGGCCATGTGCGTACCGAGCTTGGCAAGGTATTAAAATTGCGCCATATTCCAACGATTACCTTTGATAAGGATTCATCTTTGGATTACAGCATGCATATTGAATCCCTTTTGAATGAAATCAAAAAGGATGAAGAAACAAATTAACACAAAGGATACAGAACATGAGTAAGATCACAATTAATCAATTACACATGGCTCTGTGTGAAGCTAATTCTATAATGCTCACTGTCCACGTACGACCAGATGGCGATGCTATTGGTTCTATGGTTGCCTTTTATGAGGCTCTCGTAGCGCAAGGCAAGACTGTGTATATGGTTGTGGATGATGTAATACCTGAAAAATATTCCTTTTTATCGTATATCGATCAAATTAAGGATGTTGCCTATTTTGAAACGCATCCTGTACAGGTTGATATGCTAATGGTATTAGATGCTAGCACGTATGAACGGATTGGCCGCGTAGGTGCACTCTTTAGTGCACCTATTTTTAATATAGATCATCATATTTCTAATTCAGAATTTGCAGATCATCTATATTTAAAACCTGATTTTGCGGCTACTGGTGAAATTATTTCGGACTTGTGCGAACAATGGAATTGGCCTATTACAGAGTCTATGGGCAATGCTCTTTATATGGCGATTGCCACCGACTGTGGATTCTTTAAATTTAGCAATACTACAGCTAATACACTTAAAATGGCTAGCCGTTGTGTCGCTGCTGGGGCTCGCCCTAATGTTATTTCCGAAACGATTGAGTCCGTAAGTGCAGCACGTCTTGAATTAACGAAACAGGTAATGCAAACTATTGCTTTTTATAAGGATAATCGCGTTGCTACTATCGAGCTATCTCCAGAGGTTATGTCTATATTAGGCGATGATACAGATGGATTTGTCGACATTATTCGTAATGTAGATACTGTTGATGTGGCCATTTTATTGAAAGGTGAAAGCCCAAATCGCACGCGTATCAGCCTTCGATCTAAGGGGACAGATGTGAATGCTATTGCTAATCATTTTGGCGGTGGTGGTCATATACGTGCTGCTGGTTGTACCATAGAAGGTTCTATCGATGAGGCTAAGTCTCGTCTATTGGAGGTTATCAAATAATGGATGGAGTGCTGCCATTTTTAAAACCTCCTGGCATTACCAGTCATGATGCTGTAGGTATATGTCGTCGCATTTTAAAAGAAAAACGCATTGGTCATAGTGGCACATTGGACCCTATGGCCTATGGTGTACTGCCTATCTTTTTGGGGAAGGCCACACGTCTCATTGAATATACAGATGGGTTTGATAAGACCTATGTAGCAGAATGTAAATTTGGTACCTTTACTGACACTGAAGATAGTACGGGACAGCCGGTATTACCTGACGATGATATGAATCTCACTAGTGGCGTTACATTACTGGCGGATCACTCTGCAATTAATGAACGATTGATACCGCCAACGTGGGATGAATTATCATCAGTGCTATCTAGATTTGTTGGCACACAAGAGCAACGCCCATCCAAGTACTCGGCTATAAAAATTAATGGTATACGGGCTTATGAATATGCACGTAAGGGAATACCTGTAGAGTTACCAATGCGAACCATTACGATTTCTAATATTGAATTGGTAGCCTATGGTTTTCCTTATTTTACAATTCGTGTCACCTGTTCTGGTGGTACCTATATTCGTTCGTTGTTACGTGATATATGTATTCAATTAGGCATTCCTGGGACCATGACTTCCTTGACAAGAACTTGTGTGGGGCCTTTTGATATTCAATCTGCTTATATAGCGGAGGAATTAACGATTCACGGTGAAAAATTGTTGTTGCCTACGGATATTGCGGTATCTCATCTTTCAAAAGTGGACGTAGATAGTGTACAATTAAAGATGATGGTACAAGGTAAGGAATTACCAATCGTTGAGGCCTTTTCTCACACGATTCCATCTGAAAAGTATAGAGCCTATGGACCTCATGGGTTTGTAGGTATTCTAAAACGAACGAAACATTCACTTAAAGTGGATAAAAATATTTTTATTGAAGGATAAGTATGAAACATTTACACTCGTTTGATGAATTACGTCAAATTAATCGTAAAATCGTATACGCATTAGGCACATTTGATGGTGTACACCGTGGTCATCAACGGGTCATTGGTAATGCAATAGCAGAGGCTAAGGCGCATGATGCCGTTACGGTACTCGTCACATTTAGTGCGCATCCTATGACCATATTGCGACCTGGGGATGTTCCTAAACGGGTATTATCTGCCGATATTATGGATGAAATTTTAGAATCTCTAAAGGTAGATTATATCTTACGATTGCCTATGAATTTGGACATATTCAATATGTCACCTGATGAATTTTTAGACGCTCTTTGTGGTGATATAGATGTTGTAGGTATCGCAATTGGTACTAACTTTACATTTGGTGCCAAAGGGGCTGGCAATCCTCAGTTAATGCGGGAACGTTTGTCTGCAAAAGGGATTCATATCATTGTTGAACCTTTGCTATCTACAGAGGAAGGTCCTATTTGTAGCACGAATATACGTAAGGCTATAGAAGAAGGGCATATGGAACAAGCGGCGGCTTGGCTCGGACGTCCATACCAGTTTAGAGGTATCGTCATAAAAGGCGATCAACGAGGCCGTACATTAGGATTTCCAACAATTAACTTTTTATTGCCCAATGAGATGGCAATCCCACCTGATGGGGTATATGCTAATCGGGTTTGTATAGATGGCATTTGGTATGATGGTGTTGGAAATATAGGGGATAATCCAACTTTCAAAAATCAATATCATCGATGTGAAGTACATGTATTTGATTTTGACCAAGACGTATATGGTAAAGAAGTAACTGTTCAATTTATATCATATATACGCGGTGAGGTTAAATTTAATAATTTGCAAGAATTGATTGACCAAATGAAGGTCGATGAGGAAACAGCAATTCGGATTTTACGTAATAACCCATAAGGGGGAGCTATGGATATTAAAGACGCACGCAAACAAATAGATACTATTGATGCACAGTTAGTAAACTTATTTGAACAACGTTTATCTATCATTAAATCAATTGGTAAATATAAGGATGAACATCATTTACCACTGATTGATGAAGAACGGGATCATGAGATCATTTCTAGTCTTAAAACTGAATGTGACGATCCACGTATGTTGACATATATTGAATCCTATATGAAGGATGTTATTTCGATTAGCAATGAGTTCTTAAAAGAACACATGCATAAGCATATTTTCCTAATTGGTATGCCTGGTGCCGGTAAAACTACGGTTGGCAAAATGTTAGCTAAAGAATTAGGACGAGATTTCTATGATTTGGATCAAACGATTCAAGATAAAGTGGGGAAAACCGTACAAAATATCTTTATCTATGATGGAAAAGATGCATTTAGTAAGTATGAATACGAAACAATTAAAGAATTGATTCATAATAAACCATCTGTTATTGCTACGGGTGGTGGCACAGTGACATCTGAAAAAATTGTAAATCTCATGAGAAATAATGGTTTAGTTGTCTTTGTTAATCGCGACGTTAACCATATTCTCGATGACTTGGATTTAGAAATTCGTCCACTTGTGAAAGAAAGTATTGAATATATTTTTAATGTTTACGAGGAACGTTATCCTTTATATGAAAGTGTAGCTCATATTAAGATTGGCAATGAAGGCAGCATTACTGACGCTGTTCAAGAAATTATCGAAGCATTACCTAATACGGAGAAATAATGGAAGTATTACGAGGATTTGTATACCGAATTATATATCAGAACACACAGAACACGTATTGTGTATTTCTTGTGAAAGATTATAATGAGGAATACATTACTTGTACTGGTCGCTTTGAAGCCCCAAAAGAAGGGGAAGATATTGAGATTAAAGGCCGTTATGTAGAACATCAAAAATATGGCATTCAGTTTGATGCATCTAGTATAGAAAAATTAAAACCCGATAATATGGGTGCTGCTAGAATGTATTTGATGAACTTAGGCATAAAGGGATTAGGCGAAAAATCTGTAGAGAAAATCTGTGATTATTTCGGCCTCCGGTTATTAGATGTACTGCGTGAAGAACGGCCAGAAGAAATTAAAGATGTGCCAGGTTTACGCAAAGGCGTTAAAGAGGAATTATATAATACATTACTCGGTGAAGGTATATTATCCGATTTAAACCATTTTTTTGAGTCTCATCAAATTTCTTCTAAATGGTCTCGCACTGTGTACACCTATTATGGTGCATCCTCTATAGATGTCATACAGGATAATCCTTATAATTTATTGCGTATCGCCCCAGATATGTTATTCAATACGGCTGATACATTAGCTATGAATTTAGGGCTTGATGCTGATGACGAGCGACGATTAGAGGCGGGTGTAAACTGGATTTTAGGGAATTTAGATAACCAAGGTCATACGTGTTTACCTGTCGATGAATTGATAGGGCGTACCTACGATTTATTGCAAGTAGATGCAGATTTAATAGCTAACCATATTGACTCATTACTTTCTCAAGCTATTATGTATAGTACCTATTATGATGATATACTCTATGTATATCCACCTGAAATGTATGTATCTGAAGTAGAAGGTGTACACTATACGCGTGATTTCTTAATTGAATCTGATCCTATATCTCTAGATATTCCAGATTTTATTGAGCGATTTGAAGCAGATAATCATATTACCTTTGGCCCTGAACAGAAGGAAGCTATAGAATTATCATTTTTTGAAAAATTTTCGCTTATTACCGGTGGACCTGGCACTGGTAAAACTACGATTATTAAAGCCTTAGTTAAAGGTTTTCAATTAGGTGGATTAGGCCGTATTATTCTTTGTGCCCCAACGGGACGTGCAGCAAAGCGTTTAACAGAGGCTACTGAGTTTGAAGCCACGACTATACATCGCTTGCTCATGCCTGTAGCTGGCAGTGATTCTTATGATTTCACTAAAAATGAAGATGATCCTCTTGATATAGATGTTATTATCATTGATGAAGCATCCATGCTCAATGTGCGATTGTTTTATTCTCTTATGTCGGCGATTCCTCGTGAGGCCCATGTTATTATCGTAGGCGATGTGGATCAGCTACCTCCTATAGGTGCTGGATTCGTATTGAAAGATTTACTTGATAGTGATATGGTTCCGTATACGCGATTACAACATATTTATCGTCAAAGTTCTGGTAATAGTATCGTCGATAGTGCGTATGCTATTAACCGTGGTGAAATGCCAAATCTTGATACGACTAGTGATGAATTCACTTTCATTTCCGTTAACTCTCTTGGTGATATGATGAAAGCCATCGTTGATGTGTATAAACGGGAAAAAAAATTTGTCGATGATGAACTTGATATTCAAATCATTTCGCCTATGCGTAGAGGTAAGGCTGGCAGTACAAGTATATCTCAATATGTGCAGCAATCCGTAAATCCTCCAGATAGTTATAAAGGGGAAGTGCGTGTTAATGGAATTACATTCCGCGTTGGTGATAAGGTAATTCAAGTTCTTAACAATTATGAATTAGAAGTTTTTAATGGTGAAATCGGCGTTATTTATGCCATTACCAAATCTGATATCTGCATTCGCTTTATTCATAAAGAGGTTCGCCTATCTATTGATGAAGCGCATATGATTATGCCTGCTTATGCTATAACAGTTCATAAAAGTCAAGGCAGTGAATATGGTGTTGTTATTATACCATTTGTTCCTATGTATGGTGGTATGTTACAACGGAACTTACTCTATACTGCCGTGACAAGAGCCAAGCGAAAGGTTATCATGATCGGTACAAAGAGTTCTGTAGAGCGTGCTGTTAAAACGGTTAATGGTGAAGAACGATATACATTATTTAAAGAACGTTTACAAGGAAGATGTGATGGATAATGAATCTATTTGATTTTTTATTTCCTCCTGTTTGTCCTCATTGTGGTACCCATGTACAACAACAAGGGGATTGGTGTGATGCTTGTATTGAAGAAGTTCTACATGTAAGGCAAGTGCCATCTAAATTACTGTCCTCGCTAGATTCTGCTTGGATTCTAGCTGACTATCGAGGTGGTATTAAATCCATGATATATGACGTTAAATTTAACGAAAAAAAGGAGCAGTCCAAAGGGGCTGCTCCTTTTTTAGCATCGTACAACTTGAGGATGCACGATTATAGGCCTCATTATGTGATTCCTATACCATCAAGTGCAGAAAAAAAGAAAGTTAGAGGATATAATCAGGTAGATCTATTTTTTTATGATTGGGTGTTCTCATTTTCAAATTCTAATCGTATTGATGGTAGAAGTAGCGATGACAGTGTAAATGGAGTTATGGGATATAATACTGAAAAAGAGGTCTGTTATAAATGGTTTGATTGTTTATATAAAATGGATACCCATAAAGAAATGTGGAGCTTATCTAGTAGTGAACGTCATAGCACAATCGATAAGGCGTTTTTGTGGAAGGAAACTTGCGATTCCTCGTTGTTATATGATAAGCGGATTTTATTAGTTGATGATATATTTACGACAGGAGCTACCTTAGAGTCAGCTGCACGAATACTAAGAGCATATCATCCTCAATATATTGAAGCATTGACATTAGCTAGTGGTAGTTTTTAAAAATAAAAGGCTGTAATAGATTTTTGTTCTATTACAGCCTTAATTATGTTGTTTAACCTAGTACATCGATAAATGCTTTTACAACATCTGGATCAAAGAGGGAACCAGATGCGCTAAACAATTCTTCTTTTGCTTTAGCTTTTGTTTTTGCCCAAAATTCAGTGGATGGATTCACAGTGGAATCATAGTAATCCGCAACAGCAATGATACGTGCCCCAAGTGGAATGTTGGCGCCACGTAAATGTTTTGGATATCCGGAACCGTCCCATTTTTCATGATGGTAACGAATATATGATAGGATTTGTTGACAACATGGATAGTTTTCAATCATATTAGCACCACTAGCAGCATGTTGTTTATATTTTGACATTTCTTGCTTGTTCAAGTATGGTGCTTTTTGAATCATCGCATTAGGAATCATCAAAAGACCTACATCATGTAATAGTGCAGCATGACGGATTTGTTCAATTTCATTTAATGGCAATCCCATTTTTGCAGCAATACTAACTGCATAATTGGAGACTTGTACAGAGTGTGTATACAAGTGATAGCTTTTCATTTGTATCATTTGTAATAGTTGAGCACTAATGGCCTCTAAACTATCTTTCTCCAGTTCATACAGCCCGGACGGCTGCATCAATGATAACATAAACATAATAAACCCCTCTACTATACAAATATGTAAAGTCCCAACCCCAAGGATTTTACATCGTACAACTTATAGTCCGTTCTTCTTTAACAGTATTCGTATTATACAACAATTTTTATGCTTTGTGTATCGGTATAATGTTTGGTTTTTGAATAGGTATTCATATTTAGCATAATAGAAAGTGTTGACAAAAAAGGAATGCATTAAGAATGGGATGTAAAAATCGTGTTTTAAGAATTATAATAGAAAAATGAAGAATTATTTTATATTCCTATTCCTATTTTCTATACATTGAAATTAAGGCTTGCATTTTTTATTCTCACAACAGTGATATTGATAAACACATATGTTTGTATTAACTGCAAATAATAAAGATATAGACATAGATATAATTTATAATCTATAATATTAAAATACGGGTCTGTGGTTGTAAGTCGAGGCCAGTCGCAGGCAAAACGATCCACATAAGCAGTCCAAAGGGCTGTGAGCATGGTGCGGCTTAGATGTAAGTCCTGCCGGGAAACCGAGAGGAGTAGTAGTGGGGAGCTATGGGCTTATGAGCGAACCTTCCAGCAGGCGAGTGTGGGGGCAAAGACCAGGTCAGCCGTATAACGGGCACATGAGGCTTTTCTCATGTGCTTTTTTCATTTATACAGATGTATAAATGAAAATTGTAGGTATTGCGTTTGTTAAGCTATATTTTGTATACAGAGAGTGTATATTAATACGTATTGTGTATAAAAATTAATAGAGAAATCTTTAAAATGTGGAATTTTAAAAATGTTATATACATTATTATTGACATAATTATTCCATGTATATATACTATATAAATAAACTTAGTTATATATGAGGGTAAGAAGATGTTTAATAAAAAAGTAAAAAAATTAGTTCTCGGTAGTTTGCTGGTTGTTATGGTTGCATCTTTAGTTGGTGGTTGTGGATCTTCTTCTACAACAACGTCTAATAAAAAGTTAATTGTTGGCACAAATGCTACATTTGTACCATTTGAATTTAAGGATGATAAGACTCAAGACTATGCAGGTTTCGATATCGATTTGATTCGTGCAATTGGCAAACGTATTAATAAAGAAGTAGAACTTAAAAACGTTGCCTTTGATGCGTTGATTCCAGCATTAAATACACATGATATTGATGTGGCAGCCTCTGGTATGACAATCACCAAAGCGCGTAGTGAAAAGGTATTATTCTCATCTCCATACTATGAAAATGCATTAGCTATTGTATATAAAGATTCTAATAGCATTCATTCCTTAGATGATTTGAAGAATAAAAAAATTGCTGCTCAAATGGGGACAACTGGTTCCGATTTAGCGCATAAGATTGAAGGTACTTCTGTAAAAGAATTCGATCATAGTAATGAAGCGTTGTTAGAGTTGCAAAATGGTGGTGTTGATGCTACTGTTATTGATTTACCAGTTGCTCAATATTACAGCACAAAACATCCTGATGAGCATATCCAAATCTTGCCATATCCAAATACAAAAGAGTACTTAGGTTTGGCTTTGAATAAAGATAATAAAGTTTTACAAGAGGAAATTAATAAGGCTATTGCTGATATGAAAGCAGATGGTGAATTTAATACATTATATAAAAAATGGTTTAATGTAGATGCACCTGCAGATATGCCTGTTGTGTTGGATTTTAAATAATTAGGGAGTTGTAAATGGACTGGAATGTCATAACGAGTAATTTACCATTATTATTATATGGGGCTTTAATGACCATAAAAATTACAGCTGTTGCTGTAAGCTGTGGTTTCATTATCGGTTTAATTGTTTCTTTAGCTAGAATGTCGAATTTCATAATTGTTCGATTGATTGCTAAATGCTATGTAGATGTGATTCGTGGTACCCCTATGTTGGTACAAATCTTTATGATCTATTTTGCATTACCTCAAATCATTGGCACTCGAATCGATCCTTATATAGCAGCCTGTGCAGCATGTAGTATCAACTCTGGTGCTTATGTATCCGAAATATTCCGTGCGGGTATTCAATCTGTAAATAAAGGGCAAATGGAAGCCGGTCGTTCACTAGGGTTGTCTTGGTGGCAAACTATGCGCTTTATTATTATTCCGCAAGCGTTTAAAGCATCAATCCCTCCATTGGGTAATGAATTTATTGCCATGTTAAAAGATTCTTCTTTAGTTTCTGTTATTGGTTTTGAAGAATTGATGCGTCGTGGTCAATTAATTATCGCTAAAACCTATGCGGCTACTGAAATTTGGGGAACGGTTGCCATTATCTATCTATGTATGACAATACCGATTTCTCGATTGGTTGCTTACCTTGAAAGGAAATATAACGTAAAATGATAGAATTAAAAGATGTGCGAAAATCATTTGGTAAAAATGAAGTATTAAAGGGCATCAATCTACAAATTGATAAAGGTGAAGTTGTCGTAATCATCGGTCCTTCAGGATCTGGTAAAAGTACAGTTTTGCGGACGATGAATTATCTAGAGGAACCTACCAGTGGTCATGTAATTGTGGATGGCATGGATTTATCCGATAAGAATAAATTGAATGCTGTACGCACAGAAGTGGGCATGGTATTCCAAAACTTTAATCTATTCCCACATATGACTGTATTGGATAATTTGATATTGGCTCCCGTAAATGTAAGAAAAACGGATAAGAAAGAAGCACAAGACATTGCTATGAAACTATTGGAACGTGTTGGATTAGCTGATAAAGCTCAAATGTATCCGGACTCATTATCAGGTGGTCAAAAGCAACGTGTTGCTATTGCACGTGCATTAGCTATGAAACCGAAGGTAATGTTATTTGATGAACCTACATCGGCACTTGATCCAGAAATGGTACGCGAAGTATTGGATGTAATGAAATCTTTGGCTGATGAAGGTATGACGATGGTTATCGTTACACATGAAATGGGCTTCGCTAAAGAGGTTGCGGATAGAGTTTTATTTGTCGATGGTGGTCAAATCCTAGAAGATGGCACACCAGCACAAGTATTTGATGCACCTTCTAGTGATAGAACAAAATTATTCTTGTCTAAAATTTTATAGATTCTTCGAAACAGCACTCATAATTACGTAGTTTATAATTATGAGTGTTTTTTGTTACCCGTTATCTTATAACAAATTTTGATAAATTATATATATTTACTTTAGGAAATACTGTAATTAAGTGATTTTTCTAAATCTGTTAATTCATATAAATAGATATTAGATATAAATATTTGTGATAAATATACAGTTTATGCATTTGTACAGTACAAAAAAATATTTATAATACTCATATATTTTAGTTATAATGAAATAAATATGAGTCTTTATACTATAGAATATATAGAATAAAACCAATAATTAAAAGGAATTAAGAATTAAATTTATATATTTTTTAGAGTTGAATCTGCATAATAATTTAAATGAAATACGAGCGTTCTAATTTGATATTTTATACACGCTATGTTATTATACAAATATAGAGCACGACAGTAAGACAATATATATTTTATAGGAGGATATTATCCATGTTAGGTAAAGTAAAATGGTTTAGTGCAGAAAAAGGTTATGGATTTATTGAAAGAGAAGATGGTAGCGATGTATTCGTTCATTTCTCTGCTATTCAAGACGAAGGTTTTAAATCCTTATCTGAAGGTCAAAATGTAACATTTGACATTGTTGATGGCAATCGTGGTCCACAAGCAGCAAATGTTGTAAAAGCGTAAACATATACCAAATATTACATAAAAACTAAATTAAAAAAAATCCCAACATCTTATTTGTTGGGATTTTTTGCACATTTAATAGTGTACAATACATATTTCTACAAAAAATATAAAAATTTTTATCAAAAAAGAGGAGTTTTATATGTAGATGTAGAAATACTAATTAAGACACCAGAAATAGAGTAATAAGAACATTCTAACAACTGGTCGTTGATTTTTAGAAAGGGTGTTGACATATGAAAGTAGCAATCAGAGGTAAAAACATTGAAGTAACAGCGGCTCTTCGTGAGTATGTAGAAAAAAGATTGGGTAAGTTGACCCGTTACTTTGATGATGAGTTAGATGCACAAGCAGTACTATCTGTAGTGCGTGATAAAGCAACAATTGAAATTACATGTTTCGTTGATAAAATTGTACTTCGTGGCGTAGAAACAAATGATGATATGTATGCAGCAATCGATTTAGTAGTAGATAAAATCGTTCGCCAAATTCATAAACATAAAACTCGTTTGGCAAAACGTTTTAAACGTCAAGAAGCTTTCCATCCAGATGTAGCACCTCTTGATACACCTGTAGAAGAAGAAAAAATTGAAGTAGTAAAACGTAAACATTTTGCTGTTCGTCCTATGGATGTAGAAGAAGCTATCTTGCAAATGAACTTGATTGGACATGATTTCTTCATGTTCTTCAATGCGGAAACAGAAACGATGAATGTAGTATACCGCAGACATGATGGTTTCTATGGTTTGATTGAACCAGAATTAAAATAATATGATCGATTATTCAATTAATTATCTTTCTACGTTGATTTAATCGAGTGAAATATAGAATGGATACCAGAAATGGTATCCATTTTATATTTCTAGTTGTATATCTATAGAAAAGCCTTGAATTCTTTGACTATTCAAGGCTTTTTCGTTATAATGAATTAGATATAATAATGTAAGATATCCCGAAGAGGAGTGATTTGTTTGTTCGGCTTTTTACAAAGTCTTATAGGAAATAATAGCGCAAAAGAAGTTAAAAAAATGCGCAAAATTGTAGATCATATTAATGAACTAGAACCTAATTATGTAAAATTAAGTGATGCTAATCTCGTTGCTAAAACTGATGAGTTTAAACGTCGCTTACAAAAGGGAGAAACGTTAGACGATATTTTACCAGAAGCTTTTGCCGTATGTCGTGAAGCATCTAAACGTGTACTTGGTATGCGTCATTTTGATGTGCAAATGCTAGGTGGTATTTGCTTGCATAGAGGTAATATTGCAGAAATGCGTACTGGTGAAGGTAAGACCTTAGTTGCTACCTTAGCTGTATATCTTAATGCTTTATCCGGTAAAGGTGTTCATGTTGTTACTGTCAATGATTACTTGGCTACACGTGATAGTGAGCAAATGGGTCGTTTGTATAATTTTCTAGGCCTTTCTACTGGTTTAATTGTTGCAAATCTCGATTATAATCAACGTAAAGAAGCATATGCTGCAGATGTAACATATGGTACTAACAATGAATTTGGTTTCGATTATCTTCGTGATAACATGGTGTCCGATGTATCTCAAATGGTACAACGTCCATTAAACTATGCCATCGTCGATGAAGTTGACTCTATTTTGATCGATGAAGCGAGAACTCCGCTCATCATTTCTGGCCCTGGTAGTCGCTCTACTGACAACTATTATAAATTGGCGCAAGTTGTACCACATCTTGTAAAAGATGAAGACTATACAATCGATGAAAAACAAAAGACGATTGCACCGACAGATTCTGGTATTACAAAAGTTGAAAAAATGTTAGGCATCGAAAATTTATATGATGCTGATAATATTGAACTCAACCATTTACTAGGTGCCTCTTTACGTGCTTATGCTATGATGCATCGCGATACAGACTATGTAGTAAAAGATGGTGAAGTTGTTATTGTCGATGAGTTTACAGGTCGTTTGATGTTTGGCCGTCGTTATTCTGATGGTTTGCACCAAGCTATTGAAGCAAAAGAAGGTCTTAAGGTCGAACGTGAAAGCCAAACATTAGCATCTATTACATTCCAAAACTATTTCCGTATGTATGAAAAATTGTCTGGTATGACTGGTACTGCTAAGACGGAAGAAAAGGAATTTAATGATATTTATGGCTTGGAAGTAATTCCTATTCCTCCAAATCGTCCTTTAATTCGTGTGGATTTATCTGATCTTATCTTTAAATCTAAAGCAGCAAAATATCGTGCTGTTGTACGCAATGCTGTAGAACGTCATCAAACGGGTCAACCTATTTTGATTGGTACTACATCTATCACTCAATCCGAAGAACTTTCAGATATGTTATTGCGCGCTGGTGTACCACATAAGGTATTGAACGCTAAACATCATGAACAAGAAGCGGAAATTGTTGCCAATGCTGGTCAAATGGGTATGGTTACAATCGCCACAAACATGGCTGGTCGTGGTACTGATATTACATTAGGTGAAGGTGTGCCTGAACTTGGTGGTTTAGCTATCTTAGGTACTGAACGTCATGAAAGCCGTCGTATTGATAACCAATTACGCGGTCGTGCCGGCCGTCAAGGTGATCCAGGTTCTTCACAATTCTTCCTATCTTTGGAAGACGACTTGATGCGTATCTTTGGTGCTGATAATATTTCTGGCATCATGGATAAACTAGGAATGGAAGAAGATGAACCAATTGAACATTCCTTAATCACAAAATCTATCGAACGTGCTCAAAAGAAAGTTGAAGATCACAACTACAATATTCGTAAATATATCTTGGAATATGACGATGTTATGAATCAACAACGTGAAGTGTTATATGAGCAACGCCGTCGTATATTAGGAAATGAATCTTTAAGAGATACCATTAATGAAATGATTGACAAGCTTGTAACTGAAGCTGTTGATACATATGCTGATGAAAAATTGTATCCTGAAGAGTGGGATTACGAAGGTTTACATAAACACTTGAGTCAATACTTCTTGACTTCTGAACTTATGTCTGCAGAAGAGATGGAAGAATATACACGTCAAGAATTGGATGAACGTTTACACGAAATCGCACATAGCGAATATCAAGATCGTGTTGATCTTTTAGGTGAAGCGATGTTTGGCCAACTTGAAAAAGCGATTATGCTACGTGTTGTCGATAGTAAATGGATGGAACATTTGGATAATATGGATATGCTTCGTGAAGGTATTGGCCTTCGTGCATATGGCCAAAAAAATCCTTTGGTTGAATATAAATTTGAGGCCTATGATATGTTCCAGCACATGATTGAATCTATTCAAGATGAAACAATCATGGCATTGTACAAAATTCGTGCACAATTGATTCAAGAAATTGAAGAACCAGTTGATCACTTAGAAGGTGCACAACCCCATCATGAAGATGTGTTGGAGCCACAAAACATAGATTAACATTTGTGAATGGCACGTTGCTCAATGGGAAAACACCTTCTGGGCAACGGCCATTTTTCATTTTAAAAATACAGTAAATCGTTACTATGTACATGTAGTAATTCTATAAAGGTGGTGAACATAAATTGTTAGAGGATTTAAAACCAATCATCTCTGGTTTAGAAGAGCGAATTTATGGAATGAGGGATTCACTTTAACATAGCTCAGAAAGAAGAACGAATCTTCACACTTGATGTACAGATGAGTGATCCTACATTTTGGGATAATCCTGATAAGGCTCGTGAGATTTCTCAAGAGGCAACACAATTAAAAAACTCTGTAGAGGGGTATAAGCAGTTAGTGTCTGATATCGAAGATGCTAGTGTCATGTTGGATATGGCAATAGAAGAAGAAGATACCTCTATGGAGGGGGAAATTAAACAATTTGTAAATGGCATTCAAGAGGCTGTTGAAAAACAAGAGGTATTGCTTTTGCTCGGCGGAGAATATGATCAGAATAATGCTATTCTTACATTCCATGCTGGTGCAGGTGGTACAGAAGCACAAGATTGGTGTTCTATGCTGATTCGAATGTATTTGCGTTGGGCAGAAAAGACAGGGTTTTCCGTGGAACTTATGGATGAACAACCTGGCGATGAAGCGGGAATCAAAAGTGCAACATTTCTCATTAAAGGTGAAAATGCCTTTGGCTATTTAAAATCTGAAAAAGGCGTTCACCGTCTCGTTCGTATATCGCCATTTGATGCTGCAGCACGTCGTCATACTTCATTTGCAGCTGTTGACGTAATGCCAGAAATTGATGATACTGTGGAAATCAATATCGATATGAAAGATGTCCAAGTTGATACATATCGTGCAAGTGGTGCCGGTGGGCAGCATATTAATAAAACGGATTCTGCTGTTCGTATGACGCATAAACCAACAGGCATTGTAGTTCAATGTCAATCTCAGCGTTCTCAAATGCAAAATAGAGAACAAGCTCTTCGTTTATTACGTGCAAAATTATTTGAATTAGAACTTGAAAAGCAGGCTGAATTAAAAGAACAAATTGGTGGGACATACCAAGCTATTGAATGGGGAAGCCAAATTAGATCCTATGTATTCCATCCTTATAACATGGTAAAGGATCATCGCACATCGGTTGAAACTGGTAATGTACAGGCTGTTATGGATGGCAATATCGACCAATTCATAGAAGGCTATTTAAAGAAAGAAGCTAATTTAACAGTATAGGTGCTATAATGAAAAAATTTTTAATATTCATCGTCTTGCTTATCATTGTATGTGTGGTGGGTGCTCAATTTGTAGTTCCAAAATATATGGAATCTATTGTAGAAGATGAGTTAAATCAATCACTTAAACCTTCCAGCCAAACTGTTGTTATTGAATCTACACCCGCCTTTAAACTGGTTTACGGGCAAGCAGATCACGCGGTAGGAACATTGGAAAATGTTCAATTAGGAAAGTTGAATTTTTCTAGTCTTCATTATGAGGCAAATAATATTGTTATTAATCCTATTTCTCTCATTGCATCTCATGAGGTTGAGGTCCTAAGTCTTGGTCCATCCTATGTAGAAGGTATTGTGTTAGAGGATGATTTAAAGAAATTCCTGATTCAGAATACAGAAGGTCTACAGGATGCTAATGTAGTAATTAATAAAGACCGTATAGCATTAACTGGGACTGTTAACATTATGGGGTCTTTGAAAGGAACAGCTAGTTTGGAAGGCGCCTTGCAGTTGAAAGATAATGTTTTATCATTTGCTCCTAGTCGATTTACAGTTAGTGGATTGACTATTGCAGGTATTACATCACAACAATTGCATCCTATTGCTATCTATGATTTTAATAATTTCCCAGTTCCGGTTAAAGCTGAGTCTGTTAACGTTGAAAATGGAGAAATTCATATTAAGATTAAACCTGTACTCAATTAGAAAGGAAATATCGTGCATACTGTTAAGAAAACTAAGCACTCATTAGTTCTTATACTATGTATCATAGTAGGACTTATTTCAGCACTCTATTTAGTAATGGAGCGCAATACAATTGAAAAGGCACAAAATCATATTGAGAATATAGTAGATTATGATGCTGTACTTCGAGCTAATGCTTTTGAAAAACGTAGTCAAAAAGATGCTTTTGATGCACTGAAAGAGGCGGGAATAACGGCATTTGCCATTTATGATAGAACATTAGAAAAGGCAAATGACGCTGGTGAAATTAAATTACTTTCATCACAAGATATGTCCGATGTTCGTATCAATGGTGGTTCTATTAAACCAGGCGCTACTTATGTTGCACTTATTCCTGGTAAAGAAGGCTATTATAAGGAAATTCGCGAAGACCTATATCATCGTATTAGTAAAGAAAAGGTTAAAGAACTTAATACTAGTATAGGCCCCGTTTTAGAATTACAAGGTGCTACTTCAGATAGCTATGCGAAGATGAACTTAGGTATCTCTAAGATTCAAGCCATGGAAGTGGCCAATCGCGGATTCAATGTAATTGTTCGACCTACTAATTATCGCAATGTTACATCTGATGATATTAAATATGTATTTAATCGTCTAGATGGGGTTCCTCATGTAACAGGTATTATATTTGCTGGTAAAGAGGCATTAGGTGCACCAGATCATATTGATGAAACCTTAGAGGCTATGAATAATCTTCATATTCCATTGGTTGGTATTGAAGCTGTTAATCAGTTGCAATATGAGCCTCAGTTAGGATTCTTAGATATGGCGGCTAAGAAGAATTACAGTGTAGGTCGTGTTTACACAATTTCTAAAGATGAGTTAAAGAAGATTACTCCGGAAGAAGCGGCTCAACGATTCTATATTAGCGATATTGAACGCAACATTCGATTTAATTTATTCCCTATGTATGAAGTAGGGCAAAATAATGAAACTGTGTTACAAACAACGATTAACTATGTACATAGTGCAACAGATAAATTGAGTGCTAAGGGCTATGAATTTGGGCCAGCAGATATTTATCCTGCCTATACACCTAATCCTTTATTAGTTGTTCTAACAATGATTGGTAGTATTGCGTTATTTGTGTATGTAGGACAAATGTTTATAGCTATGTCACAACACAAACAATTAGTTCTATTTTTTGCACTATCACTACTATCCATTGTAGGATTTATTGTAACTAGCGGTACATTATTAGTTCAAATTTGGGCTTTATCTGCAGCTATTATAGCACCTGTTGGAGCCTTGGTGATTCTTATGGAAGAATGGCGTAGATCAGATGGTACACGCCCTATAGGTGCATGGAAATCTACGCTACTCGCATTACTCTATCTCGTAATAGCTACATTATTTGCCGCTATTGGTGGCATGTATATTGCGGCATTATTAGGTAATACAAAATTCTTTATGGAATTTGAAATCTTTAGAGGTGTAAAACTTACCTTCGTATTACCAATCATCCTTGTTATGATCGCATATCTACAACGCTTTCCATTATGGAAAGGTCGCATGATCAACTCTGGCACAGAAGCTAAGCAATTCATTAAAGACTTTCTAACTACAGATGTAAAAATGTATGTGTTCTTTGTGTTTGCTGCTATAGGTGCTGCGGCTTGGGTATTTGTAGGCCGTAGTGGTCATACGGCAGGTGTGCCTGTTCCAACATTTGAACTCGTATTGCGTAGATTCCTAGAGAATACACTATATGCTAGACCAAGAGAAAAGGAATTTATGATTGGTCATCCATTGTTGATGCTCGCAACATTTGCATTCCTACGTAAATGGCCTATGGTTATTCACTTTGTATTAACTATAGCTGGCGTTATCGGCGTAGCATCTATGGTAGAAACTTTCTGTCATATTAGAACACCTGTCTTCATGTCTATTATGCGTGGGTATGATGGTTTGTTGCTCGGTTGTGCTATAGGTATTGTTCTTATTCTTGCAGTTCGTTGCCTTATTTACATCTCGCAATGGGCTATGCATCGGGAGGACAGTCATGAGTAATATCGTTATTTCCGGTTACTATGGCTTTGGTAATGCTGGTGATGAAGCTATGCTTTGCGCCATTATCGACGCTATTCGTGATGTAGAAGACGATGCACATATTACGGTTATCTCCGGCAATCCTCAAGAGACTAGTAGAAAACATAATATTAAGGCTGTTGGAACATTTGCTGCCTTTGGTATTTTGAATGCCATACGTAATGCTGATTTAGTGATTAGCGGTGGAGGTAGTTTATTACAGGATGCTACAAGTATTCGGAATACCTATTATTATCTAAGTATTATGGGGCTTGCAAAATTACTCGGAAAACCTGTTATGCTGTACTCTCAAGGTATTGGTCCTTTATATCGTAAATCTACAAAACGAGCTGTTAAATTTATGTTGAAATATGTAGATGGAATTACAGTTCGTGATTCCATTTCGAAAGATGAGTTGAATGCTCTAGGAATTTACGATGTTGAGGTTACAGCGGATGCTGTATTAGCTATGCATAAGGCCAATCCTAGTATCGGTGCTAATATTTTAACCAAATATAATTGTGCTCCTATTGAAAGTGGTAGGAAACGCATCGGCATTGCTGTGCGTAGTTGGAAGGATGATACAGCGTATAGACAGAGTTTAGCAGATGTATTGAGCCGGTTAAGTTTAGAGCAAGATGCTGAAATAGTATTCATACCTATGTCTCATCCTGATGATACGAAGGAAGCAAAGATTATAGCTTCATTAATGAAGGTAAAACCAATCGTATTAGAAGGACCTTTTACCACAGAAGAGCAACTATCCTTATCTGGCAATGTAGATCTAATGATTGGCATACGCCTACATGCACTTGTATTTAGTTCCTTAATGGGAAAACCAGTTATTGGCATTTCCTATGACCCTAAAATTACAAGTTTTTTACATATGATTGAACAAGAACCAATTGGTACTATGACAGAATTAGATTCTAATGTTCTATATGATCGATGTGTAGAACTTTTACAATCTACAGAATCCTATCAACATTCATTCAATCGCATTCAAACATTGCGTAAGGTATCAAAACGCAATGCGGAATTTGCTATTTCACTTTTAGAAGAGTATTAAATATAAATTGGAGATTATCCAGAAAGTGAGGTCTTTATGGCTACATTGAGTCAAGATCAAAAACAATTAGTACAAGAGAAAGCAAAAGCGATTCGCGTAAGCATCGTACAGTCTGTTACAGCCGCAAAATCTGGACATCCAGGTGGCTCTTTATCCATTGCTGATGTAATGTCTCTGTTATATTTTGTAGAAATGAATGTAGACCCAAGTAATCCTAAAAAACAAGATCGTGACCGTTTTGTGTTATCAAAAGGTCATGCAGCGCCAGCATTGTATGCGACACTTGCTGAAAAGGGATATTTTCCTAAATCCGAATTAATCAATTTGCGTAAAATTAATCATTTCCTTCAAGGTCATCCTGACATGAAGCATACACCTGGTGTAGATATGTCTACAGGTTCTTTGGGCCAAGGGATTTCTGCAGCTTGTGGTATGGCATTAGCAGGTAAAATCGATAATGCTGATTATCGTGTATATTCCATTCTCGGTGATGGAGAACTTGAAGAAGGTCAAGTATGGGAAGCTGCTATGTTTGCAGGCCACTATAAATTAAATAATTTGACTGCCTTTGTAGATTATAATGGCCTACAAATTGATGGTGATATTGAAAAAGTTATGTCCCCATTGCCAATTCCAGATAAATTTAAAGCTTTCAAATGGAATGTTATTGAAGTAAATGGTCACGATATTGACGAATTACATCATGCCATTGAAGAGGCGAAAGCTTTCACAGATGGCCCTACATGTATCGTGATGCATACTGTAAAAGGTAAAGGTGTTGCAGAAATGGAAGGTCAAGCTGGTTGGCATGGTAAGGCACCTAGTGAAGAACAAGGTGTGGCATTCGTAAATGAAATCATGGGGGTACAATAATGGGTAAAGCAACACGTGAAGCGTATGGTAATGCGCTAGCAAAAATTGGTAAAGAAAATTCTAATATTATTGTTCTTGATGCTGATTTATCAAAATCTACTAAGACTGATACATTTAAGAAGGAGTGTCCAGAACGTTTCTTTAATGTAGGTATTGCTGAACAAAATCTAATCTCTGTAGGTGCCGGTTTAGCTGCAGCAGGTAAGATTCCATTTGTATCTTCCTTTGCTATGTTTGCAACTGGTCGTGCATTTGAACAAATCCGTAATGCTGTATGCTATCCAAAACTTAATGTGAAAGTATGTGCTACACATGCAGGTATTACTGTAGGTGAAGATGGTGCAACTCATCAAAGTTTAGAAGATATCGCATGTATGCGTGTTTTACCAAACATGACTGTTATTGTGCCAGCAGATGAAAAAGAAACAGAATCTGTCATTCAATGGGCTGCTGATTATAATGGTCCAGTTTATGTACGTCTCGGTCGTGCTGGTGTTGATGATGTTACAGCAGAAGGATATACTTTCACACCTGGTAAATCCAATCAATTAAAAGATGGTTCTGATGTGACAATTATCGCTTGTGGTGCTTTAGTAGGCCCTGCAGTTGAAGCAGCTAAACAACTAGAAGGTGAACAAATTTCTGCTCGCGTTATTAATATGGCATCCATTAAACCTATCGATGCTAATGCCATCATTAAAGCCGCTGAAGAAACAGGTGCTATTGTGACTGCTGAAGAACATAATATTTTAGGCGGTTTAGGTTCTGCTGTATCTGAAGTTGTTGTTGCACATAAACCAGTTCCTATGGAATTCGTTGGTGTTCAAGATACATTTGGGGAGAGTGGTACACCAAAAGAATTGATGGCGAAATATGGGTTAACAGCTGAAGCTATTGTAAAAGCAGTTAAAAAAGTGGTGACACGTAAATAAAAGGGGAACCAATGATAGAATTTAAGAATGTTAGTAAAGTATATGAAAACGGATCTACTGCACTTGATAATGTGTGCATCACCATTAATGATGGTGAGTTTGTATTGATTTGTGGTCATAGTGGGGCTGGTAAATCTACGTTGTTTAAATTATTAACTCATGAAGTTACACCAGATTCTGGATTTGTTATAGTTGATGAATTTGATGTTACAAAATTGAAACGTAGTAAAATACCAAAATTGCGACGTAAATTAGGCGTAGTATTTCAAGATTTCCGATTATTACCTAACAAAAGCGTAGCTGAAAATATCGCTTTTGCTTTAGAGGTTATCGAGGAGAAACCTAAGGTAATTAAAGAGAAGGTAGCTCACGTTCTTGAATTAGTTGGCTTATCTGATAAGGCGAATGATTTACCAGAAGATTTATCTGGTGGTGAACAGCAACGTGTAGCTATTGCACGGGCTATCGTCAATCGTCCATCTGTATTAATTGCAGATGAACCAACTGGCAATCTTGATCCGAATACGAGTAAAGACATTGTAGATTTGTTCAAGCATATCAATAATTTTGGCACTACTGTAATTATGGTTACCCATAATATGGATATTGTTACCTATTTAAATAAGCGAGTTATCGAATTAAAAGATGGTCGTGTTCTTAGTGATAATATGAGGGGTGCAGAATTTAATGAAGCCTAGAACAATGAAATATTTCTTTAAGGAAGCCTTAAAGTCCATGAAACGCAATGGACTTATGACATTAGCGTCTATTTCCACTGTAGCATTATCTTTATTTATGCTTGGTGTATTTCTCTGTGGTGTTATCAATCTTAATAACATGGCATCGAGCTTAGAGAATCAAGTGCAGTTAAGTGTGTATTTGAAAGATGGTCTTACTACAGAGCAAATTATGGCTGTTGGTAAGCAAGTGAAAGCAATTCCAAATCTAAAACACTTAGAATTTGTTAATAAAGAACAAGCTATGAAAGAATTTAAGGAGCGCTTGGGGGATCAACAACAATTGGTGAACGCCTTAGGTGGTGTAAATCCATTGCCAAACTCTTATGTTCTTACCTTTGAAAATCCTGAAGATGTTAAATCTACAGCTAAATTAGTAACTACATTCCAAGGCGTAGAAAGTACACATTATGGTCAAGACATCATTGAGGAATTGTTCCGAATTACACAAATTATCCGTATTGGTGGTATCGTACTCATCGGTTTCTTAGCAGCAGCTACATTGTTTATTATTTCTAACACTATTCGTTTAACTGTATTTGCTCGTCGCAAAGAGATTGCGATTATGAAATATGTAGGTGCTACTAATGGCTTTATTCGTTGGCCATTTGTTATCGAAGGCATGTTGTTAGGCTTTATTGGGTCCATTATTGCCGTATTATGCGTGGGTGAGTTCTATCATTTTATTACCATAGAAGTATCCGATTCACTTGCATTCTTCCCATTAGTTCCTATGTTCCCATTCTTCTATCAATTAGTAGCATGCTTAATTGGCGGTGGGATTATCGTAGGCATTATTGGCAGTACCATTTCATTGAAACAATATATGAAAGTATAGTAGAGGGATTATGAGACAGTATACATTTAAAACTCGTCTCGTAGCAGCCCTTCTTTCGGGAGTGGTATTATGCGGGACACCAGCCTATATTATGGCTGAAGATGAAGATTTAACAAATCAATTAGATTCGATTCAACAACAAGTTAACCAGCAAAATGCTGCAAAAGCAGATGCGGAAACTGTGATTGGAAGCGTTTCTGAACAGTTGCGACAAATTGAAGAACAACTTCGTCAAGCGACTGCTGAGTTAGGTACGATTAAAGAGCAGCGTGTAGCTGTAGAAAATGATATTACACTTAATGAACGTCAATTGGCGGAAGCTCAAAAACGATTAGAAGGTCGAGAATCCGTATTTTATAAACGAGTTCGTGATATTTATATCAATGGACGACTTAGTTATCTTGATGTAGTTATTGGGTCTAAAGATTTTAGTGATTTCGCTAATCGATTAGAGGTTTTAAAACGAATTATCGATTCTGATATCACCTTGATTAACGAAATTAAAAAAGAGCGTGCTGACATTGAAGCTCATAAACAAAAACTCGAAGCAGATCGTGCTAAGTTGGTTGAATTAGAAAAATCTGCACTTGCTAAACAGGCTGAAATTGAACAGAAAAAAGCAGAACGCAATGTGGTTCTTCAAAAAGCGCAAAATGATAGAGCAACTGCAATGCAAGCAATTGAAGAACTTAATGCTTCCTCAGCGCAAGTAAGTGCTATGTTGAAAGAACGACAAGCTGCACGTGCCGCAGCTGCGGCAGCGGCGGCGGCAGCGGCTCAATCCTCTGGAGGGCAAGGTGCATCAGATAATTGGGTACAAGGTACAGGACAACTTGGCTGGCCTGTTAGTGGTGAAATCACTTCCCCTTATGGCTATCGTGTTCATCCAATTTGGGGAACTACAATTTATCACTCCGGTATTGATATTGGCGTTGATGAAGGTACACCTGTTCATGCTGCTGATGGTGGCGTCGTAGTTTGGTCTGGATGGATGGGCGGCTATGGTTATGCTGTTGTTATCGATCATGGTAATGGACTTTCTACACTATATGGTCATAACTCTGAGCTCGCTGTAGATGAAGGTCAATCCGTTGCGAAGGGCCAAGTTATTTCTTATGCCGGCAGTACTGGCAATAGTACAGGACCTCATGTTCACTTTGAAGTTCGTGTAAACGGGGATCCAGTAGATCCTATGGGTTATTTATAGAATGAATAATAATTTTAAAAGAATTGGTTTAGCCTTAATTAAATATATACTTGCGTCCATCATTATGTTGTGGCTCGTATTTTGGTATATTTCTGGATCAGCTATGGGTTTACCACGATTTGTCGTAACCTATTACATAGCGACTCAGAAATTTATGACACCTGTAAGTAAAGCCACATTGTTTGATGGTATGTTGAAAGGTTTAGTGGCTTCCTTAGGAGAACCTCATAGTGTCTATTTAGACAAGGATGACTTTGAATCTATGAAAGAGCATACCTCTGGCACCTATGCAGGTGTGGGCATGGTTCTTGGACATGGTTCAAAGGGGTTAGAAGCAGTATCCGTGATTGATGATATGCCGGCTTATAAAGCTGGCATCAAAAGCGGTGATCACATCGTATCCATCGATGGCGTAGATACTAATTCTATGACGATTGAAGATGCAGCTTCAAAAATACGTGGTGAAGCTGGTAGCGATGTAACGATTGTGATTGAACGGGATAATCAATTATTAACGTTTAACGTTACAAGAGAAGAAATCGTATTACCTACAGTAAAAAGTAAGATGTTATCAGACCACATTGGATATATTCGCATCAGTCAATTCGCTGAGCATACAGCGGGTGATTTTAAAACACAATATGAGCAGCTTCTATCTGAAGGAATGACTTCATTAGTTCTAGACTTACGCGATAATCCTGGTGGATTACTTAATAGTGCGCAAGATATTGCTAGCATTATTATGCCAGAAGGTACATTAGTATCTTTCACAACACGAGATGAAAAAACCAAAAATTATGTATCTGATGGAAAAAATCCTGCATTACCTATGGTAGTTCTCATTAATAAAGGTTCTGCTAGTGCATCTGAAATCATTGCTGGCGCTATTCAAGATAGAAAATTAGGTACCATTGTTGGCACTAATAGTTATGGTAAAGGCACTGTTCAAAGTGTATATCCAAATCTAGAGGATGAAGGTATTAAAGTGACTATAGCTAAATACCATACTCCTAATGATCGTGTGATTGATGGAACTGGTATTCAACCAGATGTAGTTCTAGAATTACCAAAGGGAACTACACCATCTAGTGATATGTCAGATATTCAAATTCAAAAGGCAATAGAACTATTAAAATAGTTTTGCAGAAAAGGATGTAATTATGTTTATAGATCGCGCTCGTGTATTTGTAAAAGCGGGTGATGGCGGAGACGGTATGTCTAGTTTCCGTCGAGAGAAATATGTTCCTAATGGCGGACCAAGCGGTGGCGATGGTGGTCAAGGGGCAGATGTTATTTTAAAAGCAGATAAAAATATTAATACTCTTGTAGATTTTCGGTATAAACGCCAATTTAAAGCGCCAAAGGGTGGTAATGGTGAAAGCGCCAATAAACATGGTCGCGGTGCAGAAGATTTAATTATTCCTGTTCCATTAGGCACCGTTGTTAAGGACGAAGAATCAGGTAAGGTGTTCTGTGACTTAGTTCACGATGGTGATACCTTTATCATCGCTAAAGGCGGCCGCGGTGGACGCGGTAATGCGAGATTCTTATCTAGCTCTAATCGTGCACCTACCTTTGCTGAAAAGGGGGAACCAGGGGAAGAACGCTGGTTACAACTAGAGCTAAAGGTATTGGCTGATGTTGGCTTGCTTGGCTATCCAAGCGTTGGTAAATCAAGTATTCTACGCAAAGTATCTAAAGCACAACCAGAAGTGGCGGCTTATCATTTTACAACATTAACTCCTGTATTGGGTGTTGTAACGCTCCCTGGTGATCGTAGCTTTGTATTGGCTGATATTCCTGGTCTTATTGAAGGGGCTAGTGAAGGTGTAGGCCTTGGTCATAATTTCTTGCGCCATGTAGAACGCACGAATATTCTGATTCACGTTCTAGATGTATCTGGCATGGAAGGTCGTGACCCTAAAGTAGATTTTGATGCTATTAATGACGAGTTGCGTAAATACTCAGAGAAATTAGCTAATAAGAAACAAATCGTGGCACTTAATAAAATAGATCTTGTCTTTGATGATGAAACAATTCCAAATACAAAATCTTATTTTGAAGACAAAGGTTATGAAGTTTTCTTAATCAATGCATTGAGTGGTGAAGGTTTACCTGAGCTAATGGAACGAGCATATTATTATGTAGAAAATTATGAGCCAGAGGTTGAAGCCACTGATGATACCGTTATGTATGAAGCAAAGCCAGATACGGAGTTTGTTATTACACGTGGTGATGATGCTGCTTTCTATATTACGGGTAAACGTATTGAACGACTTGTGGCAATGACCAATCTTGACGATGATCAATCCTTACGTCGATTCCAACGTATTTGGCGTTTCATGGAATTGGATAATAAATTACGTGAAAAAGGATGTCAAGAAGGCGATGAAGTTGTTATTGGTGAACAACGATTCACATTCAGAGACTAGGAGTTATAATGACAGGAAAACAGAAACGGTATTTACGCTCATTAGCTGCAACTATGCCAGCTGTTGTGCAAATTGGTAAAAATGGTCTTGAGGATAGCGTGATTGATAGTGCACGAGCAGCACTGATGGCACGTGAATTAATCAAGGTTAAATTGCTTAATAATAGCCCAGAAGATAAAGCTATTTTTCAAGAATTAGCAGATATGCTTGGTGCTGAGTTAGTACAAGTTATTGGATTCAATGGTGTTCTTTATAAAGCTAAAAAAGAACCAAAAATTATATTACCGAAATAATAGTTATAACCTTTTTCCCTTATAGGAGATGATTGTATGAGAGATGCCATTAAGAATGCTAAACGCATTGTTGTAAAAGTGGGGAGCAGTACATTATGTTACCCAAATGGTCATTTAAATTTAGAACGGATAGAACATTTAGTCCGTCAATTATCAGATCTTGCCAACCAAGGGAAAGAGGTTATTCTTGTTTCCTCGGGGGCTACGGGTGCAGGCCTTGCGCCGTTAGGATTTAAAGAAAAACCAAGAGATCTTGTGTTACGTCAAGCATCCGCAGCGGTAGGACAAGGTGTACTCATTCATATGTATGAACGCATGTTTCGAGAGTACGGTAGAACGGTTGCTCAAATATTATTGACGAAGGAGGATAGCACTTCTCGTCATAGCTATTTGAACCTACGAAATACATTACATGCGTTATTACAATTACATGTTATTCCAATCATTAATGAAAATGATGTAGTAGCTATTGAAGAATACAAAATAGGCGATAATGATACATTATCGGCTACTGTAGCAGGGATTGTAGAAGCTGATGTGCTTATTATTTTATCTGATATTGATGGTTTATATACGGCTAATCCAGCTACGGATTCTACAGCTACTTTAATCCACGAAGTTTCTGTAATTACAGATGAAACTTATGAAATCGCTGGCGGTGCAGGTTCAAGTATGGGTACTGGTGGAATGTATACAAAAATTAAGGCTGCCCATATGGCGACTAATTCAGGTATACATATGATTATTGCCAGTGGTGAATCGGATAATTCTTTACGTAAAGTATGTAAAGGTGAGAATATAGGTACATTATTTGTCGCTAATGATCAAGGTGTTTCTCAAAAGCATCATTGGGTAGCTTATGGGAAACGCTTAAGTGGAAGCATTACTATAGATGAAGGATGTACGAAAGCCGTATTAAATCATGGAGCTAGTATTTTACCAGCTGGTATTATTGAAGTGGATGGGTCTTTTGAACCTGGTGATACAGTATCAATTATTGCTAAGGGAAAAGAAATCGCTAGAGGATTAGTGAATTATAGTTCTACGGATTTACTTAAGATTAAAGGTCACAATACGCAAGATATAGCTCGTGTATTAGAAATTGATACAACATATGATGAGGTTGTTCACAGAAATAATTTAGTAATTATTCATTGATGAGGTGCAGTATGAATTCATATGAAAGTATATTTAAAGAAATGGGTGAATCTGCACGAGCAGCATCTATTGTTTTACAGCAATTACCAGAGAAACGCATCAATGAGGTATTATGTGCTATAGCCGATGCGTTAGTTCAACACAGTGAACAAATTTTAACCGCCAATCACATGGATATGGATTCGGCTCGAGACGTGGTGCCTGATACGATGTTGGATAGATTACTACTATCTAAAGAGCGCATTAATCAAATGGCAGAAGGTGTTCGTCAAGTTAGTCTATTACCATCACCGGTAGGAACCATCCTTGAAACTATTAATAGGCCTAATGGACTTCACATTGAAAAGCGTGCCGTACCATTTGGTGTTATAGGTATCATTTTTGAAGCGCGTCCTAATGTAACTGTTGATGCTGGCGCCTTATGCTTTAAAACCGCTAATGCCACTATTCTGCGCGGTGGTAAGGAAGCATACCGTACAAATCGCGTCATCGTATCCATTATGCAAGATGTATTAGAAGCCAATGATTTACCAAGAGCAGCTATCCAGTTAGTAGAAGTATTAGATCGTGAAGCTGTAAGTGTATTGCTACAACAACGCCGTTATATAGATGTAGTGATTCCACGTGGCGGTGCAGGACTAATACAACGGGTTGTACGTGATAGTATGATACCCGTTATAGAGACGGGAAGCGGTGTCTGTCATACCTATGTTGATGCTGAAGCTAACATTGACATGGCTGTTGATATTGCTGTGAATGCAAAGGTACAACGTCCATCTGTATGTAATTCTATGGAGACCCTATTGGTTCATAAATCTATTGCTCCCAAATTTCTGTTGGCATTAGACTCTAAATTAGAGACCCATCATGTAACGATTCACGGTACACCAGATGTATTACAGATTGTTAAGGGTATTGCTGTTGATGAGCACTCATTTAGTACAGAATATAATGATCTTGATTTAAATGTAGCTATCGTATCATCTGTGGATGAGGCTATTTCACATATTAATCAATATACGACACATCATTCTGAAGCGATTGTAACAGATAATATGAAAACCGCTCAGCATTTTATGAATCTTATCGATTGTTCTACTGTATATCATAACGCGTCTACACGTTTCACAGATGGTTTTGAATTTGGATTTGGTGCTGAAATTGGCATTAGTACACAAAAACTCCATGCTCGTGGACCAATGGGATTACAAGCATTAACATCCTATAAATATTTTGTATTTGGTACAGGACAAATTCGTTCGTGATGCGTTTATATTATTTGATACGAGCCTATTATCGTTATATTCAGACTCCAAAAGGTCGTTATGAGTGGGTATCGTATGTAAAAGCATTAGCATTATTTATCTTGATTTGTATTATAGTCATAAAGGGTGTGACTTATATATGGTAGAGAACCGGCGGATTGGTATTATAGGCGGAACTTTTAACCCTATCCACTTAGGACATCTAATGATTGCAGAGGTGGCAAGGGAAAGCTTTCATTTAGAAAAGGTTATATTTGTTCCTGCAAGAATACCTCCTCATAAACATAATGATGTTATTGATGCTAAGCATCGTTATGCCATGACGGCTGCGGCGGTAGCAGATAACCCGTATTTTGAAATATCCGATGTGGAAATGCGTCGTGAAGGGCCTTCCTATACAATTGATACTATTCATCATTTCAAAAAAATATATGGAGATTCTGTTTCTTTTTACTTTATTGCTGGTACAGATACAATACGAGACTTACCTAATTGGAAATTTATTGATGAATTATTAGAGCATTGTCATTTTATTGGTGCTATGAGGCCTGATGGATCTCAGGTTGTTGATACAACATTAGAGTTATTAGGTCCCAAAGCTAAGAATAGAATTCATTTAATGAATGTACCAGAAATGAAATTATCTGCTACTTATTTACGAGACCGACTGCGTCATGGCTTGACGGTCAGATATATGTTACCAAAATGTGTAGTTCAATATATTGAAAAATATGATATTTATCGGAAGGAATAATTAAAGGTGGATATACAACAAATTGAAACCGACTTATCTAATAAATTAAGTAAAAAGCGTTTTATACACACCTTAGGTGTTGTAGAGTCAGCGATTTATTTAGCTAAAAAATATGGGGCTAATGTAGAAGACGCTCGGTTAGCAGCGATGTTACATGACTGTGCTAAAGAATTACCATTATTAGAAATGCAAGATTTAGTTGCCGATTTGGACTGTGATGTTGATATGTTACATAGCGGTGCTTTATTACATGGTTTAGCAGGTATGGTGTTAGCGAATACTCATTATGGTATTACTAATCGAGAAGTATTAGAAGCAATACGTGTTCATACAACTGGAAAAGTGGGCATGTCAAAATTGGATAAAGTTATATTTTTAGCTGATTATATTGAGCCTAATCGTAATTTTCCTGGCGTAAACGATATTCGTGCAGCTGCAGAACAGTCTCTTGATGCCGGAGTATTGTGTGGATTTGATATGACCATTCGACATTTAATAGATAGTGATGATACTATTTATCCTCTTACTATTATTAGCCGTAATGATCTTATACAGCATATGAAAAAAGGAGGTGCCTAGAATGGATGAACGTGAAAAAGCGCGAGCTCGTCGTCGTAGAAGACGTCGAGAACGTCAGATGAAAAAAAATAAGCTCCAATGGGGCCGTCTAATCATCGCATTCGTGTTAGCACTTACTGTTATTTGTGGCATCGGTTGGGGTATGTATAGTGGAATCAGCTATGTATATCATCGAGTAACACAAACTGATACTGCAAGTGAGATTGAAGAATCCAGTGAACCTAAGCATACTGATACGGTTAATGTAGAACAGAAAGCATTGGACAAGCCGGTATATGTATTAATTGTAGGGCGAGATAAAAATAATCCGAGTCAAGCTGACTCATTATTCCTCATGTCTATTAATATGAATACTAATACGATGGATATAATTGGTATTCCTAGCAATAGTAAAATTGAAAGTAGAGATCAAAAATCTGCATCTATGTTAAATCAAATGTATGCAGAAGGTAATATTGAACTAACGAAAGCCGTTGTAGAGGATATATTCCATATCAGCATACCTTACTATGTTGTCGTTGATGAGGCAGCTTTCAAAAAAACAAGTGATGTTTTAGGTAGTCAACAGTTTTACGTAGAAAAGAATATGGAACATGTTGATGCTGAAACTGGTAGTAAAGATATAGATTTACGCAGAGGCTATCAAAATTTAGACAGTGATAATGCATTAGCATATTTACGCTACACAGACGAAAATAATGATAATTTTGGACGCGTTCAACGACAAGAACGGTTCTTGAAATTATGGGTTGATCGGGAACAAGATACTTGGTTTATAACAAAAGCTTGGCATATATGGCGTTTATGGAGTCATTATGAAAGTAATATATCTACATGGGATGCTATTAAATTAATGCGTTCTATCGGTCAAATGGATAAAGACCATATTCATTTTTATATTTTGCCTGGTGAAAAAGAAAAAATTAATGATATTGTGTATTGGCATGTTAATCCAACTGAAGCTCAACGTTTAGTGGGAATAACGATGGGAACATTGGCACCTGAAGATTTAAGTCAATTTGTTTCTACACCTGAAACTAAAAAGGCGCCTGTTGCAGTAGAATCAGAACAAAGTACACGTGTAAAACCATCAGAACCAGGTTCGGAACCAGAAAAGAAAGAATAATAGGAGATACAATGAAACAAAAAGAAGAAATTAAACAACATGTATTAGCACTTGCACAAGCGGCTTATGATAAGAAAGGTCATGATATTGAAATACTTGATTTGGAAGGTGTTTCTATGTTAGGCGATTATTTTATGATTGTAAGCGCCAATAATATTAAACAATCTCAAAGTATTGCAGATGAAATTGAGGATATAGCAGCAGAACAAGGTATGACGGTCCTCCATCGTGAAGGATATCGCGAAGGTGAATGGGTATTATTGGACTTTGGTGATATTATTTGTCACGTGTTTGGTAACGATGAAATTCGTGAATTTTATGGACTAGAAGCCTTATGGAACGATGCTGGACGTGTTCCTTTTGAAGGAGAATAATCTATGGCTAGCGAATTATTGGAAAATACCATTGCTACACTGCGTGTTCTACGCACTAGTGATCATGGCGCTTTCCTTGATGGTCAAACGGGAAATACAAATGATGATATTTTGCTCCATAAGGATCAACAAACTTCACCAGTTGCTATAGGTGATGATGTAGAGGTATTTCTATATCGTGACCCTAAGGGACGTTTGACTGCCTCCATGCGATTGCCTGCTATGAAGGTCGGTCAAATTGGTTATGTTGAGGTTATTAATGTAACCAATTTTGGTTGTTTCGTTGAGGTTGGTACTGAACGGGGGATTTTTATGCCTCATGCTGAAATGCGTGGCAGACCTCAAGTAGGGGAAAAGGTATGGGTAAAATTATATACCGATAAATCTGGTCGTATGGCCGTTTCTATGGACGTTGATGATGAGATGAGACGCGCCTCTAAAGCTGCTACCGATGCTGTTGTAGGACAACAAGTAAGTGGTGCTATTTACAATTTGACTAGTGATGGAGCCTTTTTTATTACTCCTGAGCGATGGATTGCTTTTTTGCATCGATCAGAAATGACACGCAAATTAAATGTTGGAGAAATGGTAGAGGCTCGTGTTACGTTCAAACGTGAAGATGGTCGTATTAATGTTTCTATGCGTCCAATCAAAGAAAAAGCGTTAATCTCTGATGGTCAGATTATTATGGAATACCTATTACAACGAGGCGGTAAAATGCCTTATAGTGATGAATCATCAGCCATGTTGATTAAGGATAAATTTAACATCAGCAAGGCTGCTTTTAAACGAGCGTTAGGTCATTTAATGAAATCCCGCCTTGTAGTACAAGAAGATGGTTGGACATTGTTGACAGAAACTGGTAAACAATGGACCCCAAATTCACAAGAGGTCTAAACTATGAAGATTATTGTAGTAGGCGCTGGTAAGGTTGGGTATTCCTTGTGTGAAAGACTGGTGCAAGATGATCATGACGTATATCTTATAGACCGTTCTCAGGAACGTATCCATAATTTAGAAAATACGTTGGATGTTAGTTTAGTATGCGGTAATGGTAGCGATATTCAGTTGTTGAATGAAATTGACTTATCTGATGTGGGGATGTTTATCTCAGTTACCGATTCAGATGAAGTTAATATGTTATCTTGTGCGGTAGCTAAAATAGCAGGTGTTCCATCTACTGTAGCACGTGTGAGGGATACCAATATCGTTGATCATATGGACGATCATATGAAAGAACGATTAGGTGTTGATTTATTCATTAATCCAGAAATGGTTACGGCGCAAGAATTACTTCATATTATTGAAACACCATCCGCTTTGGACGTAGAAGAATTTGGTCAAGGCGCTGTACGTTTAATGGAATTTAAAATTAATAGTACATTCCCGCTCGTAAATAAACCTTTAAAAGAGTTAACTTTTCCAGAAGGTGTGTTATTGGTTGGCATTTTACGATTAGGTGAAATGATTATACCTCATGGTGAAAGCATATTATTACCTAATGACAGTGTTTTCTTTTTAGGTTTAAAAGATGGTATTAATGAAGTAGAACAAGAATGGTTTTCTAATCATGCAACTTTCCATAAACGGGCTGTTATTGTAGGCGCTGGTTTATTAGGTCGTAATCTAGCTATCTTATTGGAAAAAGCAGGATTTACTGTTAAGGTTATTGAGAAGGATATTGAGCGTTGTGAAGCCTTGGCTGCACAAGTGGATAAAGCTATTGTCATCAATGGGGATGGTACGGATTTTGATCTACTAGAAGCCGAAGAAGTGGCCGATAACGATGTTATTATTGTTTTAACAGATGATGATAAATTAAATCTTTTAGTTGCTTTAGTAGGGAAACATATGGGCATACCTAAAACCGTTGTTCGTGTGGGACGTCCTGAATATATTATGCTTATGGAACAAGTCGGTATAGATATTGTATTTTCACCACGTCTAATGACTGCAGGACAAATATTACGATTTGTTCGAAGTGGAGAAGGTGTTGTCTCCATATCTACTTTTGAAGGTGGCAAGGCTGAATCTATAGAGATTCTTATTACAGAACAATCTCCCGTAGCAGGTAAACAACTAAAAGATATTCGGCTACCTGGTAAAGCCTTAGTTGGTGTTATACTCCGCGGTGATGAAGCGATTGTTCCACGGGGGAATACAGAGCTATTAGTGGGGGATCATATTGTACTATTCTCATTGCCTGAATCTGTTACTAAATTATTGAATTATTTAACGTAGGGGTTATATGCGCATACAGATTGTCATGTCCTTGGTAGGCAAATTACTCTATATTTTTGGAGCTTTTCTTGTTATACCATTTATATATAGTATTCTATTTGAAACTGCATATTGGTCCTTTTGTATTACAGCTATATTATCCATACTGCTCGGTGGTCTACTAGTACTTGGTGGAAATAAGAGTAAAACCTTTAGCTTGAGAGATGGCTTCTTAGTGGTTAGCTCAACATGGATTTTAACAATGTTATTGGGGGCTATTCCCTTTATTATATCTGGTGTATTAGTCAACCCGATGGACGCGCTGTTTGAATCTATGTCAGGTATTACCGCTACTGGTGCTACAGTTATTTCTGATGTTGATAGCATACCAAAGTCTTTCATACTGTGGCGTGGATTAATGCATTGGATTGGCGGTATGGGAATCATTGTGTTGATTCTATCATTCTTACGTAATCTTGGTGCTGATGCTGCGCATTTTTTCAATGCTGAGGCATCTGTGCCAAAACCAGGTGTAGTGTTACCACGGATTCAATCTATAGCATCGAAATTATGGACATTGTACGTAATATTTACAATCATCTGTTTTATAATGCTCTGCTTAGGTGGTATAGATCCTTTTGATGCGTTGAATTATGCTTTTTCTATTATTGCTACTGGTGGATTGACGCCGACTACTGCAGGTACTTTTTTATATAGTCAAAATACATATATATGTGTTGTATTTATACTGTTTATGGTCATTGCAGGCGGTAATTTTGCCGTATATTATAATGTAGTTCAAAAAGGATTCTCAGCGTTATTCTCTGATTTTGAAACGCGTATGTATTGGCTGGTATTAGCTATTGGTATTCTTATTACCTTTATATCCTTATATTTTCAATCTAATTCTATGGATATAGGACAAGCTTTTCAAGATTCAGCCTTTACCTTAGTATCAATACAAACGGGTAGTGGTTTTGCCGTATCTGATTACGATTTATGGCCTGCTGCGGCTCAAATGATGTTATTTATATCCAGCTTTTTTGGTGGCTGTAGTGGATCTACAACTGGTGGCGTTAAGATTATCCGTCTTATTATACTAATTAAAAGTAGTATCATATATTTGAGAAAAGCCATACACCCTGATATGGTTCAAGTGGTACGAATCAATGGAAAACCATTGCCAGAAAAGTGGGTGCGTATGACGCAACAATTTATATTTCTATATTTAATGATTTATGTTATATCCGTATTTCTTATGACATGTTTTGGTCTGTCTACAGGTGATGCACTACAAATAGTAACTGCATTCCAAAGTAATGTAGGTTTAGCATTTGGCAGTTATGGCCCAACTGATTCCTTTGCATTATTACCTTTAGGTGCAAAAGGTGTGGCTATTGTGGATATGCTATTAGGTCGTTTGGAGTTATTTACGATTCTAGTTATGCTTCATCCACAGTTCTGGGAAGGATATTTTATAAAAAAAGATACTACAAAACGATATAGAATTTTGTAGAAGCTTATATGTATACTGGATGTATTATGGGGGAAGGGATTGTATAATGGAAATAATAAAACGTCCATTAGGATTATATAAGGCAAACTGCTATGTATTAAAAGAAGACAATCAATCTCTCATAATTGATCCAGGATTTCATAGTAAGCATATAATTGAGATGGTAGGGGACTCTACACCGCTTGCCGTTTTATTAACTCATGGTCATTGTGACCATGTTTCGGCACTCGATGAAATTTGTGAGTACTACAATATTCCTGCGTATTTACATGAGGGGGATCATGAATTATTACAATTGATTCGCCGGCGCCCAAGTGTATATAAGAAAAAGATGTTTACTCAATGTATTCCCTTGCAAGAAGGCATACTAATTATTGACCCTTTTCATATACGGGTGTATCATACACCAGGGCATAGCGCAGGTTCCGTATGTTTTGAAATAGAAGGCCATCTATTTACAGGTGATACTATTTTTAAACAAAATGTTGGAAATAGCGATAATTATAATGGCGATGCTGAAGATTTACATAAAAGCTTATGTAAAATACTGGAGCTAGATGATGCATTATTAGTAGAACCTGGACATAAAGATAGTACTATTTTGGGAGATGAAAAAAACTTCATCAAGAATTTACACATATAGTGTTGACAAAAACTCTGATAACCGATATACTAAGCAAGTACTTTGGATACGGCCCCGTGGTGTAGCGGTTAACATGTCGCCCTGTCACGGCGAAGATCGTCAGTTCAAATCTGATCGGGGTCGCCATTCATGCCTCGGTAGCTCAGTCGGTAGAGCAACGGACTGAAAATCCGTGTGTCGACAGTTCGATTCTGTCCTGAGGCACCATGTACATGCGGGAATAGCTCAGCGGTAGAGCACCGCCTTGCCAAGGCGGGGGTCGCGAGTTCGAATCTCGTTTCCCGCTCCACTAACTTTATATGGCGGCATAGCCAAGCGGTAAGGCAGAGGTCTGCAAAACCTTTATTCCCCAGTTCGATTCTGGGTGCCGCCTCCACAAAATCGTTACCCATGCCGGGGTGGCGGAACAGGCAGACGCAACGGACTTAAAATCCGTCGGTTAGAAATAACCGTACCGGTTCGATTCCGGTCCTCGGCACCATTAAGACTAACTTCGGTTAGTCTTTTTTTGTATATAATTTTAATTGTATTTACGAGTAGGTATATAACGTGAGTAAACCGAATCTATTAATTAGTGAATGCCTTTGCGGTGTTTGTTGTCGCTATGATGGTGACCATAATCGAATAGAATGCTTAGAAGAGCTTAAGAACGTCTATAACCTTGTTCCGGTATGTCCGGAGGTACTGGGAGGGCTGTTAACGCCTAGATGTCCAGCAGAACGCGTAGGTAATCGAGTCCTAACAAGAGATGGTATCGATGTGACAGAACAATTTAAACGCGGTGCAGCATTAGCTTTAGTAACTGCTGTAGATAACAATTGTCGGTGTGCTTTACTAAAGGCTAAGAGCCCTAGTTGTGGATATGGTGAACTATATGATGGTACATTTACGAGAACCCTCGTAAATGGGGTTGGTGTCACATCAGAGCTCTTATTACAACACGATATACAGATTTATACAGAAAAGAATGTATCGGCCCTTATAACGCAAAATAGCGACGATTGATATAAATTCAATCGTCGCTATTGTTGTATTAGGATATCTTATTGTCCTGCATTTACAGGGTCATTAGTTAATGGTTGTTCGCCTAATAGCGTTGTTAGATTATGTAGATTAAATCGATAAGCGCTATTGCTAAAGTCTCTTGTTTTATCGTAACGACTATTTGGTGCATGCATGAGACCAATTAATGTATCGTACAATAAATCATTAGTGAAATATTGATGTTCATGGCTATCTAAAGCTGATACTGTTTGAGGGTATGCAGCACGATATTGAGGTGATAAGTACATCCAGAATGGAATGTGTGTCATCACAAAATCAAATGTATCTGGGTTGTGAGATTTATCTACGCTTTCACCATGATCAGAAAAATATACCATGGCTTGAAGATTTAGATTATCCTTACCATATGTATAAATTTGTTGTAACAACCAATCTGTGTAGAGTTGACTATTTGCATAGGCCTCAATACCTTCTGGATTAGGGCCTTTTTTCCATTTACTAAATTCATGAGGATATCTATCATTGTAATAAATGTGGCTACCCATAATATGAATTACAACAAAATTATTTTTGCTAGGATCAACTGTTTTTAACAATGGTAATAAAGATTCATCATAAAGATCGGAAAAACCATAGGATTCATGAGCCCATTTTGTGGTATCCGCCGTTTTGGCCATCAAGGAAATAGCTGTATCGTATTCGCCAAATACGCCTTGGTTACTGAACCACGATGTGGTGTAACCTGCTTTTTTAGCTACATCCAAAATATTAGCAGAATCTAAGAATGGTCGGTCGTTATATTGATTGCGCTCTGAAAGGGCACGTTCTAAGGTTGGTACCGTTTGTACGTAGGAAGAGTACGCATGATTAAAGAAGATAAAATCTTTATTGTGATCGCGCATATCCTCTTGCCAAGGTGTGTCATCGTATTGGAATTTTGGATTATAGACCTTCATATAATCACGGGAACTGGATTCACCGATAACGAGAATGATAGTTCCAGGCGTTTTAGTAGGTGTCGTATCCTTTGTATCCAAATTGAATGAATCAAATACAAGATGGTGATTATCGTTGTATTGTTGCATTTCTTTAACATAATTACCAGCAGCCGTCCAATTGGCTACGATGCATGTTTGAGGAAATAAGAAGAATGGTACATAAACGATAAATGCTACCATGGATGCGATGAGTACGCCTAATCGTAAAGGGCGAGTTGTGTTAAAATCGACAACTCGTTTCATTCCTAGGTTGCACCAATATAGGAAGAGTGTCCATAATATTAAGCCTATGACGATGGCGATAAGACCGGGTATACCAGCAGCATTCTTTAAGAATCCGAAGGCTTCTTCTGGATTTGTCATATATACTGCTAATAGACTTGCTGGCGTTAAGCAGTGCCAAGTGGTCATATAATAACCGATTTGTAATAATGGGATGAGACTAAGGACCGATGAGAATAATGCCAGTATAGCAGATGTTAATTTCTGCAGCCGACCCGTTTGTGTTACTAAATATTGAATGCCGGATAGGCCCATAAATAAGAGTAAACCAAATAAAAAATCATTGGCAAACTCATAGAAGTAGAGGGGCTTTACATAGGACCAATGAAACAATAGAGGGAATGTGAGTCCCCAAAGTAGACCAACCAGACCATAGCCTAGAAATGCACGATGAAACACGGTACAGCTCATAAAGTACTGGAATAAGAACATTCCAACCATGGTCGGCACCGCAAGGATTGTAATATCCTCAACATCTAGACCTAATGTAACTGGTTCATAAATAAAAAATAGTGCAATGTAGAGCACTATGCCTATAATGCCAAAACGCAAAATAGGATTTCGAATCAATGATTTCATTGATGATAACATAATGTATCCTTTCTAAAGGAGCTTACAACAAATATATATTTTTCTTCACATTATAAGATAACAAAGAATACTAAAAAATACAATTGTATATGGTGAACGTAGAAGAAATCTTTAATTTAGGATATAATTATATAGTTATGAAGTAGTATCAGTAAGGAATGGGGATTCATGGGGGACTATAATTATAAATTGGATGTATTCGAGGGTCCTCTCGATTTACTTTTACATTTAATTGAAAAACATAAAATTGAAATCACGGATATCCCAATCGTTGAAATCACAAGCCAGTATTTAGAATATCTAGATAATTGGAATCATTTTGATATCCATTATAGTAGTGAATTCCTTGTAATGGCATCTACATTATTACAAATTAAGTCCCGTATGCTATTACCTAAGGTTGAACCGGAACCAGATGAAAGCGAAGATCCACGAGATGAATTAGTGGCTAAGTTAGTAGAGTTTAAAAAGATAAAAGATTTTACTCAGCTATTAATGGAAAAAGCATCGGTTGAGTCGAATGTGTTTAGTCGCCCTGAGGAAACGAGTGTATTAGGTTTAGATAGTTATTATAATTTAGAACTATCTAAATTATATGATATATTCTATTCTGTATTACATAAGACCGTTGAATCTGAAGATGAACAACAGGTTCGTCAAGTAACTGTTGAGAAAGATGCATATCGCTTAGAGGATATGATCGTATCCTTAGCGAGTCGTGCAAGGCGTGGTGAACGATTGGCGTTTCGTGAGCTACTTGTTGCTATAGAATCTAAAAGTGGTATGGTAACTATATTCATGGCTGTGCTAGAACTTTTAAAACAACAAGAATTAGTCATGTTTTACGAAAATGATGATATTATTTTTACCGCACCTATCATTGGTGAACGGGATGTACAAGTAGAGGAGGAGTAGCATGGGCATATCAGATTTAGAAGCGGTATTGTTTTCTGCGGCTAAACCTATTTCTATTGATGTCATTCAAGATATATTTAAGCTTTCAAAACAAGATAGCTTGACATTGATAGATCACTTAGCATCTGATTTAGAATCCCATAAACGCGGTATCCGCGTGCGAATCTCTGCTGCTGGTGTGGAACTGGTAAGTGCACCAGAATCGGCTATGTATATTGGTCATATACGTAAAAAAGAGGATAAATTATCTAATGCAGCTATGGAAACACTAGCGGTTATTGCATATAAACAACCAATTACAAAAGCTGAAATTGAAGAGGTACGCGGTGTTAATAGCGACAAGGTAATTAAACAATTATTGTCTCGCTCATTAATTGCTGAGTTGGGCCATAAGGATACGGTAGGTCGCCCTATTCTGTATGGCACAACTGATGAATTTCTGCGAAGTACAGGTGTTACTTCCATTGATGATTTGCACAAAGAGCTAGTTACTGCAGAGTCTGATATGTCAGGTGTATCAATAGACAGTGTGAAAGACGAAAGCTTAATAGAATCTCCTAATGAGGATGGAACAGAGAACATATAGAAAAGGATATAATATGGAACGATTACAAAAATTTATCGCCAGCTGTGGTGTAGCTTCTCGTCGTAAGGCAGAAGAATTAATTGCGGCTGGTAAGGTACGTGTCAATGGACGTAAAGTGACGGAACTGGGTGTTAAGGTTGATCCAATGAAAGATAAGGTCATGGTTGATGGACAATTATTAGCCGTGGAAAAACCTGTGTATTATTTAATGAATAAACCGAAAGGTGTTATTACATCTGTTATAGACCCACAAGGACGAGAAACTGTAATGGATTATATTAAAAATGAAAAACGCCGTATCTATCCAATTGGACGACTTGATTTACATACGGAAGGTTTATTGCTTTTAACAAATGATGGAGAACTAGCTCAGAATCTTACACATCCATCTAAAGGCGTTGAAAAGACATATGAAGTTCGTATTAAGGGGCGTGTAAATGATACAGATTTACAGGTTATCGCCGATGGTGTGCCTCTTGAAGATGGTGTGACAGCACCTGCTACACTTGTAGATTTAGGATTTGATGACCACAATGGGGTTCACGAAGTAGAAATTACTATTCATGAAGGTCGTAATCGACAAGTACGTCGTATGTTTGAACATTTTGGTTACCGAATTCATAATTTAAAACGTATTGCTTATGGTGGATTAACATTAAGTGGTGTTAAGCGCGGTGGTGTTCGTCAATTGACACAACGTGAAGTAAGTGCACTTAAAGCGCTAGGAGCTTCTAAATGAAGCGCGTCGTAGTAATCGGAGGTGGTGCAGCAGGGCTAATGGCTGCTGTCATTGCTGGTCGAGAAGGGGCAAAGGTAACGCTTCTCGAAAAAATGAATTATGTTGGTAAAAAGATGGGCATTACCGGCAAAGGACGCTGCAATATTACGAATGCTTGTGATATGTCTGATTTTATTAAAAATACACCGGGCAATGGTAAGTTTTTATATGGTGCTTACGAGCGCTTTACCAATGAAGATTTGTTGCAGTTATTACACGATGCTGGTTTAGAAACCAAGGTAGAGCGAGGCGGCCGCGTATTTCCAGCTTCAGATTCCGCGCTGGATGTGCGAAATACCTTTATGAAGCTTATGAAACACTATGGTGTAGATGTTCATCTTGAGGAACCAGTTAAGAAACTTTTGATTGATGATGGTGTTGTCACCGGTGTTGTGACAGACAGAGAAACCTATCACGCTGATGCCGTGGTTATTGCTACGGGAGGTAAATCATATCCTGCTACCGGTTCTACTGGTGATGGATATATTTTGGCGGCTCAAGTAGGCCATAAGATTACCGATATCCGTCCATCTTTAGTACCGATTGTAACGGAAGAGTCCTGGGTAAAAGATTTAATGGGGCTTAGCCTACGGAATGTTGAATTGTCTGTAGTTGCTAAGAATAAGGTGCAAGCCAAGATGTTTGGGGAAATGATGTTTACCCATTTTGGCATTACCGGTCCTATCGTTTTATCTCTTAGTCATACGGTGGGAAAATTGATGCGCAAAAAAAATATCGGCACTATAGGTTTAGATATCAATTTAAAACCTGCATTATCTTCAGAGACATTAGATAAACGATTACAAAAAGATTTTGATCTCTATTCTAAGAAACAATTAATTAATGGGATGAAAGATTTGTTACCAAGTCGATTAATACCATTAATTATTGAATTGGCCGGTATTGATCCACAAAAACCGATTAATCAGATTTCAAAGGAAGAACGACAACAAATCGGTTATATGTTGCAACATATGCCTCTTACCGTGAAAGGATTACGTCCTGTAGAAGAGGCAATTGTTACTGCTGGTGGCATTTCTTTAAAAGAATTTAATCCTAAAACTATGGAATCTAAGTTGGTTAAAGGTTTATATGGTGCAGGTGAAGTATTGGATATTGATGCTTTTACAGGTGGATATAATCTACAGGCTGCCTTTTCTACAGGATATGTAGCAGCTATGCATATAACTCACCCTGAAGCGTTTTAATAGAGACATTTTACGCTGTATGATTGAATAGTATATTTTATATAATTTGTGAAAGTGATACAGGGAATTATGAATACACATAAAATTGCCGTTGCTGTTGACGGCCCAGCAGGCGCTGGAAAATCATCTATTTCTAAAATAGTGGCAAAAAAACTGGGGTATCTTTATATCGATACAGGTGCTATGTACCGTTCTGTTACATGGGCTGTATTGCATAATCATATTGATGTAAATAATCAAAAGGCAGTGGAAGCATTATTACCAGAATTAGATCTTACTATGGAGGCCAGTGATGATTCATGTAAGGTTTTTATTGCTGGTCAAGATGTGACTGATTTTATTAGAACGCCACAAGTGAACAATGCTGTATCTATAGTGGCTTCATATAAAGGTGTGCGTCAATATTTGGTTGAACGACAACGACTTATGGCAGAAGCTGGTGGCGTTATATTGGATGGACGTGATATCGGTTCCGTTGTATTACCTAATGCGGAATTAAAAATATATCTAACCGCTTCTGTAGAGGCTCGTGCTATGCGCCGTTACTTAGAAGTGAAGGGTACAGTTAACGAACAAACCTTAGAGGATATTAAAGACAGTGTTATGCAACGTGATGATATGGATAAGAATCGAAAGGAATCTCCATTGATACGGGTAGAGGATGCTGTATTGGTCGATTCCAGTGAAATGACGTTTGATGAAACTGTAGAACATATATTACATCTAGTACAGGAGCGAATTTAAATGAACAAATTTTCTACATGGCTTTGGCGAACTGCCTTTTGGTTGCGCTATAAAGTCGGCTATGGATTAAAGGTTTATGGTCGCGATAATTTCCCTATGGAAGGTCCGGTTATTGTGGTGCCAAATCATTTAAGTAATAACGATCCACCTATTTGCGGCTATGCATTGCCTAGGCACGTACACTTTATGGCAAAACAGGAATTATTTGTAAATCCAATTTCAAGATTTTTTTGTACCTGGCTTGGTGCATTCCCTTTAAACCGTGGAGCCATAGATAAAATAGCAATTCGTCATGCTTTAGGACTATTAAAGAATAATAAAGTATTAGGAATTTTTGCAGAAGGTAATCGTCAAAAGAATGGAAAATTAGGACGCTTTCACGATGGGGCCGCATCCATTGCGTTGCGTACAGGAATTGGTATTACCCCAGTTGCCATTATCGGTTCTCATAATATGAAGAGAAACCAAGTTGCTTGCATCATTGGTAAACAGGTACCTGTTAGTAAAGCTAAACCGACACCTGAGGCTATTAAAGAGGTTAATGATCGCGTAAAGGGCGAAATTCAACGCATGATTGATTCCTATCATGAAAATCGCATAGAGGAGACGTTATGGAAATAATTTTAGCTGAAAATCATGGCTTTTGTTATGGCGTAAAACGAGCTGTTGAAATGGCCAATGAAGCTGCTGATAGCGATGGAAAAAGCTATACATTGGGTCCTATCATTCATAACCCACAAGTAGTTGGTCGTTTAGAGAGTAAAGGTGTTAGCCCGATTCAAGAGGTGTCGGATATTGATGAAGGGACAATGATTATTCGGTCTCATGGTGTGGGCCCTGCAATTTACGAAGAAGCAGAAGAGAAAGGCTTAAACATTTTGGATGCCACTTGTCCACATGTGAAAAAAGCTCAACAAGATGCAAAATCTGTTATCGAAGATGGTATGACACTGGTTATATTAGGCGAAAAAAACCATCCTGAGGTTAAAAGTATTAATTTATGGGCGAATAACAAAGGAATAATCATCGAAGATGAAGAATCCGCCAAAAATCTACAAGTTGTTGAAAAAATGGGTGTAGTTGTTCAAACGACCTTTTCACAATTCAAATTTAACAGTATAATAGAGATATTAGAGAAAAAATCTAAGAATCTTAAGATTTTCAAAACGATATGCAATGCAACTCAGGAGCGTCAGAATTCTGCCGTTGAATTAGCTCGTAACGTAGATCTTATGATTGTGATAGGTGGTAAGAACAGCGGCAATACGAATCGATTGGCAGAGGTTTGTCGAGACGTTGGATGTACAACATATCACATTGAAACTTCTACTGAATTACAACTGGAATGGTTTAACCGAGTACAGACGGTAGGAGTAACAGCAGGAGCATCGACTCCCGACTGGATTATTAAGGAGGTCATTGAGACAATGAAAGATTTTGCAGAATTATTAGCAGCAGAAGGTCAAGAAGAATTTAAGAAAGGAAACGTTGTAGAAGGTCAAGTAGTACAAGTTGAAGATGAACGCGCATGGGTATCTTTTGGCTACAAAACTGAAGCAATTTTGAATAGAACTGAAATTTCTTATCCAGCACCAAACTCTGCCAAAGATGTGTTGAAAAATGGTGATGAAATTAAAGCAGTTATCATGAACCACATCAAAGAAGATAATCCTATTTATCTTTCCATGACTCGTTTGGCTAAAGATGAAGATTGGCAATATGTTATCGAAGCTCAAGAAAAAGACGAACCTATCGTATGTAAAGGTATCGATGCTATCCCAGCTGGCTTGGTGGTAACAGTAAAATCCCTTCGTGGTTTCATTCCATTGTCCCAAGGTGATGTGCATTTCGTAAAATCTTTGGACAACTTGGTTGGTACTGAATTCGAAGCAAAAGTTCTTGAAATCGACGAAAAGAAAAACCGTTTGGTTCTTTCCCGCCGTGCAGTACTTGAAGTGGAACGTCAAGCAAAATTAGCTGAAGCATTGAAAAATATCAACGTTGGTGAAAACTATAAAGGTATCGTTCGTAAAATCATGCCTTATGGTGCATTCGTAGATATCGGTGGTATTGAAGGTTTACTTCATATTTCCGACATTTCTTGGCAAAAAATTAAAAAAGTGGAAGATGTTCTTTCCGTTGGCCAAGAAATCGAAGTTAAATTGCAATCCTTCGACCCTGAAAGCAACAAATTATCCTTGTCCTTAAAAGCTTTAACTAAGAGCCCTTGGGATGTTGCTGAAGAAACTTTACACGTTGGTGATGTAATCACTGGTAAAGTTGTTCGTTTGGTAGCTTACGGTGCATTTGTAGCTGTTAACGATGATATTCAAGGTTTACTTCACATCTCTCAAATTACAAAACAACGTAATGCGAAAGTTGAAGATTACTTGAACCGTGGTCAAGAAGTTGAAGTTAAAATCATTTCTCTTAACAAAGATGAAAAGAAATTGGGCTTGGCTTTGACTGAGTTGATGGAAGCAAAAGAAACAGAAGAAGACGCTGAATAATTCAGAATCTTTTAATGAGGCTAATCAAGGTTTTCCTTGATTAGCCTTTTTGCGTACATTCCCTTTAATATGATAAAATGAAGTGAAGTATATAGATAATAAAAGAGGTGAAAGTATGGCAAAACCATTAGTGGCCGTAGTTGGTCGTCCAAATGTAGGTAAATCTACATTATTTAATGCCATTGTTAATAAACGAATTTCTATCGTCGAGGATATACCTGGCGTTACACGAGATAGAATTTACTTCGATGCAGAATGGCTTAATCGTGAGTTTACAATGATTGATACAGGTGGTATCGAGTTTGTAACAGAGAACAGTCATGTCATTCCTAAAATGATGCGTTTACAAGCTGAACTCGCTATTGAAGAAGCTGATGTAATCCTCTTTGTGGTTGATGGCAAGCAAGGTATTGTACCGGCTGATGAAGAAGTGGCCAATATTTTACGTACTAGTGGAAAACCAGTAGTCCTTGTAGTGAATAAAATTGACAGTGTAAATCAAGAACCTAATATTTATGAGTTTTATAATTTGGGACTTGGTGATCCAATTGGTATTTCTGCAAAGAATTTAATGAATCTAGGTGATTTATTAGATGATACGGTTAAACATTTCCCACCTGTAGGAACTAATGTAGATGAAGAAGACACCATTCATGTGGCTATCATCGGTAGACCTAATGTAGGTAAATCATCATTGACCAATGCACTGTTAGGTCAAGATCGCGTTATCGTTTCCGATGTAGCTGGCACTACTCGTGATTCTATTGATACGCATTGGACACACGGTGATCAAAAATTCGTACTCATCGATACGGCAGGGATGAGACGTAAATCCAAGATTGATGAAGCTGTTGAACGTTACAGCATTGTTCGCTCTCTTCGTTCCGTTGATCGCTCTGATATTGTTGTGCTTGTATTAGATGGTGTTGATGGCGTTACAGAACAAGATAAAAAAATTGCCGGTTATGCGTATGAAGCCGGCAAGGGTGTTATCATTGTAGTTAATAAGTGGGATCTTGTAGAAAAAGATGATAAAACTACATTGAGATACACTGAAGATATTTATGATGAATTAGGATTCTTGCAATTTGCACCAATTCTATTTGCTTCTGCATTGACAAAACAACGTATTCATCGTTTAGCTGATATGCTTAAATTCGTATCAGAACAACAATATCGTCGTGTTTCTACTGGTACATTAAATCAATTACTACAAGATGCTCAAACTGTAAATCCAGTTCCATCCCGTAATGGTAGAATTCCAAAAATTTACTATATGACACAAGCCAGTGTTAAACCTCCAACATTTATCCTATTTGTAAATGAACCCGAATTAATTCATTTCTCGTATATGCGCTTTTTGGAAAATCGTTTACGAGAAAGTTTTGGTTTCGAAGGTACTCCAATTCGATTAATTCTTCGCGGTAAAAAACGTGAAGATGAAGAGTAATAATTACAAAGGGTAAGGGTGAAAGTTGTGAATGATTTTATGCCTATTATAGGGTATGCGTTATTAGCCTATGTAATCGGTTCAATTCCTAGCGGACTCATTATTGGTAAATTATTTTTCAATACAGATGTCCGTCTATATGGATCAAAAAATATAGGTGCTACAAATACATATCGTGTTATTGGTTTAAAGGCAGCACTTCCTGTATTTTTCTGTGATGCATTAAAGGGTGCCATTGGGGTATTTTTGTTTTCCCATTTAAATCCCATGTACATGATTCTAGGTGGCATTTTGGCCATGGTTGGACACAATTGGTCAGTATTTCTTGGCTTTAAAGGTGGCCGTGGTGTTGCAACTGGTTTGGGGGTACTCATTGCATTATCTCCAATAGTTGCAGTTATTTGTTTTGCTATTTGGGGCATCATTGTATATTTCACTAAATTAGTCTCTCTAGGTTCTATAGTGGCTGCTGCGCTTGTTCCTGTTTTGATGTATGTAATGGGTGAATCCTGGTGGTTTGTAGGATTTGGTGCGCTAGCTGCATTGTTTGTTATCATACGTCATCGAGAAAATATTTCTCGTTTACTAGCTGGTAAAGAATTAAAGGTAGAACGCGTTAAAAAAGGAGAGTAATATGAAAGTTTGCATCGTCGGATCTGGTAGTTGGGGGACAGCTCTTGCTATTAAATCTGTAGTGGCCGGAAATGATACAACTTTATATTGCAGACGTTCAGAGTTTAAGGATGAACTTATTAAGTACAAGGAAAATAAGTCATATTTAGCTGGTGTTATATTGCCTGATGAACTCATCATTAGTTCTGATTTACAAACATCTATTGAGCAGGCTGATATTGTATTGATTGTTACACCATCTATTCATGTGCGCACAGCTTTACAGAATTTAAAAAGATATGCTCACAAAGATCAAATATACGTGTTATGCTCTAAAGGTGTAGAACGGGAAAGTGGTAAGTTATTGACTACAGTCATGAAGGAGGAATTATCCTCTGTCAGATGCCATTTAACTGTTTTATCCGGTCCTAATCACGCAGAGGAAATCGGTAGAAACTTACCTGCTGCAGCCGTAGTAGGTACGACGTCTATGGACATCGGTAAAAAGGTACAACAGGCATTACACAGCAAAGAATTTCGTATATATACTAGTGATGATTATATTGGTGTTGAATTAGCAGGGGCTACAAAAAATGTAATAGCCTTGGCTGCTGGTATCGTTGATGGATTGTCTCTTGGAGATAATTGTAAGGCTTTATTACTAACTCGTGGTCTACATGAAATGACTCGATTTGGTTTAGCTCTCGGTGCAAGAAAAGAAACTTACGCAGGCTTAGCTGGTATGGGGGATTTAATCGCTACTTGTATGAGCCAGCATAGTCGTAACCGTGCTGCAGGACAACAGCTAGCAGATGGTAAAACAATGGACTACATTATGAATCATACGAATATGGTGGTAGAAGGATTTTTTGCAACATCTATTATTCGTGATATGGCTATAAAACACCATGTAGAAATGCCTATCACACAATCACTATATGAGGTATTATATGAAGAGAAGTCCCCTCAATTAGCATTGCAAGAATTGATGGGCCGAGATAGTAAAATCGAAGTATCATAATTGTAAAAGATACTTTTATTTTAGGTATTTATATACTATAATTAATGAGTATAATCTAGTGAGGATTGTATGCGAATTATCGGAGGCACTGCAAAGGGCCATACTATAAAAGCTCCGAAGGGGATGGATACACGTCCCACCTTGGATCGTGTTCGTGAAAGTATCTTCAACGTATTAGCGCATCGCGGTATATATGGTACTCGTGTATTAGATATATTTTCTGGTACTGGTGCTGTTGCCATTGAAGCGCTCAGTCGTGGAGCTGAATCCGCGATTGCTGTTGATTATCGCACTGGTAAATTAATTCGAGAGAATGCGGAACATTGTCGTGTGTTGGATCGAATTCAAATCATACCTAAGAAACTTTCACAATTGAAACATTTTATAGGTGACCAGCAGTTCGATTATATTTTTTCTGATCCACCATATGAAAATGGCTTTATACAAGAGACTATTGATTTTGTTGTGGCTCATGATGCATTAGCTGATGATGGTGTTTTAGTCTTGGAGCATCATAAAGATGAGGCTTTCACCATGCCACCAGAATGGGAATGTATAAAGGAACAAAAATTTGGTTACACCCTTGTTTCATATTTTGTGAAACATAGTGAAAGGAGTTAGACCCTTGCGGATAGGAGTTTGCCCAGGAAGTTTTGACCCCGTTACAAATGGTCACGTTGACATTTTTGAGCGCGGTAGTCGTCTCGTAGACAAGTTGATTATCGCTGTAAGTTCAAATCCTAATAAGAATTCATTGTTTACTATGGAAGAACGCGTTGAGATGATTCGCAATGCGGTTAAGCATATTCCTAATGTAGAAATCGACTGTACAGGTGGATTGCTCATCGATTATGTTAAATCCAAAAATGCAAGTATTATTATTCGTGGACTTAGAGCTCTTAGTGATTTTGAATATGAATTTCAACGTGCTCTATTTGCAAAATACTTGGATGATGATATTGAAACAGTGTTTATTATGACCAATAATAAATATTCTTTTGTAAGCTCAACAGGGATTCGTGAGTTAGCTAAATTTGGTGGTAAGTTAGATGGACTTGTTCCTGACGATGTAAAGATAAAATTAGAAAAACGTTTTAACATCGATGGTAATAAATAATAGGAGTGAATTGTATGAAAACAGAAAAATTACTTGAAGATTTAGAGGTTCTTATTGAATCTAGCAGCCGTATTCCTATGACTACAAAACGCATGGTTGAAGAAGATGAAATTATGCGTATTATCGATGCAATTCAAGAATCTTTACCACTTGAGCTCGATGAATCTCGTCGTATTGTGGCCGAAAAAGATAAAGTATTGGCTGATGCTCAACGTCAAGCTGAAACATTAATCGATCAAGCTAAAGATTACATTGCTAAATTGACTGCTGAAAGTGAACTTGTTAAGCAAGCACAAGAACAAGCTAATCAAATTATCAATGCTGCAAACCAATCTTCTGAAGAGTTAAAATCTAGCTCTATTCAATATGCTGGTGATGTATTGAAATATGTAGAAAACAATTTAGAAAAAACGTTGGAAAGCCTTCGTCAAAACCGCGAAAGCTTGCAACAAACTGAACAAAAAACTGATAATCAATAATATATTGTAATCAGTACAGATAATGCTAATGATTGCAGAGAAAACCCCCGATAGGTATCTATCGGGGGTTTTGTTATTCCTCATACATAGGTGGTTTTTCTGGTTCAACAATCATTGTTTGATGAGTGTTAAAAATCACAAATCCTAAAGGTGATTTAGGTGGTTTTTTGATATTTTTTATATATGTATAGTCTACAGGAACCTTTGATGAATGACGGGCCTTACTAAAATAGGCAGCATATTTTGCTACTTGTGAAATGAGCATATCATCAGGTTCATGATTCGTACGTAAAATAAGATGGGAACCTTGAATATCCTGTGTATGAAACCACAGATCATTTGGTTTTGCAAAACGATGAGTTAAGTATTCATTTTGCTGGTTATTTCGTCCGATATAAAGCTCGCCTTCTGGGATTTCAAGATGAATGTAATTCGATTTTCCCAATTTATAGGAGAGAGGTTTTTTAGATTTCTTAATAATGCCTGCATCCATACATTCATGGCGTATTTCTTCTAGTGATTCTCTAGTTGTGGCTAAAGATAAACTGTATAAGATTGTTCTATAATATTCTAATTTTATCGTACTTTGGTCTAGTTGGTATTGGCCACTAATAATCCGATTCTTTAATTTTGTATATAGTTTGTAATACCATTGTCCATTTTCCACAATGGTCAATTCAGGTTTTAAGGGAATTGTTATAGTTTCTGCTGATTCTGAAAGTAAATTTTGTACGTCAATAGAAGATTGATAGTGAGCTTGTATATGACTATTAATCATCAAAAGATCACCATATAATTTATAGGTTTCCATCTTTTTAGTATCATCTAGTTCATCTTTAATCTTTTTGTGACGTAACTCTTCTTTTTTTATAGCATTAGCTATAATACGTTCCAATTCCTTGTCAGCCGTATGAATTGAACCAGTGTCAGCAATAGACTGTTCTATTGCTTTTGAGATGGTTGGATACGTTTCTATTAATGTACAATCCGTTTCCATTGGAAATGGCATATATATTTTTTTACCATTTTCATTTTTATAGACATATAATTGATTAGCGTTTAATAATTTTTCTTTTAAAGTTTCTAGAGCCCCTGATAATTTTTGAATTGCATCATCTGATAAGGCTTTTAGTTCTTCGGTGCCATCTAAATTAGATAATGTTAGAACATAATCTAATAGTGATTTACCAAATCCATTAAAGAGAGAGCGTATAGTATTAGTGACTGTACCAGATCCAAAGGATGTAAGAAGATTTAATATTTCTTCCTCATTAAAATCTAGTAAAGATACACGATTAGAATTAGGTGGTAATTCATATGCCATCTTAGGACCTACTGAACGTTCTCTGTTCATTAATGGCGATACATGAATAATAGATTCTAAAATTATATCATTTTGCACAAAGATACAGTTAGAATATTTCCCCATAAGTTCTATATATATCGATGTTGATGTGATGGAACCATCCATTTCAAGCTTATCAATATGGATACAGAGGATACGATCCCCGTTAATTTGCTCTACAGATGTAATACGGCTGCCCTCTATATGTTTGCGAAGAAACATACATAATGAACTTGGTTCTTTGGGCAAATCTTGGATAGGTTTACATATATATATTGCGGGATTGGCACCTACAGTTATCATCAGATTTACGTCTTGATTAGCATTACGTACTTTAAAAAGTAATGAGTGTTTATCTACTTGATAAAGTTTTTGTATTTGTCCACTCTGTAGGCTTTCATTTAATTCTCTTGCCAATACAGACATGGTTAATCCGTCTAAATTCATGGTGATCCTTTCATTTGGTAACTCACAATGTATAGTTTAGTATAACATAGATAATTAATAGATATCTTTAAAATTCGTGATACAATATATAAAAAGGAGGTTCTTCCATGAATAGCATGACGGGATTTGGGCGAGCAACTCAAATTGTAGATGGTTTACAATGTATCATAGAAATTAAATCTGTTAATTCTAGATTTTTAGATCTCAACATACGAAGTCCTAAACAAGTTAATTCTGTAGAGCATAGTATCCGTAAATGTATACAAAAAACCATACATCGAGGCAAAGTTGATGTGTTTGTAACATTGCAGGATGTAGCGGATAGAGAAAAACAGTTCATAATAAATAGTTCTTTAAAACATCAAATTCAAGACTTATTGGTATCAGAAGGTTTTTATAGGGAGCCTCAAGAGGTACCATTATCGGCAGTGATGGCCATATCCAATGATTGGGTACAAATCCAAGATTCTGAAGTTACAGAAGATGTACTTCAGTCTTTAGTTACTGATACTACAACTAATGCACTTAATGCATTAGTCAGTATGCGACAATCTGAGGGGATTCATATTCAACAAGATTTGTTACACCGGCTTTCACAAATGACAAATATTATAGAAGACATTAACAGTCATAAAGCCGATGCTGTTATTGCTTATAAAGAAAATTTGCGAACTAAAATGATGGACTATATGGAAGGTCTTGACATTACTGCCAATGAAGATCGTTTACTACAAGAAGTTGCTATTATGGCTGACAAAACTGATATTACGGAAGAGATTGTCCGATTTAGGTCTCATGTGGTACAATTAACAAATACACTTAAGATGGATGAACCGATTGGTCGTAAGTTAGATTTTATCATTCAAGAGATGAATCGTGAGGTTAATACGATTGGCTCAAAAGCGATGGATATAACACTGACAGACCATGTGGTACAATTGAAATGTGAATTAGAAAAAGTTAGAGAACAAGTACAGAATATTGAGTAAGGAGGTCTATTCATGAGTATCCAATTACTAAACATTGGTTTTGGTAATATGGTTTCTGCTAATCGCGTTATCGCTATTATTAGTCCTGAATCTGCACCTATTAAACGCATGGTTCAAGATGCAAGAGATAAAAGTCTCCTCATAGATGCAACCTATGGACGTAAAACTCGGGCTGTGCTCGTTATGGATAGTGGGCAAATCGTTTTGTCAGCTATTCAACCTGAAACGGTGGCACATCGTATTGTGCAACACGAAGTCGATGAAGATACTGTAGAAGCTTAGGAGTTAATATGGCAGATCGAGGTTTATTAATTGTTATCTCCGGCCCATCTGGTGCAGGCAAGGGAACGATTTGTTCTAATATACGAGGTGAAATGCCTAATCTTGTATATTCTGTATCTATGACCACACGTGAACCGCGGGTTGGAGAAAAGGAAGGAATTAATTATTTCTTCCGCACAAAAGAAGAATTTGAATCATTATTGTCAGAAGATGCATTTTTAGAGTATGCTAAGGTATATGATAATTATTATGGCACCCCAAAACAACATGTGATGAATTTGTTGGATGAAGGGAAGAGTGTACTTCTTGAAATCGATATTCAAGGTGCTATGCAAGTTAAAGAGCGATTTAGTGATGCCGTATTTATTTATATTGTGCCACCGTCTTTAACCGAATTATCTGAACGTCTTCATAATCGAGGAACTGATGCAAAAGAGGTTATCGATAAGCGTTTATCATTGGCATGTTCTGAGTTAGCATTAGCTCATCGTTATGATTATATTGTGGTCAATGATGATTTAGAGGATGCGTCTTTAAAGGTTGCTTCTATATTGCGTGCTGAAGCTTGTAAAATCAGTCGTAATAAAGAGCAAATTCAATATATTTATAAGCAATATCAAGAGTCTAAGGAGAAGTGATAGTATGATGGTAAAACCTCCATTGAAAGCATTGGAAAAACGTGTAGATAGTAAATATACATTGGTAACGCTAGCAGCTAAACGCGCTCGCGAGTTGACCGATGGTGAAGAATGTCTTGCTACAGATATTCATAATACAGATAAACCTGTATCTTTAGCATTCTATGAGATTGCTGAAGGTGAAGTAACATATAAACGCACTAAAGAAGGTATTAAATAATTTTACTCAAAATTCCTTGTACATTTTGTACAAGGAATTTTTAAAAGGAGAATTATGAAAGGGAAACATATTATCGTAGGTGTTTCAGCAGGTATTGCTGCATATAAAGCAATTGAAGTGGTAAGTCGTTTGCGAAAAGCTGGGGCAGAGGTCAAAGTGGTAATGACGAAAAATGCTACTCATATTGCGACACCTATGACATTTGGTGAAATTAGTGGTCATCCTGTAGCTGTTGATATGTGGGAAGAAATCCACGATTGGAATGTAGAACATATTGCTCTTGCAACCTGGGCTGATGCCTATATTGTGGTACCAGCTACAGCTAATGTAATTGGTAAAATACGAGCTGGTATTGCCGATGATATGCTCACTACAACAATTATGGCAACGCCAGCACCTAAATTTTTATGTCCTGCCATGAATACAGAGATGTTCAATAATCCTATTGTACAGAGAAATTTAAAGGATTTATCATCTTTGGGATACCATATTATGCAACCCGATGCTGGTTGGCTAGCTTGTGGCGTAACAGGTGTGGGTAGACTGCCAGCACCAGAAGAGATTGTTAATTGGTTGACAGAAGAATTACATTCTCTAGATGAGACTGGTAAATTAGCTGGTAAGACTGTTCTTGTTACAGCTGGTGGAACACAAGAAAATATCGACCCTGTTAGATATATAGGTAACAGATCTAGTGGGAAGATGGGATATGCCATTGCGGCTGCTGCTGTTAAGGAAAAGGCTCGCGTAATTCTAGTGAGTGCCCCTACATCATTAGAAATTCCTAAAGGTGTTGAATATGTACCTGTAGATTCTGCGGAATCTATGCAGGAGGCTGTTAATTCCTATTACGAATCAACAGATGTGGTGATAATGGCTGCTGCTGTTTCAGATTTTAGGGTGGCTAATAAAGCGCCTCAAAAAATCAAAAAAATGGAATCTATGACTTTAGAGCTCGTAAAGAATCCGGATATACTTAAAGGGCTGGGAGAGCATAAAACCCATCAATTACTGGTTGGTTTCGCTGCAGAAACAGAACATGTAGTCGATTACGGCATGGATAAAGTACGTCGTAAAAACCTTGATATGTTAGTAGCTAATGATGTAAGCAAATCAAATGCTGGGTTTAATGTAGATACGAATGAAGGCTATTTTTTATATCCTAATAAAGAGCCTAAAATAATGCCAAATATGCAAAAATCAGAATTAGCTAGATACATTATTGGAGAAGTTATTGAATTGTTAGCTGTAAAATAGCTTATGTAATGTTGTCTATAGTTTGTAGGTGTAGTAGCATTACATAAGGCTGAACAGGATTTAGCGTTACATAAAGTGGATTAACTTGATTTTTCTACAAAAATGGTATACAATTTATATCATAATTTAACTCATCAAGAGTAGTGGAGGGAAAGGCCCGTTGAAGCTACAGCAACCCTTTTTAAAAGAAGGTGCTAATTCCAACAGTCATGGACTGATAGATGGGTCTCCCTCATGAGAGACCATGAGGGATTTTTTCATTATAGGAGGCAAAAATGGCAGAAAAACATATGTTTTTTACTTCTGAATCCGTTACGGAAGGCCATCCAGATAAAATAGCTGACCAAATTTCTGATGCTGTTTTGGATGCGATTATTGAAAAAGATCCAAAGGCTCGTGTAGCTTGTGAAACACTTGTGACTACAGGTTTAGTCCATGTCGTAGGGGAAATCTCTACAAGCACATATGTTGATATTCCTCGTGTAGTACGTGATACAATTCGAGAAATTGGTTATACTCGTGCAAAATATGGTTTCGATTGTGATACTTGTGGTGTGTTAGTATCTATTGATGAACAATCTGCAGATATCGCTATGGGTGTAGACGAAGCATTAGAATCTAAAGATGGTAATAGCGAAATCAATGATAAAATTGGCGCTGGTGACCAAGGCATGATGTTTGGTTACGCAACAAACGAAACACCTGAATATATGCCTATGCCAATTTCTTTAGCACATCGTTTATCCCGTCGTTTAGCAGAAGTTCGTAAGAACGGCACATTAACATATCTTCGTCCAGATGGTAAAACACAAGTTACTGTAGAATATGTTGACAATCAACCTAAACGTATTGATACAATCGTTATTTCTACGCAACATAGCCCAGAAGTAACACAAGAGCAAATTAAAAATGATTTGAAACGCTATGTTATTGATGCAGCACTTCCGGCAGAATTCATCGATGAAAACACTAAATTTTTCATTAATCCTACAGGCCGTTTCGTTATCGGCGGTCCTCATGGTGATGCTGGTTTAACAGGTCGTAAAATCATCGTTGATACGTATGGTGGTATGGCTCGTCATGGTGGCGGTGCTTTCTCTGGTAAGGATCCTTCCAAGGTTGACCGTTCCGCAGCATATGCAGCTCGTTACGTAGCTAAAAATGTTGTAGCTGCAGGTCTCGCAGATAAATGCGAAGTACAAGTAGCGTATGCGATTGGTGTTGCAAAACCTGTATCCATTTTAGTTGATACATTTGGTACTGCTAAGATTGCAGAAGAAAAAATTCAAGAATTAGTAAGCAAACATTTCGACTTACGTCCAGCAGGTATCATTGAAATGCTTGATTTATTAAAGCCTCATTATCGTAAGACGGCTGCGTATGGTCACTTTGGTAGAACTGATGTTGATCTTCCATGGGAACGTACTGATAAAGCTGATATTTTACGTCACGAAGCTGGCTTATAATAGTAAAGACTTAGTAGACTTGTCTACTAAGTCTTTTTTTATCTCCTCTAGGATATGTTATAATAATTAGATTAGAGGAGGTGAACTAATGCGCGTAGCAAGTATTATTATTAATAGACCTGCCAAACAATTACATAAACCATTAAGCTATTTGTTACCAGAGAAATTTGGTGATGTGAAAGCAGGGACTCGTGTATTAGTTCCCTTAGGTGGTAGTCGTGAAGAGGGCATCGTTATTGGGTATGAAGAACTATTAGAGAAACCAACATTTACTTTGCGTTCTATAATAGATATTCTTGATAGTGATCCTTGGTTTACTCGGGAAATGATGGAAACGGCACAGAAAATTAGTCGTTATTTTTTGTGTTCCTTTGGAGATGCTTTACGTCTTTTTACTGTGCATAAAACATTAAAATCTTACGATGCACCAAAAGAAGAATGGCTCGTTGTAACGCCAGAGTTTAAGATTGATCAATTAAGTCCTAAGAAGCGCAAGCAGCGTGAGTTGGCTAACTATCTCATCGAGGTAGGTGGGGCTCCTAAATCTTTATTAAGAGCCAAAGGCTATTCTTATATGGTTATTAAACAGGTCGGTGAAGAGCATGGCATTCATATTGAAGAACGCTTTAAAGATACAAAAACTTCTTTTACCGAATTGCTGAGTGGTGAAGAAACAATTCCGTTAACTGAAGCACAACAAATTGTATATGAACCGATTAAGCAGATGATGGACCTTGAATCGTATAATACATTCCTTTTGCATGGTGTAACTGGTAGTGGTAAAACACAAATTTATTTAAAAGCTGCTGCTCGTTGTATAGGAAAAGGTAAAACCGCCATTATTCTGGTTCCTGAAATTATATTAACCGATCAGATTGTTCGTCGTTTTGTTTCTACCTTTGGTGATGAAGTTGTTGTTTTCCATAGTAAACTAACCATTAGTGAGCGAAATAATAACTGGGAACGTATACGAAGGAAGGATAGCCATATCATTATTGGCGCTCGTTCTGCCGTTTTCGCGCCTGCTGAAGATATTGGGCTTATTGTATTAGATGAAGAACATGATACATCTTATAAACAGGAAGATATGATTCGTTATAATGCAAAAAATGTCGCTTTATGGCGAGGACTGGCTCATAATTGTCCTGTTATTTTAGGCTCTGCCACACCTGCTATTACATCGTATTACAAGGCTTTACAAGGACAATATAAACTATTAGAGTTGCCAACCCGTATTTTTGATCAACCGATGCCAAATGTTCAAATTGTAGATATGAAAGAAGAAATGATTCGTGGCAACTACTCGGTGTTCTCCGATGCTATGACACATCTTATTGAGCGTACATTAGCGGATGGAAATCAGATGATTATTCTTTTAAATCGTCGTGGCTACAGCACATTTGTCATGTGTCGTGATTGTGGTGAAACGATTATGTGTCCTCATTGTGAGGTTGCTATGGTGTACCATCAAGCTGGTGAAGAGTTGCGGTGTCACTATTGTGAGCACCATGAACCAATTCCTTCAGTATGCCCTAAATGTCATAGTAAAAGAATTAAATTCTTTGGTTCTGGCACACAAAAAGTTGAAGAAGAATTACGCCGACATTTTAAAGGCGCTCGTATTGCGCGTTTAGATCAAGATGTAACTAAGCATAAAGATATGGGCGAAGAAATTCTTCAAGATTTTGGTAACCATAAATATGATATTTTATTAGGGACCCAAATGGTTTCTAAAGGGCATGATTTTAAGGATGTAACAGCTGTAGGTATATTGACGGCTGATTCTGTCTTAAATATACCTGTTTATTCAGCATCTGAACGTGCATTTGATCTACTAACGCAAACATCAGGAAGAGCGGGTCGTGGTGATAAGGTTGGCAGTGTTGTTATACAAACATATAATCCTTTAAATTATGCTATAATAAAGAGTAAGGCTCATGATTATTTGGGCTTTTACAATGAAGAAATAGTAAATCGTAAGGACTTAGGGTATCCACCATTTCGCGAAATGATTTATATGGTTATAAGACATGGGAAGGAAGAAATGGCTGAATCGATTGCTCAAAAAATTGTAGATGATTTGGAAACAAATTTTAAATCACAATCGATTGATGTTAATGGTCCTTATGAAGCAGGCATTAAAAAGATTCGCGATATGTATCGTTTATCGATTATGATTCGCGGAGAAAATTTAGATGCCGTAAAAGATTATATATATAATTCTTGGATTTTTACACAAGAAGGTCTACTTATCGATGTAGACCCGATTTGATAAGAGGAGTATATGGCAGTACTTGAAGTAGTAAAAGCGGGACATCCCATATTAAAAGAGGTTGCAGAACCTGTAGAACATGTAAATAAAAAAATGCGTGCTTTAATAGAAGATATGGCCGACACAATGTATAAAACGGAAGGTGTTGGATTGGCAGCACCGCAGGTTAATGTATCCAAACGTATTATAGTTGTTGATGATCATGCTGGTAGTGGATTAATAGCGCTTATCAACCCTGAAATTATTCATGGTGAAGGAAGCCAAATTGGGCTAGAAGGCTGTTTAAGTGTACCAGGTTATTTCGGAGATGTGGAACGTTTTGAAAAGGTTACCGTAAAAGGTATCGATCCACATAATAAAAAAGTTATGATTAAAGCTGAAGGTTTTTTGGCTAGAATTTTTCAACATGAAATAGATCATTTAGAAGGTCATTTATTTATTGAAAAAGCTACAAACTTACGCCGTATTGCAGATCATCCGGAGGAAAAGGAAATTGTCTAACAATAATCCATTACGCATAGTATTTATGGGCACGCCAGATTTTTCTGTTCCTACGTTACGCGCATTAGTTGAGGCTGGTCACTCTATAGTAGGTGTATATTGCCAACCCGATAAACAAAAGGGACGTGGCAAGCAGATTCAAATGCCACCGGTTAAAGAAGCTGCGTTATCTTTGGATTTGCCCGTGTATCAACCTATAACATTACGTGATGATGCTGTTCAAAAGGAATTGATTGATCTTGCACCAGACGTTATCGTCGTAATTGCTTATGGTAAGATTTTACCACCATGGCTTATTCGTTTGCCTAAATATGGATGTATTAATATCCATGCATCTATATTGCCAAAATATAGGGGGGCAGCACCTATCCATTATGCTATTTTAAATGGTGATACTAAAACAGGGGTTACCATTATGCATATGGATGATGGTTTAGATACAGGAGATATTATCGATATTGCAGAAATTGATATACTTCCAAACGAAACAACAGGCGCTTTATTTGAGCGCATTGCTGAATTAGGGGCTCGCACTATTTCTCCTGTATTAGATAAATGGGTGAAAGGTGAAATTACAGCCACTCCTCAAGATGACGCTTTAGCAAGCCATACTTCTAAGATTACAAAAGAAATGGGGCTTATTGATTGGCATCAATCGGCACATAAGATTGTCAACTTGATTCGTGGTTTAAATCCAGCACCTGGATGTTATTCTTTCTTACAGGGGAAACGGTTAAAGATATGGTCTGCTCAAATGGTTGAGATTACATCTGTAAACAATAAGATGGCCACAATTTTTGTAAATAACAATGAGATTCCTGTAGAATTTGCACCTCCTGGAACTATAGTGCATTCAGCAAAGGGACTTGTTGTGTCGACTGGTGACCGAGGTTTTATTCTCCTTACAGAGGTACAACCAGAAAATAAAAAGCGTATTAGTGCCCAAGATTTTATTAATGGTCATCAAATTAAAGGTGGTATTGCATTTGACGAAGTGTAATATATCTTACAAAAGATACCCATTATATTTAAAATTATCGGCTCTATCTTGTTTATTCATTTCAATAATCATCGGCTTTTCAATGTATATAGTTTGGCCAGGATTAGAAAGAATATCATACAACTTAGCTTTTATTAGTGAAAGTATAGGTGGACTCTTAATATTAGGTATTTGGGGACTTTGGTTTGTTCTAGCTATTGCTTCTCTAGGTTTTAGATATATTCATCCTATAGTTTTACGAATAGCTAATCGATTTATTTATTTACTTTTCCCATTATCATTAGGGCTAGGAAAGGCTTTCATAGGCATACAAAAAGATGAATTACGTCAAGCTATGATTGATTTAATTAATCATCTAGTGGTTATGAATTTATATAAAGTACCTCCTGAACGCATTCTTCTATTAACACCTCATTGTCTTCAAGAGAACACCTGTATTCATAAGGTGACACATGATGTATACAACTGTAAGCAATGTGGTCGCTGTCAGGTAGGAGGGTTATTGAAAATCGCAAAGGAATATGGTTGTCAATTTATAGTTGTCACTGGTGGTACATTGGCACGTATGAAGGTTAAAGAAGCAAAACCTAAAGCGATTATTGCTATAGCTTGTGAACGAGATCTTGCTAGTGGTATGGCTGATGTATTTCCTATTCCTGTTATTGGAGTATTAAATGAACGCCCTAATGGACCTTGTTGTAATACGACTGTTGATATTAACAAGGTACGAGATGCTGTAGAGTTACTGATTGATAAGGATAACTATGAACGAAATTGCTAAAAACGGACAAAAACAGAATATACGATTATTGGCTGTAAAGGCATTATCTGATATCAATCGTAAGGGTGCCTATGCTAATATTGTTTTACAGGACTATATTTCAAAATATAATCTATCTGACTTAGACAGACGCTTCTTTACAGAACTTGTATACGGTGTGGTACGTAGACGCAATTATTTAGATGCTATTATCGTACATTTTGCCAAACGTCCTATAAAAAAATTGTCCTCTATGGTCGTAGAAATTTTGCGCCTAGGTATTTATCAGATTATCTATATGGATAAGGTACCGGAAAGTGCGGCAGTTAATGAATCAGTTAAATTAGCGAAGAAATTAACACGAGGTCTATCTGGCTTCGTAAATGCCATATTGAGATCTGTTATACGAGAACAAGATACTATTGGTATTGAAGATTTGGCGGCTAATGATATAGAAGCTATTTCTTTCATTTACAATATTCCTCTTTGGCTTATCAATTTATGGATACGTGAGTTTGGTCGTGATAAAACAGAAGATTTATGTGTATGGTTTAATGAACAGCCTAAATTGACGGCACGTATTAACACGATTCTTATTGATATTCCGCAATGTTTATCTTTATTAAATGAACAAGGTTGGGATGTTACTCAGGATACTAATTACAAGGATATAATTTATATTAATAGCCATCGTGGTAGCCTTGAAAAATCTGAGGCATTTATAAAAGGTTATATTACATTTATGGATAAGGCATCTATGCTAGTAGCACGTCTCGTAAATCCGAAACCTGGTGAGCGTATATTAGATTGCTGTGCTGCTCCAGGTGGTAAATCAATGTACATGGCAACTTTAATGGATAATGTAGGTTCATTAATGAGTTGTGATATACATGAACATAAGATTGAACTCATGAATTCAAATGCTGAACGATTGGGTGCTTCTATTGTTCATACAAAAGTACAGGATGCTACAAAATTACCAGATTCATGGAACTCGTATTTTGATCGAGTGCTCGTAGATGCACCTTGTTCTGGATTAGGTATTCTTCAAAAGAAACTAGATATGCGTTGGCGAAAACAGGAATCGATACTTAGAGAATTACCACCATTACAGTTAGCGATTTTAGAACGCGCTGCTATGACTGTTAAGGAAAAAGGATATTTAATATATTCCACTTGTACATTAAACTACAAGGAAAACGAAGAGGTAGTCGAGGCATTTTTACAGAAACATAAGGAGTTTTCTATTATTCCTGTGGCGGATGATTTCCCACTTAAGTCAAATAGTGGTATGATTACAACATATCCACCAACAGATGATATGGATGGTTTCTTTATGGTTAAAATGCAACGTATTTCTTAACTAAGTTGTTAGCTTTGAATGGGAGCACTCATGATTGAATTGTTGGGTAAATCGTTGGTTGAATTGCAAGCGTTATTTGAGGAACATAAAATTCAAAAATTTCGTGCAAAACAATTGATTGATTACATATATCATCGTCATATTTTTGTATTTCAAGATATGACACAATTCCCTAAGACCTTGAGAGATTGGTTGGATTCTAATTGCATAATATCGATTCCTAAAGTGATTACTCAATCTGTATCACCTGACGGAAAAACACAGAAATTATTATTGGAACTTACTGATTACAGCAGAATTGAAGCCGTTCTAATGGAGCAACATTATGGCAATTCTGTATGTGTTTCTTCCCAAGTTGGATGCGCTATGGGCTGTGTTTTTTGCGCATCTACACAAGGGGGATTATTTAGAGATTTATCGGTTCCTGAAATTGTAGGTCAAGTTGTTCTCTTTAGTGCCTTAAAACAAGAAGATATTCACTCTTTAGTTGTCATGGGTGCTGGTGAACCATTACAAAATTATGACAATGTATTGCAGGCGTTAAAACTTATTCACGACCCTATGACATTTGATATTAGTTATAGAAAAATGACTATTTCTACCTGTGGTTGGGTTCCTAATATTTATAAATTGGCAGATGAGGATCTTCCGATTACATTAGCGTTATCTTTACATGCTACAACAGATGAAATACGTCGCAAGATTATGCCTGTTGGATCTCGATACAAATTAGACGAGGTTTTAGATGCTGTAAAATATTATTATGAAAAAACACAGCGACGTATAACATTTGAATATATTTTAATAGATTCAATTAATGTATCGTTAGAGGAAGCTCATGAGTTAGGAAACATTGGCAAGGCATTTCCTAATTGTCATGTCAATCTTATTCCTGTAAATGGGAATGAACATATTAATTTGTATAAACCTTCTAGTAAACATATGAACATATTTAAGGATATTGTCGCTTCTTATGGTGTTTCTGTTACAATTCGTAAAGAAATGGGCGATGCTATTCAAGCCGCATGTGGACAATTAAAAGTAGCCCACGGTCGGAAAGAGGAGATTCATGAATAATATCGTAGGTTTAAGTAAAATTGGATTAGTCAGAAAACAGAATGAAGATCGCTTTTTTATTAGTGATAATATTTGTGCTGTTACTGACGGCATGGGAGGCTATAGAGGCGGAGAAATCGCCAGCACCTATGCTGTTGATGAAATAAAAGAATATTTACAATCTACTCCTACCATTAATGAAACGTCCTTAGTTGATGCTATATTACATGCGAATACACGCATAGTTAATCGTGTGGCACGAGAGGAACGGCTTAGTGGAATGGGAACTACTGCTGTTGTGGTTGCTAAGGTAGATGATAATCTACTTTGGGCTAGTGTCGGCGACAGTAGACTCTATATTTATAGAAATGATGAATTGACGCAAATTACCACGGATCACTCTATGGTTCAACAGTTATTAGATGCTGGTGAAATTACAAAAGAAGAGATGATTGTACACCCGCAACGTAATTTATTAACTAGAGCCGTCGGTGTTGAAGAAGATTTACATGTCGATAGTGGTACACTACCTGTAAAATCCGGTGATCGAATTCTATTATGTACAGATGGATTATCTGGGTATATTAGCGATGAAAGAATACGAGAAGTATTACATAATATTGATGATAATACAGAGGTATTAAATACATTGATTGCTGATGTATATGATGCTGGTGCCGGTGATAATGTTACCATTATAGTAGGAACTATCTAATCTAGATATGGAGAGTTATAAATATTATGAAGATTAAAGATACATTGCTGGATAATCGCTATCGTATCCTGACCAAGATTGGTGTTGGCGGAATGGCCGACGTATATAAAGGTGAAGATACTTTATTAGGCCGTCCAGTAGCCATAAAAATTTTACATTCAAACTTTGCTAGTGACGATGAATTTGTAAGTCGATTTAAACGAGAAGCGCAGGCTGCAGGCAAGTTAAATCATCCTAATATCGTGAATATGTATGATGTAGGCTATGATCAAGGCATGCATTATATCATTATGGAATATGTAGACGGAGAAACACTTAAAGAATATATTACCCGTCATCATCGATTATCCATTGACGAAGCAGTTAAGATTACTATTGCTATCGGTGAGGGCTTAGAACATGCCCATGCAATGGGAATTGTTCATTGCGATATCAAACCACATAATGTAATTATTACAAATACAGGTCGTGTAAAGGTGACTGATTTTGGTATTGCACGTGCTATGAATACCACTAACACTGTTATGTACACAAATTCTATAATGGGGTCTGCTCATTATCTTTCACCAGAACAAGCTAGTGGAAAACCTGTCGATGGAAATACAGATATTTATTCCTTAGGTGTCGTTTTATATGAAATGTTAACTGGCAAGGTTCCTTTTGAAGGGGAAACACCAATTGCAGTAGCATTAAAACATGTACGAGAAAAGGTCATTCCACCTACAAGATATAATCCTTCGATACCACCATTGTTAGAAGCGGTTGTGATGAAAGCATTAGCTAAAAATCCTGCTGATCGATTTGATTCCATATCTGAAATGATGGGGGACTTACGTTTATCTCAAGGCTTTACGATGGGAAAAACACAACGTCATGAACCATACGATTTTGCGACACAAATGATTCCGGCTGTAGATCCAGATACATTAGATGATTTCAGTGATATCGATGATCCTACGCCTAATGAGGAAAAAAAGAAATCTATGCTTAGTAAGATTGCATCTATACCACAAAAATATATAGTTCTTGGTGCTGCCGTTATTTTCTTGATTGCATTTTTAGGTGCATTCTTGAGTTATGGTAATTTTTGGAGTAATACCACTGTTGATGTACCGAATGTAGTAGGTAAACAAGTCTCTGTGGCCAAAAATATTTTGGAAGATAAACACTTACGAGTATCGACAAGTGAGGTAACTAATACAGATGTTCCAGCAGGACAAGTTATTTCTCAAAGCCCTGGTGCTGGGGAAAAAGTTAAGGAACAGCGTACTATACATTTAGTTGTATCTAAAGGTGTTGGTGATATTACAGTTCCTGATCTTTCTGGTTTGACTGTAGATCAAGCACGTCAACGTCTTAAAGATTTAGGCTTAGTTGTGGGTAAAATCACACAAGGATCTGTTGAAGGAAAACCTGATAATGTTATAGTTGCACAAAGTCCTTCTGGTGATTCCAAGGTATCCAAAGGCACTACTGTTGATTTAGTTGTAAATAAAGCACAAGCTAAGAAGGTTAAAATGCCAGATCTCGTTGGTATGACCTTGAAAGATGCTCGCCAAGTATTGAGCTCTAACAATATTGGTGTTAATCAGATTGCTGGTTCAGTAGATGATAAATCAATTGTTACAGAACAAAGTATAAAAGCTGGTGAAGAGGTTTCTGAAGGTAGTAGCTTGAACTTAGCTACTGAATTAAAGGGAGATTCTTCTAAAAAAGACGACTCTAAGCAAAGCTCTTCTAATAGAACGAAAGGGACTGTAGATATAACTGTACCGTCTGGTTCTAAAAATCAAGAAGTCAAAATTGTCGTAAAGGATGATGAGGGTTCTTCCGTTATTTACGATGATACTAACAAACCTGGTGATCGTATCGTAAAAAATGTATCCGGTGTTGGTAATGTTCGAATACAGGTGTACCTAAATGGTGCATTAGTTCAAGATACTGCGTTGTAGAGGCCGTATGAGTACAGGTATTGTAATTAAAAATATGAATGGTTACTTTTATATTCAAGATGAATTTGGAACCATTCATGAATGTAAGGTGCGGGGACGTATTAAAAAGTCGAAATATAGTTTGCTTGTAGGTGATCGTGTAGAGTTTTCAGAAGATGGATTCGTTGAGACTATCTTGCCACGTCACAATTCAATGATACGTCCTGCTGTCGCTAATATCGACCAAGTTATCCTTGTTGTTGCTTCTCATAATCCTGACATTAATGAGTTATTACTCGATAAAATGTTAGTAATGATTGAACATGCTGATATACCAGTCATTTTGTGCATAAATAAGTGCGATGTAGGTGATGCATCGACAGATGCATTAATCGATAAGTACAAATCGATTGGATATCGTGTTATCACTACATCTGCCATAAATCATATCGGTATTGATGAATTACGCAATCATTTGCAACACAAGATTACTGCTTTTGCAGGACCTTCCGGTGTTGGTAAAAGTAGCCTCTTAAACGCAGTGGATGAAAAATTTGCATTCCAGACGGGTGAGATAAGCGATAAGATTAAACGTGGGAAGCATACAACACGTCATGCCTCATTGTTTAGTTTAAATGCTGATTCATTTATCATGGATACACCTGGCTTTAGTTCTATTGAATTTACTGATATTACATTAGAACGATTACCTACACTATTTCCTGAATTTTCTGACTATGTAGAAGCTTGTAAATTTAATCCTTGTTATCATGAGCATGAACCGATTTGTGGTATCAAGGAGGCTTTGGCAAATCATAAAATTTTTGAAAGTCGCTATGATGCGTACACGATTATCCGCAAAGATATACAGAACCAAAGAAAGAGGTTTTAAAATGATTAAAATAGCTCCATCTATGTTATCCGCAGATTTTTCAATATTGCGAGATGAAATTAAAAGTATTGAACTTGCTGGTGCTGATTATCTTCATATAGATGTCATGGATGGACACTTTGTGCCTAATCTTACATTTGGTGCACCTATTGTAAAAGCTATCCGCCCACATACTGCATTGCCGTTTGATGTACATTTGATGGTCACTAATCCGGCTGATTATGTTGAAGAATATGCAAAAATTGGTGTTGAATACTTTACCTTTCATCAAGAAACAGTTCCTCATATGCACCGATTGATACAGCAGATTAAATCCGCTGGTATGAAAGCAGGGGTTGCGCTCAACCCAGGGACACCAGTTTCGATGTTAGAAGATGTGGCCGGAGACTTGGATATGATTTTAATCATGTCCGTCAATCCAGGATTTGGAGGACAATCCTTTATTCCACGGGCTGTAGAAAAAGTAAAACAAGCGAAACTTTTATTGGATTCAGCTGGTAATAATGATGCTGTTATAGAGGTTGATGGTGGTATTAACGATATTACTTGCATACCAATTAAGGATGCAGGTGCCACTATGTTAGTTGCTGGATCTGCTGTATTTGGGGCTCCTGATAGAGCGAAGATGATCGAAGCAATACGTAATAACTAATATAAAATATATCTGGATTCGAGTAAAAATCATAAGTTTTTTATTGTAGATATATACTATGATATAAAGAGTCAGTAATTCTTTTGTAATTACTGACTCTTTACTTGCTTTTAGAATATTTTTTTGTTAAAATTACTAGGTATGAAAAATATGCACGTCAGTGGACTTCGGTACTGTGCCTAATTTTGGGTGACCCGAAGGATGAAGCGGCGGAGGTTAATTAACAGGAGGTGCCACAATGGCAGTTGTATCAATGAAACAATTATTAGAGGCTGGTGTACACTTTGGTCATCAGACTAGAAGATGGAACCCTAAAATGGCGAAATTCATCTTCACTGAACGCAATGGTATTTATATCATTGACTTGTCTAAAACAGTTAAAAAAGTAGAAGAAGCTTACAATTTCTTACGTGAAGTTGCTTCCCAAGGCGAAGTAATCTTGTTCGTAGGTACTAAAAAACAAGCTCAAGAAGCTATTAAAGAAGAAGCTATTCGTGCTAACATGTTCTTCGTTAACGAACGTTGGTTGGGCGGTATGTTGACTAACTTCAAAACAATTGAAACTCGTATTAAACGTTTAAAACAATTGGAAGCTATGGCAGAAGATGGTACTTTCGAAGTATTGCCTAAAAAAGAAGTTATCGGTCTTCGTCATGAAATGGAAAAATTGGAAAAATATCTTGGCGGTATCAAAGATATGCCTAAAATGCCAGGTGCTCTTTTCGTAGTTGATCCTAAAAAAGAAAAAATCGCTATTGCAGAAGCTAAAAAATTGGGTATTCCAGTTGTTGCAACAGTTGACACTAACTGCGATCCAGATGAAGTTGAATTCCCAATCCCAGCAAATGATGACGCTATCCGTGCTGTAAAATTATTGGCTGGTAAAATGGCTGACGCTGTTCTTGAAGGTCGTCAAGGTGAATCCTTCGAAGAAGGCAATGCTGAAGCTGCAGAATAATTCTGTTAGCACTTAATCATAATTGATTAGCATTTGAAAGATAAATCTATAACATATATAATTAGGGTAAGGACTATATCCTTACCTTAATTAGTACTAGGAGGAACAAATAATGGCAATTACTGCTGCTATGGTAAAAGAATTGCGCGACATGACTGGCGCAGGTATGATGGATGCTAAAAAAGCATTAGTTGAAACTGACGGTAATATCGATAAAGCGGTTGACCTTCTTCGTGAAAAAGGTTTGGCTGCTGCAGCTAAAAAAGCTGGTCGTATTGCAGCTGAAGGTGTAGTACAATCTTACATTCATGCTGGTGGTCGTATCGGCGTTTTAGTTGAAGTTAACTGCGAAACTGACTTCGTTGCTAAAACTGATGATTTCCAAAGCTTAGCACGCGACATCGCAATGCAAATCGCAGCTGTTAACCCTACATACTTAAACCGTGAAGAGGTTCCTGCTGAAGTAATCGAACATGAAAAACAAGTATTGTTGGAACAAGCTAAAGCAGAAGCTGAAGAAGACGTTAAAGCAGGCCGTAAACCAAAACCTGAAGCTGTTTTGGAAAAAATGGTTAATGGCCGTATTGAAAAATTCTATAAAGAAAATTGCCTATTAGAACAAGCGTTCATTAAAGATGGTGACAAAACAGTTACTGATATCATTAATGAAAATATTGCAAAAATCGGTGAAAACATCAACGTACGTCGTTTTGTTCGCTACGGTTTGGGCGAAGGCATTGAAAAACGCCAAGATGACTTCGTAGCAGAAGTAATGGCATCTGTTGGTAAATAATTAATACATAATAAGAGAACACCGTACCGTGTTCTCTTATTTTGCAATAGAGGAGTATACAAATGGCAAAGAGACACTTTAAACGTATTGTTTTGAAGTTGAGTGGTGAAGCATTAGCGGGTGATCAAGGTTTCGGTATTAACCCTGATGTAGTTGAAAAGTTTGCACAAGAAATCGCAGCTTTGGCAAAATCCACTGATTTAGAAATCGCTATTGTTGTTGGTGGCGGTAACCTATGGAGAGGGTTAGCTGGTAGTAATCAAGGTATGGATCGTGCTACAGCTGACTATATGGGCATGTTGGCAACAGTGATGAACTCCTTAGCATTGCAAGATGCATTAGAACAAGCTGGCGTGGATACTCGCGTACAAACAGCTATTGAAATGCAGGAAATTGCAGAGCCTTATATTCGTCGTCGTGCAATTCGTCACTTGGAGAAAAAACGTATCGTTATCTTTGGCGCAGGCCTTGGGAAACCTTATTTCTCCACAGATACAACAGCTGCATTGCGCGCTGCAGAAATTGAAGCTGATGCAATTTTGATGGCTAAAAAGTTTGCTGATGGTGTATATGATTCTGATCCAAAAACAAATCCTAATGCCGTTAAATTTGATGAATTAACATATAATGACATTATTACAAAAGAATTAAAAGTAATGGATTCTACATCCACTACATTATGTAAAGACAATAATATCCCTATTATCGTTTTCAGCATGGATATTCCTGGTAATATTACCAAAGCTGCAAAAGGTGAAGAAGTAGGGACTATCGTTCGCGGAGAATAAACCACTATGGAATTAAAAGAATTAATGCAACAACAAGAAGAACGTATGAATAAGTCCATCGAGTCTTTAAAGCATGAATTTGCTTCTATTCGTACCGGTCGTGCTAGTACTGCATTACTTGATAAAGTGATGGTTGATTACTACGGATCTCCTACGCCAATTAATCAAGTAGCTAATATTTCTGTACCAGAACCTCGCATGATTTTAATTGCACCATGGGATAAATCCATGATTGGTGCTATTGAAAAAGCTATTTTACAATCAGATTTGGGATTAAACCCAGGTAATGATGGTACGGCTATTCGTTTGACAATTCCTCAATTAACAGAAGAACGTCGTAAAGAAATTGTTAAAGTAGTTCATAAGAAAGCTGAAGATGCAAAGGTAGCAGTTCGTAACATTCGTCGTGATGCTAATGATGCATTGAAAAAAGAAGAAAAAGCTAAAACGATTACTGAAGATGATGCTAAAGATGGTTTAGATCAAATTCAGAAATTAACGGATAAAAAGATTAAACAAATCGATGAATTGAAAGCCGTTAAAGAAAAGGACGTATTAGAAGTATAATGACTAATTCTAGTAGTCTTATTGGAATGCCTTGGCAGCTTGCAAAGTCTCAATTGCAGGCTGCCCATATTCCTTTTAAGGTAATAATAGGCGATAATTTTAATCGCTTTTTTGAGATAGCCTCTGAAGGCTATTATGTCGCAAGAATCACTGAATCTGAGGATATGCTTCATATCATTCTATATAGACCTATGGTTGCAAGTGATTTTGGACATACTCTGGAGGTAATGTATGCTGAGGAAACTATTTAAACGCCATACCTCATCTACAGTTAATATAGATGAACACAATGTGCCTCGTCACGTAGCTATTATTATGGATGGCAATGGGCGTTGGGCAAAGCGTCGTGGCATGCCTCGGTCAATGGGACATCGAGCAGGTGCTGATGTATTAAAAGAAATTGTTATTGCTGCTGATGAAATCGGTGTAAAAGCATTAACAGTATATGGATTCTCAACGGAGAACTGGAAACGGCCTGAGCAAGAGGTTTCTCTTTTGATGGCCTTGATTAAAGAATATTTACAAAAAAACGTACAATATATGCATGAACATAATGTTCGTATACGTTTCATTGGATATATTCAAGGACTTTCAGAAGAATTACAAACGATTATTTCTGATTCCGAAGCATTAACTAAGAATAATACAGGCCTAACCTTACAATTAGCTATTAATTATGGTGGGCGTGATGAGATAGTACGGACTGTACAAGGAATAGCCCAATCTGTGTTAGAGGGACAACTTGCAGTTCAAGATATTACTGAACAATATGTTAGCAGTCATTTATATACGCAAGAGTTTAGTGATGTCGATTTACTAATACGTCCTAGCAAAGATTATCGTATTAGTAACTTTTTATTATGGCAGTTAGCATATGCCGAATTTTGGTTTACTGATTTACATTGGCCAGATTTTACAAAAGAAACATTATTAGAAGCTATAGCAGCCTATCAAAAACGAGAACGTCGTTTTGGTGGCTTGCAAGAGGAATAATCGATGCTTAAAACACGTGTTATCACTGCAGTTATCGGGTTTATCATTGCATTAGGTGCCATTACACTAGGTGGCTTAACATATGATATACTCATTACATTATTAGCACTTATTGGATGGCGAGAATTTATACTGCTAAGTAAGGCTAAACATGTTCGTGTACCGGTATTGTGGGGATACCTTTCAATTATCGCTATCATGATATCCTTGTGGTTTGGCAGTTATACAGTAAGTATGGCTTGCTTTGTATTCGCCATCATTTCCAATTATCTAATGTGTACATTTGGTGAAAATACATATTCTATGAGTAGCGTTTCTTATAGCTTATTTGGTTTGCTATATATAGTAATGGGACTAGGCTCATTATTATTGATACGTCATGACTGGCTCTATAGTTCATTAACAATGCCTATTGTTGGTGAAAGTTGGGGCGTAGTTATGCTATGGTTATTATTGTTTTCAACATGGGCTAGCGATACCTTTGCATACTTTGCCGGTCGTGCATTTGGTAAACGTAAAATTGTACCGTCCATAAGTCCTAATAAAACATTAGAAGGTTTTATTGGCGGTTTTATCGGCTGTGTTGTAACTGGTATTGTGTATGCTGTAATCAGTCATATACCAGTCTATATGGGTGCCTATGTTGGCGTCATTTGTGGTGTATTAGCACCTTTAGGTGATTTATTTGAATCTAAATTAAAACGATTATGTAATGTAAAAGACTCAGGTACACTATTACCTGGTCATGGTGGGGTTTTAGATCGTTTTGATAGTTTAATGTTTACCGCACCGGTTACATTATTATTAATTTTATGTTTTGCATAATAAACATAAACAGAAAAGAAGGCTTTTATGAAGTATGTAAGTATATTGGGAAGTACTGGCTCAATTGGTACACAAACATTAGATGTTATTAAGCAACATCCTGACCAATTTAAAGCCGTTGCATTAGTTGCTCACCGTAATATTGATTTATTAGAACAACAAATTAATGAATTTAATCCATTAATAGCTGGTGTAGTTGATGAACAAGCATATATGCTTCTTAAAGAACGTTATCATGGTTCCACTAAAATAATAGGTGGTAAAGAAGCTTTGATTAGTGCAGCCACAATTCAAGAAGCTACTATGGTGGTTACGGCAATTGTTGGTGCTGTTGGTATTGAGCCAACTGTAGAGGCCATTAAGGCCCGCAAGACTATCGGCCTTGCCAATAAAGAAACATTGGTAGCAGGTGGACCTTTAATTACGGCACTTGCTAAGGAATATAATGTTGCTATTTTACCTATAGACAGTGAACATAGTGCTATTTTCCAATGTTTGGAAGGACAAGCTAAATCGAATGTAGATTCATTGATATTAACTGCTTCAGGTGGGCCACTTCGAACCTGGTCTAGTGAACGTATTGCTTCTGCTACGGCAGAGGATTGTTTAAAACATCCTACATGGAATATGGGTAGCAAAATTACTATTGATTCTGCTTCTTTATTTAATAAAGGGCTAGAGGTAATTGAAGCCCATTGGTTATTCGACTTTGATTTTGATCATATCGATGTGGTGGTTCACCCTCAAAGTATTATTCATTCTATGATTCGTTTAAATGATGGTGCTATCCTTGCACAAATGGGTAATCCTGATATGCGTGAACCAATTCAATATGCTTTAACATATCCTAAACGGATGCACCTTGATATGAAACATTTGGATTTTAAAGAATTACTCACTCTTGAGTTTATGCCTCCTAGAGTGGATGATTTTCCTGCTTTAAATTTAGCATATGAAGTTGGTAAAATTGGTGGTTTTAAGCCAGCCGTATTTAATGCAGCTAATGAAACTGCCGTATATGCATTTTTAGATGGAAAAATCATATTTAGCGATATCTATAAAATCGTTACCGCTGTTTTGGAATCCATGGGAAGAGATGATGATTTTACTCTCGATAACTTACTAGCTATTGATCAATGGGCTCGCATAAAAGCTTCAGAATTTATAAATAGGAGATAGTATGATTACGGCTTTAGCCACAATATTTGTATTTGGTCTAATCGTGTTTATTCATGAATTAGGTCATTTTATAACTGCAAAATTATCGGGCATGCGTGTTGATGAATTTGCTATTGGTTTTGGTCCTGTTTTGCTAAAAAAACAGTATGGCGAGACCTTATACTCTGTTCGTTGTATTCCGTTAGGTGGTTTCAATCGCATCGCTGGAATGACACCTGATGAGCCATTAGATGATGGTTCATTCTATACAAAACCAGCTTATAAAAAACTTATTGTTATTTCTGCTGGTGCTATTTTTAATTTCTTATTGGCTATAGTCATTTATTTCGGCCTAAATGCTACCGTGGGGACAATGGTTTCTACTGATAAGCCTATAATTGGCAGTGTTATTACAGGTGGTGCTGCAGATTTAGGAAAATTACAGGGTGGAGACATTATACTTTCCATTGATAACCAACCTATTTCCAAGTGGTCAGAGATTTCTGAACGTTTGAAAGGCACAGCTAATCATGGTGTTACCGTTGTAGTAAATCGTAATGGTGAAACAGTTGAAACTACTGTAATTCCAAAGATGGAAAAGGATACACCAAAGTTAGGTATATATCAAGCGTATGAAACAATACCTCATAGTATAGGGGATTCTTTCATACTAGCGGTTCAGAAAACAGGATATATTATTGTAGCTATGGTAGATGGACTACGTGAAATGGTTGTAGGTACAGAGCAGGCTGAAGTATCTGGACCAGTTGGCATTTCACATATGGCAGGTTCTATAGCTCAACAAGGCTTTGCACCTCTATTGAGTTTTGCTGCATTGCTAAGTATTAATTTAGGTGTTATCAATCTTTTGCCGTTACCAGTTCTTGATGGTGGGCATCTCATCATCATTTTAATAGAGGCCATTACAAGACGTAAATTACCGGCTAAAGCTTTGATGTATATTCAAATGATTGGTATTGCGCTATTAGTTACCATATTTGTATATGCTACTGCAAAAGATATACTACAATTACTATAAATAAGTCATAGTTAGGAGTTATATATGATTACTAGAAAACCAACAAATGGTATCTATGTAGGCAATGTAAAAATTGGCGACTATGCACCTGTTAGTATTCAGTCAATGATTACTACTGATCCTGTACATACGGAAAAGGCGATTGCTGAAATCAATCGATTAGCTGATGCTGGTTGTGAATTAGTTCGAGTTGCAGTTCCTACAATGGAATCTGCAAAAGCATTAAAAGCGGTACGTGCAGGAATAACCATTCCTCTTATAGCAGATATTCATTTTGATTATAAATTAGCATTAGAAGCCATTGATAATAATGTAGATGGCCTTCGAATTAATCCAGGCAATATCGGTGGAGAGGATAAGGTGTTGGCCGTTATTGAAAAGGCTAAACCTAAGCAAATTCCAATTCGTATTGGTGTCAATGCTGGTTCTTTACCACAACATATATTAGACGCTTATGGAGGTCATCCAACAGCTGATGGTATGGTTGAGACTGCATTGGAACACGTACGTATTTTAGAGAAATTGGACTATAAACAAATGAAGATTTCTATTAAAGCTACCGAAGTACCACTTATGGTAGAAGCTTATAGAAAACTTTCAGATAAAATACCATATCCATTGCATTTAGGTGTAACTGAGGCCGGTACCATTAAACAAGGTACGATTAAATCGGCTATGGGTATTGGTGCATTGCTATTAGATGGTATCGGTGATACCTTGCGCGTATCCTTAACAGGTGACCCTATTCATGAAATTGAGGTGGGTAAAAGTATTCTAAGCAATTTAGGTCTTAGAAACTTTGGAGCTACTATGATTTCATGCCCAACATGCGGTCGTTGCCAAGTTAATTTATTTGATATGGCAAGCATTGTAGAAGAACGTCTAGCATCCATTTCTGCACCTATTAAGGTTGCCGTAATGGGATGTGTCGTTAATGGACCTGGTGAAGCTAGGGAAGCCGATTTTGGTATTGCCGGTGGTAAAGGTCAAGGTATCGTATTCAGAAAAGGGGAAGTTTTAAAAACCGTACCCGAATCTGAACTAGTAGATACTTTATTTAGAGAAATAGATCAATATTTAGAAACAATTGATAAGGAGTAATTGTATGTTAGCCAGTAAATTATATGCCCCAACATTGCGGGAAGTTCCATCTGATGCAGATGTGGTAAGTCAACAGCTTATGTTGCGCGCAGGTTTTATGCGTAAGGTTGCTAATGGTTTATATAGTTTTTTACCGTTGGGCTGGCGAAGCATCAAAAAAATTGAAGCTATCATTCGCGAAGAAATGGACCGTTCTGGTGCACAAGAGATTATGATGCCTATTTTGCAACCAGCAGAGATTTGGAAAGAATCTGGTCGTTGGAATGCGTATGGTGCTGAAATGATGCGTATCAATGACCGCCATGATGTGGAGTACTGCTTAGGACCAACTCATGAAGAAATGATTACAACATTGGTAAAAAATGAAATTAATTCATATCGTCAATTACCAGTTAATCTTTATCAAATCCAAAGTAAATTCCGCGATGAACGTCGTCCACGATATGGTTTAATGCGTAGCCGCGAATTTATCATGAAGGATGGTTACTCCTTTGACATTGATGATGCAGCTGCAGATGTTTCTTACAAAAATATGTATGATGCATATAGTCGTATTTTTACTCGTTGCGGTCTTACTTTTAGACCTGTAGAAGCAGATAGCGGTGCTATTGGTGGTAGCAATACCCATGAATTTATGGCTATTGCTGAAGCTGGTGAAGCAGATATTATTCACTGTTCTGTTTGTGACTATGCAGCGAATATTGAAATCGGTAAACCTGGCATTATGAAGCAAGCAGAAGAAGCTTTAAAAGAATTAGAAGTAGTAGATACACCTCATGCATCTACTATTGAAGCTGTTGCAGAAATGCTCAATTTACCTTTGGAAAAAACTATTAAAGCAGTAGTATATGCTATTGAAGATAAAGTAATTCTAGCTATGGTTCGCGGTGATCATGATGTGAATGAAGTGGCTGTTCAACATGCTGTTAATGGTTCTGTAGAACCTGAAATGGCAACACCTGAACAATTGGAGAAGGTTGGATTGACAGCTGGTTTTATCAGCCCAGTAGGTCTTAAACAAACTGATGATTTTGCTATAGTTGTAGATGAATCTGTTATGGAAACTTACAATGTTTGTGGTGGTGCCAATAAAGCTGATGCTCATTACATCAATATCAATCCTAAACGCGATTTTAATACAGAAGATATTATCGTAGCACCTATTCGTTTGATTACTAAAGACGATGTGTGCCCTGAATGCCATAGTCCTCTAGAATACAGTAAAGGTATCGAAGTAGGCCAAGTATTTAAGTTAGGTACTAAATATTCTGAAAGTTTACAAGCTACATACCTTGATCAAAATGGTCGTCCTAATGCAATGGTTATGGGCTGTTATGGTATTGGCGTTAGCCGTACATTAGCTGCAGCTATTGAACAATATCATGATGAAAATGGTATTATTTGGCCTCGTGCTATAGCTCCATTTGAAGTAGTTATTGTTCCTATTAACGCAAAAGATGAAGCTCTAATGTCCACAAGTACATCTATTTACGATACATTGTTAAACAATAAAGTAGATGTATTATTAGATGACCGTAAAGATCGGGCTGGTGTTAAGTTTAAAGATGCTGATCTTATTGGCTATCCATTGCGTATTACAGTAAGTAAAAATACGTTGGAAAGCAATGAGGTTGAAATCCGCGTTCGTAAAACAGGTGAAGCTATTAATTGTCCAATCGATGAAGTATCTAACAAGGTACAAGAATTATTGAGCCAATTATAATTAAATTGCGATTCTAGTGAAAGCTCATTGGAATCGCAATTTTTATATTTATATATATGTGAATTCATTTAATTTCATATTGAAAACTTTTAGTTAATACCTTGTAAAAACTTGAATAAACAAGCGGAATAAGTCATAATAAAATGATAGGGTAATGTAATAATTTGGAGGTAATTATGCGTGTAGATTTTCATATGCATTCTACATTTTCTGATGGTGTAGAAACACCAGAACAGCTATTACAGCATGCTATTGAAGCTGATTTGAAAATGATTGCATTAACTGATCACGATGAAATTGCTGGTATAGATGTAATGTTACAAAATAATAGTTCTATTCAAATTATTACAGGTTGTGAGTTCAGTGGTCACTATAAAGGTAAGGATATTCATATCTTAGGTTATGGATTTAATCATCATGATGAAGGATTACGGAAATTCATTGAATTTTTCAAAGAAAAACGTGAATCAAGAATAAAAGAAATTATTAGTCGATGTATTGCTCATGGCTATGACATTTCTTTTTCTGAATTACAAAATTTATATCCAAATACTAAGTCCTATGGTAGACCACATGTTGCTAGATTATTAATAGATCATGGCTATGCCAAAGATGTACAAGATGTATTTGATGGTATATTAAATTCAAAAAGCCCGTGTTATATACCTAAAGTAAAATTAGAAGTACCAGAAATATTAGATATTATTCATAATGCAAATGGACTAGCTGTATTAGCGCATCCAAAATTAGTCCGTAATGATGAGTATGTTGCGGAACTATTAAACTATAGTTTTGATGGTGTAGAAGTATATCATTCTAAACATGATTATGATGATGAAGTAAATTATTTAACCATGGCAAAAGAACGAAATTTATTTGTTACAGGTGGATCTGATTATCATGGAATACCTAATCGATACCCTTATCATTTAGGTGAATATGTTGTAGATAGTAATCTAGTAAATCAATTTATCGAACGCATACGTTGTATATCGGCGTAATTATAGATGTGAGGTGTACTATGGAAGTTATTGCTTTTGTAGGTGGTAGTGGGACCGGTAAAAGTCATCGGGCTCTCGTACTAGCTCATGAAAATAGTGTGGAATGCATTATTGATGATGGTATTTTAATTCATGATAATAAAATTGTAGCTGGATTTTCTGCCAAAAAAGAATCTAGTCGGTTAAAGGCCGTTCGTCGTGCTATATTCCAAGATCCGGTTCAAGTTAAAGAGGTTCGTAGTCAATTAGATGTTATCAAGCCGAATCGATTGATGATTATCGGTACATCCGATAATATGGTCAAAAAAATTACAAAGGCATTGGGGATTCAAGAACCAGATCGATATATTCGCATCGAAGATGTGGCAACCCCTAAAGAAATTGAAAAAGCACAGTATGCTCGTTTAAAGGAAGGTAAGCATATTATTCCTGTGCCAACCATGGAATTAAAGCCTCACTTTAAAGGATATCTTATCGATCCAATTAAGACGATTTGGAGACGACGTACATTGCGTAAACAAGATCCTGATAAAATTGGTCAAATTGGATCTGAAGGCTTTGAACGTTCCGTTGTTAGACCAGCCTTTAGTTATTATGGTCGTCTAACATTTGATGATGATGTCATCATTAAATTAATTAGAAATGGCCTAAAAAAGGTTCCTGGTGTTGATGCCTCATCAGACATCGCTTTCAAAAAGAGCTCTAAAGGGCAGAATGGTTTAATATTAGATATGTCAGTTGTTATTGAACAAGGTCATCCAGTTAAACCAATGATGCAACAGGTACAAAAATCTGTACGCAACGAATTAGAATATATTACGGGCATGTCTGTAGAGCGGATGTCTATAAAAGTAAAAAATATTGTAGAAACAAAACGTAAGATTATAAAACATATTTAGGAGATAGAATGAAGTCATATTATATATATACCTATGGTTGTCAAATGAATACCGCTGATTCTGAGCGTCTTTCACATCAACTTGAAACAGTAGGTTATATACCGACCGATGATGTAGAATCGGCAGATTTAATATTATTGAATACCTGTGCAGTACGTGAAACGGCAGAAACGAAAGTATTTGGTCGTATCGGTGAATTAAAACGTTTAAAACAAAAAAATAAAAATTTGATCATTGCTATTACAGGTTGTATGGCACAAAAAAATCAAGCTGAAATGTTTAAACGCGCACCTCATATCGATATTGTCCTAGGTACTCATAATATTCAACATATTAATGAAATGATTGCTGAGGTTCAACGTACCCATAAGCATCAAATCAATGTTGACATGGATAATACAGTACTTCCAGAATTACAGGCAAAACCTAATGGTACATTTTTTGCTTGGGTACCGATTATGAATGGTTGTAATAAATTTTGTACTTATTGCATCGTTCCTCATGTGCGCGGTCGCGAAATTAGCCGTCCCGTAGAAGCAATTGTTAAAGAAGTAACAGAGTTGGGTGCAAAAGGGTTTAAGGAAATTACGTTGTTAGGACAAAATGTAAATTCCTATGGCTTAGATTTTAAAGATGGTACTGATTTTGGCACATTAGTAGATGCCCTTGATCATGTCCCAGGCATCGAACGTATTCGTTATATGACGAGTCATCCTCAAGATATGACCAAATCAATGATTGATGCATTGGGGCGCTCTAGTAATATCGTTACGCATTTACATTTACCAATTCAATCTGGTTCTGATAGAATTTTAAAGAAGATGAATCGCCATTATACGGTGGAACATTATAAAGAATTATTATCCTACTGTAGAGAGAACATTAAAAATGTGGTTGTAACAACCGATATAATCGTAGGTTTTCCTGGGGAGACTGAGGAAGATTTTGAACAGACGCTTCAATTATTAAAAGATGTTCGCTACGATATGGCTTATACTTTTATTTACTCTAAACGGTCTGGTACGCCTGCTGCTACCATGGATGAGCAAGTTCCAGAAGAAGTAAAACGCGTTCGTCTACAACAATTGATGGATATTCAAAATGAAATTTCTTTAGAACTCAATAAAACTATGGAAGGCAAAGTATTTGATATTATTGTAGAAGGTCCAAGTGCTAAAGATGAAACCATGTGGTTCGGTCGTACGTCCGGGAATAAAATGGTACTATTCCCAAAAGATGATGAGTTAACTATCGGTGATACTGTACCAGCCTATATTGATAAAGCACAAACATGGGTCTGCTACGGTACCATTCAAAAGGGGTAAGAATGGCAAAAAAAGTAACACCAATGATGGAACAATATTTAGACATTAAATCGCGACATAGCGATGAGCTTCTATTTTTCCGACTTGGTGATTTTTATGAATTATTTAATGAAGATGCATTAATTGCATCTCGAGAATTGAATATTACCTTAACAGGTAGACCAACAGGCAATGAGGAACGAACACCTATGTGTGGCGTTCCTTTTCATGCTGCTGAAAGTTACATAGAAACTTTGGTTAAAAAGGGGTACAAGGTCGCTATTTGTGAACAATTAGAGGACCCTAAGGCCGTAAAAGGCATCGTTAAACGGGATGTTATCCAAGTCATTACACCGGGAACCGTAATGACAGAAAATGGTAATGATGCACGGAGTAATAACTTTTTAGCTCTATTCTATTTAGTTAAAGAGGCCTGGATTCTTGTATTCTCCGATGTATCTACGGGTGAGGTCATTTGGGATCGTGTACCTCAAGACAATATAAGTCAAATATATGATTCCCTTAGCATGTATAGACCTGCTGAAATCATTGTTCCTGAAGGAACTATTTTGCCACAATCTATCGTTGATTTCATTCATAATCAATTTAATAATGTAGTATTATCCCCTTTTGCCTCCTTTGAAAGTGTAGAACATGCATGTAAATTAGCAAATAATCACTTTCAAGATATGGGCCTTATGGAGGAAGATGTATTAGCTGCATTAGGCTTTATGCTCTTATATTTACAAGATGTAATTAAAACAGAAATAGCCCATATTAATTATGTTCATCAGATGGATGTAGGCAATCGTTTGATTCTAGATACATCCTCATTGCGTCATCTTGAGATTACACACAACTTGCGGGATGGCGGTGTAAAGGGGACTTTATTAGATGTGCTCGACAGAACATTAACACCTATGGGGGCCCGTCTATTAAAACAATGGTTGGAAAGTCCTCTTACGGATATATCTACTATTCAACGACGTCAAGCTGCTGTTGCGGAACTCATATCTCGCAATGGTGAAAGATGCGAAATTCAAAGTTATTTAGATTGTATTTATGATTTTGAGCGTATCGTAGGTCGTATTGAAACAGGTTCTGTATCGCCTCGGGATTTTACATCGCTTCGTGAATCCCTACAAGTACTACCGCATATTAAGAATCTTCTTAAAGAATTTTCTGGCCTTTCATTGTCATCTATTAATACTCGCATTGATAATCATGCTGATATATATGATTTATTGAATCGAGCTATCGCAGAGCAACCTGCGTTAACATTAAAAGATGGTCGAGTTATTAGAGATGACTATAATGAAGAATTAGATGAACTTCGTTCACTGGCTACTAATAGTGAAGTTTGGCTTCAAAAGTTAGAGGATAAGGCTAGGGAAGAAACTGGTCTTAAACTTAAAACAAAATATAATAAGGTTTTTGGCTACTTCTTTGAAGTTAGCAAAGCTCAAGTTGATAAGGTACCAGCCTATTTTATTCGGAAACAAACCACAGTTAATGCAGAGCGTTATATTACACCTGATTTAAAAGAATTTGAAATTAAAATTCTAAGTGCCAAGGAAAAGATTGTTTCCTTAGAGCAACAGCTCTATCAAGATTTACGTAATCAAATTAAAGGGGTTATCAAAAAGGTTCAGGAAACAGCTAGGGCTTTAGCAGAACTGGATGTACTTGCATCATTAGCAACTGTTGCCTATGAGTCAAATTATATTTGCCCTAATATTGTGATGAATGGGCAAATTAATATTCGCGATGGACGTCATCCAGTGATAGAAAAATTCTTAAAAAGAGAGGTTTTTGTTCCTAATGATGTAGTACTCAATCATGATGATGAAGAATTTATGCTTATAACTGGACCCAATATGGCTGGTAAATCTACCTATATGAGACAAGTTGCGATACTTATGATTATGGCTCAAATTGGGTCATTCATTCCTGCTAGAGAAGCCACTATTTCTCCTGTAGATCGCGTATTTACACGTGTAGGTGCTAGTGATGATATTTCTACAGGTCAAAGTACATTTATGGTAGAAATGAAAGAGGTTGCTTATATTCTTGAAAATGCTACATCTAAAAGTTTGATTATCCTTGATGAAATAGGTCGTGGTACAAGTACCTTTGACGGTTTAAGTATTGCACAAGCAGTGGTAGAACATATTTGTAAACATATCCATGCAAAAACATTGTTTGCTACTCATTACCATGAATTGATACCCTTAGAAGACGTATATCCACGATTAAAGAATTATACGGTAGCCGTTAAGGAAAAAGGGAAAGATATTGCCTTTTTGCGCCGTATTATTAGAGGTGGTGCCGATAGGAGCTATGGTATTCACGTAGCAAAATTAGCAGGTTTGCCGGCTCAAGTATTGAAACGAGCGGAAGTGATTCTTGAATCTTTAGAGAAACAAAATACCGACACCGATGATTTAAATAATCGCGTTATAACATCAGATTCTGTTGTTAAGTATACAAAACCTTCTATCGAACAAGATGATTTTGGCAATTTATTCACCCATTCTGTTGTGGATTCCTTATTAGCTATTGATGTGAATACGATGACACCTATAGAGGCGCTAAATGCAATTCATCAGTTACAAGCGGAGGCGCGTAATGGAGGCGGTAAATAATGGCAACCATACATGTTTTGGATGAAACTACAATCAATAAAATAGCAGCTGGTGAGGTTGTAGAACGTCCCGCATCAGTTGTAAAAGAACTGATTGAAAACTCTATTGATGCTGGTGCTACATCGATTGAAGTGGAAATTGGTGAAGGTGGTAGTGCATATATGCGCATTACTGATAATGGCAAGGGGATGACAGAAGAAGATGCCCGCCTTGCAGTTTTGCGCCATGCTACCTCTAAGATTCAAAATGTAGAGGATTTATTCGATATTGCATCCTTAGGGTTTAGGGGAGAGGCTTTGGCGAGTATCGCCTCTGTTTCTCATTTTGTTTTGACTACTAGAACTGTAGACCAAGAACTTGGTACACGTATCCTCATCGATGGAGGAACCTTTACTGATTGTATTCCTTATGGTGCAGCACCTGGTACGACAATTGAAGTGAAGGAATTATTTTTTAATACACCAGCTCGTCGTAAATTTCTTAAAACTGAACGAACTGAATCATCTAAAATTCAAGACATTGTTGGTAAATTGGCGTTAAGTAATCCGCATATTGCTTTTAAATTAACTATTGATGATCGTGTAGCCATCATTACACCAGGAACTGGCTCAATACAAGATACAGTGGCTGCATTATATGGTTATAAGACTAAGAATGATATATTTCCTATCGCTTATGAAAGTGAACATATCTATATCGAAGGTGTTGTATCTAAACCAACATTGTTAAAAAGCACGCGTATTTGGCAGACGATTATTGTCAATAATCGAGTTATATCAGATAAAACAATTTTGAAAGCCATAGATAATGCGTACCATGCATTATTACCAAAATCTGGATATCCATTGGTTTTACTACATATAACTGTACCGGCTAGTATGGTGGATATCAATGTACATCCTCGGAAGAGTGAAGTTAAATTCGAAGATGATAAAATCATATTTAAAGCTGTTTATCATGCAATTCTAAATGCCTTAAATAACCCTCTTCATGAACGGTATGAACGTGAATCATCATCGTTTACTCAACCTTTAGAAACTGAATCACAAGGTAGTGGCTATAACTCGTACCAAGCTCCACAAGTTTTGAGTGATCATAATGATACGGCTGAACATATTGCTACAGCCATTGACTATGATAAGGTTTTTGGCGGACGGCGCACTAAGGGATATGAGGTATTACGTCAGGATACACGCGATTTTGTAGATGCCTTAAAAGAAAAAGGGTTTACACCACCAGCTCCAAAAGCGACGTATGAACAGGAAGCATTTGAGGAATCCTCATTTACATCAGTTCCTACAGCTTATACTAGCTATACGACGGAAGATAAAGAGAAATTCCATCAAATACAAGAACAGCATATAGAAGATGAGTCTAGAGATATACAAAAATCAGGCTTTTTACCAATGGGACAGGTTGCATCCTGTTATATATTAGCCAAAAAAGGTGATGATTTATATATTATAGATCAGCATGCAGCACACGAACGTGTCCGTTATGATCGTTTGTGTAAATCTTCGGAAGCTATACCAATGCAAAGCCTGCTTGTACCGACTTATAGCAATGCCACAGAGGATGAAATGAATCTTGTTGAGAATGAACAGGACGCTTTGTTGGATTTAGGCTTTGAAGTAGAGCTTGGCGGTCCTAATCAAATCAAATTAGTTGGTGCACCTGTAGATCTAGTAGAAAGTAAAGCTCAGGAAATTTTATCTTATGTATTTACTTTTTTGCATGACCATGAACAGCCTACTAAAGCTCAATTGCGTCATGAAATGCTAGCTTATGCATCGTGTAGGGGTGCCATTAAATCTGGACACAATCTTAATATGTACCAAATGACAACACTTATTGAAGATTTATTCCATACAGATAAACCTTATGTGTGCCCTCATGGTCGCCCAACAATTATTAAATTTACACCTGATGAATTGGGTAAGTTATTCTTAAGGTCTTAATATGATTATTACTACTTCACAAAAAGCGTCTTCAGCGATAAAAGAAGAAACAAAAGAATTAGCTAAATCATTAGATTTAGTATATCTAAATCGTCAAAAGAGACCTATTTCTGAACTATTATTAGAGGATACACCTATTGCGGTTGTTTCTAAGAATCAATTGACAATTCATTTTAACGAAGAACAGGAGCATAGATTTCATTTATCCATGGCTCAATTGCGTATTTTACGCTTACAACGCGGAGATGATGACCATCTTGTAAACGCTATAGAATTGTTAACAACTGAATCATCTAATTCCATATCTATAGTTGATTGTACACTAGGCCTTGGCAGTGATAGTATTATCATGTCCTATGCATTCCCTAATGCACATATTATAGGATTAGAGGCGTCATATCCTATATGGCTATCTACATGGTTTGGATTGAAACATTATACTCATGAGGATATGACTGTAACAAATGCACTACGTCGTATTGATGCTCGTCATGATAATTTTGAAAGCTTTTTAAAGGGGCTACCTAACGATAGTGTAGATATATTATATTTTGACCCTATGTTTGAAGTTCCTATTGAAGAAAGTCCTCAATTTAAACCGTTGCGTGGGCATACTTTGGAAGGTAGAATCACAGATTCTGTGATTCAGGAAGCTAGGCGCGTTTGTCGATTAGGTTTTATTATTAAAGAACGGCCGTTTAGTTCTGTATTTAAAGATTTCCCACCATTCACATGGGTGGGCGGCAAGTATAGTCGTATTGGATATGGTGTTTACAGTGATAAGGGGTTACAATGAAAAAGTTAATAACAATTGTAGGTCCTACAGCTGTAGGTAAGACTGACTTAACATTAGCATTGGCTAAAAGCTATAATGGCGAAGTGATTTCTGGTGATGCGTATCAGGTGTATAAACAGTTGAATATTGGTACTGCAAAGCCGACAACAGATGAATTAGCTGCTGTACCCCATCATCTCATAAACATTTTAGAACCTGACGATGATTACAGTGTTTCTATCTTTCAACAACAAGCCAAATCATTAATAGATCAATTAAATGACAATCATGTTGTACCAATCTTATCTGGTGGCACTGGTTTATATGTTCAGTCTTTGTTAGAAAACTATAATTTTAATGATATAAAGCCTAATACAAAATTAAGAATCAAATTAGATGAGTTATATACTGAATATGGCGTAGATGGATTACGTGAGTATGCTCAGAATTTGGCAGAAAAAGGTGGCATAGAAATTAAATATACTGATAAACATCGGTTGTACCGCGCTATTGAATTGATGACTGCTGGTGATTATAAATCGTTAATAAAGCAAACAAAAGAGGGTTTATCCTATAAAGGTCCAGTTATTGGATTACAACGAGAACGTAGTGATTTATATGATCGAATCAATCGTCGCGTAGAAATTATGTTTGAAAAAGGTCTAGAGGATGAAGTTAAACAATTACTAAAAAATGGAGTAAATCCAAATTGTCAGGCTTTTAAAGGTATTGGCTATAAAGAGGTTGTTCAGTATTTAGAAGGATTAATCAGTTATGACGCATGTGTAGATTTAATTCAGAAAAATACGCGTCACTTTGCAAAACGACAAATTACATGGTATAAACGTATGCCGTACATAGAATGGATTACCATAGACTCACAAACAACAGAAGCCGAAATTTATGGTATGGCTTGTAATATAATTGACTCAAGTTTTTAATGGATAAAGGATAGAGAATGACATTAGAAGAAATACGTAGTAAAGCCCTTGAAATGGCTGAACCACAATTTAAAAAGTTTGAACCTATTGCATTAGCAAATACGAAAAAGGTATTAGAAGCATTTAAAGAGTGTCAAGTATCTGACTATCATTTTACAGGCACAACCGGTTATGGTTATAACGATGTAGGCCGTGAAAAATTAGATGAAGTATTTGCCTATGTATTCAAAGGCGAAAAGGCTCTCGTGCGCCCACATTTTGTATCGGGTACTCACGCATTAGCCACCACACTGATGGCTATTATGGGAAATGGCTCTAAAGGAACTGAATTTATCTATGCCGTTGGAGCTCCTTATGATACAATGCAATCCGTTATAGGCTATACTCGTCCTGTTAAGGGTTCATTGATTGAAAAAGGTTTTACCTATACAGAAGTGCCCCTTAACAATAATACCTATGATTTGGACGCTATAGGACAGGCTGTTAATTCCAATACACGTGCTGTGGTTATCCAACGTTCTCGTGGGTATAGTACTCGTGAGCCATTGTCGATTGCGGATATTAAAGCGATCGTTGATGTTGTGAAAGCTAAGAATCCGGAAACCATTTGCTTTGTAGATAATTGCTACGGTGAATTTACAGAGCTTCAAGAGCCATTAGAGGCCGGTGCTGATATCATGGCAGGTTCTCTCATCAAAAATGCTGGCGGTGGTTTAGCACCAACCGGTGGCTATATCGTGGGCCGTGAGGATTTAGTTGAAGATGCATCATATCAATTGACGGCTCCAGGGCTTGGTGATCATATGGGCTCTTATGCGCCTGGTTACCGTTTATTCTTCCAAGGCTTGTTTATGGCTCCTCATGTAGTATTACAAGCTCTTAAAGGGGCTGTGTATACAGCTGCAGTAGGTGAATTACTTGGATATGAAGTATTTCCTAAGGTAGATGCAGCGCGTTATGATTTGATTCAAGCCATTAATTTAAAAAATGGCGAGGAAATGGAGCATTTCTGTGTAGGTATGCAAGCTTACTCTCCTGTAGATGCGCATGTGCATCCAATTCCTGGGGATATGCCTGGTTATGAAGATAAAATTATCATGGCTGGCGGTACCTTTGTACAAGGGTCATCTATTGAGCTTAGTGCCGATGGCCCTGTGCGCTCTCCATATACAATCTTCATGCAAGGTGGTCTTGTATTCGAACATTCTATGCTCGGCATTTTAGGGGCGGCAGAGGAATTATTAAAACATAGATAATAATTAGAATCTCTTTCTTTGATGGAAAGAGATTCTTTTGTTTCAAATCTTTTCAATATACCTCGTTCTAGGCTATAATATAAGTTGCTATAATTTCATAGCAATACTACTCGGACTTTTACACCGAACTAGTGTTTTACACGTCAGGCTTTCACCCTGATTAGTTTTATGATCAAGAGATCATTAAAAGGAGAAAGTATGGAAAAAGTTATCGCTGTAGCTATGAGTGGCGGCGTAGACAGTTCTTTGACTGCTGCAATGCTACTAAAACAAGGCTATAAAGTATTTGGTATTACCCTATGGCTATGGGTGAGTGGGACACCGTATGATGAGGTGCCTCTTGCCGTAACAGATGCTAAGAAAATGTGTGATTTTCTAGGTATTGAGCATCATGTTATTGATGCTCGCGATGTATTCTACGAGAATGTAGTAGATTATTTCGTAAAAGAATATGCTTATGGTCGTACACCAAATCCTTGTGTATTCTGTAATAAAAATATCAAATTTGATTTGATGCTCAATCGAGCCCTTGAACTTGGTGCAACACATATGGTAACCGGTCATTATGCACAGGTTAATTATAATGAAGGCACTGGTTTATATGAATTGCATAAAGGTGTTGACCCAACTAAAGATCAAAGCTATGTTATGTATAATATGAATCAACGTATTTTGAGTCACCTCATGTTCCCATTGGGTGGCCAATGTAAAACAGAAACGCGTAAATTAGCTGCTGAATATGATTTGCCAGTAGCTAAGAAACCAGACAGTGTAGATATTTGTTTCTTACCGCATGGTAATTATCAAAAACTCGTAGTAGAAGAAATGAAAACTAAACCAAAATCTGGTAATATTGTTACTGAAGATGGTGAAATATTAGGAAAGCATACGGGTTTATTCAATTACACGATTGGTCAGCGTAAAGGACTAGGCATTGCTTATAAACACCCTTTATATGTTATTGGCTTTAATGGTGAACGCAATGAAGTTATTGTAGGACCTAATGATCGACTTTTTACGAATCGTATGATTTGTAAGTTCTATAATTTCTTAGATGATACAATCCATAAAGAGTTAAAGGCGGAAGGTAAAATTCGTTACGCAGCCAACCCATCGCCTTGTACGGCACGTATCTTAGACGACGATACGATGGAGGTTATCTTTGATGAACCACAACGGGCTATTACACCAGGTCAGTCCGTAGCCTTTTATAATGGCACTCAATTATTAGGAGGTGCTGTTATCGATCGCGTATGTTAGAAAGGAGAATACAAGTTCCTTGAACTTGTTCATATAGTATGTCAACGAAAAAGATTAGAAACTTCTGTATTATAGCTCATATCGACCATGGTAAATCTACCATCGCTGATAGATTAATTGAATATACTGGTACATTACAAAAACGGGAAATGGAAGCTCAAGTATTGGATTCCATGGATTTAGAACGTGAACGTGGTATTACTATTAAAGCGCAATCCGTTCGTATTTTGTATAAGGCTCAAGATGGTGAAGAATACATTTTGAACCTTATTGATACGCCGGGCCATGTGGATTTCAGCTATGAAGTATCTCGTTCTCTTGCAGCTTGTGAAGGGGCATTACTCGTTGTAGATGCTGCACAAGGTGTAGAGGCTCAAACGTTGGCGAATGTGTATCTCGCTTTAGAACATGATCTTGAAATTATTCCTGTTATCAACAAAATAGATTTGCCTTCTGCCGATCCTGATCGGGTTAAACATGAAATTGAAGATATCATTGGTTTAGACGCATCAGAAGCAGTATTATGTTCTGCTAAATCTGGCATTGGCATTCCAGATATTTTAGAAGCTATTGTAAATAAGGTGCCTGCACCACCAGATAAATCTGATGAACCAACAAGAGCATTGATTTTTGATAGCCGCTTTGATGCTTATAAAGGTGCTATTGCTTATGTGCGCGTAAAAGAAGGTACTATTAAAACAAAAGATACAATCCGTATGATGCATGATAATAAGGATTTTGATGTAACTGAGCTCGGTATCTTTACACCAAATCTTGTGCCTGTCCAAGAATTACCATGTGGTTCTGTAGGTTGCATTGCAGCAAGTATTAAGAATGTAGCTGACTGTCACGTAGGTGATACGGTAACATTAGCTAATAATCCTGCACCTGAACCATTACCAGGTTACCGCAAGGCTGTATCTATGGTATATTGTGGTCTCTACCCTACAGAGTCTAAAGACTACGAAAATCTTCGTGATGCATTAGAAAAATTGCAGCTTAATGATGCTGCCTTAGAATATGAAGCAGAAACATCCTTGGCTCTCGGCTTTGGTTTCCGTTGTGGTTTCTTAGGCTTACTACATATGGATGTTATTCAAGAGCGCTTAGAGCGTGAATATAATCTAACACTTATCACTACGGCTCCATCTGTTAACTACAAGGTATATAAAACAAATGGGGAAATGCTAGAAGTGGATAATCCTGCTAAATTACCACCTCCAACGGAAATCGATTATATTGAAGAACCATATGTTAAGGCTACGACCATTGTACCTAAGGATTTTGTTGGTACTATTATGGAATTGTCTCAAGATAAACGTGGCGAATATCAATCCATGGAATACTTGGATGAAACGCGTGTATCCGTTGTATATCACTTACCATTAAGCGAAATCATTTATGATTACTTTGATAAATTAAAATCTGCTACAAAGGGGTATGCATCTCTTGATTATGAATTGATTGGTTATAAACAATCTCCAATGGTTAAGATGGATATCTTGTTAAATGGAGAACCTGTAGATGCATTATCTATCATCGTTCATAAGGATCGCGCTGCTACACGTGGTCGTGCATTAGCTGAGAAATTAAAAGAATTAATTCCTCGTCAAATGTTTGAAATTCCTATTCAAGCAGCAGTAGGCACAAAAATTGTAGCTCGTGAAACTGTAAAAGCTTGGCGTAAAGACGTTTTAGCAAAATGTTATGGTGGCGATATTTCTCGTAAACGTAAACTCTTAGAAAAACAAAAGGCCGGTAAGAAACGCATGAAAGCCGTTGGTTCTGTAGAGATTCCACAAGAAGCATTTATGGCAATTTTAAAGGTAGAAGATTAATATGGTAACAAATCGTAACGATTTGTTTGTACAGCGGGATATGGGGATATACATCCATATCCCGTTTTGCAAACAAAAATGTATATATTGTGACTTTCCAGCGTATCAAAATTTAGAGGAATATTACGATACATATCTGTATGCCTTGGTTCAAGAAATGACTATGTTCGGTGATGCATATCCTAAATCTCGTACTAAACTTGTAGATACTGTTTATTTGGGAGGCGGTACACCGACGGAATTATCCTTATTACAGTTAGAACAAATTTTGAATACCATTAAAACTACCTATAATGTATCTCCTGATTGTCAGTTTACCATTGAATCAAATCCTGGAGAGGTAGATCGGGCTTATTTAAAGGGGCTGCATAAGTTAGGATTCTCTCGTATCAGTTTTGGGGTTCAAACTTTTAATGATAAATCTCTAGTAAGTTTACATAGAAGTCACAATCGTGAGGATGCTATACATGCAGTTCAATGGGCTTTTAAGGAAGGATTTCAAGATATTAATATCGATTTAATATATGGATTACCGAATCAAACAACTGATGAAATTAATAAAAATTTAGATATTGTTAGTACATTGCCTATTAATCATATTTCTACCTATGGTTTACAAGTAGAACCAGGAACACGATTATATCATTTGGTTGATAAAGGAGTCATTTCTTTACCTGATGAATCAACAGAGGATACGATGTATGACATGATGATGCAAGGGATTCAAGATTTGGGATTTGAGCGTTATGAAATATCCAATTTTGCGAAAGATAAGGCCTATAGTAAACATAATCTAAAATATTGGCAATATTGTGATTATTTAGGTTTTGGTGCTGGTGCTCATTCATTTTTTGATAGTGTAAGAAGAGCTAATAATCGTAATGTCATGCCTTATGCTAGAAAAATAGACTGCTTTGAATTTCCTGTTGTAGATGAGGAAGTTATCGATTCCAAAAGAGCTAGAGAAGATTATTGTTTTTTAAGCTTGCGAACCAAGTGGGGAATCAATACAGTCGATTTTGCTAACAGATTTAATATACGATTAGAAGATATATATGGCTCTATTTTAGATAATTTAATTGAAAAGAATTTAATAATACAAGATGGCGACTTATATTATCTTACGCCAGAAGGTGCTAAGCATGGAAATTATGTGTTTAGTCAATTCATAAAAGAGTAAGATTTCTCATAGTTTCTCAATAAGTAACATGTTAGGATAAATAGGATGATGATGAATATGCATGCTTATTTAGGAGGAAAGATGAAGACATCTGTTATAATACATGGATTACATAATGAATTTTCTTTGGACCAAATGAAAGCATGTATATCATTAGCTGAAAAATACGGTGGTTCCTTTAGACATGTGGTGACTGGTATACAAATTACAGGTATTGATAAGGATGATAAAGAGGCTTTGATTGCTGAGTTACCTGATGGGGTTACTACGGTTATTCATAGAGGTGTCAATTCATTAATTGCCTGTGTAGGTAAAGGAAAATGTAAAAACGGTCAGATGGAGACTGCTGAATTAGCAGATTATATAGAACGTAAACATTATGGTCGTAAAACAAGTCACAAATGTAAAATAGGAATTAGTGGTTGTGGTCGTAATTGTCCTGATTCTATGGTTAAAGATATTGCCTTTATTGGTACATCTCAAGGATTTATGCTCGCCGTAGGTGGTAATACTGGTATGCGCCCTGAAGCAGGGAAAATACTAATGCGTAAATTATCTGTTGAACAAGCAAAGAAGGCTGCTGATATACTGATCGATTGGTATGCAGAAAATGGGGAACCAAAGGAACGGATGGGGAAATTGTTAGAACGTCTTGGCAATCCATTAGAAAATAAAACTTTATAATTTAACAATAGCTCCTAGTGATAAATTGACTGGGAGCTATTTATATTTCTATAAAACCTTATAAATATAGATAGGCCTTGTCTTTTTGACTATTTTTCCATATCTATTTAGTTGTCTTTTTGACCTATTATTCTGTGAAATAACATTGTCTTTTTGACTAAACTTGATTTTATTAGGTTTTTAAGGATAAATTTACTTGACATTTTATTTTGGTATGGTAATATTATACATGCGATTAGCACTCGAATATTTTGAGTGCTAACAAGTGAGGTGTCATTATGGATGAAAGAAAACAACGCATCTTACGAGCGATTATAGAGGATTATGTAAAATCTGCTGAGCCTGTTGGTTCTAGGACGATTGCTAAAAATTATAACTTAGGTATTAGTCCTGCCACGGTGCGAAACGAAATGGCTGATCTTGAGGACTTAGGCTATTTAGAAAAACCTCATACATCAGCTGGTAGAATACCATCGTCAAAAGGCTATCGCTTATACGTTGATTCTATGATGCATCAAGGTCCAGTGGAGAATGAGGATGTGAAACAAATCCATTCTATATGGAATGATACGCAGCTTTCTGGCAATGAAATGTTATTACATATGGCTCGATTAGTTTCTCAAATCAGTCATAGTATGAGCTTATTATTAGCCCCTGGACATGATCAAGCAATGTTAAAATATATACATATTTTACCTCTTGATGCTCACCAAGCTGTTATGGTTGTAATAACTGCAACCGGTGCACTTGATAATGAATTGATGTATTTTACATCACCAGTGAAAGCTGATGAATTACAACGATTAGCTATACAATTTAGCAATGCCGTTCAAAATAAGCTTTTACGTGATATTACATCGGCTCAAATAAGTGCAATTATCGCACACATAGACGGTTCAAAATCCGTATCATTACAAATCGGAGAAACCTTATTAAGGGCCATCACAAAGCGACGTTTATTTTATTCCGTTGGTACTACTGAGTTGTTACGACAACCGGAATTTAAAACGGTTGAAAAGGTACAGCCTGTACTTTCATTATTAGAAGAACAACAAGAATTAGGTCACATATTGCAAGATAATTCAAACAAACCAATTAAGATTAAGATTGGTTCAGAAAATCAAATGGAAGCATTAAGTGATATGAGTCTTATTCAAACTGATTTTTCTCAAGATAATAATCAACTTGGTACATTGGCTATATTGGGCCCTACGCGAATGGAATATAGTCGAATTATTAATATGCTTTCCTATATGAAACATTTAATGGAAACGATGGCAAGAAATCAAACATAGAAAGGATAAGGCATGTCTGAAGAAAAAATTAAACAAGATGTGGTAGACGAAGAAATTTCTGAGCCTACAGAAGCAACGAAGGAACAATCGGAAGCGCAAAATGCTGAAGAGTCTGTAGTTGATGCAAGTGAGGTGTTAGAAGAATTAAAAGCCGATTTTGATAATCGTTATAAACGCTTACAAGCGGATTTTGAAAATTTTAAACGCCGTACTAATCAAGAAAAAGAACAGTTGGCAGGCTTTGTTAAGGGCGATGTCCTAAAAGATTTGCTACCTGTATTAGATAATTTTGAGCGAGCTGTACAAGCTCCTGCAGAAGGGGATACAAAGGTATTCCTTGATGGATTTATCATGATTCATCAAAACTTGATGGCTATGTTGTCTAAGCATGGTTTAGCTGTTATCGATGCAGTTGGTAAACCATTTGATCCAAATTTCCATCAAGCAATTATGCGCGTACCATCAGATGAATACGAATCTGATACGGTATGTGAAGTACTGCAAACTGGCTATACTGTGGATGGTCGTTGTATTCGACCAGCAATGGTTAAGGTTGTTGAATAGATTATAAGTATTAGGAGGTCATATATTATGGCAAAGGTAATTGGTATTGATTTAGGGACTACAAACTCTTGTGTTGCTGTTATGGAAGGTGGCGAACCTACGGTTATTACAAACCAAGAAGGTGCACGTACAACTCCTTCCGTAGTTGGTTTTGCGAAAAATGGCGAACGTTTAGTTGGTCAATTGGCTAAACGTCAAGCTGTATCCAATCCAGAAAACACAATTATTTCTATTAAACGTCATATGGGTTCTGACTACAAAGTAACTGTAGAAGGTAAATCTTATACACCTCAAGAAATTTCTGCAATGATTCTTCAAAAAATTAAAGCTGACGCAGAAGCTTATTTGGGCGAACCTGTAAAACAAGCTGTTATTACTGTTCCAGCATACTTTACAGATGCTCAACGTCAAGCTACTAAAGATGCTGGTTCTATTGCAGGTCTTGAAGTACTTCGTATCATCAATGAACCTACAGCTGCTGCTCTTGCATATGGTGTAGATAAAGACGAAGATGGTAAAGTTCTTGTATTTGACCTTGGCGGTGGTACATTCGACGTTTCCATTCTTGAACTTGGTGATGGCGTATTCGAAGTATTGGCAACATCTGGTAATAACCACCTTGGCGGCGATGATTTCGACCAACGTATCATGAACTACCTTATTGAAGAATTCAAAAAAGAAACTGGTATCGATTTATCCAATGATAAATTGGCTGACCAACGTTTAAAAGAAGCTGCTGAAAAAGCTAAAATTGAATTGTCTGGCGTAGCTAGCACCAACATCAATTTGCCATTCATCACAGCTGATGCTACTGGTCCTAAACATTTGGATGTAACATTGACTCGTGCTAAATTTGAAGAGTTAACTGCTGATTTGGTACAAGCTACTATTGAACCTACTCGTAAAGCTATGAACGATGCTGGCTTATCTGCATCTGATATCGATAAAGTGTTGTTAGTTGGTGGTTCTAGCCGTATCCCAGCTGTACAAGAAGCTATTAAAAAAGTATTGGGTAAAGAACCAACTAAAAACGTTAACCCAGATGAATGTGTAGCTATCGGTGCTGCTATTCAAGGTGGTGTATTAGTAGGTGAAGTTAAAGATGTATTGTTACTTGACGTAACTCCATTGTCTCTTGGTATCGAAACAATGGGCGGTGTATTTACTCGTATCATTGATCGTAACACTACAATTCCTACATCTAAATCTCAAGTATTCTCCACTGCAGCTGATAACCAACCATCTGTAGATATCCATGTATTGCAAGGTGAACGTGAATTCGCAGCAGATAATAAAACATTGGGTCGTTTCAACTTGGATGGCATCCCAGCAGCTCCTCGTGGGGTTCCTCAAATCGAAGTAACTTTCGACATCGATGCTAATGGTATCGTACATGTAAAAGCTAAAGATTTGGGTACTCAAAAAGAACAAAAAATTACAATTACTTCTTCTAGCGGCTTGAAAGAAGACGAAATTGAACGCATGGTTAAAGAAGCAGAAGCTCATGCAGCAGAAGATAAAGCTAGAAAAGAAGAATTAGATGTTAAAAATAATGCAGATTCCTTAGTATACCAAGCTGAAAAAGCTTTGAAAGATCTTGAAGGTAATGGCGATGCTGCATTGTTGAAAGAAGTTGAAGAAGCTAAGGATAAATTGAAAAAATCCATCGAAGCTGGCAACATTGAAGATATTAAAAAAGATAGTGAAGCTTTGGAACAACCTTTGCACAAATTAGCTGAACAAATGTATGCTGCTGCTCAACAAGCACAACAAGCTGCTGGTGATGCTAAACAAGGTGAACAAACAAAAGCTGACGATAATGTAGTGGATGCTGATTACACTGTAGTTGATGACGATAAGAAATAAGAAGGGTTGGTAACTAATGGCACGAGATTATTATGACATCTTAGGGGTCAGCAAAAATGCAACCCAAGATGAAATTAAAAAAGCCTTCCGTAAAAAGGCTCGCCAATACCATCCAGATGTAAATAAAGATAATCCAAAGGAAGCAGAAGCAAAGTTTAAAGAAGCTAACGAAGCTTACGAAGTATTGTCTGATGAAACTAAAAAAGCTCAATATGACCAATTCGGCCACGACGCCTTCAAACAAGGAGGCGGCGCTGGCGCCGGTGGTTTCCAAAGTGGCTTTGGCGGTTTCGGTGGTCAAGCTGGTGGCTTCAGTGATATCTTTGGTGATTTCTTTGGTGGCATGTTTGGTGGTGGACACCAACAACATGGTCCTCAAAAAGGCAATGATCTTCGTGAAGACATAGATATATCCTTTGAGGATGCTGCCTTTGGTAAATCAATGGCAATCAATATTCAACGTCATGAAGAATGTAATCATTGTCACGGTACCGGCGGTGAACCTGGATCTAAAGTTGATACATGTCCTAATTGTCATGGCTCTGGTCAAGAGGTTGTTATTCAAAATACACCATTTGGTCGTATGCAATCTGCTCGTACTTGTTCTCGTTGCCATGGCTCTGGTAAGGTCATTGAAAAACCATGTTCCAAATGTCGTGGATCTGGTGAAATCTTAGCAAAACGAAAAATCGATATTAAGATTCCAGCTGGTGTAGATAACGGATCTCGTCTACGCGTTTCCAATGAAGGTGAACCGGGTATATTAGGTGGCCCAAAAGGCGACTTATACGTTTATATTTACGTACGCCCTCACAAAGAATTTGAACGAAATGGCAATGATGTTATCAGTCGTGTTACTATTAGCTTTGCACAAGCTGCATTAGGAGCAACTATACAAGTGAATACCTTAGATGGTAAAGTAGAATTGAAAATCCCAGAAGGCACTCAAACGGGAACTGCATTCAGACTTAAGGGCAAAGGTATTCCTTATTTACGCAATCCAAAACAACGTGGTGATCAACACGTAGTCGTTACAGTTCAAACACCTAAAAAATTAACTGAAACACAACGTGAATTATTACTTCGGTTTGCCAAAGAAGGCAATGAAGATGTGAATAACTTACAAGTTAGTAAGAGTTTATTCGAGAAAATCAAGGATCGTTTAACTAAATGAACAGCTCTGATGCGTGAATGGTTTGTTCCTGCGCATCAATAGTAAAGGAGCATTTATGCAATGGATAGAAATATCTATTGTCTGCGAAAGAGTAGCCACCGATGAGGTGACTACTCTTTTTGGCGATTATGCAGACAATGGAATTATAGAAGAAGATGTAGATAATCAACCGAATTTAGTACAATTAACGCTTTATGCTGATGCATCATTAGATCCTAACACGATTGTGTCTGATATAAAGGGGCGTCTTAACGAAAGCAATATCGAAATCACATCAATAGATGCACATATATTAGATGAATCTACGTGGCTCAATTCTTGGCAACAGTATATAGAACCTACAGAAATACTACCTAATTTAATAATCAAACCTGCATGGCAAGAATATGATAATGAACAGAATAAAACTATTATCGAAATCGATTCAGATATATCATTTGGTACTGGTTCTCATGAAACTACGAGAACTTGTGCAGAACTTTTACAGGCCTATAGTAAATCCATGAATTTAGATTCTGTTACTTGTTTAGATATTGGGACTGGGACAGGTATTCTGTTGTTAGTAGCTGCTCATTTGGGTATAAAACATCTTGTAGGTATCGATATAGAAGAATATGCAGCTAAACAGGCAAGAATTAATTGTGATAATAATCATGTCGTAGCTGATATCATTTGTGGTAATTTGGATACTGATTTTAAGGGAACCGCTCAATTGATTTTAGCGAATTTAACAGTAGATCCTTTAAAAATTTTATTGCCACAAATTGGTAGAAAACTTGATGATAAAGGTATTCTCATCATTAGTGGTATTATTGATGATCGGTATGATGAGATTATGCCTTATATTAATAAAGAGTGGCATATTATTGAGGAGCGCATTGCTGGACCTTGGCATACATTTGCGCTGGAAAAACGATGAAAAAGATATTTATTCCTACACCATTAGATGAATCTATTGTATTACCTAAAGATGTGACTCATCATATATTACATGTATTTCGCCATAATATAGAGAAACCAATTACTGTCACAGGTAGCGATAACCGTTGTGGTATCTATCAGATTAATGATGAGATAAATGGCTTAGCACAAGCTAGTCTTATAGAATACATTGATTCTCCTACATCTATGCATAGAACCATATTAGTACAATCTTATTTAAAAGGTGAAAAATTAGAATGGGTTTTACAAAAAGCTACAGAGCTTAATGTTGATACCGTATATCTTGTACCTACTTCGAACTGTGTTGCTAAGTACGATGCAAAAAAATTACAGTCAAAATATAGTCGTTGGGAAAAGATTATGTTGGAAGCTTCTCAACAATGCGGGCGCACACAGCTACCTACGCTTGTTGTGGATGAGCCCCTTTCTAATGTATTAGACATCGAATCTGAATGTTTAAAATTAGTTGCTTATGAAAATGAAGCGGGCTATACCATAAAAGATGCTTTAAAGGCTATTAATAGTGATTCAACTAATAGGGATATCTTAATTTGTATTGGCCCTGAAGGGGGCTTTCAAGAGAAAGAAATCAATGATATTATAGAATGTGGTGGACAATCAGTTACATTAGGTCATACTATATTACGTGCCGAAACGGCTGCGATTGCTGCATTATCGATGGTTCACTATGAATTAGAATTATAAAATACTATATACATATGCTATATGATATCTATATAAAGAAATGGGAGGTGCAATGAAAACCGTTGCCTTTACAACTCTAGGGTGTCGTGTCAATCAGTATGATACGGATGCTATGAAGGGGTTATTTTTACAACATGATTATGAAGCTGTTGATTTTGATTCTAAGGCTGATATTTACGTTATTAATACATGTTCTGTTACGAATATGGGGGAGAAAAAGTCTCGTCAATTAATTCGTAAAGCTAAACGTCAAAATCAAGATGCTTATGTTATCGTTACAGGTTGTTATGCACAACTTGATCCTGATGCAATTGCTGCCATTGATGGCGTTAATCTAGTTATTGGCACAAACAATCGCTCAAAAATTGTTGAACTTGTTGAACAACTCGAAACAACAGAACGTCAAATTAATGCTGTTCGCGATATCATGAAAGAGTCTAATTTTGAAGAGATGCCATTATTTGGTAATGAATCTGATAAATCGAGAGCCTTCATGAAAATTCAAGAAGGTTGTAATAATTATTGTGCATTTTGTATCATTCCTTATACGCGTGGGAAACTAAAGTCCCGTAAAGTGGATGATATTGTAAATGAAGCGAAACGTTTAGTAGAACATGGATTTCATGAGATCGTTTTAACCGGGATTCACCTTGGAAACTATGGCGTTGAATTACCAGGAAGACCTACGCTAGCAGATGTGGTAAAAGCCCTCTTAGAAATTCCAAATTTACATCGCATACGTTTTGGATCTATTGAGTCTGTTGAAGTATCGGATGAACTCATAGAATTAATGGCTACGGATAAGCGCGTATGTCCACATTTACATTTACCTCTACAAGCGGGGTCAGATCATGTTCTAACATTGATGAAACGTCATTATACGCTTCAAGAATATAAAGATTTGATTAAGAATTTAAGAAATCGCATCCCAGATTTATCAATTACTACTGATATCATTGCAGGATTTCCACAAGAAACGGATGAAGACTTTGATGAAACAATGAATACGGTAAAAGAAATTGGCTTTACTCATATTCATGCATTTCCATATTCTATTCGTGAAGGTACACCGGCTGCAACAATGCCAAATCAAGTACCAGAAGCCGTTAAGAAGGCTCGCGTAGCACTTTTAAATGATCTAAGCGAAAAAGGTTTACATGCGTATGCAACATCTCGTATAGGTAAATCTGGTGAAATCCTCATTGAAAAAGAGGAAAATGGATATTATACAGGCTTAACAAATGAATATATTCATGGTAGAGTTAAATCAGATGGTCAACACTCTATAGGTGATCTCATAGGCGGTACTGTGGTGGCTGTTGAAAAAGATTTTGTAATCATTGAATAAGATAGAGGAGGTCCCCATGAGCGACTGCATTTTTTGTAAAATTATTAATGGCGAAATTCCATCAAAAAAAGTATTAGAAAACGATAAATTCTATGCTTTTTATGATATTGAACCCGTAAAAAAAGTTCATGTACTCATTGTTCCTAAAAATCATGTTGCTAATATTGCTCATATTACAGAGAAGAATGAAGACTATGTTGAAGGTTTATTACCATTTGTTCGTGATGTGGCAAAAGAACTTGGTATTTCTAAGGATGGCTATCGATTGATTTTTAATACTGGCGCAAAAGCTGGTCAAAGTGTATTCCATATGCATGCTCATCTATTAGGTGGCGAAGAAATGGGTTGGCCTGAAGCGTAATAGCTTGTAATAGGAAATTATTAATTTTGAAGTAGTAAGACATCAAAAAATATTGATTTGTAATAAAATTCCTATAAAATATAGCGGTATATATTGACAGAACCTAGTGTTCTACATATAATATGTATATGTGCGTAAATAAAATTATCAGCACTTCCCTGAGATTAATTTTGGAGGGAGGGATATAGATGTCTGAAATTAAAGTCGGTAAAAACGAAACGCTTGAAAGTGCTCTTCGTCGATTCAAACGCTCCTGCCAAAAAGCAGGTGTTTTGTCTGAAGTAAGAAAACGCGAACACTACGAAAAACCAAGCGTAAAAAGAAAGAAAAAATCTGAAGCAGCAAGAAAACGCAAATTCAGAGCATAAGATGATTACCCTAATTCTGCCTTTTCATGGCTTCATGAAATCCAGAATTAGGGTTTCTTTATATATTAGTTTTTAAGGTGCTAATATGTATTTAATGATTGAGTCATATAGGAGGTTCCCATGAGTTTAAAAGATCAATTAAAAGAAGATATGAAAGCTGCTATGAAGGCTCGAGAAGAAGGCAAAATAGCTTTATCTGTTATTCGTATGGTCAATAGTGCCATTAAAAATACTGAAATAAATGATAAAATTGAACTTGATGATAATGGTGTATTAGGCATTTTAGCTAAAGAAATGAAAACACGCCAAGATTCTCTTACAGAATTTGAAAAGGCAGGTCGTGAAGATCTAATTAGTCATGTTAAGGAAGAAATAGCTATTCTTCAAAAATATATGCCAGCGCAAATGACAGAAGGTGAAATTCGCGATGTTGTAAAAAAAGCCATTGCTGAGTGCGGAGATAATGTAAATATGGGTAACGTTATGAAACATGTTATGCCACATACTAAAGGCCGTGCAGATGGTAAATTAGTAAATACCATCGTAAAAGAATTACTAGGTTAATATTCTGGTAAAATTCTATAGAAATTTATTGACAAGAATTTTCTCACTATGGTAATATGTACTCAAGAAAATAATTAGTCAATGAAGACTCCACTGGATAGGTATGCAGTTTGTATATCTATATTGTTGGAGTCTTTTTTTATAGTTTAGGAGGAACAAATATGGCTACAAAAGAATTATTGTATTACATTCCTGCAGGTCAATATGGTAAAGAAGGTGTTTTATCTCTATTAGAACAACATCCAGAAATTAAATTCGTATCTTTAGTAGGTATCGACTTAGCTGGTAATGATACAGATGAAAAAATCCCAATGGCTGCATTCTTTGATGATTATGAAGCATTCTTTGAAGGCCGTGCTGTTCAAACTGATGGTTCCTCTGTAGTATTGACAAATATCGCTACATTGAACAATGCTCGTGTTGATATGTGGGGCGACCCAAGTGTAAACTGGTTTGTTGATTATAACTACGAAAACATTGATGAAGCAACAGGTTTGCCAACTGGTACACTTCGTATTCCTGCATTCTTGATGCATAATTACCGCTATGTAGATTCTCGTTCTATTTTGAAACGCAGCTGTGACTATGTTCGTGCAGAATTGTTATCCTTGATCAAAGAAAAAGGTGTACCTGGTATGCCTCATGTGAAAGCTGATGATGTAGTAGATATTGTTTTCACATCTGCTACTGAATTAGAATTCTGGGTAAAAACACCTTCTAAAACAGTTACTAAAAAAGAATTATCCGTTTCTCAACGTTTGCAAGAACAATACTGGCAACGTACACACGGCACTGTTCGTACTGCATTAGAACAAGCCGTAGAACGTCTTGATAAATACGGTATGGTAGCTGAAATGGGCCATAAAGAAGTTGGTGGTGTAAAAGCTAAACTTGATGAAGATGGTCATGAATCCGTTGTATTGGAACAATTGGAAATCGACTGGAAATTCTCTGGTAACCCATTACAAACAGCAGATAACGAATTACAAGCTCGTATTATCGTTCGTGAAGTATTCCGTGAAAATGGTCTTGATGTAACATTCAATGCAAAACCAATTATCGGTGTTGCTGGTTCTGGTGAACATACTCACTTTGGCGTAATGGCAAAATTAAAATCTGGCAAACTTGTTAACTTGTTCAGCCCAGAAGATATGAAAAAAGAATCTGCTAGCTCATTAGGTATTGGTGCAATCATGGGTCTATTGAAACACTATGAAGCTATTAACCCATTCATCAGCTCTACAACAGATTCCTTGAATCGTTTGAAACCTGGATTCGAAGCTCCAGTTTGTATCGTAACTTCCTTAGGTAATGATCCTTCTGAACCTAGCCGTAACCGTACAATCCTTTGCGGTTTGATTCGCGATATCGACAATCCTATGGCTACACGTTATGAATTGCGTTCTCCAAACCCTTATACAAATACATACACTGCATTAGCATTGATTTTCATCTCTGCATTTGATGGCATGAAATATGCCATTACAAGTGGTAAAACGCAAGCACAATTGGAAGCAGAACTTTCCAAAGAAGCTGGTCAAGATGCAGATTACTTACCTAAAGAACGTGCATTCCGTTCTGAAAAAGATGTATTCGAAGACTACACTCAAGAAGAACGTAATCAAATGTTCGGCGTAGCGCCTGCAACAGTATGGGAAAACATTAAAGGTTATAAAAATAATCCTGAACTTGTAAATACATTGGCACAAGGTGATGCATTTGCTCATGACTTAATGGATTCCTTCATTGCATCCATTTTGAAACGTTGGAAACTCGTATTGGCTCATCGTATCATTCCTGATAATATGGATACAGTACGTAAAATGGTTTCCATTCACACAGATAGCCGTAATAGCATTGATGACAAACGCTTTGCAGAAGTTAATGACTTACGTTTCTATCTTGCAAAAGATAGCGATGATCGCAAATCCTTATTCACACGTATTGTAGAAGCTTTACAATCTGAAGATTATGATACTGCATCTGCATTACAAATCGAAATGAATGACAAAATGGAAGAATTAGAAGCTAAATACGCCAATTACAGCAAAAACATTTTCTAATCCTTTGGATATGAAAAAAGGTCCTACCGAAAATCGGTAGGACCTTTTTGAGTATTATAGAATCATAAATAATTATATTATTCATCGTGACCAATATATTTTTTTACCAATACTAAACTACATACGAGCACAAAAATAGAGATAGCCCATATGAGGATGTCAAAGGCTGTATCATGGGCAATAATTACTGATCGAACAATGGCTGTAATACCAATATATAGGAAAAAGTCTAAAGGAAAGTGAAAGTTATTTTTAAAGTACTTTACAATTAACGCAATAAACTCGAAATAGAGGAAGAAGGTAATTAATTCTTCAATAAGATTGTAATATGTGCTTTCATCATTAATATTGGCCCATGTAATAACACCTAAATTAATTAGTGAATTAACTAAAGCGATACACAAGGCTATACCAACGCCGAGGAGGGCGATATTTTTTATAGTTAATAATAGTTTTGAAAATTTAATCCACATACATAACTCCCATGAATAGAAAAAGGCCGTACGATGTACGACCTTAATAAGTAGGCAATATTAGATATCAGCTTTAATTGCTTCTAATGCTGCGTCAAAATTAACAGCTTGAGTTACTTCTGGAACATATTCAACATATGTTACTTTGTTATCTTTATTGATAACTACAACACCACGGGATAATAGACGTAATTCTTCGATTAAGAAACCATAGTTTGTACCGAAAGAAGCATCTTTGTGGTCAGACAATGTTTCTACTTTATCTACGCCTGCAGCACCGCACCAACGTTTTTGAGCAAATGGAAGGTCCATAGAAATTGTCAATACTACAACATCATCAGATAAACCTGTTGCATCTTGGTTGAACCAACGAGTTTGTGCATCACATACGCTAGTATCAAGAGAAGGTACTACGGAAATTACCTTTACTTTACCTTCATAATCTTTCAAAGTTTTAGGTTGTAAATCATTAGATAATACTGTGAAATCAGGTGCTTGTTGACCTACTTTAATTTCTGGGCCTACCAATGTAATAGGGTTACCTGCAAATGTTACAACACCAGTACGTTTTTCCATGTTTTATTCCTCCTAAGAGTTTGTATACTAAATAGATTAAACAATGTTTCTATGGTTAGTATACCATTTCTATCCATTTTAGTAAACTAATTTTTTCGATATAGTTTGTTATTAATTTTGGATATAGTTCAGTTTAATGTTTTAGGTAGAAGAATTATGTAGTAAATGGTACGATAGAAAGAAAACAGGAGGTAGTCGATGAATCCATATGCAATTTTCAAGGAATTTTTTCGTCGTGAAGGTATATATTATCTCATCGGATTAACTATGCTAATCGCAATCGATGTAGCTTTTTTAATCGTACCACAATTAATTGGTAGTGCCATCGATACATTGAGTCATAATAAAGAGGGCTTAACTCTTTATATATTTTATTTCATTGGTTTATTAATCATTATTACTGTATTGAAAGTTATATCACGTAGAACATTATTAGGATCTATCCGACGCATGGAGTATTTATTCCGCCAAAAATTATGTGCTCGTGCTTTAGAAATTCCTACTACATATTATGATGTTAACGGACCTGGTAAGGTAATGGCTTTAATGACAAATGATGTTACATCATTACGCGTTGCCCTAGGTTTAGGTGTTATGATCGTCGTTGATATTATTTTATATTCTATATTGGGCTCTATCATATTAATTCAAAAAATTGATTTTATTTTAGCCTTACAGATTATGACACCGGTTATTTTTATTTTAGGTTCAATTTTTACACTAGGCCGGCGTTTACGAAAGAAACAACGTCAGGCTCAAACTACATATAGTGACATGACAGAATTTGGGCAAGAACTATTCCAAGGCATGGATGTTATACGAGCTTTTAATAAAGAATCGATTATAGGAGGATTGTTTAATCGTATTAACAAGAAAAATTATTCCGATAATATGAGTGTAGCTATTCTTGATGCTATTTTATCGCCTTTAACTATGATTGCGCCATTTATATGCATCAGTATTAGTATGTATATATGTGGTACGTTAGCCGTAGAAGGCCTTATGACTGTCGGTGAGTTCGTTACAATCAATGCTTTTATTATGCTTATTATAGGCCCATTGATTTCTTTGGGTTCATTAGTAGCCATAGTTCAAAAGGGGATGGCCTCCCTTGATCGAATTATTGATTTTATGAGTCTTCCTGCAGAATGTAATGACACTGATGGTAAACAACTTGGTTTAGGCGATATTGATATAAAATATTTAAATTTCACCTATGATGAATCTAAATCACCTGTATTACGTCAAATTAATATTACATTCAAAAAAGGAGAGTTTGTAGGTATAGTCGGTAAGCCTGGCTCTGGTAAAAGTACACTCTTCAAATTGTTATTAGGGCTTCAAAAAGCACCATCAAAGACTATTTATATTAATAATCAAGATATTACGACATTGCCCATTGGTACTGTTAGAAATTCGATTTCTTATGTACCAACCCAGTCATATCTACTAAGTTCAACAATTGCTGACAATATTAGCTTCGGTTATGAAAATAAAAATCATACTACCGTTGCTGAAGCAGCCAAAAAAGCTCAATTATATCGTGACTTAGGAAAGGATTTGGAGAATCCATTAAGCGTATTAGCAGAGGAAGGGCGCGATTTATCAGGTGGTCAAAAACAGCGAATCAATATTGCACGTGGATTTTACAAAAATGCACCTTACTTATTATTAGATAATTGCTTCTCTGCTTTAGATGCCATAACTGTAGATAAAATGTTACAAATATTGCAATCTACAAAGGATAAAACTATTTTATGTATATCCCAACGATTAGAGGTAATCAAGCATGCGGATCGTATCATTGTGTTTGATGAAGGTAGGATTTGCGAAATAGGAACACATGATGAGTTAATGTGTAAAAACGGTTTATATTATCAGATGTATACAGCTCAAAATAAGGAGGCCCAATAATGAAACTAAAGTATAATGATTGGCGCCTATTTACATATTTAACAAAATATATTAGGCCTTATTTATGGCTACTCATTTTGGCTAGTATAGCCCTTATTAGTAATCTATTATGCTCGCTTATACGTCCATATCTTTCTAAACAAGCTATCGATTTAGGCTTTGCTATGAAAGATTTGAATACTATTCAGCATTATGCTGGACTATATGCATTAACTATAGTTGGCAGCGTTGTCTTTATTCTCTTACAAAACTATTTATTATCTACATTTGGGCAGAAAATTATTTTTCATATACGCAGTACGGTATTTGAAAAAATTCTTCATAAATCCGCCGAAGATTTTCAGTCTTTGCCTATAGGTAATTGGGTGACCCGTATTACCAATGACGTAGAATCATTGCGTACATTATATACAGATGTATTGCTAAAACTCATAAGCAGTGCATTGATGATTTTGGGCATATTAGCTTTTATGTATGCTATTAATGTGCCCTTAGCAATTGTTATGACCTTGTTGATTCCTATAATGGGGTTTATTATCTGGGTGTATCAAAAGTTTTCCAGAAAAGCTTTTAGACAAGTTCGTTCTTCTGTAGCAGCATCTAATTCGAGCATCAAAGAATTGTTGAATTACATATTAATTGTAAAAACTTATTTAGGTGAAAGAAGTATTGAACAACGGTACGATTCTGTTAATCGTGAGTTTTTAAAAGCCGGTATATTTGAGGTTACAACATTTTCTATTTTTAGACCTCTCGTAGATGGTTTGTTCTTTGTAGCACTTATTGTTATTTTTACAATGACAAATCTATTAGAATCCGTAGCAGATGCAGGCACGGTATTTGCATTTATACAATATATGGATCGATTCTTTCAACCTATGAAAGAAATTGCTGATAAATATAATTCCTTGCAAAGTGCATTGGCCGGTGCAGAACGATTGATTCCTATTTTGGATGAACCAAAGCGCGAGTTGATAACAACTGTTCCCAATGAATTTAAAACGATTGATACTATTGAATTAAAAGATGTGTATTACTCCTATGATAACAGTGATGTATATGCTTTGAATAACATTTCTTTTACAGTAAAAAAAGGGGAGTATCTTGGTATTGTAGGACTATCTGGTAGTGGAAAATCAACATTACTTTCATTATTGATGGGCATATTGCGCCCTACAAAAGGCAATATTTATATTAATGGTCATGATATTAGCCAATATGATTCTTCAATGATTAGAAATATTATGGGCTATGTATTTCAAAATGCATACTTATTTAAAGGTACGATTCAAGATAATCTTAATTTATATGATTCTTCTATCTCTATGGACACTATTATAGACGCTACTAAAAAGGTCAAATTACACGATATGATTGAATCTTTGCCAGATGGATATCAAACATCAGTAGGATATTTGGGATCGCTATTATCAGATGGCCAAAAGCAATTATTAGCCTTTGCAAGAACGTTGATTTTAAATAGACCGATTTTATTGCTTGATGAAGCAACGGCAAATATCGATAGTCATACGGAATCACAAATTCAAGAAAGTATTGAAACTATACGTGGTGAAAAAACAATTATAAATGTAGCACATCGTTTATCAACTGTACAAAAAGCAAATAGAATTCTAGTTCTTTCTTATGGTAAGATTGTGGAAGATGGAACATTTGATGAGCTTATGCAACATAAGGGGGATTTTTACGAGTTATGGAATCACCAAAAATAGATTATATTCAATCGAAAGACAATAAGACTATAAAACATATTATCAGTTTACAACAGCGAAAATATCGGCAAAAATTTGGTGAATATACGGTGGAAGGAATTCGTGCTGTAACGGATATAGGAAAAAAAGATTTTTTGCGCTCTATTTTAATTAGAGAATCAAAGCGAAGTGAATTGGAACCGCTAGTGCAAAAAGGTTTTACTGTTTCTTCCGTCTATGTAGTACAAGATCCAATATTTGATAAAATTGAGCACTCTGTAAACGGACAGGGTATACTAGGTATAGCGAAAAAATGTGTTAATGATTTGCATTCATTGATAGTAGAGGATGGATTATATGTCGCACTAGATGGTGTACAGGATCCGGGAAACTTAGGTACCATAATTCGTACAGCGGTGGCTGCTGGTGCAAAAGGTATATTCTTGTTAAAAGGAACCGTAGATCCTTATAACGAAAAATGCGTACGTAGTACGATGAGTGCGCTTTGTAATATTCCTATTTTTGAAGATGTAACATTATCTGAATTTTATGATTTCATAAAGGATAATACGATACAAACCTATGTTACCTCACTAGAAAATGCAAAACCTTATCATACCATTTCATATCCTAAACGAACCATGATTATACTCGGTAATGAAGGAAATGGAGTGTCTAGAGAAATTATTGAAATGTGTGATCAGGCTATTACAATTCCCATGTATGGTGATATAGAATCTTTAAACGTATCAATTGCGGCCGCCCTATGTATGTATAAAGTAAGAGAACAAATTTAATATATATTATAACGATACCCTGTCATCGATCATTTTTGATGACAGGGTATATAATTTTCTATAGTAGTATAAAATATGATTATCTATGATAGAAGGGTATATAAATTATGTGAAAACGATATAAAAAGTCCGTTTCCAGTATACAAGTATTACTATTTTGTATTGATTTTATATACCTGTATTTGTTAAAATAACATATATCTTTTCTGAGTGAACATTGTTTTTCCGTTTTTACGAATAAAGAGGCACGCATATGTCAAAATTAATTATAAATGCTGACGATTTTGGCCTTCATTCAGCTATAAATGAAGGTATTATCGTAGGGCATACTAAAGGTGCTATTACAAGCACATCTATATTGGCAAGTGGTGCTGCTTTTAATGAAGCAGTAGATATGGCAAAGGAATATCCAAAGTTGGGTATAGGTATTCACATTGCTTTGGTGGGAGGAATCGCTCCTGTAAGTGATCCTAGTGAAATTCCTAGTCTTGTAACAAACGAAGGTGTTTTTGTTGATAATTATATAGAGTTTATGAAGCGCATATATAGTGGCTCTATTAATTATGATGAAGTGAGAACAGAGATTACAAAGCAAGTTTCTAAAATTATGGAATCTGGTGTAAACGTAACTCATATTGATGGACACCAACATATGCATGTATTACCTAGTATTCTACCTATAGTTTTAGAACAGGCTATGCGATATAAAATTAAAGCTATACGTGTGCCAAATGAAAAAATAACATTTTTAAATGGCGTGCATAATCCTGTTCGTATTATGGGGAAATGTGGTTTGAGCACCGTGGCTGCTCAAGCATTGCCTAGCATTCGCGACAAGGGGATTTACTTTACACAATACTTCTGGGGTATGATTAATGGTGGTGCTTTAGGAGAAACAGAATTATTATCGATTTTAAAACAAGTTAGCTCTCTATCTGGGGCCCATGAAATTATGACGCATCCAGGTATTAGTGATGAAATTTTAAGAAATCAATATAATTGGGGTTATCATTGGCAAGATGAATTATCTGCTATGACATCCGATAATGTACGTAGATATATTTCACAACATAATATAGAACTCATTAATTATGGGGATTTGTTATGAGTAAGATGATGAGACGCGGCATATTTATGTTTGTCCTACTTTTTGCCGTATCTTTAGGAATCATTTATTATACTATCGATTTAGAAGCCCTAAAAACAATAACGACATTTAATGGTGAATCTTTGTTGCTTGCCATTATTGCACTTGCTTTAGGGATGTATTTTGATGGATTAAGATTGCAGCGCCTTGTAAAAATTGGCGGTTATCATTTATCAATAAAAGCTGTACTTCGGGTTATATTTAGCAATTATTTTATGGCTATGCTCACACCAGGTGCCAGTGGTGGAGCTGTGGCTCAAGTACTCGTATTAAGAAGCTATGATGTCCCGATAAGTAAGGGAACTCCAATCGTATTGATACGTACTGTTTTTTCAATCATGTTTTTAGTCATCATGTTACCGATTGTGTTTTTATATGACTCCATAGAAATACCATATATTTCAAGAGATATGTTATTACTATTTTCCTTCTTGGCCGTCATGGCCACCTTATTAGGAACATATCTTTTACAAACGGTATATATGAGGAAATTCGTATATAATCTAGCACAACGTTTTAAGGCCCATAAGACCAAAGATTGGTTGGCGAAATTAGAAACACTAAATCAAGGGCTTGCATTATTGTATAAAAAACCTACTCAATCCTTTATTGTATTTATCGAATCAGGATTAAGTTTATTATGCTTATACTGTATAGCACCGGCATTGATGTTTGCTTTTACTAATGATGTACCAATTATTACGATATTAGATAGAATGATATTATTGAATTTAATACTTTATTTTGCACCCACTCCAGGGGGAACAGGTATTGCTGAAGGATTATTCATTTTACTTTTTGCACCATTCGTACCGAGTGGCACTGTAGGTATTATAGCTGTGGCGTGGCGTGTGATGGCAGAATATGTACCATTTTTTATAGGTATGTATGCAGTATTAACTTTATATGGACGTCAGTTTGTTGCTCAGGAAACATCTAATTAATGTAAGGAGAATTAGTATGACAAAACCGAAAAAGGACAAATTTTATTTAGTTCAAGAAGATATTTTACCAGAAGCGATTAAGAAAACGATTAAAGTAAAAGAGATTTTGAAACTAGGTGAAGTAAAAACTATAAATGAAGCTGTTGAGAAAATGGATTTAAGTCGATCTGCTTATTATAAATATAAAGATTATGTATTTCCATTTTTTGAGATTGCTCAAGGAAAAATTGTTAGCATTACCGTTTCCATGTCCAATGAATCAGGTATGTTATCAAGTGTTTTAAAAGCAATAGCCGATAAAAACGGAAGTATCTTGACCATAAATCAAGATATTCCATTACAGGGTATTGCTAATAGTAGTATTTCTTTCGAAACCAAAAACTTGCAAGGTTCCTTAGAGGAATTATTACATGATATTCGCAATATGAAAGGAATTATTAAAGTAGAAATTTTAGGTCAAGCATAATATAAATGCTATATTGACCAGTCAGAAGAGAGTAGGACCATTATGAAGACCGTTAAAATAGCCTTATTAGGATTTGGTACTGTTTCCCAAGGAACATTTAATTTATTACAAGATAATGTCGATTTGATTACTAACAGAAGCGGTGTAACTATCGAGATTTCAAAAATATTTGTTCGCAACCCAGATAAATACACAAATATTACATTACCAAGCACTGCACAATACGTGACTAACATCGATGATGTGCTTAATGATGAATCGATTGCTATTGTCGTTGAATTAATGGGGGGCACTACATTTGCGAAAGATTGTGTTGAAGCAGCTTTAAAACATGGAAAAAGTGTTGTTACAGCCAATAAGGATTTATTAGCAGAAGCAGGCCCATATTTATTTGACTTAGCGTATAAAAACCACGTAGATTTACGTTTTGAAGCATCTGTATTAGGTGGCATTCCAATTATTAGAACATTATACGATTCCCTTGGCGGTAATCGCATTACTGAACTTGTTGGTATCATGAATGGTACAACAAACTTTATTTTATCGAAAATGACAGATGAAGGATTAAGCTACGGGGATGTATTAAAAGAGGCTCAAGATTTAGGCTATGCAGAAGCTGATCCAACTGCCGATGTAGAAGGATTAGATGCAGCTCGTAAACTTGCTATTTTGGCATCCATTAGCTTTAACCGTCGTATATTTTTCGAGGATGTAACTGTAGAAGGTATTACTAACATTGATACAGAAGATATTTCCTTTGGTAAGGAATTCGGATACAATATTAAACTTATTGGCATTGCAAAAGAATCGTCAAAGGGTTTATCTCTCAATGTATACCCGGCTTTCGTACCATTAACACATCCACTTGCATCTGTACGCGGCTCGTACAATGCAATTTATATTAAGGGTAATGGCATTGATGATGCCATGTTCTATGGACGTGGCGCCGGTAGTTTACCAACAGGCAGCTCCGTTGTTAGCGATATTATGGAAGTTGCTAAAAACGTAGCTTTTGAATCTACAGGACGTTTTAAACCATTCTACTTTGACCAAAAGAATATTTATTCTCCAGGTAAAATACAATCTAGTTACTACATGCGATTAGCTGTTGATAATAAAACTGGCGTTCTTGCAAAAATTGCTACAAAATTAGCAGAGCAAAAAATCTCTGTTCTTTCAATCGTTCAACGGAATAAAGATCCTGAAACAGCAGTACTTGCCATTGTGACTTCTAAATGTCCACATTCCTATATTTTAAATTTAATCGATTCTTTTAATAGCTTGCGCTCTGTGAAAGAAGTAAGCAGTGTAATCAGAATTATGGAAGCGTAATATTATGACAACTATTCGTGTACAAGTACCTGCTACAAGTGCCAACTGTGGTCCAGGATTTGATTGCCTTGGACTAGCATTAAATCTATATAATATTTTTGAATTTACACCTGATGCAAATGCTACATCTTTTAGCTATACATTTCATGGATATGGCGCAGACATATTAGAAAAAGAAGATCCTAAAAAGAATCTCATTGGCATTGCTATTGAACAAGTATTTGCTAAAGCACAAGAACCAATTCAATATGGTCATATTACTTCGGAAACATTAATTCCGCCATCGCGTGGTCTTGGTAGTAGTAGTACTGCTATTGTAGGTGGTCTATTACTAGCCAATAATCTCGTAAACAAACCGCTTTCAAAAGAAGAGTTACTCATCATTGCCAATCGTATGGAAGGCCATCCAGATAATGTGGCACCAGCTATTTTTGGTAATCTTTGTTGTGCTACAGGCCTAAAAGATAAAGTCTTGAATACAGTTATCCCTGTACCAGAGTCACTTCATTTTGCTGTAGTCGTACCAGAGGTATTAGTTTCTACAGAATATGCACGATCTGTATTACCAAATCATGTGCCTTTTAAAGAGGCTGTTCAAAATGTGAGTCATGCATCGTTATTTGTAACTAGTTTAATTACGAACCAATTGGATAATCTTGCGGTTGCCTTGGAGGATAATCTCCATGTACCGTATCGAAAAACGTTGATTCCACATTGTGATAAGGTATTCTCTGCTGCAAAAGCCGCTGGAGCTTATGGTGCAACTATCAGTGGATCTGGTTCTACCTTGATTGCATATACAGATAAAGCTCACGTACAAACAGTAGCTGATGCAATGGGGAAAATCTTTGATTTCCATGGTATTGAGAACAAGGTATATGTGTTAGAGGCAGATACAGCAGGAGCCACAACTATTCAAAATGTGGTATAATAAATCTAGTTAAGGCATAGTCCAAAAACTTATGTTGGAGGACTCTATGAATAATTTTAAAACAACAATGTTACTAGCCACTTTAATAGTGATACTAGTATTATTAGGCGATGCCTTTGGCGGCGCTCGTGGAATGATGTTAATGTTCATCATATCTGCAGGCATGTCAATAGCATCGTATTGGTATAGCGATAAGATTGTGTTAGCACAATACAATGCACAACAAGTTACCGCTCAATCAAACCCAAAACTATATGGTATGGTTGAACAATTAGCTAAAAACGGTAAACTACCAATGCCAAAGGTTTATATCATCCCTACGGACGTACCAAATGCATTTGCAACTGGTCGTAATCCAGAACATGCTGCGGTAGCTGTAACAGCCGGAATTCAACGTTTATTAACAGATGATGAATTAGCGGGCGTTTTAGGTCATGAATTAACACATGTTAAAAATCGTGATACCCTAATTAGTACTATTGCTGCCATTATTGGAGGCGCTATATCTACTATTGCCCATTTTGGTATGTTCTTTGGTGGTCGCTCTGATGACCGCGATGATAATGTCAATCCACTTGCGTTGATTGGTATGGTTATTTTGGCGCCTATAGCAGCTGCTATTATTCAGATGAGTATTTCTCGTACTCGTGAATATTTAGCTGATGAGGGTGGGGCTATGTTAAGCAAGAACCCTTTAGGACTTGCATCGGCATTGGCTAAAATTGAAGAATATTCTAAATATGGAACATTACCTAATGCCAATAATGCTACAGCGCATATGTTTATAATTAATCCTATGATGGGTATTGGTGCTAGTTTGTCGAATCTTTTTAGCACACATCCTAGTACTAAGGATCGTATTGCTAGATTGAAAAAACTATCTCTAAATCCACATTATAGATTTTAATAAAAGGGAGGTTTAAAGATGGAAGAAACTTTAGTTCTTATTAAACCAGATGGTGTAAAACGTCAAATCTGTGGTGAAATTCTTACACGTTATGAACGTAAAGGCTTAATCATTAAAGCTATGAAATTACTTCAAACTCCAAAAGAATTAGCACAAGAACATTATGCAGAGCATAAGGATAAACCATTCTTTGGTGAATTGGTTGATTTTATCACTTCTGGACCTGTACTAGCTTTTGTACTAGCTGGTAAAAATGCCGTTACTTCTGTACGTACTATCAATGGTGCAACTAATCCTGTAGATGCCACACCTGGTAGTATTCGCGGTGACTATGCCTTAACTATGGATTCTAATGTTGTACATGCATCTGATTCAGTTGATTCAGCAGCACGTGAAATTCATTTATGGTTCCCAGAATATAAATAACATCTAATTAGGAGGTAAGCCATGGGTAGTAGTGTTTATACAAAAACAGGTGATCAAGGTACAACAGGTCTTTATACAGGTGAACGTGTAAAGAAATCTTCTCTTCGCGTTGAAGCCTATGGTACGATTGATGAGCTTCAAGCCTTCTTGGGATTAGCTCGAGCCTATGCAAAGAATGTAAGAGTACAAGCTGAGTTACTCGATATAGAACGTTCCTTATGGACCTTAATGGCTGATATTGCTAGCTTGAATCAAGCACCACAAATAACAGATCAACAAGTAAAACATTTGGAAAAGGTTATCGACCGTTTTGATGCAAAATTAGAACCTCTTGCAGAATTTATTCTACCTGGTGAAAATAAATCTTCTGCCTACTTACATGTATCTAGAACAGTTGCTCGTCGTGCAGAACGTGATTTATGGCGTGTATTAGACGATGGTGAAAGCGTACATGAATCTAATTTGCGATACTTAAATCGACTATCTGATTTATGCTTCATATTAAGTCGTGTAGAAGAAGAAATCGGAGAAGAATAAACAAAAAAAGCTATGTCTTCACATAGCTTTTTTCTTTATTAAGATTGTGTAATTTCTTGATTCAATACATCATGTGGACTTGGATAGAAAAAGAAGATATGAGGAATTTGATATCTAAATTTTTCACGCAATAAATCTGCTAATGTTGTCTCAAAATTTATAATTTTAGATGCATCAAAAGAAAAATCCTCTACTAATACAAACATTTGTGGTTCCACAATAGGTGCATTAGGAGGTAATTCAGAAGGGTCTAGCGGTACATTAACAACTACACGACATGTACCAATATATCCACCTTGACCATCTTCAATAGCTACACGATAGGTATTTTCCCAAAGGGTAGACATCATTTTTAATTTCATATTCATAATTTCCATAGTGTATCTCCTTTTGTTATACTAATAATGATACAGAAATTATATATACTTGTATAGGTGGTTTATGAAATCTACAATTATTCTATGCTCCGGAGGAGCTCGTAGTGGAAAAAGTGAATTTGCAGAACAATTAGCCTTATCCTTAAAAGGGCGAAAGGCATATGTTGCTACCGGGCAAGCTTTTGATGACGAAATGAAAGATCGTATTAAAAAGCATCAGTTGCGCCGTGGTAAAGAGTGGATTACCTTCGAAATTCCACTATACTTACACAAAAATTGGGAACAAATTAAGAATGTAAGTGATGTCATCTTGATTGATTGTCTTACAATGTTTACATCAAATCACGTCTTCGCTCATGGGGATATCAATACGCAGGAAGATTCTAATCGTATTGAATCTATTATTTTAGAAGAGCTACGACTATTATTACAGGAAATTAATAACAGTAATGATAAAACTGTTATTTTTGTGACCAACGAAATTGGATTAGGTATTGTACCGGAAAATAAATTGGCAAGATATTTCCGCGATATAACTGGTCGTGTAAATCGAGAGGTTGCTAGTGCTGCCAATAAAATGTACTTAACAATTAGTGGAGTAACCATAGAATTAAAATCTCAGGAGGTTCATATAAATGGCTAAAAAAATCATGTTCCAAGGAACGAGCTCTAATGTAGGCAAAAGTATTTTATGTACTGCATTATGCCGCATTCTTTATCGAATGGGCTATAAAACTGTGCCATTTAAAGCACAAAATATGGCTTTAAACTCCTATGTAACCAAATGGGGTGATGAAATTGGACGAGCACAAGTTGCCCAAGCTGAAGCAGCTGGTATTGATCCTATTGTACAGATGAACCCTGTATTGCTTAAACCTACAGGAAATCAGTCATCTCAAGTCGTATTAATGGGCAAACCAGTTGGTGTCTATAGTGCTAAAGAATATCATACCCATTACTCCTTAACAGCTCTTGATAAGGTCAAAGAATCTCTTGCCTTTCTCGATGAAAATTTTGAAATGATTGTCATCGAAGGGGCTGGTAGTCCTGCTGAGGTTAATTTAAAAGCTAATGATATCGTAAATATGCGTATTGCTAAAATGACACAAGCGCCTGTATTTCTCATTGCCGATATAGATAGAGGTGGTGCTATTGCTTCTATTGTTGGTACATTAGAATTACTCGAACCAGAAGAACGCGATTTAATAAAGGGGATTGTAATTAATAAATTCCGTGGCGATATTAAGTTATTAGAACCAGCATTGACTTTCATCGAAGAAAAAACAGGTAAAAAAGTAGTTGGTGTTATTCCTGCCATAGAAAACCTTGATATTGATGAAGAAGATTCTGTAGCTTTGGAAAATAAAAAGAATGTAGGTTCTAAAGACATTCAAATTGCTGTAATCCAAACACCTAAAATCTCTAATTTTACAGACTTTGATGCATTGAACTATGAACCCGATGTATCCGTTCGTTTTGTCGGTTCTGGAGATGTTATTGGTACGCCTGATTTGATTATTTTACCAGGTTCTAAAAATACATTGGCTGACTTAACATATTTAAAAAACTCCGGCTTAGCTAATGAGATTAAAGAGCTCGCGGAAAAAGGAACTCCTGTAATCGGTATTTGCGGTGGTAACCAAATGCTTGGTACTGCTATATATGATCCGCATCACATGGAAGGGGATATTGAGGAGAGTGAAGGTCTCGGTTTAGTTAACTCTACTACAACCATGAAGGATCAAAAAACGACACATCAAGTTACATTTGATGTTGAGAATTTACATTTCCTTAACGGTACATTTTCTGGTAGTGAACTCGTAGGCTATGAAATTCATATGGGTGATACAACACCAAATGATGATACTGTAAAACGTTGTTTTACCATTACTAAACGTAGTGAAACTCCTATAACGGTCGTAGATGGGTTTATCGATGGTCGTCATCAAGTTATGGGTACCTACATTCATGGTGTTTTTGATAATGATGAATTCCGTCGTTTTATTATAAATCAATTGCGTTTACGTAAAGGATTAGATGAAACACCTGTTGTTTTCCATTATTTCGAACATAAAAACAATGCGTATAATCGTTTAGCAGACATCGTAGAAGAACATTTGGATATGGATTACATTATGACTCTATTAAAGGATAATGGGTGATATTAATGGATTTAAACATTCTCTTAGAGTGGTTTAAACACTACAACTATGTGTGTATTCCAATTTTGGCATTTATTATTGATACGATTATTGGGGATCCCAATAGTAAGTTTCATCCTGTTGCCCTAATTGGTCGTGTCATATCATTTTATGAGGCTGTATTTTATAAAGATACAGATAATGATACAAAAAAACTTTGGTATGGTGGTATTGCAGTTGGATTTATATTGTTAACCATTTATATCATAGCCTCATTGATTTTATGGATTGGTAGTCTCATTAATGAATGGGTAGAATATTCTATTCAAGTTCTCATCGTGTACATTACAATTTCACCTCGTTCATTAGGCGCGGCTGGATTTGAAATTAATAGATTGCTTAAACAAGGTCGTATCGATGATGCAAGACATCGCGTTTCATGGATTGTAGGGCGCGATACAGAAGATCTTGATGAAAGTGAAATCACTCGGGCCACAGTAGAAACAATATCAGAAAATACCATTGATGGCATAATTTCACCACTATTTTTCTTTATATTAGGTGGTCCTATAGGAGCTATATTATATCGCACAGCTAATACTATGGATTCCATGTTGGGATATAAGAATCAAAAATATATGTTCTTTGGCCGTGTGGCGGCTCGTTTAGATGATATATTAAATTGGATCCCAGCACGACTAACATTCCTATTATTAGTTATTTCTGCCTTTATATTACGATTTGATGGCAAATCCGCATTTCGTATTGGTCTTCGCGATGCCTATAAACATCCTAGCCCTAATGGTGGCTATGCAGAAGCGCCTGTAGCAGGGGCATTGCACATTCGCCTAGGCGGTTATAACCAGTACTTTAAAAAGATGACGTTTCGTGAATATATGGGTGATGCATTAGAAACACTAAATCGACTACATATTACTCGATCTATATATATGATGTATTTGTCAACAATACTTATGATAATCATCACCACTATAGTCGCTTATCAATTTATGGAGTAATACATAGATGACACCTTTCTTTATAGCTTTACAATTTCTAACTAGACTAAAAATAGTAAATCAAACAGAATGGTCCATGGAAGATTTTGGTAAGTCTGTTGGTACATTTCCTTTTGTAGGATTGATCATCGGTATATTTTTAACCCTAATTTATTTTATATTCTCTCAATTTTTGTCACCTATGCCATTAATGCTTATTATCGTTATCAGTGAATTTTTGTTCACCGGTGGCTTACATGCTGATGGATTAATGGATACAAGTGATGGACTTTTTTCTGGCCGTGAGAGAGAGAAAAAACTAGAAATAATGAAGGATAGCCGTGTAGGTTCCTTTGGGGTTGTAGCTTTTGTATTTATCACATTGTTAAAATGGCAACTGTTAACTGCAATTCCTATACCTGAATTTATACCTATTATACTTGTAATGATGCCTCTCATGAGTAGATACACATTGATTTTAAGTATTCGCTCTTATCCATATGCTCGAAAATCGGGTATGGGGCAGGCCTTTGCAGTATATGCACCAAAACATGTCATCACATGGAGCACGATTTCTACTTTCTGTATGCCTATTATTATTTGTTTACTTTTATCGTTACTATATGCAATCGCTTTAGGTATAACAAGTATACTTTCGATTCCATTTATACCATATAACATAGCTATTTTTGGCCTAGCATACGCTTTGGTAGGCTTAATGGAAATCAATATTTTCTCGATGATTGTTAGCTATATCATTAATCGTATTATCAATCACTATATTGTTAAACAACTAGGTGGAACGACTGGTGATACATATGGCTTCGTTGTTGAAGTAACAGAGGTCTTGTTGATATTAGTATATATAATTACGTTGACATTATTATCTTCTGTTGTGAAAGCTCCTATTCTTTAATCATTTAATTATACATAGATTGTTTTATTGTGTAAGGAGGATTTAGTGACTTATTATGTTCGTGCACCAGGCACTTGTGGGGAATTTATCCAAGGGGCCATTGATGGACAATCATTTCTTGTGACATGTCCAATCAATCGCTATTCCTATGCACTGAGCCAGGTAACACATCCATTGCCACACTATTATTGCTCCTTACAACCTAAGTCTAGTCAAGCTCGCAACTTAGTAAAGGATATTTTACATATTCCCAGCCGTGACAATACTGCTATCTATATAAGATCAGATATTCTTCAAGGAAAAGGAATGGCATCTAGCTCTGCGGATATAGCAGTAGCCGCAATGGCCACTGCTTTATCATGTAATAGAGCATTAACACCAAAAGAGCTAGAAACCATCTGTTTATCAGTAGAGCCGACGGATGCTGCTTTTTACCCTGGAATTACACAATTTGATTATATAAATGGGTCCATCTGTAATTTTTTAGGAACGTGTCCGCCTTTAAAAATACTCATATTTGATGAAGGTGGTACTATTGATACCATCTCTTTTAATCAACAAAAAGATTTATCCCATAAAATACAGGAGAAAGAGCCTATCATTAGAGAATCACTAGAGCTCTTCAAAAAAGGTCTAGAAACACATGATATTACGTTAATAGGACAGGCCGCTACATTGAGTGCCTTTGCTAATCAACGTATTTTATATAAACCAAATTTATATGAATTTCATGACATTGGTAATGCTTTTCATAGCGTCGGTACAATCATTGCTCACAGTGGTACAATAATGGGTCTATTATTTCCAAGTGATTATACGGCTATCGATGAATGTAAGCGATACATCGAAAAAAAATTACCTACCTTACAATATATTGATATTGTGGAAACAACAAATGAAGGACTAACATATATAAAACGATAAAGGAGGATCTCCTATGCCAGATACACATGGCGGAAATATCTTTAAATTTTCTCATGACCACAAAATAAATCTATCTGAAGTAACTGATTTTAGTGCCAATATTAATCTATTAGGACCTAGTCCAAAAGGCTTAGAAGCACTAAACGAACGGTTGCGATATATATCTCATTATCCAGATGTTACAAATGATGATGTTATGAATACTATTGCCGATGTATATGGTATAGAAAAAGATTCTATACTTCTAGGTAACGGAGCTGCAGAGCTCCTCTATGCAGTTGGACGATTATCTGGATTTACAGGGGCTTTTGTTCCTGCGCCTGGCTTCTCTGAATACCAATCCTCTATGGATGCTGCGAACATACCGGTAAGGGAAATTTTTTATCGTCAGCGACAAAATGATGATGGCACCCCATATTTTGAAGTACCTTATTTAGCATTACAAACATTTGCTGCTGAATTAAAAGGTCAAGATGGACGCATTATCGTATTTTTAGGTAACCCTAATAATCCAGATGGAACATTGTTGGATAAACAATCAATCAAGGTATTAGCACAAATGTTAAAAGATGCTAATAGCTTACTTGTTATCGATGAATCGTTCATTGATTTTATTGGTAATGAATCGTTACGAGACAATAGCCACTCTATGCGCGAGCTCATTAATCAATATGACAATGTAATTATCGTACATTCTTTTACAAAATTTTATGCTGTACCAGGACTTCGTATTGGTGCAGTGTTCGCCAATCCTACATTAATACAAGAATTGCGTCAATATATTCCTGCATGGTCTGTAAATACATTGGCACAAGCTTATACTGAATCCGCACTAACCGATACTAAGTATATTAACGATAGTAAGATGGTATTGGCTAATGAAGCAAAGTATATGTATGAATCATTATCTGCTATTAAAGATTTAGTAGTCTATAAGCCATCTGCCAATTATATCTTAATGGAAATTAATGATCCTGATATTACAGTTACAGATGTACAAACTAGATTAGAAAAACATAATCTATTAATTCGTAGCTGTGCTAATTATAAAGGGTTAGGTCCAAAATGGATGCGGATTGCTATAAAAGATCATGCACACAACGTGGAACTTATTCATTTATTAAGTACCATATTTGAGAAATAGGAACACAACATGAAAACATTATATATTATTAGACATGGCGAAACAGAATGGAATAAGATAGGTCGCTATCAAGGCATAACCGATGTTCCTTTGAATGATAATGGAATAGCACAGGCAAAAGCTTGCGCTAATGCATTGAAGAATGTACATTTTGATCGTATTTTATCAAGTGACCTATCTAGAGCCCTCGTAACAGCAGAAACGATTCGTGGTAATCGAAATATCGATATTACAATAGATCCTCGGATGCGAGAAATTGATTTTGGTGACTGGGAAAAATTATTGTTCTCAGACATCGAAGAACGATGGCCAGGACTTATTGATCAAATGTATCGACAACCTGATATTGTCAAGCTACCAAATGGAGAAAGCTTTCAAGAAGTACAAAATCGTGCATGGGATGGTCTTTCAGAATTTATAAGTCAAAATGATGATGACGAAACAATTTTAATAACCTGTCATGGTGGGACGATTCGTACACTTTTATGTAAAATGCTTGATATTCCCATTGGTCACTGTTGGAATTTCAGCCAAGGTAATACCGCAATTAATCGCATATTTTACAATGGTATGGGACCATCGGACCATAATATTTTAAACTTATTAAATGATACTGCTCACGTAGATAATTTAAGAGGGCATGTATAATTGATTCTTTCAAATGCTATGAAAGAGGAATTAAGATGCGATTAGATAAACTATTAGCCAATAAAGCCTTTGGTAGTCGCAAAGAGGTTCACCAAATTATAAAGGATGGACGTGTTACTGTAAATGGTGCTGTTATCCTAAAAAAAGACCAATCCATACATATAGATGATGATATCATTGCAGTTGATGGCGTACAAATATCAACAAAACAACAGTATTATATTAAATTTCATAAACCTGCTGGATATATTACAGCTGTAGAAGATCCTACGCATCCTGTAGTGATGGATTTATTACCACCTGAGTTTAAGAAAATGGGTGTATTTCCTGTGGGACGCCTAGATAAAGATACAGAAGGTCTATTATTACTCACAAACGATGGTATTTGGGCGCATTCTATTATTAATGGACACAAACATGTACCGAAGGTATACTATGTGGAATTTAATGGTAAACTCACAAAAGAAGGCATTGAACGTATAGAAACAGGAATAGTATTAGGGGATGGAACCCAATGTAAACCGGCTAATATAGACGTTCTTTCTGAACAGTCTCTACATATAACCATTGAAGAAGGAAAGTACCATCAAGTTAAACGTATGATTGGAGCCGCTGGAGGCGAAGTTACCTATTTAAAGAGATTGTCTATAGGTCATATTACATTAGATGGGATTGAAGCTATTAATACATATTCAGAAATAGACGACCAAGATGTAGTAGACTTTAAAAAATAGCATGAAAATCTATTCAATATAGGCATTTTATGGTATTATAAGGTGTACTTTATAGACTAGGAGCATGATTATGAACGGATTAAATCAGCTACAAAAGTATATTAAAGAACAAGAATTAACTGGTGTCGTTTTAATTGACCCTATAAATTTACATTATTTTGCTGGTTTTACAGGTACCACAGGATTTGCTATTGTCACACAAGATAAAGCTTTCATGATTACCGATTTTAGATATACAGAGCAAGCTACAAAACAATGTGAAGGCTATGAGGTTATTCAATATGAAACATCAGTTATGGATACTCTTGTAGATATTTTTAATGACAATCACATCCACGATGGTCTCTTTGGTATTGAAGGAAAATATATGCCTGTTGATACATATGAAACCTTATGTGATACTTTAGATGAACGCTTTAATTTTACATCTATCAATTTTGCAAAATTACGTGCTGTAAAACGAGAAGATGAATTAGAATTAATGCGTAAAGCTGCTAAAATTGGAGACGATGCATTTGCAGCATTATTACCGCAATTAAAGGTGGGTATGACGGAGAATGACGCGCGTATCATACTCGAATCAGAAATGTTAAAACGAGGTTCAGAGAAACCTTCTTTTGCAACAATTGTAGCATCCGGCAATCGCTCTAGTATGCCTCATGGTGTGGCTAGTGATAAGATTATAGATGCCGGTGATTTTATCACCTTTGATTTTGGCGCTGTGTATAAAGGGTTTCATTCAGATATGACTCGAACCGTCGTTATGGGCCCCGCATCAGAGCAACAAAAGAATTTGTATAGTATAGTTTTAGAAGCTCAAAAACGAGGTGTTGCAGCAGTTCGTGCAGGAATTACAGGCAAAGAACTTGACGCAGTATGTCGTGACTATATACGAGAACGAGGATATACCAAGGAGTTTAATCATGGTACGGGACATGGTGTGGGTCTAGAAATCCACGAAGAACCAGTGGCCAATGCAAAGTCCGATACGGTATTTTCCGAAAATATGATCATTACGGTAGAACCAGGTATTTATCTTTCTGGTGAAATCGGATTGAGAATAGAGGATAGTGTTATTGTTAAAGCTGATGGCTGTGAATTATTAACACATAGTCCAAAAGAGTTAATCGAAATAGGTATTTAGAAGGAGAAGAGTTAGATGATTTCCAGTAATGATTTCCGCCCAGGTGTAACCGTTGAGATCGACGGTAATGTATGGCAAGTAGTTGATTTCCAACACGTTAAACCAGGTAAAGGTGCTGCATTCGTGCGTACAAAAATGAAAAACTTGCAAACTGGTTCCGTAGTAGAACGTACTTTCAACGCTGGTGAAAAAGTGCCAAAAGCACATGTTGACCGTCGTCGTATGCAATACTTATACGAAGCTGATGGCGCATACACATTCATGGACAATGAAACATATGATCAAGTGGAATTGAATGTTGAACAACTAGGTGATGCTAAAAACTTCCTTCTTGAAAACATGGAAGTATCCATCATGTTCTTCCAAGGTATTGTAATCGGTATTGACTTACCTGTAGCTGTAGAACTTCGCGTAGTTGAAACTGATCCTGGTATCCGTGGCGATACTGCAACAGGTGGTAATAAACCAGCTGTATTGGAAACAGGCTACACTGTAAAAGTACCTCTCTTTATCGAAGTAGATGATGTACTTCGTATTGATACTCGTACTGGTCAATACATCGAACGTGCCTAAAACTATTTCATTGATATAGTGGGCCAGATCTTTTAAATGTAATATAGTCCCCCATATATCTTTGTTAAGCTGAGCACTTGTCGTCTATGTCATTATATAGGGACAGGTGCTCTTTTTTGAAAGAGGCCTATATGACTAAGAAAAATACTGAGTTAGAAACTGGTAAAATTAAAATCGCAGACAATGTATATGCTACTATTATTAGTATGACCGCATTAGATACTAAAGGAATCCATCATATGAGTTCTACCTTTAATGATGGTGTTAATACCTTTTTTGGACGTAAAAATGCCCATGAAGGTGTAAAGATTTCCTTTAACGATGACGGAGCAATTTCAGTTACATTATATGTGAGTATCTCCTATGGGTATCGCATACCTGATATTGCACTGCGCTTACAAGAGCGGATTAAAACTGCACTCGTCAATTACACAGAAATAGAAGTTGAAACAATTGACATCGTAGTCCAAGATATTATTTTTGATGATTTTACACCTGAACCAATTCAGCGTAACGAATAATAGGAGGGCCTATGAGTCAAGACGATAAATTAAACTATGGCTTAGATACAGCAACAGTAGATATTGCAGATTCCGTCATCATTGATGTTGCCATTAAGCCCTTAAGTACAATTCCTGGTATTCATTCTTTAAGTCCACGCTTATATGATGAAATTGTTGATGGTATAACGAACGCTTTTGGACAAAAAAATTTACCAGGCATTAATGTAAAGCATAGAAAAGGCTTTATCGAAATTAATGTGTATATCCGTTGTCTATACGGATACAATGTAATAGATATAGCAAAACAATTGCAGTCTGAAATTAAACAAACACTAAAGAATACGCTTGACCTTGATCACGTAAAGGTTGATGTACATATTGAAGGAATTATCAAAGAATAAGGAGACAATATGTCTAAAAAGAGAAATAGACGTGAAGCACGTCAATATGCATTCCAAGTTCTATACGCTAATGAATTTCATACCTCTAATGATGATGTGATTTTCCCAGATGGAGAAATCTCGTTGTCTATGGATATTGCTTATGCAAACCAAATAATAGATGGTGTGTTATCCCATCTTGAAGAAATCGACACAATACTTGAACCATATTGCACAAAACGGAAATTTGTACTTATGGATAAAGTAGACCGCGCCATTTTACGTCTTGCGATTTGGGAGCTCAACTACAATAGTGAAGAGGTATCTCCATCTATTGTTATCAATGAGGCTGTACAATTAGCAAAATCCTTTGGTTCTGATGCATCCTATAAATTAATCAATGCGATTCTAGATGCTTATAATAAGAGTAAATAATGAAACGATATTTTCTAGGAATTGACACAAGCTGTTATACGACGAGCTGTGCCATTATTGATGATGAACTAAATATAGTAGGAGAAGCTCGAAAAATATTAGATGTAAAGCCAGGAATGAAGGGACTTCAACAATCTAATATGGTGTTTCAACATACAAAGGTATTGCCTCGTCTTATCGAAGAATTACCTCAAGTTCCATTATCGGGTATTGGTGTTAGTGCTTTTCCTAGACGCTCTGATGATTCTTATATGCCGGCCTTTCTTGTTGGTCATGGTTTTGCTAGAGCACTAAGTCATATGATGCAAGTACCAATGTATGAATTTGCTCATCAAGAAAATCATATTTTAGCAGCCCTAAGGGAAATTGGACATGTCCCTACGTTTCCATTCTATAGCTTACATCTTTCTGGTGGTACTACAGAACTCGTTTTAACAGAATATAAAGGTAAGGGGATTTTTGAAAGCTCTATTATCGGTGGTTCTAAGGATCTACAAGGCGGACAATTTGTCGATCGTGTAGGTGTTGCATTAGGTATTCAATTTCCTTGTGGCAAAGAATTAGAACTACTTGCTTCACAAACAGATACGTATGATCCGCTACCTTCCTCGGTTAAAGAAGGATGGATTAGCTTTGCTGGTCCTTGTAGTGCTGCACTGCGTAATATCGAAAAAGGGACATCACCTGCATCTATGAGTAAGGCACTATTTAGTTGCATAGGAAATTCTCTGGAAAAATTATTAACCTATCATCTCAAACATACACCAGTATCAACATTAATTGCCGTTGGTGGTGTAATGAGTAATTCTATACTACGCAATCGTCTAAATGGGTTCTGTCATAAGAATAACGTAACGGTTCATTTTGCAAATCCTAAATTTTCTGTCGACAATGCTACGGGAAATGCTTATGGAGCATTCTTAGCAACACAAAAGTAGGTATATCGTGAATGTATTGAGTATCACCCAATTAAATAACTTAATAAAACGAACAATAGATAGAGAGTATCTACTAAAAAATGTCTATGTTAGTGGTACCATAACAAATGCTAAGCGTCATAGTAGTGGTCATGTATATTTTTCCTTAAAGGATGAGGAATCATCTATAGATGTAACAATGTGGTCTAGTACGGTTCAAAGTAAAGGACTCGCTAATGCATTCCAAAATGGATTATTAGTAACCATCAAGGCATCCGTTAATTTCTATAACAAAATGGGCCGTTTAAATCTTATCGCATCGGATATGCAGGTTGGTTCTAAAAGCCCATTACAGCTTGAATTCGATGCTCTGCAAAGAGAATTATCCGCATTGGGCTATTTTGATGATGCTCACAAACAACCAATACCAGTTCTATCAAGTTGTATCGGTATTGTCACATCCTCTACAGGTGCTGTTTTACACGATATATTACATATTAGTGAACATAGAAATCCGCTTATGCAATTTAAATTATTCTCTGTACCAGTTCAGGGAACAACAGCGGGTCCAATCATAGCTAAAGGAATTGAAGCTGCAGATAAAGATCCAGATGTTGATGTCATTATCGTCGGTCGCGGCGGTGGTTCAATGGAGGATTTATGGTGCTTTAATGATAGAGTTGTTATCGAAGCTATTTACAATGCATCTACACCTATTATTTCTGCAGTAGGTCATGAAACAGATTATACATTAGCTGATTACGCTGCTGATATGCGTGGTGCTACACCTAGTCATGCCGCAGAAATTGCAGTGCTTCCGTTGACTACACTACAACAGGATTTACAACAAAAACTTGATTATTTACAGTATGTAATGGATCAAACATTACAGCAAAAACGTATTGAATTAAGTACAATTTTTAATCGTCGCCTCGGGTTTCCTGCATTACAATTACTGCATAAACAAAATTCTCTCTTACAATCCTATAAGGAGAAATTACAAACTTTAGCGTCACAACGATGGCAACATGAAAAGCATAAACTTTCACTTATAACACAGGAATTATCACTGCAAAATCCAATCCATTTAATGGTGAAAGGCTATTCCAAAATTGAAAAAGAGGGACATACCATAAGTTCAATTCAAAATATGGCCAAAGGAGATGTATTTAAAATTACATTGCGTGATGGTTCTATAAAAGCAGTTGTAGAGGAGGTATTACCGGATGGCAACATCACTGAAAAGTTATGAAAAAAAATATAAAGCTCTTGAAGATATCGTTCGTCAACTCGACGATGGTGAATTATCTATGTCAGAGCTGTTAAATCAATATAAAAAAGGCTTAGCCTTAGTTAAGGAATGTGCAGATATGCTGGATTCTGTGGAAGGTGAAATTCAACAGATTATCGAAGAGGTACGCATCGGAGAGTAATAAGCTATGTTAAAAACATATTTAGAAACTAGCAAACAATCGATTGAACACTGGTTAAGTGCCGTATTACATTCCCCTATACCAGAATATAAACGTTTATATGAATCTATGAACTATAGTTTATTACAAGGGGGAAAACGAATTCGTCCTATCTTAACCAAAGCTGTTTTAGATGCAATGAAGGTTGATGCATCATTATATAAAGAGTTCCTATGTGCATTGGAATGTATTCATACATACTCACTGATTCATGATGATTTACCAGCTATGGATAATGATGATTATCGCCGAGGTAATTTAACCAACCATAAAGTATATGGAGACGGTATGGCCATTCTTGCAGGTGATGGTTTATTGACCTATGCATTTCAACTTTGTAGTGAAAATACAACCGCATCAGCTGAGCAAAAAATCAAGGCTATCCAATGTTTAGCGACCGCAGCTGGTCCTGAAGGCATGGTTGGCGGACAAGCTTTTGATTTACTATCCGAAGGAAAACATATCCCTCTAGAGGAATTAAAAGTTTTACATAGTGGCAAAACAGGTGCTTTATTTAATGCGGCTATTGAGTTAGGGCTCATTTTATCTAATGCTGATCAAGCAAAATATGCGGCCTATATGACATATGCCAATTGTCTTGGTTTGCTATTCCAGATTACAGATGATATTCTTGATGTAACGGGAACCATTGAAGAGTTAGGCAAAACACCTGGTAGTGATATACGACAAGATAAATCCACTTATGTTTCATTATTAGGGCTTGATGAGGCACGTAATGAAGCACATATAGTCGCACAAAAGGCACATGCTGCTTTAGCAACAATAGAAGATGATACACACATACTAAGTGCTATTATTGATTATTTAATGGATCGTACACATTAAACATTAGAGGATAAAGTTATATGTACCATATTTTAGAGGAAATTTGTCATAATTATATAGCGCAAGCCGCATTTTGGGGCTGGTTTTCAGCACAAGCCATTAAATTCTTATGGCAACTTGTCCGTTATCGTACATTGCGTTTTGAACGTTTAGTAGGTTCCGGAGGATTTCCTAGTTCACATACATCCTTTGTAATTTCTACTACTGCCGCTTTGTACTTTAAAAATAATGGTATTACTGATATATTTGTGGTAGCATTAGTATTTTCTATTGTAGTCATGTATGATGCGTCTGGTGTACGTCGTCAAGCTGGTCGACAAGCACAAATATTAAACCAAATTGTGGAGTATTTTAGTAAACGAAATATTCCTGTTATTTTAAAAGACCGAGAAATTGCATTAAAAGAATTACTAGGTCATACGCCAGTTGAAGTATTTGGTGGTTTAGTATTAGGTATTCTAATAGCTTATATTCAATATTTCTATGTGTATAATGGTGTCATATGAGTAATAAAGAACGTTTAGATATTCTCCTTGTTAACCGAGGATTATTTGAAAGTCGCGAAAAAGCAAAAGCTGCTATTATGGCTGGTCAAATCTTTATGGATACAACACGAATCGATAAGGCTGGTACAAAGGTTCCTGTAGATGCAAATCTCACAGTAAAAGGTAATACCTTACCATATGTAAGTCGTGGAGGCTTAAAATTAGAAAAAGCTATTCAAATATATCCCATTGATTTAACCGATGCAGTCATGATTGATATTGGTGCTAGCACGGGTGGATTTACAGATTGTGCATTGCAAAATGGTGCATCCAAGGTGTTTGCAATAGATGTAGGATATAACCAACTAGCTTGGAAACTTCGCCAAGATGAACGCGTAATCAATATGGAGAAGCAAAATATACGTGCGGTTACTGCAGAACAATTGGGTGAACTTGTAGATTTCATATCTATTGATGTAGCTTTTATATCTCTCGATAAGGTATTACCTGTAGCTACTACACTATTAAAAAATACAGGTTCATTAGTAGCTCTCATCAAGCCTCAGTTTGAAGCCGGTAAAGAAAAGGTCGGAAAGGGAGGTATTGTTCGAGAGCGAGCAGTACATGAAGAGGTACTTTCACGTATATTACAGGTTGCTTATGATTGCAAATTATATTTACACGGATTAACCTTCTCACCAATTAAAGGGACGGAAGGCAATATTGAGTTTTTAGGATATTTTACTAAATCTGAAGAAGGTGCATTATCTATAACTGATGAATTAATTACAGCAGTTGTAGATGAGGCTCACATGCTATAGGAGATAGATATATGCGTATTGGTTTTTTTCCTAATATGGGTAAAAGTACAATCATGGCCGTTCTTAAAATGGCAGCTCATATCTGTAGAGAAGAGCAAATAGAAGTATATTTACCAGATGATCTTGAAAGACCTGATACTTACAAGGTATTACAAATACCAAAGGAAAATGTACTTCCTAGACCAGAGATTTTTAAACAAATTGATGTAGCATTTAGTTTTGGTGGCGATGGCACCATCATCCATTTAGCACGTCAAATTTTCTCTTATAATATACCTGTATGTGGTATTAACTTAGGAGAACTTGGTTTCTTAAATCAAATTGAAGTCCATCAATTACAAAGTCATATTAAACGCATTGCTCAAGGTGACTATACAATTGAAAAACGAGGCCATCTTCATGCCTATATAGATAGGGAAGACGGAACAAGAGAAGACTTAGTCCCAATTATTAATGAAGTCGTTATTACACGTGCTGAACCAGCTAAAATGGCGCGTATCAATTTAGCTGTAAATGGACAACATACGCAGATGTATCCTTCTGATGGACTGATTATTTCATCAGCTACAGGGTCTACAGGATATAATTTATCCGCTGGTGGTCCTATTATGAAGCCAGATAATCGATCTATTATTATAACTCCAGTTGCGCCACATTTAATTCAAGGTATCTCTATGGTCTTAGAAGAACATGATACCATTCAAATTACAATGCCTGATCGTGAACCTCAACTGCATATATGCATAGATGGTACATTTGACTATTCATTTACTAACAAAGAAGCTTTACATATTTCATCGAATCCTGTGTATTGTTTATTTGTTCGATTTAAAGATCAATGCTTCTTTGGCACATTATTTAAAAAATTAGCATCTCGTAGGGACGAGTTATTATAAGGAGTGTGAACGCATATGATTAATATCAACAATGCAGTTCAATTTCAACATCTTATTTGGGATCGCATTATGAAATCTGCCTCTGTTGTAGTGGATGCAACATGTGGCAATGGCCACGATTTACTGTATTTAGCAGAACGAGCTCAACCTGAGTGTCATTTATATGGCATAGACATTCAAGAACAGGCTGTCAGTGCTAGCAGGGAATTACTAGCATCCAAGAAATTGCAGTCAAATGTAACAATTACATTTTTACACAATTCTCACGACATTGCACTTCATCAAGAAATCAAAGAAAATACCATTGATTTAATTATATTTAATTTAGGATATTTACCCGGTGGAGATCATAGCATCATAACACGCCCTCATAATACGATTGAAGCTCTAAACAATGCATTTCCTAAACTCGCTAAGGATGGAATCATTACTATCGTAGCATATCCTGGCACTCCTGAAGGTATGGAAGAGAAAGAAGCATTGCATGAATATATCGCACAGTTAGATCAAGCAAAGTATAATGTATGCCATTGGCATCCTATAAATCAAGCTAACAATCCACCTGAATTATATTTAATTCAAAAACGATAATTGCCATAACAGCTATTTTATACTTATAGTAAATAATCTATACTTTTACTATACTAAAAATGCATAATACGAAATAAAAGACCCATTAAAGGGTCTTTTATTTATGCAACTCACCTGTAAAAATCGTTAATCATAAATTCTCTATAAATAGATGAACCATATATTATGTGTGTTTATAAGAGGTGAAAACTCCATAAATTAACTAATTATTAATTATTAGTTCAATATGCATAACACGTATGGTATATACGGAATATACCATATATTAATTTTGAATATATGGTATAATAATGTAAGAAAGATAATATTCTCTTTTATGTGCAAGTTTAAAAAGGGAGCAAAAAATGAAACGCTATCGCTATAACAAAATTAAGGAAATTGTTCAGTCTAAGGCGATTGAAACACAAGAGGAGTTAGCAGCGGCTTTATTACAAGAAGGCATAGAAGTAACACAGGCTACTGTCTCTCGTGACATCAAAGAATTAATGTTAATTAAAATACCAACTGGCGATGGACATTATCGATACGCATTATCTCCAGAAGAAAATGTAGTATTATCACGTAGTCGTATTAACCGTTTATTCCAAGATTCCTTGATCAAGGTTGATCATAGCTTAAATCAGGTCGTGCTACATACGATTCCTGGCTCTGCTCAATCTGTAGCATTTTCTATTGATCATGCAAAATGGTCTGAATTAATTGGTACACTCGCAGGAGATGATACAATTTTACTTATCGCGCGCTCCGAAGCTGAGGTACCTGCAATTCTTTCTAGAATTCAAGATTTAATGAAGGATTAGTAATTATATGTTGACGCAAATGAGCATTCGAAATTTTGCGTTGATTGAGCAAATGAATATTTCATTTAAAGATGGCATAACTATCTTTACCGGCGAAACTGGGGCAGGTAAATCCATATTAATGGATGCTTTCAGTATTCTATTAGGAGAACGCGCTAGCAGCGAGTTTATTCGTCATGGTAAAGATAGTTTTGTTATAGATGGCATATTCGATATTGCCAATCACCAAAGTTTATTAGATTTATTACAATCAAAAAATATATTGGTAGAGGACAATCAACTAATTCTATCTAGGTCCTTTAATACATCTGGTAAATCTATTATATTGGCTAATGATCAACCCATTCCTCTAAAGGCGCTTAAAGAGATTGGTCTATTATTAGCAGATATTCATGGTCAATACAGTAATCAAAAATTATTAAATCCTGATTCACATCATGAGTATTTAGATGGTTATAACCAGGCTGGTAGTAAGGCTTATAAAGAATATAAAGCAGCCTATAAAGAATATAAAGAGGCCAAGCAAGCGCTAGATAACTTATCTGAGCACATGGCTGAACGAGCCCGTGAACTTGATATGCTTCGTTTTCAAATCGATGAAATAGAAGAGGCTGGATTACAAATAGGCGAGGATGAATCTATTGCTGAAGAACTGAAACGTTTAGATAGCTTCGATCATATCGATAAGGTACTTGGTTCATGTTATGATGCTTTTTATGGAGGCAGGCATCCATTATTAGATACAGTTAATGCTATCAAGGTAGAAGTAAATGATCTTGTAAAATATGATGATGAGGTTAAAGAAATCTCTGAACTCGTTAATTCCGCATACTTTCAATTAGAAGAAGCCGCTCAATCTCTTGATCGATACCGAGATTCTATTAGTTATGACGAAGAACGCTATGCATACTGCCAAGATAGAGACTCTGTAATCTATGGTCTTAAAAAGAAGTACGGCGAAACAGTCCAAGATATATTAAATTATGAAGAAAAGGCGCAACAACGCTTAGAGGAATTAGAATCCGAAGTTTGTGAACAAGGTGCTTTAGAACAACAATTAGTGGAAAAAGAAAAGGTTGCAAAAACAGCTTTAGCAGCATTAATTTCTATACGTCGTGAAAATGCAGATGTAATTGCTAAACAACTACGAGCTGAAATTGTTGATTTAGGTATGGAAAAAGGGGATATTCGTTTTTTCATAGATGAAAGTGAAGAACTTTTACCATTAGGTGCTAAATCAATTGAATTATTATTTACCGCTAATAAAGGCGAACAGTTGCTACCATTACATAAAGTTGCATCTGGTGGTGAATTGGCTCGCATTGCACTGGCACTAAAATCCGTATTCCGTACAGATAATCACAAAACACTTGTATTCGATGAAATCGATGTCGGTATAAGTGGAGATATAGCATTGAAGGTAGCTGAAAAAATCTTAGCTCTCTCCAAGACAAATCAAGTATTCTGTATTACTCATTTACCACAAACAGCAAGTATTGCAAAACAGCATTATCACTTATCTAAACAAGAACAAGAAGGCCGCACCATTTCAACATTATCTGAATTGAGCGAGGAAGAACGGCTTTCACAAATCGCATCCATGATGTCCGGCAAGGGAATGTCTCATACAGCACTCGCTGCGGCGCAAGAACTTATTGACCATTTTCATTGACTAAATACGCATAATTACTTATACTTATTATATTAACTCAATAATAAGGTAGAGGCGCGGGTATAAATAGTCATCATGAGGAGCTGGCAAACAATGATTCATGATAAAAGGTGTACTTGCCGAAGTGGGATGACAGCCAAATCATCGTGCTGGTTGTCTATTTAATAGGTAGACGACTGTCACCAATATTACATTGGTGGAGTGCTATCATAATTCTTGTTTAATGAACGATGTGTCATATATCGTATATATTAAGCCAGTGGATGCCTCCACTGGCTTTTTTGGAGGTAAATATGATTAGAGTAATGGTAAACGGTGCAGGCGGCAAAATGGGTCGCGAAGTCGTAAAAGCAGTACATGCAGATTCTGAATTGACAATGGTTGGTGGCATCGATCCATCTAAAGCAGGTCAAGATGTGGGCACTGTAGCAGGAATTGAACCATTACATATCACAATGGCTGAGACTATTGACGAAGTATTGAGTGATATTAAACCTGACGTTATCGTTGATTTCACAAATCCTGCTGTTATTTTCGAAAATGCCAAAAAAATTCTTAGTGCTGGCGTGCATATTGTAATAGGCACAACAGGCCTAACTGAAGAACAACGCAACGAATTGAATGAAATCGGTTTAAAACATAATACCAATTGTTTGGTAGCACCTAATTTCTCATTAGGCGCTGTGATGATGATGAAAGTGGCTGCTGAATTAGCGCCATATTTCCCTGATGTAGAAATCATCGAATTGCATCACAACCATAAATATGATGCTCCATCTGGTACATCTATTTTGACGGCTAAATTAATCAATGATGCAAAAGAGGCTGCAAATGTGACAGGTTCTGAAGATTTAACACGTGAAAGTTTGCCAGGTGCACGTGGTGCAAAAGTCGACAATGTTACTATCCATAGCGTTCGTCTTCCTGGTTATGTAGCACATCAACAAGTATTATTTGGCGGCTATGATGAAACATTAACAATTCGTCATGATAGCTTAAGCCGTTTATCCTTCATGCCTGGTGTCGTTCTAGCATGTAAGAAAATTGCCTCTAAACCAGGTTTAACATATGGCTTAGAACATTATTTATAATACTGAACAACAATTGATTAATTGAGGAGATACACAATGAAAAAACCTAATCTTGCAATTCTTGGTGCTACTGGTGCAGTAGGGGCAGAATTCATTACACTTATTGAAGAGCGTAATTTTCCTTATGAAAATTTAAAACTATTGGCTTCTGCTCGTTCTGCTGGTACTGAACTTACAGTTAAGGGGAAAACCTATGTGGTTGAAGAAGCAAAACCTGAATCCTTTGATGGTATTGATATTGCATTATTTGCAGGTGGCTCTATTTCTAAAACATTAGCTCCAGAAGCTGCTAAACGCGGTGCTATTGTTATTGATAACTCAAGTGCATTCCGTATGGATCCAGAGGTGCCACTCGTTGTACCGGAAGTTAACCCTGAAGATATTTTGAAACATAAGGGTATCATTGCCAATCCAAACTGTTCTACAATCATCATGAGCCTTGGCTTAAAACCATTGCATGATATTTCTCCAATTAAACGCATTGTAGTATCTACATACCAAGCTGTATCTGGTGCTGGTAAAGAAGGTATTGAAGAACTTCAAAACCAAGTAAAAGAATATGCTGAAGGCAAGGAAATGACTGCTAACTTATTGCCAACAGGTTCTGCACCAAAACACTTCCCAATCGCGTTCAATTTGTTACCACAAATTGATGTATTCTTAGAAAACGATTATACTAAAGAAGAGATGAAGATGGTAAATGAAACACACAAAATTCTTCATGATGACACCATTCAAGTAGTGCCAACAACTGTTCGTGTTCCAGTATATCGCTCTCATTCTGAATCCGTATTAGTAGAAACAGAAGAACCAGTATCTGTAGAAGCATTCCGCAAGGCTTGTGCCGCATTCCCAGGATTACAAGTAAAAGATAATCCAGCAGAGCAAGAATACCCTATGCCACTATATACATCTAATCAAAATGACTGTGAAATCGGTCGTATCCGTAAAGATTTATACAATGATAAAGGCATGAATTTCTGGATCGTAGGTGACCAAATTCGTAAGGGTGCTGCACTAAATGCATTGCAAATTGCAGAATACTTGGTAGAAAAAGAAGCATTTTAATATCTATCAAGGGGGAGAAACATATGAAAACCTTTGGTCGTGTATTAACGGCTATGATTACATCGTTTAACGAAGATGGATCAGTCAACATTGAAAATACAGTTGCCATTGCAGAGCATCTATTAAATCATGGTTCTGATGGCTTAGTTGTTTGTGGTACCACAGGTGAAAATCCTACTATATCCCGTGAAAGCAAGATTGCTTTATTTAAAGCGATTGCTGAAACGTGCGGTGATAAAGGTACTATTATAGCTAATGTAGGTTCCAATGATACAAAGGGCTCTGTAGACTTTGTTAAAGAAGTATCTACGATTCCTGGTATTGATGGATTGTTAGTTGTTGTACCGTATTACAATAAGCCTAATCAACAAGGTCAATATTTGCATTTTAAATCTATTGCAGAGGCTACAACGTTACCAATCATGGTATACAATGTACCTGGTCGCGTAGGAACTGGAATATTTCCAGCTACACTAGCACGCCTCCATAAGGAATATCCACATATTTGTGCCATCAAAGAGGCTAGTGGTAATTTGATGATTGCTTCTGAAATTAAGCGTTTAATGCCTAGTGAAGATTTCATGGTATACAGCGGAGATGATGGTCTTACATTGCCTATTCTTTCCGTTGGTGGCACAGGCGTTATTTCTGTAGTATCTCATGTGGCCGGTCAAGATATGAACGATATGATTGCTGCTTTTGAAGAGGGCAATAATCAAAAAGCAACACAATTACATCAAAAATTAGCTGAAATTATTAAGGCTATGTTCATTACAACAAATCCAATACCAGTTAAATATGCAGCTCGAAAATTAGGTTTACCAGCAGGTATATTCAACTTACCTATGTGTGAACCTTCTCAAGAAGAAGCTGCATACATTGATAAGGCATTAGCTGAATATTTACAATAAAATATTACGATACTAAAACCAGTAGCTATGATTTATAACTACTGGTTTTATTTTATAAGAAATACATTATAAATATTATTTTATATGCCTATAAATATATTTTTTTCTTATAAAGATTGTATTATGATATAATCTCACATGGAGATAGTATTTTTAACTATACTCTAGTCTACTGTTAATTCATGATAAACAAAATGATTGTGATATTTCGAATCGACCATAAGGCGATTACATTAAAACACAAGGAGTTTAACATGGAACTAACAATGTTAAAAGGTAAAATTCACAGAGCTACTGTGACACAAGCAGAACTTGATTATGTCGGGAGCATTACTATCGATACAGATTTATTGAATGCATCTGGAATTCGAGAATATGAACAAGTTCAAATTGTAAACATTAATAATGGAGCACGTTTTAGCACATATACGATTGCTGGCGAAGCAGGCAGTGGTGTTATATGCTTAAATGGCGCTGCAGCAAGACATGTGCAAGTACATGATAAAGTAATTATCATGTGTTATGCTCAACTAAATGAAAAAGAAGTAGAGAGCCATAAGCCTCTTGTTGTATTTGTAGATGAAAATAATAAGATAAGTCATATAAAAAACTATGAAAAACATGGTTTATTAGTTGATCAAGACTAACTGTTTTTGATCGAATTACAGTAGACTGTATAGGACTATCTTCGTATTTACAATTTATAAGTACCGGAGGCATTATTATGGAAATTATAACTACAATCGAAAATATATGCAGCATAGTAAACCATTGGAAAGATAAAGGATATTCTATTGGTTTTGTACCAACAATGGGATATTTACATGATGGTCATGCTGCATTGATAGATCAAGCTAGAAAGGATAATGATAAGGTCATTGTATCTATATTTGTTAATCCAACTCAGTTTGGTGAAAACGAAGACCTAAATTCTTATCCACGTGATATTAATAGAGATAAATCCCTTTGTGAAGCCCATAAGGCGGATATTATATTTTCTCCAACGTCAGATGAAATGTATCATGATAGAAAAGCATTTGTAAATATTGTTGAGTTATCTGATACATTGTGTGGTATTAGTAGACCTATTCACTTCAAAGGTGTTTGTACGGTTGTAACGAAACTATTTAATATTATTCAACCTACCAATGCCTACTTTGGTGAAAAAGATGCACAACAACTAGCCATTATTCGTAAAATGGTTTATGATCTAAATTTTCCAGTCAATATAATTGGAGTGCCAATCGTTCGTGAATCGGATGGTCTAGCAAAATCTTCTCGAAATACATATTTATCTAAGGAAGAACGAAAAGCGGCTACCATATTATATAAAGCTGTTCAAATGGGAAAACAAACCATTAAACGTGGTGCTTCTGCTGATAGTATCATTAATACTATGACAGAAATTATTAATACTGAACCCTTAGCCAAGATAGATTATGTTTCAGTTGTTGATGCTAATACAATGCAACCAGTTCATGAGATTACATCTCCAGTATTAGTCGCTATGGCTGTATATATTGGATCTACGCGACTTATCGATAACTTTTCCTTCGATGCAAATTAGAAGGGAGAAACTATGAACTATTTACAAACACTGACTCAGTTAATTTCTAAATACTTAATGGTTCTAATCATCGGTTTTTCATGTATGGCCTATATAGTTCCTTCATATTTTACATGGGCTGTTGCTTATACACCATTTTTACTTGGTATCGCTATGTTCGGCATGGGCCTTACAATTAAGTTTGAAAACCTATGTAATATTTTTAGGCATCCAAAAGATATTTGTATTGGAGTGCTTGCACAATACACAATCATGCCTTTATTAGCATGGGGTATTTGCCATATATTTACCTTACCACCAGATATTGCAATAGGCGTTATATTAGTTGGTTGCTGTCCTGGTGGCACGGCTAGTAACGTTATAACCTACATCGCTAAAGGTGATGTACCACTATCAGTAGGAATGACAATTACATCGACATTAATAGCACCCATTGTAACACCATTATTAATCTTATATATTGGTGGCGCTTGGGTAGATGTTGCATTGCTACCTATGATGATTACAATGGTGAAAGTCATTATTATACCAATCTTATTAGGTGGTGTCATTCAATATGTTTGTAAATCACATATTAATACACTTACCAGTATAAGTCCTATATTTTCAATGATTGCTATTATATTATTAATAGCAGCTATTATTGCAGTTAATAGGGATAAACTATTAGTTTCTGGCTTACTAACACTTGTTGTTGTTGGTATACATAATATCTTAGGATTACTATTAGGCTTATGTGCAGGAAAAATGCTTAAATTAAGATACGATAAAACCACTGCATTAGCAATAGAAGTAGGTATGCAAAATAGTGGGTTAGCCGTTACGTTAGCAGCAACTAATTTTGCTTTAAATCCACTAGCAACTCTGGTAGGTGCTATTTTTAGTGTATGGCATAACATATCAGGCGCTATATTCGCTAGTATACGTAGAGATAAAACTTCACTATAACAAAAAATAGCAACATACAATAAGTCCCCATTTACTGGTTCTCCAGTAAATGGGGACTTATTACATACGTTACCGATATCTTATATTCTATCTCGTACTAACCCAATCACAAGGCCTTCAATGTGACAATCGTCCACAATAATAGGATCAAAGTTATCATTTTCAGGTTGTAAACGAATGTGACCATTTTCTTTATAAAAACGTTTTACAGTTGCTTCATCATCAATGCGAGCTACAACGATATCTCCATTATTAGCCGTATTTTGATGGCGTACAATTAACATATCGCCTTCATACATACCAATATTCATCATCGATTCACCCTGAACACGAAGCATAAAGCAATCAGAATCACCTGTAAGCTGAACAGGTAAGGTCAATGTAGCCTCCAAGTTTTCAACCGCTGTAATTGGTGTACCTGCTTGTACAGTACCGATAAGAGGCACTTGTTTTAATCCAGCACCAAGGAATTCAAAATTATCAGAACTAGTGGTTTCATTATTATCCTTGGAAACAGAAATATTAGGTTTATTATCATCTAAAATCGTAATAGCTCGGTTTTTATTAGGATCACGTTTAATATACCCAAATTTTTCCAATGTATTTAGATGTGATTGAACAGTAGACGTAGAACTAAGACCTACATAAGCACAAATTTCGCGAACAGTAGGGCAACGATATTCATTATGTAAAGAGTCTCGAATAAACTCTAATATACGACGTTGTTTTGTATTAATATCTGTAGCTGGGCGTCTCACAGGAACCTCCATATATGTACTAAAAATGGTATATGTAAAAGTGTATACTATAATTATTTTATTTATATCACTATTATATAAGTATTTTACCTCTTTTGCAAACATTTGTTCTAAAACACTTGACCGAACATCCGTTTGTGTGCTATTATTTCATTGTAGACAAACAAATGTTCTGAATTTTATGTTCGATATATAAAAGAGGTAATGTATTATGAAACACATTATGATTATGCTTGGTATATGCTTTGCAATGGTAATAGGGTATCAACAAACAACTCCGGCAATGGAATCGCAAAGTGTACAAGAGGTAACTGTAAAATCTGGAGATACCTTATGGGATATCGCATCTCGTTCTACTGGATCCAATATAGATGTTCGTGAAGTAGTTCACACTGTAAAAGAAATAAATAATATCTCTGATTCTGGAACATTGACACCAGGAACAAAATTAAAGGTTCCTGTATATAAAACTGATAGTCCAACACGAGCTATGGACTATATGGCTCAAAATTAAATATATATGAAAATGGCTAGTATAGATTATCTTTAATAAAAAGTAATCCATACTAGCCATTTTTCGTTATAAAGTTTTATTTAAATCGTTTTTCAAAAATTGTAGAAATAGGATTATCGACAAATTTATTCGCTTCATTAATATAACGGCGTACCATATTAACACTATGATGGCGTGTTTGACGCATTATATTACGTTCTTCCACACCGTATGCGGCTGCTGTTGTAGCAAAGCCATGACGCAAACTATGAGCACCATACATAGCAGGATCAAGACCAATAAGGGATGTATACTTCTTTACTATTTCCGCAATAGACTTATCAGAAATAGCCGTCTTCCGTAAAGACATTGATTTAGTAAAGCCTCTAAAAACAGGTCCTGATGTAATTCCGCTAGCAGTAAGCCATTTCTTTAAAGCTCGTACAGCATCCAAAGGAGAACCTTGTAGACTAGGAATGGCTACAATGGCACCTTGCCCTTCTTGGTCGGCCTTAGAGGAAGCTACAAATATTTCAAGGCCTTGTGGAGAGAATTTTAAATTTTCCACTGTTAACGCTGCAATTTCACTACGACGAAAGGCACCCATGAAACCAATGAGTAAAATAGCCTTATCGCGAAGTTTTTGAATTTTTGGAATATCGATAGAGTCTATGCATTCCAAAATATCCTCTATATCATCAAGTAAAATAGGTGTCTTACCTTGTTGAAATGTTCCCTTTAAACGTCGTATTCCTCGCAAGGCTTGTTTCACAAGAGGGGACATACATGGATTTTCTCTAGAGCCAGAAGCATTATAATTCTCTGATATAGCACTAATGCGGCGAGCAATTGTATTGGCCTTTGCATAATCTGCCAGGTCGTTAATATAATTGACAATAGTTTCTGGTGTTGCTGGGAAATAGGATACCTTTTGGTAGTTGCACCAATCGACAAAATCATCCCAATCTGACTCATAAGCATTTACCGTATTTTCAGCCTTTGAAAGTAGAATACTTTGTTTGGCTTTCATAGATAATTTTGTACTGTTCATTAACGCATCATTATGACGCAAATAAAAATGTTTTTTTTCTTCTTTAGACTGTGACATATATAATCCTTTTACTAACACTATGCTATTATTGTATCACATAGAAATGTCGAATTATGCTATAATTAGATGATTTTGAACGAAATTTTCTCGAATTTTATTTGAAAGATATAATGATGAACTTAAAACAATTATTATGTACAGTATTAATCGGTTCTTGTCTATTTACTAGTGGTTGTAGCTTAATTCCTACAGATGGCACAATTACATATGGCCTGTATTATGGGGAGCAAGATATCTCTGGATATTCTAGAGATGCTGTAAGCGCCTTAATTCATACAGAGGATAATAATAACCGAACAATTACTATAACAATTCCAAATCAAGGTACACGACAAGTAAAAGTAAAAGATTTGGGAATTACGCTTGATACCAATAGTACAGAATCTAAGATTTTTACCTATGGCTATGAAGATGATTTAAAAACGCTCCTTATACATAGAATCACTGCCTTTATTTATAAAGTGCATATGAATCCAGTGTATAAACTAGATGAAGTAACTGCAAAAGCATATTTAACAGAACTAGCAAAACAAATTGATGTATCAGGTCATGATGCATACTTAACAGTTGAAAACGGCCAAGTTAAGATGACGCCTTCAAAAGAAGGAAAACGTGTTGATATTGACGAAACAATAAAAAAATTAAAGACACAACTAGAAGAAAATGATTTCAATAATATTTCTATAGAATTTACATCTAAGGATACAGTCCGTGTGACAAACGATGATGTAAAACCATTAACAGCTGTTCTAGGTAGTTATACTACAAATTTTGATACGTCTAACACCAATAGAACTCATAATATTGAGCTAGCATCAACTAAAATTAGCGGTACATTAGTCAAACCTGGAGAGGTTTTTTCCTTTAACGATGTTGTGGGTGAACGCACTGCCGAAGCTGGCTATGATGATGCACCAGTTATTGTTGATGGAAAATTAGTGCCAGGTATTGGTGGCGGTATTTGCCAAGTTAGCTCTACATTATTTAATACTGCATTACTATCTGGTATGAATATTATTGAGCGGACGCCTCATTTTGAACCTGTTAGCTATATTCCTGCAGGCCGTGATGCAACCGTTGCTTATGGTTATTTAGACTTTCAATTTAAAAATCCCTATGCCCATAATATCTATGTATTAAGTGTTATGAATAATGGCCAACTAACTATATATATCATAGGCGTACCAGAAGACGTACCAAAATCCGTTTCCATTAGTGTCGGTGATCGTACAGATATTCCTAATCAAACGATTACTAAAATAGACCCTTCTGCCAAAGAGGATAGTACAGAAGAAGGTCACATTGGGTTTAGAATTAATACGTATCGTACAATAACATATAGTAATTGGATTTCTCAAACAGACGTATTTGAGTCTACATATGATCCAGTTGATACGATTATCACTAAGAGACCTGCAGCACCAGAACCTGCAAAAAAAGATACGCCAAAGGGTAAAACTAAAAGATAAATATTAACATTCTATTAAATATGGCCTAATCTATTGACCGAATGCATAGATTAGGCTATTATTTTAACTTGTAGTAAGGTGTTTATACCTGAAAACGCTAAAATTACACATTTCATTCTCAATAATTATCAATTAAAATCATAAGTTGAGGTTCACTATGGATACAATTTTACAATTTGACCATACAGTCATATTTTATATACAACAACATTTTATTAGTTCTTATTTAACACCAATCATGTACTGGTTATCAAAAATAACAAGTGCAGGTGCTTTATGGATCTTAATTTCTATTATATTAATGATTCAAAAGAAATATCGCGTTATTGGCCTTGGAATGTTCATTTCCTTAGTCTTAGTATTCATCATAGGCGACCAAGGGTTAAAACCTCATGTAGCGCGTTTAAGACCATTTGTAGATTTCCCTGAAGTACCATTGGTAGCACCGCCACCAGCAGCAACAACATATTCATTTCCATCAGGGCATAGTTTTGGATCATTTGCGGCTGCAACAGCATTATACTTAGGATTAAGTAATATATGTCCAACAAAGAGATTCTGGGGCGTTATAGCGTTGATTGGTGCATGTGTAGTAGCATTTGCACGAGTATACTTATTTGTACATTATCCAACAGATGTATTAACTGGATTAGTATTAGGTATTATCGTAGGTTGCATTGCATGGAAAATCGCAAAAGCCTTATGGTCTTGCTGGACTGGTCGTAAAAACGAAGTAGAATACGAACCATATACATTTAAACGTAAAAACTAATAACCTTGAAAATATTGATTGGGCCTAGCTTAGGCCCAATTTTTATGTCTTAAATTACTTCCGATAAATTATCGTTATCGGAAGTAATTACAAAAAAAGAAAAACTAGCCTATATTTCTATAAGCTAGTTTATTTAAATTAGATCAAAATAAATGATTAAAATAATTTATTTATCATATGACTCTATTGTTTTTATATATTCAGCCAGCTCAGGCTCATCAATAGTAACTTTATCAAATTTAGGTTCAATAATTATATTGCCTTTATAATCCATTAAACCATATTTACCATAAGATTTATATACAAATAAATCTTTATAAAACGATGTTATATCATCATCAAAATGTGGTAATTTAAATAATTTATAACCTGAATTAGTATCAATCACATATTTTGTATTATCGTAGGTTGCTGTAGTAAATTTATTTAATACATATGTAGGTTTAGATGTATCGATACTATCATATACTTCATTAAATAAAATACCTGAACTAGCATTAAATATATGACTTCCATATGAATCCTTTAATACAAAACTACGATCACTTAATCTTTTATATGAATCATATGTAAAAGAAACAATCGTATTATTTAACACGTCAATAATACCATACTTGTTATTTTCTTTTTCAGCAATAAAATACTGAAATCCTTCCCCCATATGTTCAATTGTTTTATATTGTGCTGGAATTATAACTTTATTTTCAATAGTTTTCATTCCAAACATAGTATTATTCTTATTATCCAGTTGTGAAAATCTATTATATTCTATTGATATTTTTCTACTAAAAAAATGTTCCGAATCTTCATTGTTACCTGAACCCGCACCTTGGTACACTATTTCATAACTCTTACTGTTCATTAAATGATATGCATCAGTTTCATTTAATAAAATACCATCATCGGTAATATATTGTATATAACCATCAACAGTATAAATTTTAAATAGTTTTTTTTCATCTTCATTAGATTGTAAGTAAATTATACTATCCCACTTGTCTTTTATAGGATTTCTAATAATTTGAGAACCATTTTTTTGATTATATAAATACCAATATTCTCCTTTTTTCCCTAGTATTAAAGTATCACTCATAGGGAAATAAGCACTTATTACATCATTAATAGCATACGTCCCATCAGGATTTACTAACTTAAATCCATCATTTGTCAAAGCTTTCGCATAGTCATAAGTAAGCTCATAATCATATCCTGCTGGTAAATAAGCCATATTCTTTAAATTTACGTAACGCTTTTGACCATTATCATAAAACGAAGCATATGCATAGTTCTCTCCAAAGTCAATAATGTAATTTACATGTAAATCTTTATAAGGACCTAAAATCCACTTGCCTGTTTCATCAACAATAGTATTTCCTGTTGGTGATTCTAACGTAATATAGTTTTTTGCATCAGCCGTATTGCCCAATGCAAGAAGTATTGTTAAAGCAATAAAAATTCTCCTCATAAAATATACCCTCTTTTATATAACACAATAATAATAATTATTATTTTATCATAATTTTTATTTTCTATATTGAAATTTATCGAATATAGTTGTAAAATAGTCATATAAACTATGTATATTTCTCATATTAACTCTCAAGGGAGGATTACTATATGTGCTGGTGTGATATCGTAAGTAAAGCTAAAATTGGCAGTTTAAAAAATCTAGGAAATGGCATGGAACATTCCTTGCGTTTTCTTGCAGAAATCGTTGTAGGTCTCAGTTGTTTACGTGTAGTTATTAACTGGATTTTTGGCATCTAATAATCAAATAAAAAATTAATACATTAAAGGCGCCTAGCATTGCTAAGCGCCTTATTTTTCTATCCATAGATCTATATACTATTTTTATTACTACTCATTAGAGCTACAGCTTATGAATTCAATAATAATTTGGCATATATCTCCGGCTTCATCAAAAGCCCAATATACAGGATATAAACCATCGCCAAAGCCAGATTGTATCATCGGTACATACAAATCGGTATTTGGTATTTTGAAGTTAATCCAATCGCCACCTGGACGTTGAAATTTTGGATAAGCGATAGCATTTAATTTAAATAGCTCATCAAAGTAATCATCATAAATATTGCCATTAGGATGTTGTTCATACCAATGACGGTCAAATTCTCTATACGCAGTTACAGTTGCTTCATCAACAATGGTGGCCAATCCTGCATCTACAGGAAAACCAATATAACTTTCATCATCTTCTAACTCGCTTAAATCCTCATGACCTTTAAGAGCTAACTCATATTGTACAGGTTTTGTATTCTTAAACAACACCCTAGTTAATACATAACGATAATAATCTGTATCTAGTTCAGCTACTTTAGTTTCTATTGGATATGTTCCTGGATCTACGGTACGTATATATGTCTTATTATCAACAGCAGCTAAATGTGTTAATGGATCACACGCAAAAATACGACCTGTTGGTAAAGTTATATATCCCATCGGCAATGTATATAGTTTTTTACCAAATAGTTCATCAGCTTCGAATATGGCATGATAATCGACAGGTGCTTTTAATTTTCCCTCACTGCCGAGATGATTAAATGTGTCTATCCATTCTTTTGATATATCCTGTGTATTCATTATAGAAACTCCTATCTATGTGATTCTGCTTCATGCTTATTACGTACATATTGTTGTTCTAGCGCCTCATAAGCTGCTGTTTTTTGAATAATTTGTTTAACTACAGTGTCTAAATCAGAACCATCTGTATAATCAGCCGATGCGTAATAACGAATGCGATGATGTTGCATCATTTTATATACTTTATCTTTATTCTTGCTATCTGGATCATATACACCGATTGAATGTCCACCATTGATATTAACAAGACTCATGCAAGGAATATCTGTATCACTATCACCTATATAAATCATGTTGCGGAACGGTACACGTTGTTCTTCAGGACGGATGTAATCGTTTACACCGGGATCATTTATATCTAACACACCTTTTTGTATGCGGAATAAGAACTGGGTTTTATTCGTGTAATTGATGGCTTGTGCAGGCCAGACGGCTACGCCTTTATCATCAAACATAAATGCGCTGGCATAGATTTTTTTAAAAGCCCCATTTCTTGCCATTTCAGTGCCTTCAATCATCTCTTTTAAGCCAGAAGATATGATGTAATGTTCAATGCGTACACCGTGTTCTAAACCATATTCACGAATACGTTCAAACCAAGTGCGAACACCTTCATATAGTTCCACTTGATTGCCATATTCCATAAGCTTTTCTCGAGTTATATAAAAACGGCCCACTGCTTCTTGAATCATCTTGTACATATAAGCCAAATTATTATCCATATCATTTTTCTTAGCCAGTTGATTAGATTCTTGCCAGAACTGTTTAATTTGCTCTTCATCATAGCCAACAGATTGGATAAAGCCTTGTGCCTGCATATCATCAGGTGTTAAGGTCTTATCAAAATCATAACACATGGCAAGAACTGGCATAGATGATTCTAGTGATTGTAATGAATCTTTACTTTTAGTCTTATAGGTGAGCATATTCCACCTCCTTGTAATAATAATACAATAAACAAAAAATAGGCTTTACACCCTCTGATATTCCTGAGATGTCCCAACTCCTTTTGTCTATATTTTACACGATACGTCAACGCTATAGGCGTAAAAGCAGGTTATAATTCTCCTTAAAATAAAGAATCTTGTGTGTAATTTGTATCTACAATCCAACTTTTTTCCGCACTCTCTTTAATAATTGCTGTTTTTGAAAGTGTACCAATAAGCAAGCTAGAGTTCGGATTATGTAACAAGCAATTTTGGCGAACTGCAGTCTGATTTGTATTGGCATAACAATAGCGACAGAAGTGACTACAGCTATCATAAGCTCCTATATCACCATGTAAATAACAATTACACTCTGGTCTAGCTGGTGTACGTTTCGGTGCTTTTAATTTTACGTTCCAAGCCCGTTCATAACAGTCTAGCGTAAGACAGCCCTCTGTATTAACACCTAATTCTTTGAAAACGTCCCCTTCTCCACAGGTTTTAAGTATCATATGATGAGAATGCGCTATAGATACTAATTCTTTAATGATCTTCGTTTGAATATCTAAACTCGGTCTATAGCCTTCGGGAAAGTTCTGAGCTACCTTATCAAATATATCTATGAAACTGACAACTACGGTATCTGTGTAGCCTTCTAGAGACTTGGCCATTTTATAAAAGCTTTCAAAATGAAAATCAACTGTATAGTTGTGAGTTAAAATAATAGGATCATAACGCCATACCATGGACTGAGGATTACGTTTTGTAGATATGTGTTTAAATCCGTCTATTACTAAATCTACTTGTGGTACATTAGTCTCTATATCTGCTCCATATGGAGTTATAGTCATATGCCAATACTGTCTATAATCATTTATTTCATGTAAGAGCGGAATGAACGGCAAAGGATTCTTTGTACAAAACGCAATACCATCTACAACCTCATGATTGATAGGATATCGTGTTATCTGTATCGGATTATAGGGATTGCGTACATCTACAAATCCTTGGCGGACGCGATTAATTAACCATTGCCCATAAAAGGCAGGAATATCCGTACGCTGTCCCGTCTGTAAAATCATTGTCCTGTCCTTTCATAAAACAAAAATATAGATGTATTATATCATACTCAATATTAATTATTTATGGAGTAAGTGTGATATTTATAGTATAGTACATTCTCATTTTATGGTACTATTAAGTGTATTAAAAATGAGGAGAACAGAAAAAATGAATGATATATTTGAAAAAAATCATCCTATGAAGGATGATAAAAAGTTTATTACCTCCTATTGGAGTGACCGTGCTCGTGATTTTGGCTCTTTACGAGCTAAAGAATTAGAAAGCCCTAAACTTAAACTTTGGCGTGATGAGTTAATGAGTCATATTTTTGATTCTGACCGTTCTTTACGTATTTTAGATATTGGTTGTGGTGCAGGTTTTTTCAGTATTATTCTCTCTGAATTGGGTCATACAGTACATGGTATTGACATCACACCTAATATGATTGAAGAGGCAAAGCAATTAGCCCAATCCTTAGATTCTGATGCTACCTTCTCTGTTATGGATGCTGAAAATTTAAGTTTTGATACGAATACATTTGATATCGTTGTAGCTCGTAATGTAACATGGAATTTACCACATCCAGATAAAGCCTATGCTGAATGGTTGCGTGTCATCCGTCCTGGCGGATTAATTCTAAACTATGATGCGGAACATGCACGCAATCATCATAATTTACCACAATCTGTACATCATGCACATGAACATGTGAGTAATGAACTAAAGGAACGTTGTCATACCATTTATCATATGCTCGATATTTCTTCCTTTACACGTCCACAATGGGACATAGAATTGCTCACTAAGATGGGGGCTAGTTCTGTATCTATTGATACAACTGTAGGACCTCGCATCTATGCAGAAGAGGATGAATTTTATATTCCTGTGCCTATGTTTTTGGTGAAAGCTATTAAATAGAATTCGTATTACGCTAGACAACACAAAACCCACTCTATGAACTACATCATGAGTGGGTTTTCGTTATATGAGGCATATAATCTTAGTTTTTAAAATACTCTTGAGCCTTACCGATTTCGCTACGCAATTTTTCTTCATCGATAGTCAATAGTTCTTTATTTTTCATAAGAACCTTACCGGCTACAATAACTGTATTTGCATCAGAGCTATTAGCTGAGTATACAAGTGCTGCCACATCATTATATCGAGGCATCCAATGCATACCAGATACATCATACAACACGATATCTGCCCGTTGACCTACTGCAATTTTACCGAGATCATTATATCCAAGAGCTTTGGCCCCTTCTACAGTCCCCATATTCCAAGCCGCTTGTGCAGGAATAGCCTTTGGATCATAGAGACGAGCTTTATGTAATGTCGCTGCCAACCGAACTTCTTCAAGCATATCCGCATTGTTATTCGATGCAGATCCATCTGTACCAAGGCCTACAGTAATCCCTTTTTCTATCATTTCAGGAATAGGCGCAATACCGCTAGCCAGTTTCAAGTTAGATTGTGGATTATGAGCTACAGCTACATTATTTTCAGCCATAATAGCCATATCTTCTTCTGTTACATGTACGCAGTGAGCTGCCAATGTAGTATTCCAGAACAAACCTAAATCATGCATATGAGCGATTGGTGTCTTACCAGTCGCTTTTATAACATTTTCCACTTCCCCTTTTGTTTCGGATAAGTGCATATGAATGCCACAATTTAGTTCATGAGATAAAGCAATAACCTTTTCCATATACGCATCTGGACAAGTATATGGCGCATGTGGTCCTAATAGGACCTTGATGCGGTAATTATCATAACCATGATAAGTGCGGAACAAATCTGCATTTTCCACAAGCGCTTGATCAGCTGTAGGAGAAACACCGGCAAGACCACGGGACAATACAGCTCGAATACCGGTTTCTTTCACAACATCAGCTGTTGTATTCATAAAGAAATACATATCGCTAAATGTAGTCGTACCAGAACGTAGCATCTCTGCAATACCTAGTTGTGTACCCCATTTAACCAGATCGTCATTCAATTTGGCTTCCGTTGGCCAAATTGCTGTTTCAAGCCAATCCATAAGTTCTAAATCATCAGCATAGTTACGGAATAATCCCATCGCTATATGCGTATGTGTATTGACGAGACCTGGAGCGGCCAAGTGACCTTTACCGTCTAGTGTTTCCTTTGATTGTGCAGATTTTGCTTCTTCTCCGGTTAAGATAGCAGTAATATAACCATTTTCTATTGCAATAGCATGATTTTTTAATGTTCCATTGTCGGTAAGAACATCTACATTGGTAATTAATAAATCTGACATAATGCCTCCTTGTATATGTATAACCGAGTCTATATAGACTCGGTTAATAAGATGTTCAAGTTAAAGATTATATTAGTTTACCTTTGTTAAGTAATCGATTTGATCTTGTGTTAATGCATCTAAATCGTAGCCCATGGAGTGTAATTTAATGTTTGCTACTTCTTCATCAAGTTCACGAGGCAATACATACACTTTTGGCTCCATGTTTTTACCATTGTTTAATACATGTTCAGCAGCCAATGCTTGCATAGCAAAGGACAAGTCCATAATTTCAGCAGGATGACCATCGCCTGCTGCTAAGTTTACAAGACGACCTTCAGCCAATACATAGAGTTTACGACCATCAGCCATTGTATAGCCTTCAATGTTTTGACGAACACGTTCATGGCTAACCGCTACTTGTTCTAAATCATGAACATTTACTTCGCAATCAAAATGACCAGCGTTACAAAGAACAGCTTTATCCTTCATAACTTCATAATGTTCTTTTACGATAACATCTTTACAACCTGTTACAGTACAGAAGATATCGCCAATTTTAGCAGCTTCTATCATAGGCAATACAGTGAAGCCATCAAATACTGCTTCAATAGCTTTAATAGGATCAACTTCTGTAACAAATACGTGCGCACCCAAGCCTTTAGCACGCATGGCAACGCCTTTACCGCACCAGCCATAACCAGCAACTACAACATTTTTACCTGCTACTGTAAGGTTGGTAGTGCGCATGATACCATCCCATACAGACTGGCCTGTACCATAGCGGTTATCGAATAAGTATTTGCAGTTAGAATCATTAACAGCAATCATAGGGAATGTCAATTGTTTAGCATGTTCCAATGCATATAGACGATGAACACCTGTTGTAGTTTCTTCACTGCCACCTAACAAACGTTCTTTTGCATCAGTACGTGTTGTATGTAATAGATTAACAAGGTCACCACCGTCATCGATGATAATATGAGGTTTATGATCCAACGCTTTGTTGAGGAACATAAAATATTCATCATCAGTACAATCGTACCAAGCATATACAGTAAGACCCATGTCAACAAGGCCTGCTGCTACATCATCTTGTGTAGAAAGAGGATTGGAACCAGTAACGATAACATCAGCGCCACCGCGCTTTAACACAGTTGCAAGGTATGCTGTTTTAGCTTCCAAGTGAACGGAAACAACAATTGTTTGACCTTTGAAAGTTTGTTCTTTTTCAAAACAATCGCCTAATGTATTTAGTGTAGGCATAAAATTAGAAACCCAATCGATTTTTTTACGGCCTTCAGCAGCGAGATTGATATCTTTAATTAATGATTGCATATGTACCCCTTCATTCTTCAATTAATAATATACAGGTTATGAAAAGAACTTACTTTAACATGATAAGTTTTATATACAGCCGTAATGACATCTACTTATTGTCAACAACGGATTGTAAGCGAGCAATAGACTCTTGATAGTTTGGTGTTAAAACACCTTCTTCAGTAATAATAGCTGTTACTAGTTCATGAGGTGTTACATCAAAAGCAGGGTTTAATACATGAATACCCGTAGGCGCAGATGGCACACCTTGGAATGTCAACACTTCATCATCAGCGCGCATTTCAATGGGAATATCCTTACCATCTTTGAGTGTAAAATCAAATGTACTATATGGAGCAGCTACATAAAATGGAATATTATGGAATTTTGCAAGCACTGCTAATCCATAAGTACCAATTTTATTAGCTACATCACCTTCTGTTGTAATACGATCGGCACCAACTATAATAGCGTCAATTAAACCTTGTTGCATTGCATAGGCCGCCATATTGTCTGTCTCTAATGTAACAGGAATACCATCTTCATGGAGTTCAAAAGCCGTTAAACGGGCACCTTGCAACAACGGACGTGTTTCATCGGCGTACACCATTTCCAATTGGCCCTGTTCATGTAGTTTACGAATCACACCAAGTGCAGTACCAAGACCACCTGTCGCTAAAGCACCAGCATTACAATGCGTTAGGATTCGTAAATTTTGTTTTCCTTTAAATAAAGTGGCCCCATTAATAGCCATGCGTGTGTTAAGTTGTACATCCTCTTCATGGATAACAATGGCTTCATGCGTGATGCGGTCTATAATTTCATGCATAGACGCAAAAGGACCGGCTTTCACAATCGCTATAATACGATTAACAGCCCAAGCTAAATTAATCGCCGTCGGTCGAGTTTCCTTTAATTCTTCACTCCACTCATAAAAGGTTGATAGCTGTTCAGAAAAGGGAACAGCTAAACGATTCGCCTCCGCAGCCGCTAAAATAAGGCCATACCCTGCAGCGACACCAATAGCAGGAGCTCCACGGACACGAAGCATCTTTATAGCCTCGGCCACTTGTCGCCAATCGGTACAATGTAAATATTCCACATGAGTTGGCAATTTTGTTTGATCTAATAAAATGAGCGTACCATCACGCCATTCAATATTGTTCATGAGAACTCCCTCCACATTGTCATATCAAAATGGATACGATCTCTTATAATTTAAAACCACCATACTCAGCCATGCGATGATGAGCTGCATAATCTGCATTCATATCAATGGCCTCAATTGTACCTAAAATAAGAGCTTTCAATTGAGATGCCATTTCGCCCATCATTTCAACTACTTCACTGTGAGTAAGAGCATTTTCAGAAATACCAGCTGCATAGTTCGTAATCATAGAGATCGTTGTATACGCCATTTCCGCTTCGTTTGCTAGATTAACCTCTGGTACATTCGTCATACCTACTGTATCGCCACCAAGCATGTGAAACATCTTAATCTCTGCAGGTGTTTCAAAACGTGGTCCTTCTGTGCATACATAGGTGCCGCCATTATGAATAGATAATTTTTGTTCTTTACCTACAGCTTCAATGATTTGACGAAGCTCAGGACAATATGGATTTGTCACATCTAAATGTGCTACCGGACGCTCGCCACCTTCATAGAATGTAGTGACGCGATTTTTTGTAAAATCAAGAAATTGATCTGTTAAAACAAAGTGACCAGGTTCAAAATTCTTATTCAAAGAACCTACAGCAGTCGTAGAAATAATAAATTTAACGCCTAGCTTTTTTAGGCCCCAAATATTGGCACGATAATTAATTTTATGTGGAGGAATCGTATGGTCTTTACCATGACGAGCTACAAAAATCACAGTTTTACCTTTATATGTTCCTTGAACATAATCAATCTCTCCATAAGGAGTCATCAAGGATTCTTCATGAATATTTTCAAATATAGACGGATCATAAACACCTGTTCCGCCAATTACACCGATTGCACTCATAGTTGCCTCCTATTAAAAATACTCTATCTTTATATTTTCGCATATAATGATAAAACAATCTATAGAAAAAGTTCTATTATTGAATTGGTCCTCTAGAGTAATCAAACATTTGTGACAAATACTTATGCCTTTTGATTCATAAAGTACTCTGTTATAACTTGGTTTGGTGATTTAAAGTTTAAGACTTTTTGTGCAATGTTATTATATCTATTAGCATATCGACTATGTGCTTTTAGAAAACTCTCCATACTATTAAACTTACGAGAATAAAATCTTTCACTATCAATTCGATGACTGCGCTCTACCTTTCCATTCTGCCACGGAGAAAATGGTCTTGTCGTTTTATGCTCTATTCCTAATCTTTTTAATACAATATCAAATAAACACTCTCGATCTTTTACTCCATAGTTTGTAAATTCACGACCATTATCTGTTTGTATTGTATGAATAGGAAATCCCATTTTGGCTTCTAAATTTAATAAGAAGCGACTTGTATTAGTAACACTTTTTTCATCTATAATTTTTAGAATTCTCTTTCTAGAAAACTCATCAATAGCTGTAAGTTGATAGTAAGATTTTCCTTGTGTTGAAAAGGCTAAACTCTCGCGAGGTACGTATTTTATATCAATCTGAACCTTTTCTCCTGGATATGTTATTATATCCGGTTTCCACTTGCTTTTAGGAACAGATTTAACAACCTTTTTCTCTTTAATATGACACCTGATTTGTCGGCACATAGAGCCATATGAGCGTTTATAACCACGCTTTTTTGCCTCAACATATACTTGAGACAGCCCTTCATGTTTAAACTTAGAATGCATACGCTTGATAAGTGCTAGTTCTTCCTCAGTGTGTTGATTAGGATGAGAATGTGGTTTACGACTATACAATCGAAGTGAATCAATAGTCCCGTCGAAACGCTTCACCCAACGTTGTACTTGTTGTCTACTAGTATGATAGCGACGTGCAGCTTCAGCATTATTTCCATACTTTATAGCATATTCACATACTCGTTTACGAAATCTTAATTCTTCAGTTATAATAGAATGCATGAGAAGGAACTCCTTTTGTTGTAATGTTTGGATTAAGCAACTTCATTATAACAGAGTTCCTTCTCATTTTTTATTCACTTGTCACAAATGTATTATACTCTTACAAAAAGTTCTATTATTGAATTGGTCCTTTAGGTGTAAACATATCTTCTAGTTCTTTTTTAGAGAAATGATACTTTTCATTACAGTAATGACAAACTAGCTCTGTTGTTTCATCTTCTAAGAGGGATTTCTTATCATCTTCACGCAATGTCATAAGAACGCCAGCGAATCGATCACGACTACAACGACATTTAAAAGATACTGGTTCGTTATAGACTTCGTTAACAGTAAGTCCGTCTAGCACTTTCTCAACAAGACCTTTACCATCAGGATGTTCTTTTAAATATTCTGTCACAGGTCCTAATTCATTGATATTCTTTTCTACCATAGCCAATGCAGCATCAGTAGCATCAGGTAAAGCTTGTACGATAAAACCACCAGCTACAATGGTATGATAATCTGGGTCTACGAGAACGCCTAAGCTAATCGTAGATGGCACCTGTTCAGATGTATAAAGGTAATACGCCAAGTCCTCTGCTACTTCACCGCTTTGAATAGGGCTAGTAGATGTATAATCTTGAGCCAATTTAGTGAATCTTGTAACTTGTACTTCTCCATGGTGGCCAACTGCAGCACCCACATCGAGTTTTCCAGCACGTTTTAATGGTACATCCACATGTGGCTCATCTACATAACCGCGAACAGTATTATCAGAAAATGCATCGACATGTACAACACCGAGTGGGCCATCACCTTTAATGCGAAGACTTACATTCTCGTGATTTTTAAAATCACCCGCCAGTAATAGAGCACCTGTCATGGCACGTCCTAGAGCAGCTGTTGCGACTGGCCATAAATCATGACGTACGCGCGCTGTCTCTACCGTATCCGTTGTAACGGCTATTGACATACGAACCCCTTCACGGGTGGTAAAACGTTTTATATAATCCATTCAATCATTCCTTATATATAATCAAATTATTATGTATTACACTCTTTAGTGCCTATATAGTATAGCATGATATATGTATATTTTCCATTATGCAGGAACATATGTTTGCTTAAGTATCTTTTCTAGTAAAAGAACATATTTTCGATATAAAAAACACTCAGTATCATATGATACCGAGTGTTTTCAAAGGTTAATTTAGATTTGATCGATAAGATTAACCATTTCAATAGCCCCCATAGCGCAATCGTAACCTTTATTACCCGCTTTTGTACCAGCACGTTCGATAGCTTGTTCAATATTTTCAGTTGTTACTACACCGAACATAACAGGGATACCGGTTTCTAAAGAAACGTGAGCAATACCTTTTGCAACTTCATTACAAACATAGTCATAATGTGTAGTAGCACCACGAATAACTGCACCTACACAAATAACAGCATCATAACGACCAGATAAAGCTGCTTTTTTTGCAATCAAAGGAATTTCATAAGCACCAGGAACCCAAATGACTGTAATATCTTCTTGTTTAACATCATGACGCAATAAACAATCTTCTGCGCCACCAATTAATTTAGATGTAATGAACTCATTAAAACGAGAACCGATAATAGCAAATTTTTTACCAGTACCAACCAAATTACCTTCTTGAACCATCATGTTATAGCCTCCTATGAATGATTAGTTTACATATCTAAGTTAGTAAAGAAAAATTAGTCCTCTAACATATGACCCATTTTTTCTTCTTTTGTTTTTAAATAGCCTGCATTAAATTTGTTGGCAGGAATAATGAGAGGTACACGTTTGTGTACATCAACACCCCAATGTTCTAATCCATGGCGTTTTTCAGGGTTATTCGTCAATAAACGGATACTCTTAATACCTAAGAAACGAATAATTTGAGCCGCTAATGAATACTCGCGCATATCTGCAGGGAAACCTAATTGTTCATTCGCTTCTACTGTATCAAGACCTTGTTCTTGTAATGCATAGGCTTTAATTTTATTTGTTAAGCCAATACCACGACCTTCTTGACGCATATAGACTACAACGCCTTTGCCTTCTTTTTCGATGGAGCGTAATGCATTTTCTAATTGTTCACCACAATCGCAACGTTTAGAACCAAATACATCCCCTGTTAAACATTCGGAGTGAATACGTACAAGTACATCTTCACAATCTTGTACATCGCCCTTAACGATTGCAAGATGCTCTTTATGATCTAAATCATTTTTAAATACGAAGATATTGAAATCGCCAAATTTTGTTGGTAATTTGGAACAAGCGCCTAATCCGATCATATCTTCATGTTGTTTACGATATTCGATGAGTTCTGCTACGGACGCAATTTTCAAGTCATGTTCCTTAGCAAATTCGATTAGATCCGGTAAACGTGCCATATCACCATCATCTTTAGTGATTTCACAGATAACAGCAGCCTCTTGCAAACCAGCAAGACGACAAAGGTCTACAGAGGCTTCCGTATGACCTTGGCGTACGAGAACGCCACCTTCTTTATATACCAATGGGAAAACATGACCAGGGCGACGGAAATCAGCAGGTTTTGCATTAGGATCCAATAGTTTTTGAATCGTATAGGCCCGTTCTGCTGGGGATACACCTGTTGTTGTATCTACATGGTCTACAGTAACAGTAAACGCTGTTTCATGGTTATCCGTATTCTTCGTAACCATTACAGGAATGCCAAGACGTTCTAAAGCTTCTCGTCTCATTGGAGTGCACACGATACCACGTGCATATTTAACAAAGAAATTAATGTTTTCTTGAGTAGCAAACTCGGCAGCGATAATTAAATCCCCTTCATTTTCGCGACTTTCATCATCAACGATAATAACAGGTTTACCAACTTTCATATCTTGAAGAACTTCTTCAATTGTATTCAATGTATAATTCATGGAGACAACTCCTCCTTTTACATAAATCCGTTCTCTACTAATAGAGATTCCATGGATTTTTGAGACTTACTTGTATGTGTAGGCTCATCTAATGTCATAAAATGACGAATATAACGGCCTGTAATATCTGTTTCTAAATTTACCTCTGTACCAATCGACGCATGGCCTAGCACAGTTTCGCTTAATGTATGTGGAATGATAGATACGGAAAAGGTCGATTCAGTTCTCTCCATAATCGTTAAGCTAATGCCATCGATTGTAATAGATCCTTTATAAATGACGTAATCCATAATCGATTTTGGAGCAGAAATAGTGAAAACAATGGCATTATCTGTTCGTTTCATATTGATAATGCGACCTGTACCATCCACATGACCAGCCACGATATGACCTCCAAACCTTCCATTAGCAGCCATAGCGCGTTCGAGATTAACGGGTTGATTTACCTTTAAATTGGTAAATGTCGTCATACTTATTGACTCTGGCATAACATCTGCAGTAAATTGGTGATTTCCAATAGATGTGGCAGTTAAACAAACGCCATTAACCGCTACAGAATCGCCAATTTTTAAATCGTCAAAAATTGTATTGCCACCGATCGTCAATAATAAGGATTGAGCACCCTTTTTAACGTTTACTATTTTGCCAACTTCTTCAACGATGCCTGTAAACATAGGAGCCCTCCCTTCCTAAACGATAGGATTCTATACGAATATTATTATCTAGTATTCGCGAACTAGCAAATTCAAGTGTAGGCGCCTCATGTAATGTAGCAAAACCAGTACCACCTACAGCAGATGTACTATTCGCGCCCCCTATGACAAGATTGCCTATATAGGTAACAATTTTATCAAAGGCCAACGATTCAACAAAGGAACTGATAATGGTGGAACCACCTTCAACAAGCACTGATGTGTATTCTTGTTCCCCAAGATGTTCCAAACACGCTTGAATATCTATCTTCTTAATATCTATAGCTACATCAGTGGTACGTCCTTGACGCACCGATTTTGTTGGGAGTTCTTCTACAATCGCTCCAACATTAGCCAAAGCAATTCTACGCTGTTCTGGACAACCTTTCGCTACATAAATGATAACCTTGCGATTTGGTATCGTAAATACCTTTGCATCCGTTGGCGTACGCCCCTGACTATCCAGAATAATAATATCTGGCTGATGCACCTCTAATGTATTATCTATGGAGACATCGTGTCTGTCGATAATTGCTTCATATAATTCATCTCTAGTGAGCCTACAATTAAGCAATGGATCATCAGCCAAGATGGTACCAATACCAACAAGCATCGCATCATGAGACGCTCGCAATATATGTCCGTCCTTACGGGAACTTTCATTCGTAATCCATTGAGATTGACCTGTGAAAGTAGCAATTTTACCATCTAGGGACATAGCACTTTTTATGGTTACAAACGGTTTATGTGTTTGAATAAATGTAAAGAAATGTTCATTCAACTGAATACATTCATCCACACATACATCTGTAGTTACCTCTATACCTGCCTCAGTAAGAATTTGAATGCCCTTACCAGCCACTAGTGGATTTGGATCGGTACTACCAATCACAACGCGAGCAATACCAGATTCAACGACACGCTTTGCACATGGCGGGGTCTTACCATAATGCGCACAAGGCTCAAGGGTTACATATAAGGTAGCCCCCCTAGCATTGTCTCCCGCGGCATCTAACGCATGCACTTCCGCATGGGCCTCACCAGCCTTATGGTGATACCCTTCGCCAACTATTGTATTATTTTTTACTACGACGGCACCAACCAAAGGATTGGGCGATGTATGTCCAGTTGCCATTTTCGCTAGAGAAATGGCACGCTTCATATATAATTCGTCGTTCATCATAATACCTCAATAAAAAAAGGACTATAAACATAGTCCTTGGGTCATCATATATACACATACAAAATATATGTGCTATTGTCTTTTCTCATCCAGACTCTACTGTCGGTATCGGAATTGCACCGATTCATGCCATATAGCTCGCGGACTATAACCGCCGGTAAGGAATTTCACCTATCCCCAAAGACTTATCATATTAATTTATATGTTTATAGTACCACTTTTATGATACTTTCGCAAGATTATACATTTGTATATGAGAAAACTTATTAATATCCATCTCAATTATATAGCACTTTTAGAAATTGAACTAATTTTGTGATGTATACAATATATTGTGATAAAAGTCACATAATATGCATTCATAAGATACTACTATTTATAGTATACAATGAATTATATTTTTAAATAACATTAATTATCATATAGAGGTGATAATATGGCAAAAAAACGTATATCAGATGTACTCATAGAGGTATTAGCTAACGCAGGTATTGAAAGAATTTATGGTATTACTGGGGATAGTTTAAACTCGGTAAACGATAGTTTACGTCGTAATGGGAAAATTCAATTTGAACATGTGCGCCACGAAGAATCTGCAGCCTTCGCTGCTGGTGCAGAGGCTCTATTAACAGGTAAATTAACCGTATGTGCTGGTAGCTCTGGCCCTGGTAATCTCCATTTGATAAATGGTCTATTTGATTGTCATCGCAATCGTGTACCAGTGCTCGCTATTGCCTCTCATATTCCACAATCCGAAGTCGGTCTCAACTATTTCCAAGAAACACATCCAGAAAATTTATTTAAAGAGTGCTCTTGTTTCTGTGAACTCGTTTCTAATCCAAAGCAAATGCCTGAAATCCTATTCCGCGCCATGAATGCCGCAGTTGGCAATCGCGATGTAGCCGTAATCGTTCTACCTGGTGATGTGGCCGTTATGGAAACAGAAATTGATGAATTACCTACATGGCATGCGCCTAAATTGCCACGCGTAATTCCTCAATCAGAGGATATTCTTGAAATGGTCCAACATATAACCAATGGCAAACGCATTACACTTTTCTGTGGTGCTGGTTGTGCCGGTGCACATGACGAAGTGGTTGAACTTGCTACTAAATTACAAGCCCCTGTTGTACATGCTTTCAGAGGCAAAGAATGGGTTGAGTGGGATAATCCTTATGATGTCGGCATGACAGGTTTGCTTGGTTATACATCCGGTTACCGTGCTATTGAGCAATGCGATACACTAATCATGTTAGGTACCGATTTCCCTTATCGTCCATTCTATCCTGAAAATGCTAAGGTAATTCAAGTAGACATTAATCCATCCGCCCTAGGTGCACGCGTTCCATTAACACAAGGCATCATAGGTTCTGTGAAAGATACATTACACGAACTACTCCCTCACCTTACACAACGAGATGATACAGAATTCATCGATACCGTTCGTAAAGCATACACTAAATTCCGCAATGATTTGGACAGCTATGCTGTTGCTGAACCTGATGGCGTAGCAATTCACCCTCAATATTTCGTAAATCGTCTTAATAAATTGGCTGCTTATGATGCCATCTTTACATTCGATGTGGGTACTCCTGTTATCTGGACAGCACGCCATGTCAAAACAAATGGAAAACGTCGTATCATTGGATCCTACAACCACGGTTCTATGGCCAATGCAATGATGCACGCAATAGGCGCTCAAAATGCATGTCCAAATCGCCAAGTTATCTCCCTATCTGGGGACGGCGGTTTCACAATGATGATGGGCGAAATGTTGTCATTAAAACAATTAAATCTTCCTGTGAAAGTATTCGTATTTAACAATGAAGAACTTAGCTTCATTGCCATGGAAATGAAAGCATCTGGTTACCTAGATTATGCTACAGACTTTGTAAATCCTGACTTTGGTAAACTTGCCGAAGCTGCCGGTATCAAAGGTATTAGCATTACAAACTCTAGCGAAGTAGATGAAAAAATCAAGGAAGCTCTAAACTATAATGAAGGTCCTGTTATTATCAATGTCCGTGTAGATAAACAAGAACTTGCTATGCCTCCAAAAATTGCATACCAACAAGCAAAAGGCTTTAGTAAATACTTGATCAACGCCATCCTTGATGGACGTGGTACAGAACTTAAAGAAATGGCTAAAACTAACTGGATGAAATATAAATCCTTATACTAAAATCTGCCAAAATAGTTAAATTGCAAAACTTTCAAAAAAAAGGTGTCATCAAACGATGACACCTTTTAAATTTATTAGCCAAACAGCGACATTTGTTCGTCCTCTGGCAAATCACCACAGCATTTAAGTGCTTTCATTGTTTCAATGATGGTAGCAGATACCTTACAACGACGTTGCAAGTCTTTTAAGGATGTAAACGGTTTTGTTTCCCGTTCTTCTACAATCGCATCGGCAACGGTTTCACCAAGTGAATCGATAGCTAAGAATGGTGGTAATAGTGCGCCGTCCTTAATGCTAAATCGGCGAGCACCGGAATGCTGAATATCTACGTTGATAAAACGATACCCCCGTTGATACATTTCCATGGATACCTCCAAGGCGGACATCAAATCCTTTTCTTTAGGGCTGGCACCACGGTCGAGCGCTTTGATACGATTAAATTCTTTCAATTGTGTATTCAAATCACCGGTCATGATGCGTAAATCAAAGGCTTTTGCACGTATAGAGAAATAGGCCGCGTAAAATGCCAACGGATGGTATACCTTAAACCACGCAATACGGAATGCCATCATAACGTAAGCAACGGCATGGGCACGTGGGAATAGATAGGAAATCTTTTTACAAGACTCAATAAACCATTCAGGAATATTATTTTCTCGCATTTCTTTTTCAAACTCCGTAGTCGCTTGGCCTTGTTTATTTCTCTTTTCGATGCCCTTCCCTTTACGAACATTTTCCATGACGAAGAAACTGTTTTTCTTATTCATGCCACGATGAATCAAAAAGTTCATTACGTCATCACGAGTAGAAATGGCTTCATTCAATTTACAAGTACCATTTTTAATGAGTTCCTGTGCATTATCGAGCCATACATTCGTACCGTGGGAGAAACCAGAAATACGAACAAGATCAGAGAAGGTTTGTGGCCGTGAATCTTCTAGCATGCCCCGTACAAATTTCGTGCCACACTCCGGTACGGCAAGGCTAGCTACTTGGTCCCCTTGCAATTGTTCAGGCGTCAATCCGATACCCTCTGTTGATGAGAATAGGCTTAGCGTTCTCGGATCATCAAAAGGAATCGTCTTCGCATCAATACCGGTCAAATCCTCCAACATACGAATAATCGTTGGATCATCATGGCCCAGAATATCGAGTTTTGTCATACGCCCTTCAATAGAGTGATAATCAAAGTGAGTCGTTAATACGCCACTCTCTTTTTTATTGGCCGGATGCTGAATCGGCGTAAAGTGATGCACGTCCATATCACGAGGACAAACCATGATGCCACCCGGATGTTGTCCTGTCGTATTTTTTACATTTGTAAAACCTTTTGCGAGATGTTCAAGGAATCCACTGCGAGCCTGAATATTTCTAAGCTCTGCATATTTCTTTACATACCCAAATGCAGTCTTATCTGCAATGGTACCAATGGTACCGGCCTTAAATACATTATCACGGCCGAACAGTTCTTCCGTGTATTTATGGGCCTTCGCTTGGTAGTCGCCAGAGAAGTTCAAATCAATATCTGGAACCTTATCGCCTTCGAAACCAAGGAAAATAGCAAATGGAATGTCATGGCCATTCGTCTGTAATGGATGACCGCAATTAGGACAGTCACGACGAGGTAAATCGAATCCACCGGCGTATTCACCATTTTCATAAAATTCCGACCACTTACATTCAGGGCAAATATAATGTGGTGGCAATGGATTAACTTCTGTAATTTCCGACATGGTCGCTGCAAAGGACGAGCCTACAGAACCACGAGAACCTACGAGATAGCCATCATCTAGCGATTTTTTTACTAGCTTATGTGCGATATAGTATAAAACGCCATAACCATTACTGATGATACAATCGAGCTCATAATCTAGGCGTTCTTGTACAACACGAGGCAATGGATCACCATAAATCTTCTTCGCATTTACATAGCACATTTCTGTGAAAGCTTCATCGGCCCCTTCGATTTTAGGCGAATATGTACCGTCTGGGACCGGCTTAATATCTTCTATGCTATCATTGATAGCCCGTGTATTCGCAACAACAACCTCATATGCTTTTTCCTCGCTTAAATATGGGAATGAAGCTAACATTTCATCGGTAGTACGCAAATGTAAATCCGGTTGTTCATCCGCATCAGGGAACCCACAAGCGGTTAACATAATCTCACGATATATCTTTTCCTCTGGCGTTAAATAATGGACGTCACAGGTAGCACATACGCGTTTATTGAGGGCTTCACCCAATTCAATAACCGTCTTATTCATATCGATAAGAGCTTGTTCATCTGGAACAATCCCCTTGCGAATTAAGAATGTATTATTTGTATGTGGTTGAATTTCAAGATAATCATAGAATGACGCAATCGTTAATAACTCCTCTTTAGAAGAACCTTTAACGATAGCTTGCATCAATTCACCAGCTTCACAGGCAGACCCTATAAGAATACCTTCACGATGCTCTTCAATGATAGAACGAGGCAAACGAGGTCTCCGTTTATAGTATTCCAAATGGGATATGGAAATCATTTTATACAGATTACGTAAGCCCACCATGTTTTGAGCTAACAAAATAATGTGATAACGAGGCGCTTCATCTTTTCGTTTTACAACGTCTAAGGATAATTCCTTTTCTAAATCCGCATCATCAACGAGATATCCTTCAACGCCATAAATAACCTTAACACCAAGTTCTTTACCAAGTGCTTGTGCTTCAGGAAAGGCTTGTACAACACCATGGTCCGTAATAGCAACCGCAGGATGGCCCCATTTTTTGACAGTTTTAAATAAATCCTTAATCGATACGAGTGCATCTTTATCACTCATCTTAGTATGAAGATGAAGCTCAACACGAGAATCTGGTCTGTCCTCTGTCCGTTCATTTATATTGTCTTCTTCGATAGCTTCGATACTACGTATAGATAAAATATAGTCCTTATCAAATCGATCATCAAAGTTGACACTACCTTGAACACGCACCTTTTGCAATTTCTTTAATTGCTTTAATAAGGCATCCCCTTCTTCTGGATTATTCGTAAATTTGATAAACTTCATACTGTTCGTATCATCTACGATACTGCCATTTACGATACTTTTACCAGTCCTAGTATCGCGTTTATCAAGGCCAACGAACACACCTTCAAAAATAACACTTGGCGTTTCTACAGTGCCCATGATGCTAGAGGTCGTGCCCTCAATGCGTGGACCTAAAATCATACCCTCATCAGTTGGCGCATCCTTAGGAGCACGTTGTGGATATTTCTTGCCCCCTTTGTGTTGATATCCACTATTAGCTGAAGATGTAGATGATAAGCTACTAGATACAGATGGATTTCTCGTAGTTACAGACTCATACGATGTGGGGTCTGGATTAAAATAGTCCAATTCCACTGCATCCATAAATGGCACAAACTCATCTGCATAATCAATTTCATCATCATTATTGCCAGCAAAGGACTTTCCTCTCTCTGGCATGTTTTCTTCCTCTAATTTCTGACGATGCGCTTCAACGTCTTCAATAAATTCACCTACACCACAACCACCGGCATAGTAGTACGGTGCAAATTCTTCATCATCGTCATCTACCTTCCACGCAAAGCAGCAAGATGTAGTTGCATTGGTAGGAATCGTATCAAAGGAAATATTTTTTTCTTTGTACCAAGCAGCTAATCGCTCTTGTAATGACACCAATGTCTTAAACGCTGAATCTGCTGCTTGAATGGTTACCTGTTTATCATCACAATTCACATAGAAAGCAGGTTTACTATTCTGTTTTGGTACTACTCGATAACGTACTTTCATTTTTATCCCTTATACCCACAATAGGTCAAACATAAATCCCTAAATCGCCACATATCCCCTTTGCTTGTGCGACTATCTAATATAACCTCATATAATCCTTTTAAGAGTGCTTTTAAAGCCTTTATAGAAATACGAGAACTCGCTTCATAGGCCAGTTTTATAGGGTACGGTTTATAAGAGGCCCCATTCTCTTTACAAAAATTTTCTACCTGTTTAGCTGTCATACCAGCAGCACGACATTCACTTACCAATAATTGGAGACGCAATTGTCCTTCGATATACCCCATAGCGCGGTCGATTTCTTTATAGCTAAACATAAATGGAAATAATTCTAATAAAGTATTCACATCTTGTTTTAATAGTGCTTCTTTAAAGGTAAAGATATTTTTAGCCCCATAATTACTACTATGTTCCATTAAAAAAGGCCTGTCGATTTTCTTATGATTCCCTAATAAGAGAAAATATCGATCAAACTCGGTGCGCATAAAGGCAACAGGCACATCTTGCCATAACTCCAATAGGTGAGATACATAATCATGTCCATCAGGCGTTAGCGTATATCCATTAGATGTGCAATACTGACGTATCCACATCAATAAATCGTCACCTTCTAATCGCTTACATTCCTTGTTAGGAATCGATTCTAATATCTTTTTATTTTGTTTTAATCGTTTATCAACCATATCGTGATAGATAATAAGTACTGGATTATCACCGGTATAATTCATCAGTAAATCAGCCAGTGCATCCCATTCTTGACTCTCTTTTTGTCCTGCTTTTTTTAAGATAGGAGGATTGATAAGACAAAATACCTTGGCATCGCCAAACAAAGAATCCTCCATCAATTGTTCTGATATTTTAGAAGGACCTGCTTCATCATGCAATACGCGTACATCTAGATTTTTATGAGATAAGAAAAATTTTTGTTTCTCTTCTTCTATGAGTTGTGGTTCATTACCATAGATTAGATATACTTGATGCATCGCTAGTCCTCCTTTCATAATCGATAGTCCGGAATATATTGATAGCCCCATAAATGAACATGTTCCGCATCTGGATCAATGTCTCGCATCGCGCCTCGAGGCATACTAACAAGCACAGGCCGACTCGGATGTAACGCTACAATTTGATTCACCATATACGACTGAGATGTAATCAAAATAGTGTTCCTCATATCATTTAATTGTAGTTTTTTTTCACCATTTTGTCTATTATAGACCATCACAGACGATATATCATTTTTGTATAAAACAGTATTTTTGCCCGTCGATTGAAATCGTTGAACACGAGCATTTTTTAATGGAATACCAAAACTTTGGAGTCCATTTCTTACGCGTATTTCACTAGCTTTCATAGGAATAGCATCAGGCGTATCAATATATACCATAGCCGTTTTTTCATAAGGCTTAACAATGATGAATGCATTTGACTGTTTCATAGGTATAATATGCAAAATCGTTTCATTCCTATATAAGATGCCACTATAAGCTATAGCAATTATGCCAATTCCCATGAGTACAATTCCTTTGGTGAAATTTCTAAATCTAAGCTTTAATGAGACTAGATTAATATATAGTAATCCCACACATCCATAGTATAACACCCCTAATGTGGCAGAAATGGTACCTATCCACCATAGACATATAGAACTGTTAGCGAGATGCGCATTTGCATATAAACAGATAGTTAATATCCAGTCGATTACGTTCCACACCATACCTATTGGTATAAGTAAGGATATTATAGTACAACCAAATAACATAACAATAGCTATATCAAGTAAAGGTGTAATAATAATAGCTGCAAAAAGACTTGCTAAACTCAAATAGTGAAAGTAATAGAGCTGGAACGGTATCAATAAAAGCTGTGCACTGATGCAGAGTACTAGTGGAGCTTTCACAATCGGTGGCAATACTGTGATCCATCGATATAATGGCATGCCAAATAATAAGAGCCCATAGGTAGCTCCAAAGGATAGTTGAAAGCTCACGTCTAATATAAGTAACGGATCATATAGTAAAAATAGTATAGCCGTCACTCCTAATCCTTGCTTCGCCGTATACATACGGCCCTTTACATAGGCTAAAGCAAGCCAAATTCCCATTATTGTAGAACGCACAACAGGTGCACTGAAACCAACCACTATACAATAAAAGATAGATAGTATAATACCACCCATCATAGCATAACGTTTCCTGATACGACATACTCTGCATAGGCCATATACGATAGAAAATAACAGTGCAATATGGGAACCCGATATAGATAAAATATGAATGATACCAGTGTAGCCAAATTGACGTAGCACATCTTGACCTAATTCTCCATAATGGCCTCCTAGAACTAATGAAATTCCAAGCCATTTGGTTGTATCTGATAGATACTGCTCCATCAATACTTCAACAGCTCTACGCATGGAATCAATTATGTGAAGACAGCGTTGATAATAACCGATATAAGAATCTATCTTATACTGTTTTAGAGCATGTAAATCCACCACCTTATAGGTACCATCAAACATGGCACCCATATCTTCATTACGAATTGCCTTATTTCGCTTATCAATAGTGCCTCTCGCTTCTGTCAAATAGAGAGATTTAGGCGTACCATGAACGATAATCGAATCCCCCATATGAAGATGTGTAGAATTTTCTTGTATTGTTACTCTAATATGCCCATCGGCCTTAATATGCACGCCTTTTGCCGTATCCTTGTGTGGCACTAACCCTAACAATATAGCACTAAATGATCTATATTCTTTCCCATCAATCACTTTTAAATCTACCGGAGAATCAATGAGTAGTGCATATTCGCCTTCTTGTGATAAAAAGAATTTAGTGTGCCCTACATACTGATTAATTTGATGGTTTACATGTAAAAATGATATGCCACTTAATGCACAAGAGACGATGCAGGTTACAACTATATATTTAATTGACAAAGACGGTTGTAACCTATAGCGAACCACAGCTTTAACCAATGTATATAGTAGATAGCCAGCAGCACCAAACATACAATACCAACTCATATCGAGCAATACATAATGCGAACTATAGGCACATAAAATGCCTAGTATGATACCACTTAGAATATAATGGGCTATCTCCGAATAGGTGATCAGCATATTCAGTGTCAAATAAATAGGTAAATTAGACTGTAATTTTATCGCGTATCTTCTTAAATAATCCATCGCCGATACCTTTGACGTGCTTGATATCCTCTATAGATGTAAAAGTACCCTTACTTTGACGATACTCTTCAATCCGTTTTGCCATAGTTGGCCCAATTCCAGGCAGTGAATCGAGTTCTTTAACGGTAGCCGTGTTAATATTAATCTTTTGATTTCGTAGTAATGATTCAGGATTCCCGTGAAAGTTAAATTTGATGTGAATATGTTGTCCGCCTGTCACAGTCTCTGCTAAATTGATAGACTCTACATCTCCATATGGTAGTGCACCTCCAGCCCCTTTTATAACATCGCCAATTGTCGAGCTAGATGCCACCTTATAAAGACCTGGCGATTGAATAGCACCCGTTACATACACAATAGCATCTGTACCTTCAGTATGTTGTTCAGGTTGAACTACACCATTATTAGCATGAATAGAATTACTTTCATGATGATTAATGCTATTCACGTCTGACGTATTAGCCGCTAATACAGACGAATCTGGCATTGTTGTGCTTCCTTCTGTTATAATAGGCCATAGGAAATAAATTCCTACTAAAATACACAGGATTATTATAATCCACTTATGTGACACTATCATTTGTTTCATATGGTCACCTCCTACTATTAGAGTTTCCATATACAACAAATAACTCCTACTTGTGACTCTATTAGTCACATAAGCAGGAGTTTTCAAAATTATATCGAATTAAAGGAACATACTTTACCGGTATATCCTATTACTATGTTAAGGAGTCTATAATGAATCAAGAATTATTACGTAAATACGCCCGTACTTTATTGCAGTCTGGCGTTAATTTACAAGAAAAGCAAACACTCATCGTATCTGTTGACGTAGACAATAAAGATTTTGCAGTCATCGTTACGGAAGAAGCCTATCAATTGGGTGCCAAAGAGGTTATTATCAATTGGCGCCATACCCCAATTACACGACAACGCTTATTACATGCTGAAGCGTCGGTTCTAGAAACACCGGCTAAATGGATTCCTGTATATTACGAGCAATACGTAGAGGAAAAAGCTGCCTTTTTATCACTTATCAGTGCCAATCCAAAGGCGTTAGCAGGAATTCCTACAGAGCGCATTAGCTTAAACTCACGCAATCTCAACAAGGTCCTATCCTTCTACCATACAGCCATCATGAACTCATCCGTAACATGGTGTGTAGCCGCTGTACCAACAGTGCTTTGGGCTGAACTTCTTGGCTATGAAGGATCAGATGAAGAAAAACTTAACCAAATCTGGCTTACATTACTAAAGTTATGTCGTCTCAATGATGTAGAGGCAAAAGAAACATATGCGCATCACATGGCTAAGCTACGCCATCGTCGCGAAGCATTAAACGCTCTTGATTTGAAAGCATTGCGATACACATGTGAAAATGGCACAGATTTACTTCTCGAATTACCAGAAGACCATATTTGGCAAGGTGGCGAAGAGTTCTCCAAAGAGGGTATCAAATTTAATGCCAATATACCTACGGAAGAGGTATTCTGTGCACCTCAATGGAATGGTGTAAATGGTAAAGTAGTTAGTACAAAACCACTTATCTACCAAGGCAATCCTATTTCTAACTTCTCCTTTACTTTTGAAAACGGTAAAATTGTTGATTACACGGCTGAAGAAGGATTAGATATTCTTAAAGAACTCATCGAAACAGACGAAGGCTCTCAATATCTTGGTGAAGTGGCCCTCGTGGACCACTATAGTCCTATTAGTCAATCTAACATGATTTACTATGAAACATTGTTTGATGAAAATGCATCCTGCCATTTAGCAATCGGTGCAGCCTATCCAACTTGTCTAAAAAATAGCGACGGCCTTTCTGAAGATGAACTCAAAGAACGTGGTCTCAACCACTCCCTCGCTCATGTGGACTTTATGATTGGTCACGAAAACATGAATATTAAAGGCATTACAAAAGACGGCCAACAAGTAGATATCATGATCGACGGCCGCTTATTGGTATAACACACAACATATAAAAGGGATGGTACATCCTCCGTAAGCTCCACCGGCCGGGTCTGACTCCGGCCTTCGGCCTCCGCAGGGCCAAAGTCGCTTTCGAAGGATACGCCATCCCTCTTTTATCTATTATAGTGTTATTTCCAATACGCGGCCCGTCGATTGATATTCGATAATATCTACACCGGCCGTCTTTAGCATACGTTTTGAAGCCTTAACCTCTTTAGTATCTTTATACAAATCATCTCGATAAATAACGGCCTTTATGCCGCTTTGGATGATAGCTTTCGCACATTCATTACAAGGGAATAGTGTTACATAAATCTTAGACCCTTCTAAAGAACCACCGCGATAGTTTAGAATCGCATTTAATTCACTATGAACGGTATAAAAATATTTATTATCATCCGCCGTATCCCGTTCCCACGTAAAATCATCATCACTACAATTTAAGGGCATGCCATTATAACCAATGGATAAGATCTTATTATCATTGCTGACGATACAGGCCCCCACTTGTGTATTAGGATCTTTGGATCGTTGCGCAGCCAAAATAGCAACGCCCATAAAGTATTCATCCCAAGAAATATAATCGCTACGTTTTGCCATAATAACCTCTCTAGATAATAAAGCCCCCTTCTACTTATGTAGTTGGGGGCTTTCATTATATTAACAAATCATATATAGAAATATTATTTTACAACGATATTCACAAGTTTACCTGGTACGTAGATAACCTTAACGATTTGTTTACCTTCTGTAAACTCTTGAACACGGCTGGATTCTTTAGCCAATGCTTCCAATTCTTCTTTCGTAATATTCACAGAAACAGTTAATTTATCGCGAACCTTACCATTAACTTGAAGAACCACTTCTACTTCATCTACTTCAAGAGCAGATTCTTCGTATGTTGGCCAGTTCATAGTATGAACGGATTCAGTTTCGCCAAGTTCATGCCACAATTCTTCTGTAATATGTGGTACGAATGGAGCTAATAACAACACGAGATTATGTGTTAACTCATTAGCAAGATCAGCATTTACGGATTCTGCTTTGTCCTTGTGTGCATACATAGCATTAACAAGTTCCATAATCGCACTAATTGCCGTATTAAAGTTGAAGTTATTATCTAAATCTTCTGTAACCTTTTTAATAACACGGTGTAATTCGCGGCGTAATGCCACTTCGTCTTTAGTAAGGTCACCCGTATGATTTTCTTTTGCTGCTTGGTCATACGCATCAACAATACGCCATACGCGACCTAAGAAGCGATAGGAACCTTCAACACCTTGGTCACTCCAATCAAGATCGCGGTCAACTGGTGCTGCGAACAAGATGAATAAGCGCGCTGTATCAGCACCGTACTTATTGATGATTTCTTCTGGAGAAACCACATTGCCTTTAGATTTAGACATCTTGCTGCCTTCTTTAAGTACCATACCTTGTGTCAAAAGACCACGGAATGGTTCGTTAGCTTCGATAAGGCCTAAATCATGGATAACTTTCACAAAGAAACGAGAGTATAACAAATGCAAGATAGCATGTTCAATACCACCGATGTATTGGTCAACGTTCATCCAGTAATTAGCAATTTTGGAATCGAATGGTGCTTTATCGTTCAATGCGTCAGTGTAACGCAAGAAGTACCAAGAGGAATCGATGAATGTATCCATAGTATCTGTTTCACGACGCGCAGGGCCACCACATTTAGGACATTTAGCGTTCATGAAAGCTTCTGATGTTGCCAATGGGGATACAGCACCGGATTCAAATTTAACATCTTCAGGAAGACGTACAGGCAATTCTTCTTCTGGTACGAGTTGTTCACCACATGTATCGCAATATACAACAGGAATTGGCACGCCCCAATAACGTTGGCGAGAGATAAGCCAATCGCGAAGGCGGAAATTAGTTTTACCTTCACCGATACCGCGTTCATGAAGTGCAGCCGTAATATTTTTACGAGCCTCTTCAGATGTTTGACCATCAAATTCACCAGAATTAATCAACACGCCATCTTCGTGGTCAGATTCTTCCCATGTATCGAAATTGTAGTTTTCACCATTGTGAGACACAACAGGTTTAATAGGCAAATCGTATTTATGAGCAAATTCCCAGTCCCGTTCGTCATGAGCAGGAGAACCCATAACGGCACCAGTACCATAATCTACGAGAACATAGTTAGCAATCCAAATAGGCACTTGTTCGCCAGACATAGGGTTTACCGCATAGGAACCGGTAAACATACCTTCCTTAGGTGCTTCTGTAGACGTGCGGTCGATGTCGCTCATGTTGCGCATACGCGTAATAAAAGCATCTAAATCAGTTTTGTTAGGTGCATTTTCAATTAAACGTTCTACATATGGATGTTCAGGAGCCAATACAACGTAACTTACGCCGTAGATTGTATCTACACGAGTCGTATATACGGAAATACGTTCGTTAATGGATGGCACATCAAAAGAGAATTCTGTACCTTCAGAGCGACCGATCCAATTCTTTTGCATCAATTTAACGCGTTGAGGCCAACCATCGAGTGTATCGAGATCATCTAACAAGCGATCTGCATATTCAGTGATACGGAGGAACCATTGAGATAAATCTTTTTTCTCTACAGGATTATCACAACGCCAGCAAAGGCCATCAATAACTTGTTCGTTAGCTAATACAGTGTGGCATGTTTCACACCAGTTAACCTTTGCTTCTTTTTTATAAGCTAACCCTTTTTTATAGAATTGTTCGAAGAACCATTGTGTCCATTTATAGTAATCTTCTTTACATGTGGCAACTTCACGGTCCCAATCATAGGAAAGGCCCAATGCTTTTTGTTGCTTTTTCATGTTCTCAATATTATCAAGAGTCCAGGTTTTAGGTGCAATACCATGTTTGATGGCTGCATTTTCTGCAGGCATACCAAAGGAATCCCAGCCCATTGGATGCAATACATTAAAGCCATTCATTTTCTTAAAGCGCGCTACTACGTCGCCGATGGAATAATTGCGCACATGACCCATATGCAAATTACCAGAGGGGTATGGGAACATTTCTAATGCATAGTATTTCTCTTTACTTTCGTCATATTCAGTTTTAAAAGTATGGTTCTCATCCCAGTACTTTTGCCACTTTTTCTCAATATCTTGGGCTACATATTTTTCGTTCATGTAGGTGCCTCCTCAAATCTGTTTGTGATTCTAATTAATAGTATTATTGTACTACTTAGTACCATAAACCGTCAATTTATCTACTTCTTTACTACTTGAACAGCAGGAACAATAGACGCTATATCATTATCAATTTTTTGTTTTTCATTGGTAGTCTTAGCATCTGCTTTTGCACGTTCTTTAGATGCTTTAGCTTCGGCTTTCGCCTTTTCTTTTGCCGCTTTAGCTTCTGCTTTTGCCTTTTCCTTAGCCGCTTTAGCTTCTGCTTTTGCTTTTTCTTTAGCTGCTTTTTCAAGAGCCTTACGTTCAGCCTTTGTTAATGGTTTTTCAATAACAGGCTTAGGAGCTTCAGCAACTGGTGCTGTATTAGGTACTCCTTTACCTAAATCAACGCCTTGAATCATTGTAATCGTATTATCATCTTCAAAGCCTTTGCGCCAAGCAGCAAAGCCGGCCAATTGTAATTCTTTCACTAGATTTAATTTATATCCTAAGGATTTATTATCTTCAAACCAAATCTTATCGGTACCACTAGATGTTGGAATAGCTGCATAATAAGATTTTAACGTATCATTCCAAATAATATTCGATGCGTAATTTGTGAAATAAGATGATTCATTTTTAATGGCCAATGTTTCACCCCGTGCCACACCGCCTGATTCATGCCAAATTCTAGTGTAGAATGGAATGCCAAGAACAAGCTTATGACTTGGTACCTCTTGCAACATCTTCTCAGCATGATCGCGTACCCAAGGATAACTTGCAACCGGTCCTGCTGTAGTACTCTTGGCCCATGTTTCGTCATAAGCCATTAAAACGACATAATCTACACTGTTAGCGAAGGACTTACGGTCATATACAAGAGACCAATTTGGACTATTAGAATATCCCGTTACATCTACAGAGGATTGAATATTATACTTATGTAATTCGTCAGCTAAGTATGCTACGAATCTTGTCAATTTATCACGGTCAGAATAGTCTACATTTTCAAAGTCAAAATTATATCCATCAAATCCATAAATATAAGCGTATTGAATGAGATTTTGAGCGTATTTCTTCCACACTGCTTCATCGGCTAAGATACCACTCGTAAAATCTGGATCAAAACGATTTGTAATAAGCGGCCACACATGATATCCGTTGGCCTTGTATGCTTTCACATAATCCACATTAATATTAGGACTAGATTCTAAGCCAAGGCTATGCAATTTGAACCAACTTGGAGAAATGATGTTATCTCCGCTGACATTCAATTTTTTCGCATACGGCGCATCTTGGTTAGGCCATGGGTCAAAGGCCCAAGATAGAGGTCCTTGGACAGGTTTATTTTGCAATACTTGCATCGTCTCTGGTGCGGCGGTCAATTGAACGTGGTCACCATCCTTTGTATAGGTGACGCCTATCAACGGTGTTGCATTTTCTACATCAACATACTCGGCACCATCCCGTTTGGTAATCGGTAATTTAACCGGCTCTCCAACGGCTTTAGGATTCATCGTAATGGTTGTACCATTCAGTTCTAACTGTGGTACATAAATTGTATAAGAGGTCTTATACTGATTCGCCTCATAATTACGGTTGGTCGTATTTAAATATTGTTGTAATGGCACCAATACTTCAGCCTGTACAGTATTACCAGAAATACTAGATAATACAGCAGCTGCCAAGGTAGTGACCATAGCAAATTTACGTAACATGTATGTCTCCTATAATTTATGCTGACTAGCTTTTGTTTACATAACAATTCCTATATTATATCATACATATATCGACACTTATAATTTCTATGCTTATAAAAGCATGAACGTTTATTCATAAAGGAGTTCATATGCATCAATATCTATTTTTCATAGGCGATTTTCCGATCAGGGCCTACGGTGTCATGTTAGCACTAGCCATCATTAGCGGTGCCTCTGTAGCCTATTTCTTACTCAAAAAAGACGGTCGTGGATGGCACGAGCACATTGTCGATTTCTCCATTACAGTCGCTATAGCAGGTCTTATAGGCGCCCGCTTATGGGATGTATTTTTCTTCGATTGGCATTACTATGGCAATCATCTCCTCGAAATTCCTTTCGTATGGCAAGGCGGCATGGCCATTCAAGGAGGCGTTGTACTCGGTACATTAGCCGGTTATTGGTATCTAAGAAAACATAATATCGATTTCTGGGCCTTTGCCGATATTTTTGCGCCAGCCCTCATTTTAGCTCAATCGGTTGGGCGTATGGCTAACCTGTTTAACGGCGATGCCTTTGGTCATCCTACGGGTGGAAATTTTGGTATTCTCTATCCTGAAAGCACCCTTGCATACCGCACCTATGGTAATCAGCCATTATGGCCAGCTGAAATTTGGGAAGGCCAAATCGATATTCTAATCTTCGTGATTTTACTACTCTTTAGCTCATTTAAACATGCTAAAGGACAAGTGTTCGTTCTATACGCTATCTTGTATTCCGCAGCGCGATTCTGCTTAGAATTCTTACGCGGTGATTATGTAAACCTCACAATGGGACTTAAATCAGCACAGATGACGAGCCTCATTGTTATGATTGTAGGTATCTGTTTATTTATCTACTTTGGTTATCTAGATAAAAAGCAACAAACTGTAGCAGAAACAGTGCCAGAAGCACCACAAAAACAAAAGAAACGTAAATAATAAAATCCTTCATTCACGGATACACAACATCCATGAATGAAGGATTTTTTATATCTATTCAATTATTCTATAGATAGACTATGAGCGACAAGCATCATTTACAGTTGTTCTTGTGCCTTTAATGCGTCAAGTTCTTCTAATGCACGATTGGCAATGAGAGCATTTTTCTCTTTTTTCTTACGAATTCGTTGAGGCCATGATTCCATAATACCAAAATTAACATTCATAGGCTGGAAATTAGATCCTTCATAGGAAGATATATAATGGCTCAATGATCCGATAGCCGTCGTTTTAGGGAAGTCGATAAATGCCTTATCATCAAGGTATCGTTTTACCTGTAACCCTACCATGAGTCCTGATGCGGCTGATTCAAGATACCCTTCTACACCTGTCATTTGACCTGCAAAGAATAGTCGATGATCAGACTGTAATTGGAATGCATGATTGAGCAATTCTGGAGAATTGATATACGTATTACGATGCATCACACCATACCGAATAAATTCTGCATTTTCAAGGCCAGGAATTAAACCAAATACGCGTTTTTGTTCGCCCCATTTTAAATGAGTTTGGAACCCTACGAGGTTAAACATAGTCCCCTCTTTGTTTTCTTTACGCAATTGAACAACTGCATAGGATTCTTCATTGGTACGCTTATCCACTAAGCCTACTGGTTTCAATGGACCATAACGCAATGTATCCTCTCCACGAGATGCCATGATTTCCACAGGCATACAACCTTCAAAATAGATTTCCTTTTCAAAATCCTTAGGCTGTACGGCTTCAGCATGGGTTAATTCGTGCCAGAAGTGTTTATACTCTTCTTCATTCATAGGGCAATTAAGATAGTCCGCATCGCCTTTATCGTAGCGAGACGCAGCAAATACCTTATCATAGTTAAGAGACTCTGCGGTCACAATCGGAGCTGCTGCATCATAGAAATAAAATCCCGTATTGCCGGTTAATTCTCTAATGGCATCGCCTAGTGTTTCAGATGTTAATGGACCAGAAGCAAAGATAACCGTTCCTTCTGAAGGAATAGATGTTACCTCTTCATGATGCACTGTAATATTAGGGTGACTTTTAATCTTATCAGTTACCATAGCACTGAATAGATGACGGTCAACCGCTAAGGCACCACCAGCAGGTACAGCTGTTGCATCTGCACATTCCATAATTAACGAGCCTAAGCGACGCATTTCTTCCTTTAGTAGACCAACAGCATTCTCTATATTACCAGCGCGCAAGGAATTGCTACACACTAGTTCAGCAAACTGATCCGTTTGATGGGCTGGAGAACTCTTTACAGGACGCATTTCATATAAATCGACAGTAACACCACGATTGGCAAGTTGCCAGGCTGCTTCAGAACCGGCTAAGCCAGCCCCTATAACAGTAACTTTATGTTCACTCACTCTTTGTATCCTCTTCTTTCTTTACTGACTCATCAGACTTTTTCTTTCTCGTTTTCTTAGGCGGTCTAGTTGGACAGGTTTCATTGGAGCAGAATTTCTTCGTCGTACCGTTTTTATACGTTTTTTCAACGATAATGCTACCACATGTATCGCAGAACTCATGAGTTGGCTTATCCCATAACGTAAAATCGCATTGTGGATAACGATTACAACCATAGAAGATACGACCACGCTTAGATTTCCGTTCTACGATTTCCCCTTCACCGCATTTAGGACAAGCAACACCGGTACCAACCGTAATCGGTTTAGTGTTCTTGCATTCTGGGAAGTTAGAACATGCTAAGAATTTACCATAGCGACCGAATTTATAGACCATAGGATGACCACAAAGCTCACAGGTTTCATCACTTTCCATGGATGCAATTTGAATTTTGTCTACATCGCTAGCATCATCCAATTCTTGCTTAAATATATTGTAAAAATCAGTCAATACCTTCACATACGTATCCTTACCATTAGCGATGGCATCGAGCTCCTCTTCAAGCTCCGCAGTAAACCCAGTGTTGATGATTTTTTCAAAATAGTCCACTAAAAAGTCTACTACTACAAAGCCGAGTTCTGTAGGTATGAATTGTTTATTATTTGTTTCTACATAGTTACGGCTAACGATAGTATCTATAATTGGCGCATAGGTACTTGGGCGGCCAATGCCTAATTCTTCCAATGTTTTGATAAGGCTTGCTTCAGAATATCTAGCAGGCGGTTGCGTAAAATGTTGTTCTGGGTCGATAAGTACAGTTTCCACCACATCAGATTTCTTCAACGCTGGTAATTGTGGCGTATCTTCTTTCTTACTATCTTCATAGACTGCACTAAATCCAGGGAATAACACACGAGAACCAGTTGCCTTAAATGTATAAGTATCATCAATATCTAGTTCAATGGTAGTGGACTCATTTTGTTGTGGTGCCATTTGGCTAGCCATAAAACGATTCCAAATCAGTGTATATAACTTTAGTTCATCGCGATTTACAAATGGTTCTACCATTTTAGGTGTCAATTCAAGAGATGTAGGACGAATGGCTTCATGCGCATCTTGAGCTGATTCCTTCTTACCATATACATTCGGTTTAGCAGGGCAATAGTCATCGCCATAGGTTCTCTTAATATAGTCTCTTGCCTGTTCTTGCATATCTTTGGATATACGTGTAGAGTCTGTACGCATATAGGTAATTAAACCTACGTGACCATAAGAACCGATTTCCAAACCTTCATATAAATGTTGAGCAATCATCATGGTCCGTTTAGCCCCAAAATTAAGCTTACGAACACCATCTTGTTGCAATGTAGATGTGGTGAAAGGCGGAGCTGGTTTACGGCTTCGTTTACTTTTCTTAACAGATGTAACAGTAGCCGTATGGTCCGCAATAGCCTTTTGGATTGCTACTGCATCTGCTTCACATGTAATATCTAGTTTGTCGCCCTTTACATGAGTTAGTTCAGCGGCAAACTCTTCATTAGTTTTCGTCTTAAATTGTCCTTCAATAGACCAATATTCTTGAGGTACAAAAGCTTGTATTTCACGTTCTCGTTCACAAATGAGACGTACAGCTACGGATTGAACACGACCAGCGCTCAATCCTTTGCAAACCTTTTTCCATAATAGAGGGCTTAATTTATACCCTACAATACGGTCTAATACACGACGTGCTTGCTGTGCGTCAACCATGTTCATATCCACAGTACGTGGATGCTCTAAGGCCTCTGCAACAGCAGTTTTCGTAATTTCATTAAAAGTAATACGACAATTAGATGTGATATCTACGTTTAGAATGTACGCTAAGTGCCAAGAAATAGCTTCCCCTTCGCGGTCCGGGTCAGTTGCGAGCAATACGGCGCTACTTTCATCGGCATGGGCCACCAAATCATCAATCACCTTTTTACGTGCAACCAGATTACTATATCGTGGGGTAAAGTCATGATCAATGTCGATACCCATTTGAGATTTAGGCAAATCCCGAAGATGGCCCATACTGGCTTTCACAATATAATTAGGGCCTAAAAATTTCTCGATAGTCTTAGATTTAGCCGGTGATTCCACAATGACAAGGATTTTACCATCCGGATTATATACGCGAGGTTTACGTTGCTCTGGTGGCATCGATGTAGCAACAATCGATTTGTCGCGTACAATACCAACTGGTGTCAACGCTTCTTTTGCTACCTTTTTATTAATCGTAGTCTTTTTCTTTTTTGTTTCTTGTTTTGGTTCTTTCGGTTCCCCAATAACGATAGATCGTTTAATGGACAAGTGCATCACTCCCGATTATGTTAATATAGCCCTTAGAATGAACATTCTCAATCATATGTTTCATTTCAAGGTCTAATAAAATACTTTGTAATCGTTGTAATGGAATGTGTGTTTTCTTGATTAAATCGCCTACACTAATACATTGATCGGTAGGAATTGTACTTAACACGACCTCCCATTCCACCTTAAAGCTTAACACATCGGACCCTTGCGTATCAACTACACGGGGCTTTAACTCATAATCCTCGATTATATCTTGTGCTTTCGTTAATATATTAGCCCCTTGGCGCATGAGCCAGTGATTGCCCTCCGCTACATTGCTTAAAATACTGCCAGGCACCACATAGATTTCACGGCCTTCATTGGCGGCCATATCAGCCGTTATCAGAGACCCACTGCTCGCCTTGGCCTCTACTACGATGATGATTTGTGAAAGCCCACTAATAATGCGATTCCTTGCGGGAAAATGGACACCTGACGGCGGTGTACCGGGAGGATATTCTGATACTAATAAACCATTGTTCTTAAGAACGGCATCAAATAACCGTTTATTCTCCGGCGGATATACAATATCTAAACCACATCCCATTACAACGATCACTTGTCCCTTTGCCGCTAAAGCACCTTCATGGCTATGACTATCTATTCCCCTCGCACCACCACTGACTATGGCTACATTATACGCAGCTAGTTCCTTACCTATCCGCAGTGCCACATTGCGTCCATAATCGGAACATTTTCGAGCTCCCACCATGGCAATTTTCATCGTTTCATCATCTAACAACGATACATTTCCTCTCACAAATATGACGGCTGGTGGATTGTATATCTCTTGCAAATGCCCAGGAAATAATACGTCAAGATACGTAATATATTCTATATGCCAGTTCTTAAGAGCCTTATAGATAGTCTGTAATCGTTCATCGGTCGCCTCTTTCTCGATTTGCCTATATTTTGTGGACGGAATGCCTAGTATTGTCGTTAGGTTCTTACGATTTTGTAAAGCACACCATGCCTCATAAGGATCTCCAAACTTTTCGACTAAATCACGTATCGTAGCCGCTCCTAGTGAAGAAATACTCTGCATAGCAGCAATGTAAAAATTACTTTCATACTGTTGCTCCATCATGAACTCCTATCCTCGACACATGATATGGAATGTGCCGATACATCATCGCTTCTGAAATATGTTCGTTTTCTATATATAAGGACCCATCTAAATCTGCAATGGTTCGACTCACCTTCAGCAATCGATCAAAGCTACGCCCTGTAAAATGAAATCGTTCATATACATCTCCTAACAAGCCCCAGCAATCATCGCGTATATTACAAAGTTCACGAATAGCGCCATGTGGCAAGGCACCATTTGACTTAAAGGGTTGGTCTTGGAAACGTTCTAATTGCATCTGGCGCCCTTGCTCCACGAGTTGTTTCATATCCGCACTGCTCATAGAATCAGAATCCATACATAACATATCGTTAAAACTAGGTCTCTCTACAAGGATGAATAGATCTATGCGGTCCAATATAGGTCCAGATATTTTATGCTGATATCTTTCTAATTCTGTAGAGCTACAAACACACTCCTTATGAGGGTCCCCATAATATCCACAAGGACATGGATTTGCGGCGAGTATACATATAAAATCTGCTGGATAGTCATAACTATTTTGTAACCGATTCACAGTAATCATATGAGATTCTAATGGTTGACGTAACGCATCTAATACATAGCGCGGAAATTCTGGTGCTTCATCAATAAATAGAACCCCTTTATGGGCTAATGTAATTTCTCCCGGTTTTGCATTACTACCGCCCCCTATGATGCTCGCCAAGGTTGCTGTATGGTGAGGACATCTAAAAGGCCGTTTAGCAATCAGCCTATTCTTTTCAAGCAACCCCGCCACATCATGAATGCGTGTTGTTTCTAGCCGCTCCTCCCAACTTAGAGGTGGTAAAATGGTTGGTAATCGTTCTGCCAACATAGTTTTACCAGATCCAGGCGGACCTATCATCATCACGTGGTGAACACCAGCAGCAGCAATAACCATGGCTCGTTTTCCTAGTTCTTGGCCTTGTACATCCTTGTAATCAATGAGGCTGTTGACCGCGTCATTACAATCGTCATCAACAGTTTCTACACGATATTCATCCGGTCGCATTACAAGTTTCACAATATCCGCCAATGTATGTGCACCATAGGATGTAATTGCTTCGATATTGTGCAGCAATGATACATTATCCGAACTTGTAAAGATTGTAAGTAGCTTATCATCAAGTGCTTTCATAGCCATACTAAGAATGCCTTGTGTCTTTTTCAGACTGCCATCTAATGATAATTCGCCTATAAACAGGGTTGATTGTAATAATTTTGTTAGTTTAGGTTTGCGTAGCCTAATTTGACCTGATGCGGCTAATACACCTATTGCTATGGGCAAATCTAATCCGGAACTACTTTTTCTGACCTCTGCAGGCCCTAGATTAACAACAATACGACGCATAGGAAAATCAAATCCACTATTTTTAATGGCTGCCCGTACGCGTTCTCTCGATTCTTTTACAGCTTGATTTGGGAGTCCCACAATGTCAAAGACAGGTAGCCCTTGAGATATGTCCACCTCTACTGTTACAACGACGCCATCTAAACCATCTATGGTAGCACCATAGACCTTTGCATACATAATGGACCTCCTACATGAAACACTGAGGCATATAGTGTACAGTGGCCTTAAAATCCTCATGTACATATACCTCAACTACATCAAAGGATAGTTCCTTCCATTTGCGATTCTGGGCCCGCAAATCCCGTATAAAATACATAGCTGCCTGCTTAATATGCTTTTGTTTACGTTTTGAAACAGCCTCCCGTGGCAATCCATGGGTGACACCACGACGCGCCTTGATTTCAATAAAATGATAGGTCAGCCCATTTTTGGCGATAATATCGATTTCACCTACCTTTGTTTTGTAATTGGTCGTTACAATTTTTAATCCTTGTTGCTCAATATACTGTCGAGCAATATCTTCTCCCCAATTACCAAGAGCTTTTGCATCTAATAGGTTACAATTTTGTTCACAATTCATCGTATTCATGATTACCTCCTTATGTATATAGATGCTTTCGAATACTTATATATACAACATAAGACGGTCTGACCATGAATGTAAATAGAAAAGAGGTTCCTAATAGTCACCTAGGTGACCAATAGGAACCTCTTCTCTATAGATTTTTCATTTTTATTTCACAATAGAGTAATCTATATATTTATTTTTCTTCCCGATGCCATCCAACAATTGACTTAATCGGTTCAAAACTCTTTCTATGCAGTGGTGTCACACCTTGCTGCTCAACAGCCTCTTTGTGGAGTTCTGTATAATATCCCTTATGTATGCCAAAACCATAACCAGGATATTCTTCATCAAGGCTTTTCATATATCGATCCCGTGTAACTTTCGCAATGATAGATGCCGCTGCAATATTTGCACTTTTACTATCACCCTTGATGATAGATTCAACAGGTATCGTTAAATCGGGTAATTTCATGGCATCAGCTACGACAGCCTCTGCAGGTACATCAAGGGTGCGAATAGCCTCATACATCGCTTGACGTGTGGCCTCATAAATATTGAGCTCATCAATTTTTTCTGGACCATAGGAGATACAGCTGACCGCTACAGCTTCATCCATAATGATGTCATGCAATGCTTCACGTTTTTCTTCAGTTAGCTTTTTAGAATCATTAAGGCCTGGAATTAATGTCATAGGAGGTAAAATAACGGCAGCCACCGTAACAGGACCTGCAATAGGACCACGCCCTACCTCATCGACGCCAGCCACATGATATAGCCCTTCATCATAGAACATGCCTTCATAGTCGTACATGCCCATCAAACGTTGTTGTTCTTTTAGCTCTTTTTCTTGACGTTTAATATAGGAGGCTGCTAATTTTTGAACGGAACTACGAGTATCCTCTTGTGCTAATGGTAAAATTTCCAGAGCTTGTTCCGTTTCAAAAAGGGCCTTAATATCAGCTACCTTTAACTTAGCGAAGATATCCTTATCCATGATATGTTTCCTCACCATCTTCTGGATAATACGGTTCTTCATCAACTTGGTCTAGTGTAATTGTACCAAGCTTTGTATTGCGATAGTCTTGCAAAATAATTCGACGCGCCTTATCAAGGTCCACAATACCACCGCTGACAAGACAGCCACGACGACGGCCAATGCTTTCAAGAATTGTATCCACATCGGCCATCTCTTCTTCTTTTAATTTATAACGTTCTACCAAGATATTAGGTGTATTCGTCAATAGATGATTTAACAATTGCTTAATTACGTGTTCTAAATCGTACACATCATCAGAGATAGCACCTGTCATAGCAAGACGAGCAGCAGCCCGTTGGTCCTCTAATTTAGGCCATAATACGCCTGGCGTATCAAGCAATTCCATATTCTTACCGATTTTAACCCATTGCTGACCACGCGTGTGACCTGCCTTGTTAGCCGTACGGGTTGCTGCAGAACCAGCCAAGGAATTAATCAATGTAGATTTTCCTACATTAGGAATGCCTAAGATAATGGTACGTATAGAGCGGCTACGAATCCCTTTTGCTACCCAACGATCAATGATAGGTTTGCTAAGACGTTCTACAGTAGAAACTAATTTCTTATTACCCTTACCAGACTTGGAATCGATGGCTAATACAGTAATGCCTTGTTGCGTAAAGAATTCTGTCCATTCCTTCGTTGCTTTTGGGTCTGCTAAATCTACCTTATTTAACAGTACAATATGCGGTTTTTGACCAACTAACTCTAGGATAACTGGGTTCGCACTAGAACGAGGAATACGCGCGTCTAATAACTCGATAACAACATCTACCTTTTTGATGTACTCCGTTATCATGCGCGTAGCTTTCGCCATATGCCCAGGGAACCAATGTACGATAGGTGAATCTGCCATAATGTCTCCTTTCTATATATCTTGTATGAATGTATTTATATCTATATTTTAGCAAAAATAAAAGGCTGCCAACGGCAGCCTTTTAAGAACATTAGCGTTTTTCGCGAATACGAGCAGCTTTACCAGTAAGGTTACGTAAGTAGTACAATTTAGCACGACGAACAACACCACGGCGCATAACTTCGATTTTAGCTAAGCGTGGGCTGTGAAGTGGGAATGTACGTTCTACACCTACACCGGATGCAATACGACGAACTGTGAAAGTTTCACGTACGCCACCGTTTTGACGTTTAATTACCAAGCCTTCGAATACTTGGATACGTTCACGGCTACCTTCCACTACTTTTACGTGTACGCGTACTGTATCACCAGCACGGAAAGTAGGGATGTCTGTACGAAGTTGTTCTTGTTCGAGTACGTTAATAATGTTCATTGTTTCCTCCTGTTTGCAGACATTCAATACCTACACCTTATAGGCAGCGGACTGTCTCAAATTAACAGTAATATATTATCACAAGTCAATGTACAATGCAAGAGGTTGCACACTATATCTTGTATAGATTTATATACCCATTTCACCACAACTATATACAAGTAAATAGGTTAATCAATACGACCTAATAGGTCATACAAATCTTGTCGATCCTCTGGCGATAATCGTCTAAACCGATGAGTTAACTGCTGTTCCCTATGTTCAACTAAACTATGTGCTTCTTCTTTCCCTGCATCGGTTAGTGTCACAACAGTTGTCCTTTTATCCATCGTATCGATGGTCTTTTCTACAAACCCCAATTGTATGAGTACATCCAGTTGTTCTGATACGGTAGCTGGACGAATCTGTAAACTATCCACTAATACACGTTGGCTCGTTCCCTTACCGATAGTATATAGTTCCATGAGTATTCTATAACGTGAACCTTCACGCTTAGCCGTCACATTACGGAGGGCATTGAATAATTCAACATTGGTAATCATAATGACATCTCCTTACAACTTTGTATACTTTATGTATTCGACATAGATGCCAAAATTCCTGCATAAAGAAAAGGCAACCGCAGTTGCCTTTCCTCAGTTTCACATAGTTAAAACAAATGTAATTTCCTAACTATATAAAATATATGTTATTTTAATGCACTAATATCGCCGATAATAGCCATTACGCTATATGCAAAACGAACCAGTTGTAAACGGTTAGCTTTAATAGCTTCATCTTTGTCCATAACCATAACATCTTCAAAGAATTTGTTGATGGCAGGCACCAATGTAGCAGGTACTGCCACAACAGCGTCATAGTCATTTTTATCCCATGCATCGATACTTGCTTCAGATGCTTTCGTAGCCATTTCATACAAGGCACGTTCTGCCTCTTCTTTTAATAGACTTTCATCAACACCAGTATATGTTACATCTTTCACAAGATTATACATACGTGTAAAAGCTTGTACTAATTCAACATTTTCATCAATGCGGTTAGCCAAGAGAGCTTTCACAAGACCTTCAGCATCGGCAACGGACAATTCATTGTTAGATAACAACAAGTCGATTACGTGATGAGGCACTTCACGATCAAGGAAGATATTTTTCAAACGCAATGTAATGAATTCTTCTACTTGGCCAAGCAATTCATCTTGTTTATCTGCAGGCACATTAAGAAGATTCATAGATTCCACGATGATTGGGCGCAAGGAAATATTCCATTCGCTACCAAGCAAGATGTTTAAGATACCAATTGTTTGACGGCGCAATGCGTATGGATCTTGAGAACCTGTAGGAATCAAGCCACGGCTAAATGTAGCAACGATATTATCAATTTTGTCGATAATGGACAACACTTTACCAGCTTCTGTTTGAGGCAATACATCGCCTGCAAAACGAGGTAAGTATTGTTCAAAAATAGCTTCCGCTACTTCTGGGGATTCACCGTCGAGTAACGCATATTCTTTACCCATTACACCTTGTAATTCGGTAAATTCTGTAACCATACCTGTTGTAAGGTCTGTTTTGGCAAGTTCAGTAGCACGTTCTAATACGACGCGCGCATCTTCGTGTAGTTCACATTCTTCACTAAATACACGGCCTAATGTTAACAAACGTTCTGTTTTGTCAGCCAAGTTACCAAGACCTTCTTGGAACACGATTTTTGTCAAACCATCTTGACGGTCAATAAGAGGTTTCTTGCGGTCTTCGTTAAAGAAGAATTTCGCATCATCAAGACGAGCACGCAATACGCGTTCATTACCAGCTTGAACTACTTCGATGGAATGGTCGGAGCCGTTGCGAACGGTTAAAAACATTGGCAACAATTTACCGTCTTGGTCAACCAATGGGAAGTAACGTTGATGGTCTTTCATTGGTGTAATGATGGCTGCATCTGGAAGTGCCAAGTAGGACTCTTCAAAGCCGCCGCACAATGCTGTAGGCCATTCAACAAGATAGTTAATTTCTTCTAACAAATCATCATCCCAAACGATGGATGCATTTTTAGAAGCTGCAATATCATGTAATTGTTTAGAAATCAATTCACGACGCGCATCTTGATCAACCATAACAAAGTTTTCTTTTAATGTTTCTACATAGGATGCTGCATTCTTAATAGTGATTTCATCAGCACCTAAGAAGCGATGACCACGTGTTACATTACCAGATTTTACAGTAGCAAATTCTACAGGAATTACGTCTTCATCAAGTAATGCTACAAGCCAACGTACAGGACGTACAAACTTAGCATCTAAATTGCCCCAGTGCATGGATTTAGGGAAATTAAGGCCTGTAATCAATTGTGGCAACATGTCTGTGACAATATCTTTTGCAGGTACGCCAGCAGTTTTAGTTTCAGCGTAAATATAGCCATCTTCTACAGCGAGATCAGCTACATCAAGACCTTTACCACGAGCAAAGCCGATAGCTGCTTTTGTAGGATTGCCATCAGCATCATAGGCGATAGATGCGGAAGGACCTTTGTGACGTTCGCTAATTTCAGCAGATGTGTCAGCAAGACCTTTCACGATAAGAGCCAACCGACGTGGTGTACCGTATGTTGCGATGCTTTCAAAAGGAAGATGGGCATCATTTAATTTTGTTTCAGCCAATGTTTTCAATTGACCTAAGATATTTGGCATAAAGCCGGCAGGAATTTCTTCTGCACCGATTTCAAATAATAAATCCTTTGCCATCTTATTTATCTCCTTTCAAAAGTGGGAAACCTAATTCTTCGCGTTTAGCAAGGTATTGTTGTGCACAAATACGAGCTAGTGCACGAACGCGGCCGATGAAAGCAGTACGTTCACTAATAGAAATAGCACCACGGGAATCAAGCAAGTTGAATGTGTGGGAACATTTCAAAACATAATCATAGGCTGGTAGTACATAACCTGCACCACAAACGCGTTTTGCTTCTGCTTCGTACATATCAAATAATTTGAAAAGCATATCTGTATCAGCTAATTCAAAGTTATATACAGATTGCTCAACTTCGTTAGCATGCCAAACATCGCCGTATGTAACATGTTCATTCCATTTAAGATCATATACATTTTCTACGCCTTGAATGTACATAGCTAAACGTTCTAAACCATATGTAATTTCTACGGACACTGGTTTACAATCGATGGAACCAACTTGTTGGAAATATGTAAACTGCGTTACTTCCATACCATCAAGCCATACTTCCCAACCAAGACCCCAAGCACCCAATGTTGGGGATTCCCAGTTATCCTCTACGAAACGGATATCGTGATCTTCCGCATGAATACCAAGGGTTGCTAAGGATTGTAAATACAATTCTTGGATGTTATCAGGAGATGGTTTCACAATAACTTGGAATTGATGATGTTGGAACAAACGGTTAGGGTTATCACCATAACGACCGTCTGCTGGACGACGAGAAGGCTCTACATAACATACAGCCCATGGTTCAGGACCAATTGCATGCAAGAATGTAGCAGGGTTCATTGTACCTGCACCCTTTTCGATGTCATATGGATTTTGAACGATACAACCTTGTTCACTCCAAAACTTTTGTAGATTTAGTATAATCTCTTGAAATGTCATTGCTGCCTCCACTTTACACAACCGACATAAAATCAACCATTTCGTTACAAACAAAAAAGTCCCTGTAACGAAAAACGTTACAGGGACGAGTATACCCGCGGTTCCACCCTATTTGGCTTGCGCCCTCTTTTTTCTATGTTGGCCTTTACTAACAGATACCTGCGTTCCTGCCAATGCTCTACAGCGCCTTCAACCAAATGTGAGCTTACACCATCCTCACTCGCTAGAGAGGTTTACTACTCTGCTTCATCGCATATATTATACACAATATTGTAGCAATATAGAGGGAAGAATGTCAACACAGATATAAATTAATGGGTACCAGTAATGCAGTTACTTTACATATAAGGATTTAAGGATTAAAAGAATCACACTACCAGAACCAATTAAGCGTTGCCAATTACTCATATCCGCATAGAATATAGTCCACATCAAAAATAGAATATAAATCACTAACCATATATAGTCATATAGTGAATAGGATTCAAATGAAAGTCTAAAAGCAGAACTATCGAGTTCATCTTCTTTCACAATTTTATCTATCCATCCTACTAAGAACCATAAACAGAAATAAAATGTAGAGTGTCCTTTATTGATATATTTTCGATATATTAAAACAAAAAGTTTTCTATGACAAATGAGAGGCCACATAAGTATTACTACTATAATAGTACATACTAGTGTTGCCTGTGGGACCGCAATAATACCATCAATAGGTATAGCATTTATTGCATTTAATGTCCATGCAACTATCATAAATAAAGAACACCATAATCTATACCTAATCAGACTTATGAAATTACGTTTCTGTTTATATACATTCATTCATTTATTTATCCTATCCGTAATGGGTATTTCTTTTCTATAAAAGTATCTTAAATCTAAATCTTTATTTATCCAAAATTTAGATATCTGACTTCTAATAAGCCAAAAATCTTCCTTACAAATTATACTTTTATCAATAAGACTTAAATTGCCTTGAATGGCATCCCAAGCAATAATATAGTAATCATGACCAGAAATAGTAATTTTTATGGCTATATCAATACTATTTATTTCATCTGAATAAAATGTGGTAAATTCATCATTAACAATACTAATCTGTTCTATGATTCCATTAATATTATTTGATACTATTTGATGGTAATCTGTATCTTCATTCATTTTAATACAACGTTTTATTTCAAAATTAGGGTATTCATCATACTCTTCAGTTTCTATATAGTCATTAACAATCTCAATGTATGAATCCTGAATTTGTAAATATATCACTACATCATTATTTTCATCTAAATTTTTTTGACTTCTATCTGGAGTAAACCCAAATAATTTTTGAGAAAAAATATTATCTACATGTTGATTCATTATACCTGCAAGTGTATCTAAACTCTGTTTATTTATATGATTAATCATAATTTTTACTCTATTTCTTAATAATATAATACCGATTCAATAGCTCTTTATTAAAGGGCAAATAAGATTGCCATTAAAAACAACAATACAGTAAATAAAGAAAATAAATAATAAGTCCATTTATTATCACTATTTTTAAAAATTAGTGAAAACAGGTAAGTACTAAATGATAATAGCAAAAACTCAATTAGATATTTAAATTGTTTATTTATAAAATCTAAGAAATTGAAGTCCGTAAAAAATACAAATAAAAATATACCCAAACTAATCAGGCTATATAATTCATTTTTATCTTTATTAGATTTTCGTATATATTGGACTACACTATAGGCAAAGAGTAAAAATAAGAATGTAGTAGAAACATAATATATTAATTTCATTTATTATTCTCTCCTTCTCATTTAATCCCTTCATCTGTTGGAATATCATTATGCATTACTTTCAACAAATATCATATACAAATGGGCAATAGCAATTAGCTCATATCCCTTAAACTATTTATATCCCAACTACTTTTTACAAATATTCTGTATATAATAAAAATATTTAAATACGGAACCAATAATAATATGACCCAGAGACCACTATATAAACTATCGTGTAATCTACGAATACATAATGTCAGAATTGATAGAATAGCATAAAAATATAAGACATAAAATATACCTATTGATATAGGTGTAAGTATTTCTATTCCTGTCTCATCTTTAATCATAAAAAGTATTGAGATAAAATTTACGATTAAGCTAATAATCATACCAAATGATCCTATACCAAAATAAGCCTCTACTCTTTTAGCTCTGCCTTTAAGACAAAACGACTGATGTATATAAATATCCTTCATATACTCTAATAATCCATTTTTATTCTCTAGAGTTATCTTGTTATTTAAATAACCAATAGTTTTCGTTGGTGAAATCAATTGAACACTACTATTTCCATATCGATTATTACTATGATTACTTGGGAGTAAGTATAAAAACATTGTTGGTATAAATATAATACCTACTTCTCTTAGCAAGATTTCTTCAAAAAACACTATATTTAAACCATCAAGTACAAATAGATCATACATATAATATCCATATATACTACAACTTATTATTAACCATAAGTATATCCATTTTCCTGATAATCCAAAATCATGTAATCTACGTCTGCTTAACTCTATAACTAAACATACACCCATTAGTTTAAAGATATAACGTAAATAATACATTTCTATTAATTGGATAGACAAAGTGTTTATAATTGCATTACCAACAAAATAAGTAAAGAATAAACCAATCAATATAATAAGGTAGGCCTTCTTATTTATTCGTGTATTATGGAGTAAATCATATATATTTTGTTTTATAAGTTGTATCTCTTCACTTATCATCTATTTTATCTGACGCTTTTTACACTAAAAAAATTAATCCGAATTCTAACAAGTATACATAGTCACCTAAATCATCATATCTGATTTTCAACTAAGTAGATTATAACTTATTAAATTTAAGAGATTTCTCACAATCCAAAAATTTCTTTCAATATACCAAAAAATACTAGCCAAGCAACAAAACCTGCACCATAAAAATCATAGTGAATCTCAGCACCAATCATAAAATCATAAGCCATTCCATATATAATGGATGTTAATGCAAATAATGCAAATCCATAGAAAAAGAATTTTTTTATAACAGCCATTTTAATAATTTCCTTATATAAAAAAATGAATTTACTAAAAGAAATAAAATAAGAGTTAAATCATAATTGCTATATATAAGTAATTCATGTGATTGAATACTAAGTATATCGGTCTATTTAGGAACACTTTTATTACTATTTTAATGTAAAGCTAATAAATTTACACCATTATACTCTAATGCCAATAAATCATAGTTTTGATTTATTGAGAAAGTCCCTTTAAGACCTCCTGCATTAACAAATGAGTAAGTATTATCATCAATTTTATAGAATTCACTTTCTAAAGGTACAAAATATTTATCTAATGCTAAACCTACCTTCTCCGCATCTTCTTTAGAGCACTGCAAAACATCCTGTATTCGTTTAAAAAATGGCTTATGAACATTTTCTATTCTGTCTTCTATTATTTTATTAACCTTACTATAAGTCTTATATCTATAAATCAGATATAAAATAGCTAATAATAACGCGATATTCTCCTTCATAATTCCCTCTAAAATCTTAGTTAAGTTAACTGTTACAGACTATACTTAATATATCTTTATATCGTCTTTATGGTGCAATTATATTTATCACTCAAATTACAAAATAGTTAATCTATCACATATAGAAATTTCTTTTCTATAAAAATACTTAAAATCAGGAGATTTACCAACCCAAAAATCACTAATTCTATCACGAAGTTTGTAATTATTTTCAGAGGTAATATTTCTACTGTCAACCCAACTTATTGTATCAGGAATTGAATCCCACAAAATTAGATAATAAATGACACCAGATATATCAAACTTCAAAGCTATATCAACACAAATAATATCATTATTCCACCACGACGAAAATTCATCATTTACAATCTTAATATCATTTATAATTCCAGTTATATTTAACGCATATAAAGAAAATTCACTTAATAAATTATTATCATTTAAATTCTCATATACCTCAAAATCTAAATTAGGATAGTCATCTAGATCAGGTCCTTCAATTGACTTATTTGTAAATTTAATAATTTGATTATCAAATTCTAAATATATACAGCCATCCGATATATATTCTATTTCACTTTCATTAAAAGAATTATCTCTAAGTACAAATACTGTAAGAGTATAATACATTTGTGACAAGTGAATAAAAAATGAGAAGGAACTCTGTTATAATGAAGTTGCTTAATCCAAACATTACAACAAAAGGAGTTCCTTCTCATGCATTCTATTATAACTGAAGAATTAAGATTTCGTAAACGAGTATGTGAATATGCTATAAAGTATGGAAATAATGCTGAAGCTGCACGTCGCTATCATACTAGTAGACAACAAGTACAACGTTGGGTGAAGCGTTTCGACGGGACTATTGATTCACTTCGATTGTATAGTCGTAAACCACATTCTCATCCTAATCAACACACTGAGGAAGAACTAGCACTTATCAAGCGTATGCATTCTAAGTTTAAACATGAAGGGCTGTCTCAAGTATATGTTGAGGCAAAAAAGCGTGGTTATAAACGCTCATATGGCTCTATGTGCCGACAAATCAGGTGTCATATTAAAGAGAAAAAGGTTGTTAAATCTGTTCCTAAAAGCAAGTGGAAACCGGATATAATAACATATCCAGGAGAAAAGGTTCAGATTGATATAAAATACGTACCTCGCGAGAGTTTAGCCTTTTCAACACAAGGAAAATCTTACTATCAACTTACAGCTATTGATGAGTTTTCTAGAAAGAGAATTCTAAAAATTATAGATGAAAAAAGTGTTACTAATACAAGTCGCTTCTTATTAAATTTAGAAGCCAAAATGGGATTTCCTATTCATACAATACAAACAGATAATGGTCGTGAATTTACAAACTATGGAGTAAAAGATCGAGAGTGTTTATTTGATATTGTATTAAAAAGATTAGGAATAGAGCATAAAACGACAAGACCATTTTCTCCGTGGCAGAATGGAAAGGTAGAGCGCAGTCATCGAATTGATAGTGAAAGATTTTATTCTCGTAAGTTTAATAGTATGGAGAGTTTTCTAAAAGCACATAGTCGATATGCTAATAGATATAATAACATTGCACAAAAAGTCTTAAACTTTAAATCACCAAACCAAGTTATAACAGAGTACTTTATGAATCAAAAGGCATAAGTATTTGTCACAAATGTTTGATTACTCTAGAAAGAATTATCTCTAAGTACAAATACATTATTTACATTTTTACCTATACAATTATATATATTCTTTAGATATTCGCTATTAATCAAACTTTTCATAAACTTATAACACCTATATAATACTCATCCTGTATATAGCTCATAGTCCCTTCTCTCTTAATCTAGTAAAGTTTGTAATTTATTAATCTTATATTTATATCACATTATATAAGAATATTAATAAATTTTAAACCACCTACCAAAGATTACCAATCATCTTTAATAGGTGGTTCATTTTATGACTCTAAATAATATTTTTCTAAGAGTTCAATATGTTATTGTAAATTACGCTTTCACCACAACAGATACGCCATCAGGAATAACTGTAATGCTTGCATCTTTACCTTTTAATTCCAAAGCTTTATTCAATGCTTCATCAAAGGTGCTAGCATGTTGCAAATGCATATCTGTAAGCATCTTAGGATCGCATTGATCTGTTACAACAATAACGGTAAATTGATCTAGAATACGAGCCAAGATTTGCATTTCCCATTGGTCTGGAATTGTTTCATTACGAGGAACCTTAGCAATGCAATCTAGTAATTCACGAGGTGTTTTGGCATTTTTAAGGTTTTCATATAGGGATTCCCCACCATGACCATCATTACAAGCGGCAATCATTATAATCACACCATCTTTTTTACAAGATGCTTCAGCAGCGGTCATACCTTTTACAGCTTGATATACGTTTTGGTCTAATGGATACCCACCATTGGTAGTGATAACGATGTCTGCTGGTACAGCTTTCACACTAGCTAGTTCAGATACAAAAGCACAGCCAGTTTCATGAGCTTGTTCCATATCACCCGCAAAAGCATTGATAATATGTTTTTCCGCATCGATGACAACATTTAAAATAAATGCTAATTTCGCAGTACGACCCGCATATACCATATCCTTATGAATTGGATTGTTCTCGATAATACCTGTACGAGCATATGGGCTGTTGATAAATTCAGCACAGTGATTTGCCATTACAGTCACTTCAGAAGCAATACCTGGCAATACGCTTTTTCTACCGCCAGAGAAGCCAGCAAAGAAATGTGGTTCAATGAAACCTTCAGAAATTAATAGCTCAGTTTCTACAGCTAATTTGTTGATGATGCAATCCCCACCGGATGGCAACACACCGATTTTTGTCATTTGGCTAGCATCACCAGAGATATGGTTTACAATCTTTTCATTGGCTACAATTTCAGGACCGAATTTGTCTACCATTTCTTCATGTGTAGTAGGACGATGGAAACCAGTTGCTAGTAAGATAGTAATATCGATGGATGGATTAGCTTCACGAATACGGCGAAGTAGAATTGGCATCGTAATTTTGCTAGGCACTGGACGCGTATGGTCACTTGTGATGATGACCATGTTGGATTTACCCTTAACCAATTCTTCCAAGCGTTGGCTACCGATAGGATTATCTAGGGCATGTTCTACCAATGCCTCTTGTGAAAGCTCAGCCTTATAGGAATGGGCTTTAGATTCTAATACACCTGCGATATTTTGATTAGGAATATTGATATCTACAAATCCTTTTGCATAGGGTACATTAAATGTTTTCATGGGAATCACTCCTTAACTTAACACTAACAAACTATAAATAACCCGCTACGACAAATCAATCCTCCTTCTTACGCAATTGTCGTTTAAGGTCTAATAAACTCATATCATTTTGCTTAGCAATAGTAGCCAGTGAATCATATTCATATTTATGTCTCTTTACACCAAATCCACTGCTTGTTTTGAAAACAATTCTATTGCCTTCCCAATCTATGTCTCCTGTAGACCGGTTCAAAATATATCGATTACAGCGATGGTATCGAATACCAAGGCTCGTAGTATGTCTAAATATTAAATCTCGCACCTTATCCATGTCGCCTTCCTTGCAAAGGACCGTCAGCATCGTACCAGGTCGTTGTTTTTTCATCATAATCGATGTGGTAAACACGTCTAGTGCTGGTGAAAGTAATAACTGTTCTACTGCATAGCCGATTTCTTCTGGCGTCATATCGTCGAGATTACAAGACATTTCAATGATTGTGTCTTCTAAATCATTGTTTATTTCAACAAAAGCGCGAATACAATTTGGTCTTTCAAATTGTTTCGTCCCAAATCCATAAGATACCTTTGTTGGTGTCATAACTGGCATATAACTAAAAGCTGTGCCAAAATACTTGGCTAACGCTGCGCCTGTAGGTGTGCATAACTCCCCTTTAATTTGATAATCTGCGTACATTGGAATACCCGCTAATAACTCCATCGTTGCGGGTGCTGGCACAGGCAGTTCTCCGTGAGCACAGTGAACCGTGCCAGTACCTACATGTATAGGAGAGATGATAATCTCATCAAACTTCAATGCCTCTAAGAGTACACAAACGGCCACAATATCTGCAATAGCATCGAGCATGCCCAGCTCATGGAAATGAATTTGTGTTACTGTCGATTTATGAACCTTGGCCTCCGCTTCAGCTACTAGCTGATATACGTTGATAGCATTCTGTTTACACGTATCGGAAATAGATAAACTATTAATTATATCCGTTACCCCCTGTAAACCTCGGCCATGCACATGATGTTCGCTATGTACATGATGCTCCGAATGTTCTCCATGTCCATGTGCCTCACTATGTTTGTTATGCTCATAATGAGCATCATGATGGTGATGATCAGTATGATGCTGGTCATGGGGACTACCTTTATGATTTTCAGATTCTTCTATTCCATTAATAGTTACTGCTACCCGATAGCCTTGTAATCCCTTATCTTCTTTCGGTATTAATGTATAGGTAACATCTGGTATCCCCATTTGATTAAGTTTTGCTATCCACATTTCAGGATTATCTACTAAACCGAGTAATGTCGCGGTCAGCATGTCTCCTGCAATGCCCATTTGACAATCTAAAAATAATCGTTTCATTTACTTTCACCTATATGATTAATCATATTCGCTGTATAAGCAGCACCAAATCCATTGTCTATGTTGACAACCGTAACACCGCTAGCGCAGGAATTGAGCATCGATAATAACGCCGTAACACCACCAAATGCCGTTCCATAACCAACACTAGTTGGTACGGCGATAACAGGTACATCCACAAGGCCACCAACAACACTTGCTAAAGCCCCTTCCATGCCGGCAATGACAACGATAACCTTAGCAGACATAATAGTATCTAAATGTTGTAACAAACGATGAATACCCGCCACACCTACGTCATAAATTCGATTGACCGTATTACCATAAAATTCAGCTGTAATTGCACATTCTTCAGCCACTTTATAATCACTTGTACCGCCAGTAACAATGGCTATACAGGATGCTGTTTTCTTCGTAGGCATATCACCAACGTAGCCGATATAAGCATCCTTGATATATGTCAAGGAATGCTGTTCTTGAACCTCTGCAGCCACATCAGGTGCTAATCGTGTAATCAATATATGACCTTGCCCATTAGACTGCATGGAGGAGATAATACCCACGATTTGTTCACTAGTTTTACCGGCACCATAAATAACCTCTGGTACACCTTGTCGTAATTGACGATGTAAATCAACGTTGGCATACCCTAAATCCTCTATCGGTTTCATCTTTAGCTTTAATAAGGCTGCATCCACATCTACTTGACCATTTTTTACTTGCTCTAAAAGAGATCTAATATTATCGCTCATGAACGCACCTCTAAATCTAATACAACCTCATCAAACATAGATTTAAAATATGAGAGAATCTGAATCCTATTCTTAATAACAATAGCTATTTGATTCTCTGGGACTTGAATTTTAGCAGTATTTCCTATCAGACGAACTCTAAAATCTGATAAACCTAACGAAAATAAATACCCTTCCGCTTTTTCAATATGTTCTAAATCATTACCTGTTATATGCTGTCCTGCTTGAAATCTCGTAGCTAAACAGGCGTAGGATGGTTTATCCCAGGTAAATAAATTAGCCTGTTTGGCCAACTGGCGAATCATAGATTTTGTTAAGCCACAGTCTCTTAGTGGCGACTTAACAGATAGCTCAGCTATTGCTTTCATACCAGGGCGATCATCTACCTCATCACTGGCATTGGTTCCATCGCATAATATGGAAAATCCATCGCGTTTAGCCTGTTCACTTATCGTTGTGAATACATGATGTTTACAGTAATAGCATCGATCACTGGGATTGCTCGTTACATCATCATGTTCGAGTACATCAATATCTATGATTTCTAAGGGAATACCGATACATTCTGCAATTTTCTTGGCATCATCTAATTCAAACTGTGGCACAAACTGAGACTTAACAGTATATGCTTTGCATGGAATGCCAGATTGTTTGACAGCATACGCTAAATAGGATGAATCTACACCACCAGATAAAGCCACACCTACATTACCTAATGTCTTTATATAATCGATTAATTCCATTCCATACAATCCTTTAATAAATTTCTATAATCTATAGTTTCAAAATAAAAAAATAAAATAGAGCCATTACTATAGGCTCTAATATCACTCTACTATATATAGAACAACCATTAATGTATTTAGTATAAAACTTTTTGTTCCCATTTTCTAACTCATAAATGAGATATATATTCAGGTAATACATTATATTTTTTCTATATAAGAAAACCACTTATCTTAAATAGGTTTATCTAACCTATTTGAGATAAGTGGTTTAAAATTTATAAAAATTTTTGATAAGGAGTCTTATGTATCGATACCTACAATTTATCAGTATATATTATAAACTCATCAGAAATTTTACACTTTGCAGTTGTTTACCTATTTCCTGTTCACAATAAGAAAATAGTAATCGTTCTAATTCCTTCCATACAGTTCCAGGAAGTTCAATAGGTGCTGCATCGCCCCATTGATAGGCCAAAATATTGGGCATTGCGTTGCGTAATGAAAGGGATGGATTCATATGCGTATGTATCCGTAGTTCGTTCCAGAATAAATCAATTCCATCTCCGGTATTAAAAGCCTCATGTTGTGGCATTACCCCCGCTAACGACAGCATTTGCCATCCCAATATGATAGTCCCTAATCGTACATTTCGTTGACGTATCGATTTTGAATAATTGACTACAGCATTAAATACATTACGATCAACATCATACGATGCAAATAGTTCTTGTATCAGTTCACTGGCTACGGCTGCATAGGCAATATTATCTAGATTCGTATCTAGAGATTCCACCACATAGGACCCATCTATTTGTGTGACTTTCACAAATTCTCCGTCCTGCACAACTGTGATATACATAGCGCTGAAGGGGCGCAAATATGATGCATTACGCAATGTTTGCAATCGTTTATGCGGAAAAGAGGCCCTAATAATACCTAAGGACGGTGTGATAAAGGTAAACACCGAATAGAGCTTGTATTTTTTTCGGCTCACCACGATGGCCGGCGTATTAAAAGCGCCACTAATCTTGTTCATGTTCATCATCCGTAACAGTTTCAGACTCAGGTAAAGGTGTTACACGCAAACGTGAAATACGATAACCTTGCATCTTAATTACTTCAAATGTATAACCATAAGCATCAACAGTATCCCCCACAATTGGAGTACGGCCTAATAGACCGAAGATATAGCCACCAATCGTATCGGAATCGGAGTCTTCAATGTGAATATTCATCATTTCAGACACTTCATCCACAAGAACCTTGCCGTCAAACTCAAAGGAGCCATCAGAATAACTCATCGTAGCCGGCAAATGAGGTTCATGTTCGTCTTGAATATCCCCTACTAATTCTTCAATGATATCCTCTAACCCTACAAGCCCAACCATGCCGCCGTATTCATCGACAACTACGGCTTGGTAAATACGACGTGTTCGCATGTATTGCAATAAGGTAGATAATTTCATAACTTCAGGAACTGTCAAAATATCTCGTTTGATATTGCGTAAATCTTTTCTAGCTTGCTTTTGACGTTCCATCAAATCTTTAATATGTACAAGGCCTACAATATGATCCTTATCTTCCACACATAATGGGTATCTAGTATGTGATGTAGAACGAATTACCTTCATGGCTTCGTCATAACCATCTTCCACGAAAATACAATCCACATCTTGGCGAGGTACCATAACCTCTTTTGCCATACGTTCCACAAAGTTGAACACATTGTCTATCAACTCAGATTCTACCTGATTTAACTGACCTTCTTCATGACTTCTAGAAATCATCATGCGTAGTTCCTCTTCCGTATATACAAGGTCTAGTTCAGTTAAGTATTTTGTTTGGTAAAATTTAAGGATGCAATTGGATATTTTACTAGCTAACCAGACAAAAGGATATACAATACGACCAACCCCAACGACGATGCGACTATGCATATTTACATATTTTGTAGGGAATGATAAACCCAATGCTTTCGGTACAATTTCGCCAAAGATGAGGACGATAAGACTAATGATAATAAGCAAGATCAGGTCTAAAATATGATGAACCCATGTACCATGGATATTAAAAATATCCATGATACCTACCACAAAACTATTAAAGATATATGTGCCAGTACCTGCTAAGGTGAGAATGAAAAAGAGTATTAGAAATTGTGTAGTATTAAGGAAATACTCAGGATTTTGGTATAGCTTTAACAAGAATTGGCGATCCTTTTCATGTAGGATTTCCATATCCTCTACGTGTTCCTTGCGCAACCGTGCAAAAGAGAATTTTGCTACCACCAAAAAGTTAATTAAGAAAATACATACTATGCCGAACCCAATCGGTAACAGGGCATCTATACTGTCCATAACAATCCTTTCTAACTATAATCAATCTAAATAATCTATTTTTTATATCCCAATTCTGAAAGCATACCCGATTTATTACGCCAATCCTTTTTAACCTTAACCCATAAATCAAGATATACTTTTGTAGCCAATAACTTTTGAATATCCATGCGCGCTTCTGCACCAATCTTGCGTAGTAACGCACCTTTGTTACCAATGATGATACCCTTTTGAGAATCTCGTTCACAATAGATAGTAGCACGAATATAAGTGGTTCCATCATCACGAGTCTTCATTTCATCTACATCTACAGCGATGGCATGAGGAATTTCATCACGGGTAGACAACAAAATCTTTTCGCGAACGATATCAGAAATAATCAATCGTTCTGGTTGGTCCGTAATCATATCTTCTGGGAAGTATTGAGGACCTTCTGGCAAATGCTCACCTAGCACATTAAGAAGTTCAGATAAATTTTCTTTATTCTTTGCCGAAATAGGAATGACACCAGCAAATGGATACGCATCTTGATAGGATACGATAGCTTCTAATACCTGTTCTTTTTGCAGTGTATCAATTTTATTGACTACGAGGAATACCGGTACTTTCACGCGTTTTAATTGTTCAATGATGAAATTATCTCCTGGACCTCGTTTTTCATTACCTGCCACAACAAATAGAACGGCCTCTGTTTCCTTCAAAGATTCAATGGCTGCATCGACCATAAATTCACCTAGTTTATGTTTTGGCTTATGTACGCCAGGTGTATCCATGAAAACGATTTGTTTTTCTTCATCAGTGTAAACACAAATAATGCGGTTACGCGTTGTCTGTGCCTTATCGGATACAATGGCAATCTTGTCGCCTATCAAGGCATTAATCATGGTAGACTTGCCTACATTTGGTCGCCCTACAACGGCTACGAAGCCGGATTTAAAATGTTCTGCTTTATTCATTATATGGTTGATCCTCTCGTACATACCCTAAATTAGAAAGCACAAATTCTTCTTCTGTGCGCATTTCTTTTTTTTCTTCATCGGTCATATGGTCATAGCCTAAGATATGCAAACAACTATGTGTTGTCAAATAGGCTAATTCCCGTTCAAAACTATGCCCGTACTCGACAGCTTGTTCATGAGCTCGTTCCAAGGAGAGTATCATATCCCCCAATAGGTGATGTTCCTCTTCACTACCTTCGTAATCGTCCCCTTCATTAAGGGCAAAGGACAATACATCTGTTGGTCTATCAATACCGCGATATTCCTTATTTAGTTCATGAATTTTCTTATTGTCGCATAGTAGAATGCTTAACTCATCATCTTCAAGTCCATACACGCGGCTCACTTCATCGCAAACCTTTTGTATAACCTCTTCAATCTTAGTATCTCTGGTTATACCATCATCATAACTAATTTGTATATGCATAATTCTTATTCTTCCTTTGAAAGCTTTTGATGGTATGCATCATAGGCTTTAACGATGCGACCTACCAAATCATGACGCACCACATCTTGATCTGTAAAATACACCATATGAATACCAGACACGCGTTTTAATACCTTTTCTGCTTCAAAAAGACCAGATGTGACACGCGGAGGCAAGTCAATTTGTGTTTTATCACCATTGACGACCATTTTAGAGTTATTACCTAAACGAGTTAAGAACATCTTCATTTGCTCTGCCGTCGTATTCTGTGCTTCATCCAAGATGACGAAGGCATTTTCTAATGTACGACCGCGCATGTACGCTAATGGTGCCACCTCGATTGTGCCCCGTTCCATAAAGCGTTGTACTTGTTCAATACCAAACATTTCGTGCAACGCATCATAAAGCGGACGCAAATATGGATCTACCTTATCTTGTAGTTCGCCAGGTAAGAACCCTAGTCGTTCACCAGCCTCTACGGCAGGTCGCGTCAAAATAATCTTATCTACATTGCGGTTCTTCAAGTAAAATGCGGCTAATGCAACAGCTAAGAACGTTTTACCTGTACCGGCAGGTCCAATGCCAAAGGTGATAGTATTCTTGCGAATACTGTCTACATATTGCTTTTGACCTTCCGTCTTTGGCGTAATGCTTTTACCGCGCATCGTTACGGACAAAGTATCCTCGAACATTGAGTGAAGGGCATCCCCTTTGCCATTCATCACCATCTTAGCAGCAATGCGAACTTGAGATTCTGTAATCGTACTGCCTTCTTTATAGAGGAATACCAGTTCCTGTAATGTCCGATACAACGCCTCTACGTGAAGCTCGTCCCCTTTTATGACAACTGTATCACCACGGGATACAATATCCGCAGGAATGACTTCATTCATCATTTGTAAATATCTATTGTGTTGACCTAGTATAGATTGTGCTAAGTCATAGGTAGGAAAGGTAAATACCCGTTCGCTCATGCTTGTCCCCCATCTATAAATTTACGTACTGCTTTACCATTTAAATAATCACATAAATCACCTTGATGTGCATCTAGTTCATCCATCATATCGTCGATTAAATCCTGTACACGCCACCAGCCCATAGACCAATTGGTAAATAATGTATTATCTTCTGGGGCACGACCCACTAATCGTTGCAACACAATATCTGGATGGAGATGACGTAAAAACTGAACAACGCGCTCCGCATACTCCTCGGCGCTAATCAAGGTAATTTGACCTTCTTCATACCATTTGGCCATCAATGTATGTTTCACAATATATAGAGCATGTAACTTTACTTGGTCAACGCCAAGGGATGATAAAATTTTGGCCCCTTCAATGGTATCCTCCATCGTATCCCAAGGCAAATTAACAATCATATGTGTGGTCACATTAAATCCATAACGCTTAATGCGTAAAACCGCATCGATAAATTGCGCTAAATCATGGCCTCGATTAATCTTCTCAAGTGTATGATAATTAACGGTTTGCAATCCTAATTCAATGTAGATATCCTTATGAAATCGTTGTTGTATGTCCTGTAATACATCTAAATACTCATTAGAAATACAATCAGGTCTCGTAGCGATTGCAATCCCTACGGCTTCATCAATACAACCTTGTTCCATATAGGATTTAAAATCCTCAAGAGGTAAATAGGTATTACTAAAGTTTTGATAATAAGGTATAAATTTTTTAGCCTTATATTTAGGTCCAATGTGTGCAATATTTTCTTCTAATTGCATGCGCACCGTCATCCATGCAGGTCTATTTTCATAACCAGCACCGATTTCCCCACAGAATGTACATCCTCCAACACCAGCTGATCCATCTCGATTAGGACAGGTTAAAGGTAATGCAACAGGTAATTTATATACCTTTTCACCATATGTTTCTTTATAAAATTTTGACACCATCCGGTACCGTTTCGGTCTCGTTGTATCTGACATAACACTCCTCTATATCATTGTATGTTTTCAGGGCGAATGAAAGGGGCCACCTCTTTATTCACATCTATGATCACTGTGAAAGCCCCTTCTGGTATATGTTGAATGCCTAAATATGATGCTGTTTCACGGCTCATTGTCATTTCCACATATTGTTGGCGAATTTTACGCCATTCTTTAAACGTATAATTTGGAATAAATGTAGACGCAATCTCTTCATTGCGCCAGAACGCTTCGCCTACTTGTAGCAATTCCTTCGTTTGTTTCGGCAATCCTACTGCTTCGCTGCGAACCTTACCGCGATAACTTACCAATGTATCGTATTGCAATAATTCTGCAGCTATCGTATCACCTTTTGCAAGGAAGAAACGATATAAGAATTCAATTTGGTCTATATCCTTAAGATTGACCTTATGATTACCTTCCTTAAGCCATGCACGTGTCATATCACAGAAATAAGTAAATGCATCCGTTTCACCGTGAATCAATTGTTGTCCAATATAGCCAAAGGTTGTTCTAAATCGTTCGCTATTATAAAAGCGCTCAAATACATCTTCAAAATATTTCAAGAAACGTACATCATCATAAGGTAATACATGAGTACTCAAAACCTCATATGGAGCCAACGGATCTGCTACATATTTATATTCACTCATCCGTCGTACACCAGATCCTTTTAGTAATTTTAAGAATCCAATTTGTAATGCATGAGGTTGTAAGCTAAATAAATCGTTAAAAGATTGTCCAAATCGTTTAAAATCCTCGTGAGGCAATCCTACGATAAGATCCATGTGAACATGCGTACGTCCTGCTTGAATAATAGGACGTATAGATTTTTGGATGTATGGCCAATCATTATAGCGATTGATAGCATCTAATGTTTTCTTATGCGTACTTTGTACACCTACCTCGATTTGAATGCGTCCAGGCGGCGTTTCACAAAGAATGTTAGTTTCCCACTCCGTCATAAGCTCCGGTTCCATTTCTAAGTGGAAATTCATATCTGTATCGCTATCTCTCATGAACTCCATAAGTGGTCTATGATGATGAGGTGCACAGTTAAAGGTGCGGTCTACGAATTTTACTTGCTTCACACCATGATCAATAAACCATTGCAGTTCCTTTAATGTCCGCTCTTGCGGAAAGAATCGCACCGTATTCTTATTGCCAGATAAACAGTATTGACAGGAAAAAGGACACCCACGAGAAGATTCATAATAAATAATCTTATGCTCTAAATCATCCATATCTTCTTCTGTATATGGAAATGGTATAGACGATAAATCAGAAACCTCTACAGCCTCTAAAGATCCTAGAATACTACCATCCCTACGTCCTCTCACGCCAGGAATCACAGGGTCTAATCCATCATTACCAAGATGTAATGCCGTTACAAGGGCATGGAATGCTTCCTCGCCCTCACCTTGTACAATATAATCGATATTCGGACACCGTTCTAATAATTCATCGGCTGTGAAAGAAACCTCTGGTCCGCCCAATACGATTTTAATATCTGGTCGTACAGCTTTCACCATATCCACCACATGCAAGGTCATTTCAATATTCCAAATGTAGCAGGCAAAACCTAGGATATCGATATCATGCTCAGTAATATCGCTGAGAATATGCAAAACAGGCATATTAATAGTATATTCCACTATATCGTATGCCTGTCCATGGGCTTCACCATAAGCCTTGAGATATCTCAAGGCTAGTGAAGAATGTATAAATTTTGAGTTTAATGTTGATAGAACTACGTTCATAGTACCCCTTTAGCATCATCGAATGGACTTGCCACCGTCTTGTCATAATAGATATATTATACCATTAAAACAAGCCTAAGATAAAGGAGATAATAGCCCCTACTAGGATGACCACGCCAACGATGGACAAGATGATGCCGCCAAAGAATACGATAGCTGCTAAGATTGCAGCTAATACAATAATCATAATGATACGGCTTAGCCAACTAGAACCGCCAAAATGATATACCTTCACACGAGGACCATAGTCTTGAAATTGATCATACCCACTTCGGTCTTCTTCTTTTTGAGTAGGGGTAAATTCAACTTGTACAGTATCCCCTTCTTCATCAATGGTAACGCCATCAAAATCGCGGCGCTCTGTATCGCTTAGGACACGTGTCTTAGTTTCTTGTTCTTTATTTTCATTCATTGTATTTTGGTTATTCATGATATATTCCTTATCACAAAACTATTAATCAATTTTATACAATTTATTATACCATAATAGTCATGGAAACAAAATATCCCCTATGGTAAATATACCATAGAGGACAATTCGTTTATACAATATTATGATGAACTAAGTCAAGATAGTCTTAGTCGTTTAAGAATTTTTGTAATAATTGATTAACCATACCTGGGTTAGCACGGCCTTTGGATTCTTTCATAACTTGACCTACCAAGAAACCGATAGCTTTGCCATTACCGCCCTTAAAGTCAGCCACTGGTTGTGGGTTATTAGCGATAACTTGTTTTACGATTTCTTCAATAGCGCCAGTATCTGTAATTTGAACAAGACCTTCTTCTTTTACGATAGCATCAGCATCCTTACCGGATTCCCACATGGATACGATAACTTTTTTCGCAATTTTACCAGAAATGGTGCCTTTTTCAATAAGAGCAATCATACCAGCCAAGTTTTCAGGGCTTACCTTAGATTCACCAAATGTTAAGCCGCTTTCATTGATCATCTTAGACAAATCACCAAGCATCCAGTTAGCCACAGTCTTAGGATCTGCGCCAGCTTTCACAGCTGCATCTAAATAATCAGCTGTCTTACGAGCCATGGTAAGGATGGTTGCATCTTCATGAGACAAGCCATATTCAGATACAAAGCGCGCAATTTTAGCGTCTTGCAATTCAGGCAAGGAACGACGTACTTCTTCGATTTTTTCGTCCGTAATTACGATTGGTACCAAGTCTGGTTCTGGGAAGTAACGGTAATCATTTTCTTCGTCCTTCTTACGCATGCCAAGAGTGATGCCTTGTGCATCGTCCCACGTACGTGTTTCTTGGTCTACTTTGCCGCCTGCTTCGATAAGCTTAGCTTGACGCAATGCTTCGTATTCAACAACCTTTTGAATAGCTGTTAAGGAGTTAACGTTTTTAGTTTCTGTACGTGTACCAAATTCTTTGGAGCCACGAAGGCGTACGGATACGTTACAGTCACCACGCAAGGAACCTTCTTCCATACGACCGTCAGATACTTCTAAATATTGCAAAATGGAACGCAATTTTTCAACGTATGCTCTCGCTTCTGCACCGGATCGAATATCTGGTTCAGATACGATTTCAAGAAGAGGTACGCCTGTACGGTTATAGTCGACATTAGAAGAGTTGGAATCGGAAATCGTATTACCGCTATGAACCAATTTACCAGCGTCTTCTTCCATGTGAATACGTGTGATACCGATTCGTTTAGTTTCACCATTTACTTCAATATCTAAATGACCATTCAAGCAGATTGGCAAGTCATATTGAGATGTTTGATAGTTTTTAGGCAAATCAGGATAGTAGTAGTTTTTACGGTCAAATTTGTTGAATTTAAGAATTTCACAATTCAACGCTAAACCTACTTTGATGGCAAATTCTACTACTTGTTTATTCAACACAGGCATAGCACCAGGTAAGCCAAGACATACTGGGCATACATGTGTATTTTGATCACCGCCGAATTCAGTGGTACAACCACAGAAGATTTTAGACTTAGTCTTAAGCTCTGTATGAACCTCTAAACCAACGACTGTTTCGTATTTACTACTCATAGAGAAACCTCCCCAGTTGGTGCTACTAATTGACAATCTGGACGTGCTTGTTCGAATGTGAAAGCGGCACGTAACAATGTTTCTTCGCCCATTGCAGGACCCAATAATTGTAAGCCGATTGGCAAGTTATCGCTACTCATGCCCGCTGGAATGCTAATACCAGGAATACCTGCTAAGTTAGCTGGAACTGTACAAATATCTTCTAAGTACATTGCTAATGGGTCATTGATTTTTTCACCAAACTTATACGCTGTGTTAGGGGCTGTTGGAGCCAATAACAAATCAACCTTGGAGAAGGCTGCATCAAATTCATTTTTGATAACGCGACGTACTTTAAGAGCTTTCAAATAGTACGCATCGTAATAACCTGCGCTCAATACATAGGTACCGAGCAAGATACGACGTTGTACTTCTGGTCCAAAGCCTTCTGTACGAGTTTTAGTAGACATTTCTACCAAATTATCTGCAGGCACACGCAAACCATAGCTTACACCATCATAACGAGCCAAGTTGGAACTTGCTTCTGCCAATGCGATAATATAGTACGCAGACAAAGCATATTTTGTGCTAGGCAAGGAAACCTCAACGATTTCAGCACCTAATTTTTTATAAGTTTCGATAGCTTCATCGATAGCCTTGCGTACTTCTGCATTAAGACCATCGCCAAAGAATTCTTTTGGTACACCAATTTTTAAATTCTTAACATCGTTCACAAGCGCTTTTGTATAATCTACACGTTCGCCAGGAATTGATGTGGAATCCTTAGGGTCATGGCCAGCAATGGCATTTAATACCAATGCAGCATCAGTTACGTCCCGTGTAACAGGTCCAATTTGATCCAAGGAGGATGCAAAGGCAATCAACCCATAACGTGATACATTACCATAGGTAGGCTTCATACCTACCACACCACAGAAGGATGCTGGTTGGCGGATAGAACCACCTGTATCGGAGCCCAATGCCCAAATAGCAGAACCACTGGATACTGCAGCTGCACTACCACCGGAAGAACCGCCTGGTACGCATTCCAAATTCCATGGATTAGCTGTTTTAGCTAATGCGGAATTTTCTGTGGAACCGCCCATAGCGAATTCATCCATGTTAAGTTTACCTAAGCTAACTAAGTGATTAGCATGTAATCGTTCAATAACGGATGCATTATATGGAGGAATGAAATATTCCAACATTTTAGATGCACATGTAGCAGGTTGATCTTTAATACAAATATTATCCTTAATAGCGCCAGGAATACCTGCTAATGGAGAAATAGCTTCACCTTTAGCAATTGCTTCATCTACAGCTTTTGCAGATGCTAATGCTAATTCGTGAGAATCAGATAAATACGCATGTACCTCTGGTTCCACTTTTGCTTTGTGACTAATTACTGCATTTGTTAATTCTACAGCACTGATTTCTTTGTTCACTAATTTAGTGTGTAATTCATGAATTGTTGCCACAGTGAAACCTCCTATTCTTGTACAACGCGAGGCACCTTAAAGTATCCATCTTCTTCTTCAGGTGCATTAGACAATGCTAAATCATGATCTAAAGAAGGTTTAGTCTCATCTTCTCTAAATACATTATGCAAAGGAACAGCATGAGCCATCACTTCTACATCATCTAATTCTAATTCATTTAATTCTGCTACATACGTTAAGATATCGGATAATTCCTTCTCAACGCTAGCCATTTTATCTTCTTTTACTTCTAATCGGGACAGTAAAGCGATTTTCTTAATTTCCTCTTGGCTGATTTTCATCGGTCCACATCCTTTCATATCTTATTATTATAAAGCAAATAGGTTTTATTTTCAAAATAAAGGATTATAATTCGCCTAAATCACGTAATAATTCAGTAAATTCTTCTTCATTAATGACGCGAATACCAAGTTCATTCGCTTTCGTCAATTTACTGCCACTATCCTCACCAGCAATGACAAGCGTTGTTTTTTTAGATACGGATCCGGTCACCTTCGCACCATGTTTTTCTAATAGTTTACCCGCTTCGCTGCGACCCATAACCTCAAGTTTACCGGTAAGAACGACGGTTTCTCCTTCCATTTCATTCCCCGCAGTTTCTTGCACATCTACATCCATTTTTAGACCGGCATCAATCAAGCCATTGATAATCTCAATATGTTGAGGGTCTTCTCGATATTCGATAATGCTATCTGCCATGGTAGGGCCAATTTCTTCTACAGCTACTAATTCATCCTTAGTAATGGTTAGGAATCTATCCATAGACTTCACAACATTAGCAATTGTACCGGCCGCTTTAGAACCTATAAGGCGAATGCCAAGGCCAAATAGTACGCGATCTAATCCACGAGATTTAGAATCTGCAATAGCTTTCACAAGATTATCTGCCGATTTTTTACCCATACGGTCCATACCCATGATAGATTCCGTAGTCAAATGATATAAATCAACTACATTAGTAATCAATTTTTCATTGATTAAATTTTCCACAATACTTGGGCCAAGTCCATCGATATTCATCGCATCGCGAGATGCAAAGTGAATGATTTGTTCCTTTTCTATAGCAGGACAATGTTTATTGGTACAGCGAATGGCCGCTTCACCATCGCGGCGTACTGCTGGGCTTTCACAAACAGGACAACGATTGGGAATTGTAAAAGGAACCTCACTGCCCGTACGTTTTTCAGGCAATACACGAATGACTTCTGGAATGATTTCAGCCGCCTTGTGAATGAGGACATGGTCACCAATGCGAATGTCTTTTTCTGTGATAAAGTCTTGATTATGTAGTGTAACACGGCTCACATTAGTGCCGGATACAAACACAGGTTCTAGTTCTCCAGTTGGCGTCAATACACCAGTGCGGCCTACATTAATGGTAATATCTTTGACAATTGTTTCCACCTCTTCTGGAGGATATTTGTAAGCCGTAGCCCACTTAGGATCTTTAGCCGTTGATCCTAACACCTCTTGGTCATCAAAGTCATTAACCTTAATCACCATACCATCGGTATCATATGGCAGTTCATGACGTTTTTCGCCCCAATAATTAATAGCCTCAATAACTTCATCTACGGTCTTACAAACGCGATAATGAGGATTTACAGAGAAATGGAAATTCTCCAATGTATGTAACAATTCCTCTTGCGTATGAATATTAGCACCGCTTTCAGAACCGATGGCATAAGCAAAGAACGCAAGATTACGACTTGCTGTGATAGCAGGGTCTTGTTGACGCAAGGAACCTGCCGCTGCATTGCGAGGATTGACAAAGGTCGGTAACCCTTCTTCATCGCGTTCCTCATTGATACGCTTAAATTCGCTATGTGGCATGTACGCTTCACCGCGAATTTCGATAAATTCTGGCGCATTTTCTAGGTATAAAGGAATGGATTTGATGGTACGCACATTGGCTGTTACATCTTCCCCTACCTTACCATCACCGCGTGTGACGGCACGAACAAAGATACCATTTTCATAGTGCAAATTAACAGCTAAGCCGTCAATTTTCAACTCCAACACATAAGCCTTTGTTTGATGTCCCAATTCCTTCGTTACCCGTTGGTCAAAAGCACGCACATCATCCGCACTAAACACATTGGATAAGCTGAGCATAGGTCTACCATGGACTACTTTTTCAAAGGGACCATCCGCTTTGATGCCAACCCGCTGTGTCGGAGACGATGGCACAATATATTCAGGATGTGACGTTTCTAAATCCACGAGCTCACGATATTTTTGATCATATTCAAAATCGCTCATCGTCGGATTATCTTTTACATAATATAGATACTGCGCATGAGTCAATTCTTTTTGTAATTGTTCTATTCTATCTTTAGGATTCATAATTATCCTCTATATCATACAATGATTGTTCTAACCTTTTTTTACCGGTGCAAACTTAGCCATAACTACACGAACACCTTGTGTAGGAAATTCAATGGTCAACTTCATGCCAGCCCCTTCACCGGTAACATTGACGACCTTACCATTCCCCCATTTGCTGTGAATCGCAGTATCCCCAACCTTCCAATCAGCGATAACTTCATTGCGAATAATCGGCTTTGTTACAGGGCGACTTGCTACGGACATATGTCGTGGTACTGTTGGTTTAATATCATCAGGAATTCTTCGTTTCGCACGTAAACCATCGACGAGTTCCGCCGGAATTTCATCGATGAAACGAGATGGTAAATAGCTACTAGTACGACCAAATACGGTGCGAGTTGTAGCATTAGAAATGTATAATTCCTTTTCAGCACGCGTAATCCCTACATACGCAAGGCGTCGTTCTTCTTCGATTTCCTCTGGATTCATCAAGGTACGACTATGTGGGAATAAACCCTCTTCCAAGCCACCGAGGAATACGATAGGGAATTCAAGACCCTTAGCAGCATGTAATGTCATCAAGGTAACCTTAGATTCCTCTTGTTCAAAGGAATCAACATCATTCACTAAAGCTACTTGTTCCAAGAAATCCTCCACAGTACCCGTTGGATTTGTATCTTGGAAATCCTTTGCTACAGATAATAATTCACCGATATTTTCTGCCCGCGCTTGATCTTGTGGATCCGTACTTTCCTCTAATTGAGCCAAGTAGCCAGTTCGATCAAGGATAGCTTCTAAAATATCAAGAACGGATTTATCATCCATTTCTGCAACAAGTGTAAAAATTAAAATGCCAAATTCTTCAAGTTTCTCTTTCGTTTTTCCTTTAATGGTATCGACCAAATGTAATTGCGTTAAGGTCATAAATAAGGATGTACCATTTTCACGCGCATAATCTTGTAACTTAGATACCGTAGTAGCACCGATACTACGCTTCGGCACATTAATAATACGCAATAAACTTAAATCATCAAACGGATTATATAATACGCGCAAATAGGCGAGCACATCTTTGATTTCTTTTCGGTCATAGAACTTAGTGCCACCTACCATTGTGTATGGTAAGGCACGTTTAATCAATGCTTCTTCTAGCACACGGGATTGTGCATTGGTACGATATAAGATTGCCATATCACCATACGGTACGCCGTGAATATCATGTTTTTTGACAATTGTATCGCCTATGAACGCCGCCTCTTCATGTTCCGATTGAGCCGTAAAGTGTTGAATTTTAGCTCCTTCTACCTTATCAGTCCAAAGATTCTTTTCTGGACGTCCTTCATTATGGTCGATAACAGCATTGGCAGCATCCAAGATAATTTTAGTAGAACGATAATTCTGCTCTAATTTAATGGATGTACAATTTGGATAGTCCTTTTCAAAATCGAGGATATTTTGAATATCTGCACCACGCCATGCGTAAATACTTTGGTCAGCATCACCTACGACGGCAATATTTTTCCAATGAGATGATAGTAAATACGCCAATAAGTATTGAGCATGGTTCGTATCTTGATATTCGTCGATCATCACATACTTAAACCGTTTGCTGTATTTGTCTAGTACAGCAGCGTTAGATTGTAATAATTTTACCGCTACGAGCAATAGATCATCGAAATCTAATGCGTTGTTTTTACGTAACTCTCGTTCGTAGTACTCATATACATCAGCTACCTTTTGTTGGTAAAAGTCACGCGCTTGTTTTCTAAAATCCGAAGCGAACATCAATTTATTTTTTGCATCAGAAATAGCACTAATCATGGCACCTATAGGATAATATTTATCATCAAGATTAAGGGCCTTCAACGCTGCTTTTATAACGACTTGAGAGTCGGATGTATCATAAATTGTAAAATTGCTGTTGTAACCTAAAAAATTATCTAATTCAAAGCGTAAAAATTTGGCACAAAAGCTGTGAAATGTACTTAGCCAAATTCGGTTAGCTACATCTCCTACAAGGCCTTCTACACGGCTTTTCATTTCCTTAGCCGCTTTATTGGTAAAAGTGATGGCTAAGATTTCATAAGGATTTACACCTTGAGCTAGTAAATATGCTATACGTACAGTTAATACCTTTGTTTTCCCTGATCCTGCACCTGCTAAAATCAATAGTGGTCCTTCGGTATGTTGTACGGCTTGTTGTTGCTCCCGATTCAAGCCATCTAACAATGATTGCATGGTATCTCCTTATCTATAACATAAAATGAGTAATTATAAATGACCATCACATATAATAAAAACGTTGCAAGAGCAACGTTTTTATTACCATGATATGTCTATATCCTTTATTATTTCATAGCTCCTAAAATTGGAGGTACAATTTGTTTCTTACGGGACATTGTATTTGGTAAGAATACAGCATTATCTTTTACATCTTTACCAAATGCGTTAACTACAACAGATTCTACATCACCGCTATAGATTAATGTTGTGCTTTCATCAAGAATATTGGTAACCATAATATAGGATGCCACATAGCCATTAGCTGTACGAAGAGCTTCTAGAGCTGCTACTAATTCAGCTTGTTTAGCCAATACATCAGTTGTATCCATAACGGAAATTTGACCGATAGAAATCGTTTGACCTGCTTCGGAGAATTCCTTCATATCAGTACGAACGATTTCATCGTTTGTTAAATCAGAAATATCTGCGCCAGCTTTCAACATTTCTAAACCATAGGATTCAATATCTACACCAGCGATGGCAGCTAGTTTATGAGCCATTTCCTTGTCTGTTTCTGTACAGGTTGGAGAGCGGAACAATACAGTATCAGAAATAATAGCAGACAACATTAAACCAGCAATATTCTTAGGGATTTCTTGATTATTTTCAATATAAAGTTTAGTCAAAATTGTATTTGTACAACCTACTGGTTCCATGCGAATGAATACAGGGCCATCAGTTTCGAAATCACCAATACGGTGATGGTCGATAACACCACACATATTCATAGATTTGTAACCATCGATGATTTGCTTGGATTCATTGTGGTCAGTTAAGTATAAATCGCCACCATTAGGAGCGAACTCTTCCCAGTTTGTAACGATTTGTGGGTGTTCGAAACCGAAATGTTCCAATGCGTATTTAGTTTCCTTATTCGCATCACCAGCACATACAGGCGTTGCAGGTGTACCCATTTGTGTTAACAAATTAGCATAAGAAATTGCAGAACAAATAGAATCAGTATCAGGGCTTTTATGACCAGCCACAAATGTTTTTACATCACTCATGTTTATACCTCTTTTATATAAATATTTCACAATACCGCCCAGGCGATAATTAAATCGTTTTAACTAGCATATTATACCATAAAACAGTCAAAAAAACACGCCTATAAGCTATGTTATAAGCGTGTTTTATTTGTGTTATGAAATTTGGATTTAATGATTCTTTTTACGTTTCGTAAAGAATCCAGGACCAATCTTTTCGATGATGATGAAAAGCATTGGAATGATAAAGATACCAAAGAATGTAGCTGTTGTCATACCTGCTACTACTGTGATACCCATTGATGTACGAGCACCAGAACCGGCACCAGTAGAAATTGCCAATGGCAATACGCCTAGGATGAATGCAAAGGACGTCATCAAGATTGGACGCAAACGAATCTTAGCCGCTTCGATAGCCGCATCGACAACATCCATACCGCGTTCGTCAACACGAATCTTCGCATACTCGATAATCAGAATAGCATTCTTAGCAGCTAAACCTACCAATGTTAACAAACCAATTTGCATATAGATGTCATTTGCTAATTGGAATCGACCTGTAAAATTCAACAAGAATGGTACTAATGCAGCACCAATCATACCAGATGGTACGGAGAATAATACGGCAAATGGAACTTTCCAGGATTCATACAATGCAGCAAGAATCAAGAATACAAATGTCAAGCCAAGACCTAGAATCAACATGGTTTGTGATCCAGCCTTCAATTCTTCGCGGGATTGATCGCCCCAATCATAGGTATAACCAGCTGGCAATGTTTTAGCAGCTGCATCCTTCAATGCTTGAATTGCATCACCAGAAGCATATCCTTGAGCCGCAGAGCCACCAATTTTAACGGCCATAGCATTATCGAAACGCGTGATAGATGAAGGGGTTGCCGTCTTTTCTTTCGTAATGTAGTTAGCAATAGAAACCATTTGTCCCTTACTATTACGAACTGCAAGCATATTCAAGTTGTCAGCATTTTGACGGAATTGATCCTCTGCTTGAACAACAACTTTATAGTTCTTACCATACGATGTATAATCATTAACTTGAATACTACCATAGAAACCTTGCAATGTGGTGAAGATATCAGTGAGCTGAACACCATCTTGAGCAGCCTTATCACGATTGATTTCAAATTGTAAGGATGGGGATGATGTATCAAATGTGGTGTAAACAGTTCGAATAGCCGGATTAGTTCTAGCTTCTGCCATAAATGCCTGAGCCCGTTCCGCCATTACCTCAGCACTATCACCAGCTTTATTAATGATATACATTGTAAAGCCACCAGTGTTACCAAGGCCTGGAATGGATGGTGGATTCAAAGCTACTACACTAGCTTCAGGTACATTCTTCGCACCAAAGCCAAATACTGCACCCACCATAGCATTAACAGATTGATTAGATGATTTACGTTGATCCCAATCTTTTAATACCGCAAAGGAAACACCAGCACTAGATTTTTGAGAGCCACCTAAAAGGTCAAACCCAGAAACAGTAAATACTTGTTCTACATTATCTTTAATGCCCGGTGTTTGCTCTAAGAAATCTTTGATTTTATCAAGAGTTTCCACGGTACGAGCAGACGTTGCTCCTGGTGGTTCATTTACAGCAATAAGGAAATATCCACTATCTTCTGCAGGTACGAAACTTGTAGGTAAGAAATGGAATACGATACCTGTACCAGCAGCAAAGACGAGTAATGTAATAACGGTTAAGCTCAGACGATGGCTCAACCGAGCTAACACCTTACCATACCAATCACTAAAACGTTCAAGGCCACGATTAAATTTATTGAGTTGACGATGAACAAAGTCTTCACGTTCATTTTGTACATGTGGTTTTAACATCAATGCACACAACGATGGTGTCAAAATTAACGCAACAACTGCGGAAATCGCCACAGAAACGGCAATTGTTAAGGCGAATTGCTTATATAAAATACCGGTCATACCGCCCATAAATGCAACAGGTATGAACACGGCGGCTAATACAAAGGCAATACCAACTACTGGGCCTTGTACATTTTTCATAGCCGCAATGGCAGCTTCTTTTGGAGATAAACCATTATATTTTAACTCATATTCAACAGCCTCTACCACTACGATAGCATCATCGACGACAAGGCCGATAGCCAATACCATGGCAAACAGTGTTAATGTATTGATGGAGAAATCTAATAATACAAACGCGCCAAATGTTCCTAGTAATGATACAGGTACTGCAATCATCGGAATCAATGTAGAACGCCAAGATTGCAAGAATACATACACTACGATGAGTACGAGCAATAAAGCTTCAAAGAATGTATGCTCTACTTCATTAATAGAGGCACGTACGAATTTCGTATTATCTACGACTTCGTGATATTCCAAATCTTGTGGGAAAGACTTAGACTGTTCTTGCAATATTTTTTGAACATTTGAAATCGTCTCTAAAGCATTTGCATCATTTTGTAAAGAAATGGCAAAACCAGCAGACGGACGATGTTCAACAAATAAAATCTCACCAGATGGAGCATTTGGATCGCGATATGAAGACTTAGCGACAAAATCGTACCCTTTTGCGCCCACATCAATACGAGCAATATCCTTTAAATGTAATACAGTACCATTAGAGTTCTTGATAACAATATTACCAAATTGTTGCTCTGTCACTAGACGGCCATCAATTTTAATTGGATACTGGAATGCTTGTTCTCCATTGGTAGGATTTTTACCAACTGTACCAGCTGCAGCTTGTACATTTTGGCTTTTAATAGCAGATGTTACATCAGACATGGTAATGCCTAATTTTTGCATCTTGCTAGGATCTAACCAAATGCGCATTGCATAGTCAGAACCGAATTCTTGAACGGAACCAACACCTTTTACGCCCTTAATGGCATCCATCAAATAGTTTGTACCATAGTTTTTAAGGAATGTACTATCAAAGGTACCATTAGGAGAATTCAAGGAGAAAATATACGCCATATCGCCAGAGGATTTTGTCGTTGTTACACCAACTTGTTGGACCTCTGAAGGCAGTTGAGCTAGCGCCGCTTGCACACGGTTTTGGGTATTAACCGTATCCATATCGGGATCACTACCTTGATTAAACTGTAATGACAAAGAATATGTACCAGTACTAGCACTATCAGATGTCATATAGTCTAAATCTTGAACGCCTACAATTTGAGACTCAATTACACTGGCTACAGTATCATTCAGTACTTGAGGCGTAGCACCTGTATACATGGTACTAACACGTACACTTGGTGGTGAAATTTGTGGATATCGAGCTACCGGAAGATTAACCATTGAAAGCAAACCGATTAATGTAATCATGATGGCAATAACAATGGCAAAGATAGGTCGATTAATAAAGAATTTCGACACGTCTACCTCCTATTGTTTAGCTGTTTCAATTTGTGTTTTAGACAATTCAGTGGCTTGTACCTTTGCACCATTTTTAACCTTAGTTAAACCATCTACAACAACTTCATCACCATTTACAAGACCAGATTTAACGATTGTGAAAGCCCCTGTAGTGCCACCAAGTTCAACAGCCTTTTGAGATACTGTTCCATCTTGACCGATGACATATACAAAGTTTTTATCCATAATTTGTAAAATAGCTTTTGTAGGTACCAAAATGGCATCCGTTAATTTTTCACCAGGAGAAATAACGGTAGCAAACATATTAGGTAACAATAAATGATCAGGATTAGGGAAGGAAGCTTTCAAAATGAGCTTACCTGTTGAAGGATCTAAAGTTCTTGCCGCTTGAACAACAGAGCCTACTTGATTATATTCCTTGCCATCAGCTAAGCGTAATTTCAAATTAAGACCGCTGTTTTCATCACCAGAACGAGTAGCCATGAATTCAAGATACTCTTGTTCAGTCATGCTAAATTCAACGAAAATAGGATCTACAGAATCGATGGTTACCAATGTCGTAGAGCCAGCATTAACAAATGTACCTATATCAACAGCATCCATACTCAATGTGCCGGAATATGGTGCATAAATGATAGTATCACCCAAGTTATCTTGCGCAATTTTCAATGCTGCTTGTTGCGCTTCTACAGCTGCTTTAGCTTGTTCTGCAGCAGAACGTTGAGTGTCTACGCGTTGGCGTGCAATCGCGTCTTGACTTGCCAATGTTTCGTAACGACCTAAATCAGTTTCTGCATTTTGATAATCTGCATTAGCTCTTGCTACATTAGCTTCCGCTGTTGCTACATTGGATTCATATTGGCGAGAATCGATGCGATATAAAGGTTGACCAGCTACTACTTGGTCCCCACCTTTAACAAATTTTTCCACCACATAACCAGTAACACGAGCATGTACAGCCACAGAATTTTCTGCCTTAACCGTACCCGTATAGGTTTGATCAACTTGTGCGTTTTGCGATACGATTTTATACGAATTTACCGCCACATCAGCAGATTGCTGTTGTTGACTACCACAACCTGCTACCAGTAAAGCGGATACTGCTAATACTGCTAACATGCGTGAATATCGAGACTTCATTACATGTACTCCTTTTCATAACACTCAATTTATAAGATCCAAATTCATAAATTTCTCAATATATTGTACTTTATTCCCATGCGATAGTCAAGATTTCTATATCCTATAAACCTCTAATAAAGCTAGATATTATCAATATTTTTAAACATTCAATTGCGTACAATTTCACACCATATATTGTTGACTTTTATAACAATTTGTGTACAAAACAAAAAATACCGAAGATTAGTATCATTACAAGATACCAATCTTCGGTATGAATCATCTCATGGTGGAGATGAGGAGAGTCGAACTCCTGTCCAAAAGCGTTGCCATATAGACTTCTCCGAGCACAGTCTATGATTTATGTCTCAAGTACCTATCGCTCACAGACAAACTACAGTACTCCAGTTCATGTTGTCTCGCCTAATTCATATGAACGACTAAATTAAGCCAGCCTACGGTTTGACGTCCATTCACACTTGGTAGGCACAAGTATGAGGGACGTAGCTTATGCAGCTAATGCAAAATTTTCTTCTGCGTTTAAATGTTTTCCCACCGTTTAACGGCCCAATGGAACGCCGACTCGCTATCTATACCACACTCGCCCCTGTCGAAACCTTTACATCCCCATGGGTTTGTTGGTTTATCTATCATACCCCTAATGTATATTCATGTCAACTAGTAATTCATGCAGCGTTTGCGCTACATAATCAAGTTGTTCTTTACTATGAGCGGCTGTAACCGTCATGCGTAGCCGACTTTCACCAACAGGAACCGTAGGAGGTCGAATCGCTGTAATAATAATGCCTCGTTCCTCCAACTCACGGGCCAATGTTAAAGCTCGATTATTCTCACCTACCACAATTGGGAATATAGGTGTTTCGTCATCACAATCAATGCCCATGGCTTGTAATTTATGTGCCATATACACAGTGTTATCACGCAATGTACCGACCACATATGGTTCATCATGTACAATTCGTAAGGCCTCTAAAGCCGCACCGATATCCGCTGGGGACAGAGCAGTAGAGAATATAAAGCTACGACTATAGTTAATCAGGTATTCTATTAATTCCTTACGACCCGCCACATAGCCACCAACAGAACCTAAAGCCTTGCTTAAGGTACCAAGCTGTACATCTACATCGGTTAGACCAAAATGATGAGCTGTGCCGCGTCCATTTCCGATGACGCCAGTTGCATGCGCATCATCTACCATAAGAAGAGCATTATATTCCTTACTTAACTCATACAGCTTATCTAATGGTGCAATATCTCCATCCATACTAAATACACCATCAGTAATGATCATTTTATACGCAGATTTATAATTCTTAAGAATGTATTCAGCATGTTCTACATCTTTATGTTTATACCGCTCAATATGAGCTCCACTGAGGCGACACCCATCGATGATACTAGCATGGTTTAATTCATCGCTAATGATGACGCTATGCTTGTTCATTAAGGCCGTAATCGTACCAACATTAGCCATATAACCTGTATTAAACACAAGTGACTGTTCCGTTTCTTTAAAATTGGCTATAGCGATTTCTAATTCCTTAAACAATGGAAACGATCCTGATGTAAGTCTAGCACCACCAGAGCCGGTGCCATATCGTTGAATTGCTTGCATAGCCGCTTGTTGTACACGAGGTTCATGGGTAAGCCCCAAATAATTATTAGATGCCATCATGATATACTCGCTATCATTGCGTTTTACACGTACTGCATCTAAGGGCTCGTAGGTCTTAATCGTTCTTTTATTTTGTTCTTGCTCCTTAGCCTCTAGTTTTTTTTGAAAGTCTTGATAATAATCCATGCTACCACCGTACCAATACTGTTGTATTCTCTAAATAATCAACAATTTCACGAATAGGCCTATTTGTATCTACAAAAAATACACGGCCCCCGATAGGATTTCCCATTTCTTTCATATTCGGAATGCGATGATATATGCCATTACATGCTACATACCCAACTGTATAATCTGGATCGTCGGACCAACAAAGTTCACCTACAATACCAGGACATGACTGCACCTTTGTGGCTAGTACTAGTGCTTCACGCATATGCACATTCATAGATCTTGTTTCGTTGCCACACGCATCCATATGACTTACGCGAACACCGCGCATAGTATCTTGATCCAATCGCACACCTGTATTGGCATCCATCAGAATGGCACCACGCATATTACCTGGTAGTTGGCCTAGTTCTGTGAAAGCATTTTCTACTGCCTTATGGCTCACTACAGACTGTAGTAAGTTTTTTGCTAATTCATGTGATTCTTTTACCGATGAAGTCTCATGTTCATCAACATCAATACAATCAACATATGTAATATCTTCATCGTGAACCGCGTCTATACGAATATTTATAAAATCTGATTTTCCTTTACTATGATGCAATGCACGATGAATTAAAGAGGATGCTACAGATTCTAAATCACGTTCATCGACAATGCGTTCAGCCCCAGATATATGGCGCCCCCCTTCTTCATGAGGCCCCCCTTCTGCTCCACGCATACGAATACTATATAGCCCCATCATTACACAACCCTTCGAGGTGCACTATGTGTGGCAGCGGATACAACCTTTTTAAATACGGCAGTCATGATAGGCGCTACAATAGCGGTAAAAATCATACCTGGTACAGCCAGCATAACCATAGCGAGAGCACCTTTACCTACATAGACGGATAATGTTAATCGAGCCACTGTAGATGCAATAGGACCACTTAGGATTACACCAAGCATATGATTTTTGCAAATCCATAATAAGAAACCAACAACCAATCTAAACTGCATAGCAATAGCAACACTTAGAAAATTTTGCGTTCCCAATGCCAATCCGATAAGGCTGGATAAACAACCGCTGATGATATACTTTTTAAATCCAAAGGCCGCGCAAATTGCCACTGCTAGTGGAGCCGATAACTGGAACTCAATCCCCGGCACGAGATTAGGAATCTTGATGGCTCCTAAGATTGTAATCATAGCTGTTAGAATACCGATTTCTGTGATTTGACGAATTTGACTCATAGTATTCACCTCTTCATATACTTACATTGTCAACTAAATAAATCACACTTTGTTTACATTATAAAAAAATATGTGATATTTATCAACTTATATTTTGTATTAAGTTAACAATATGCATAAAAATAAGGGACTGTAACACAGTCCCTTAACATATTTAGAAATTGATTGTATTAAATACTTGTAATACAGAGCCATAATAGGAATTAAAATCTGCTGTAAAGTATCCGCCATTATACAAGGCATTGATATACGAATACAAAGATGTAGCATTTGTCATGCCATCTTCTCTATAGTATGTCAAGTAATTGCCAAAATAGTTGGCAAAATCAATAAAATCCGTAAAATGTCTCCAGCTGCCATCTGATGCTGTAACACCACCTAGATTATGATGTGTTGCTTGTAGTTGAGATGTAAACCCACCTGTTTCAATATACCATTGAGTATATATAAATTTAGGATCTACATGTACTCCGTTTTCAGCTGCTTTTTGAGCTGATATTTTTGCCAAACTATAAAAGTATTGATTAACTTCCACTAAACATCCTCCTATTATATATCAGTATTTTTGTTGTTCCTTTAAACGCTTAGCAATGTCACGTTTTGCATCCCGTTCTGCCATATCTTGGCGTTTATCGTACAATTTTTTGCCTGTTACAAGACCAACCGTTACCTTCACATAGCCACGGCTAAAATGAAAGTTCAACGGAATCAAGGAGAATCCCTTTTCTTTCACTTGTTGGAATAATTTTTTTATTTCCGATTTATGCATCAATAGTTTACGTGTTCGCTCAGGCTCATGATTAAAGCGATTGCCCTGTTCATAAGGACTGATATGAACACCGTAGAGAAGCATTTCGCCCTTATCAATGCGGATAAAGCTATCCTTAAGATTTAATTTACCTTGGCGAATTGATTTAATCTCTGTTCCCGTCAATGCGATGCCCGCTTCATAGGTTTCATGAATATTAAAATCATGACGTGCCTTACGGTTATCTGCAATTAATGATGGAGCATCTTTCTTTGCCATAGTCACCTCACAATAGGTATTAATATTTTTATTATCGTTTACGTTTCTTTACTTTTTTCTTAGACGCCTTATGGTCTTTGCGTCCCTTTTTATGCTTTGTAACACTAGATAAGCCAGAATATCGTTCTCTTCGTTTAGAAGACTTGCTATGTCCCTTGCCTTTTCGTTTGGATTGTTTAGAGATACCAGAACGACCAAACGGTTTCTTTTCTCTTACCCCTACATAACCTTCGGAATTCTTCATCATTTCTTGAATTCTCATAAGATTATCCACTTCGCCAAGTACGAAATCGATTTGACGTTTTTCTACATCAGCTTTCACCAATGTCACCGTTACCGTATCACCTAAATGATAGATTTGACCCGTGCGCTTGCCAACTAATAGGAAATGTTCTTCATCGTAAAAATAGTAATCATCAGTCATCATATTCATATGAACAAGACCATCGATACCATTATCTAACTCTACAAACATACCAAAGGATGTGATGCTAGATATTTTACCCTCAAAGACTTCGCCAATAAATGGAACCATATATTGGGTTTTCTTTAAATCGACTGTGTCGCGCTCAGCAGCTACAGCCACTTGTTCACGTTCTGAAGAATGGACAGCAGCACGTTCTAAAAATTCTGTTTTAGTATCGCGGTTTGCATATCCATCAGGCCATCCCATATCAGCTTTTAATAAGCGATGTACCATGAGATCTGGATATCGTCTAATAGGCGATGTAAAGTGTGTGTAGCATTTCGATGCCAACCCAAAATGACCTGCATTATCGATGCTATATTTAGCTTGTTGCATGGAACGCAATGTCATGATTTGAGCCACTTGTTCAATATCCGTTCCCTTAACAGCATCTAAAATATGTTGGAACACGCGTGGTTCCAATTCATCAAGATGTAATCGAATATCTTGACCTAAATAATTGAGTACCTTTTGATACATACTCATCTTTTCTTCGCTCGGTGTTTCATGGATACGATATACACTCATACGGTTTGTATTCTTGAGATGAGTAGCTACCGTTTCGTTTGCAATAAGCATACACTCTTCAATAAGACGTTCTGCTAATGTCCGGTCGCGACGTACGATGCGCAATGGTATGCCTTCTGTATCTAAAAGCACCTTATATTCAGGGAAATCAAAATCCAGTGCACCACGACGACGGCGCATATCATTTAAAGTTTTTGCGATGTCAGATAAATTGTGAATCATCGGCATAAGAGGTGCCAAGTCATCAGGAATAATATCTTCGGTTAATGCTTTATAAATCTCTTTATAACTGCAACGGCGATTCACATGGATGATAGATGGTTGAATCCGATAGTTAACAACCTTGCCTTGTGTATCAATTTCCATCATACATGTCATGGCATACCGATCTTCGCCAGCGTTTAAACTACAGATACCATTGGATAGTACCTCTGGTAACATGGGGATAACTCTGTCGACTAGATAGACAGATGTACCGCGTTTATAGGCTTCTCTATCGATAGCCTTTTGCGACACTACATAATGGCTTACATCGGCAATATGTACACCTAGTTCATAGGTACCATTATCAAGTTTACGACCACTCACAGCATCATCAAGGTCCTTTGCATCTTCACCATCGATGGTAACCATTGGCACGTCGCGTAAATCCCAACGTTTAGGATCATCTGTAATGGTCGTATTAATATGTTGACTCGCTTTCACAACATCTTCTGGAAAAGAAAATGGCAAGTCATAATTAGCCATAATACAGTTAATATCAAGACCTACGTCACCTTTGTAGCCTAATACTTCTGTAATGACACCTTCTGGTTTCTTATCGCCTTCTGGCCATTTGATAATTTTTACAAGCACCTTAGCACCACTACGAGCATCTAAGGTATTATGTAAGTCAACGTAAATATCTGTTCCCAATCGTTCATCATCAGGGATGACAAATCCAAAGGAATGCTGTCTATCATAGGTACCTACAACAGTTTCATTAGCTCGTTCTATGACTTCAGTTATAACACCTTCTCGTTTATGGCGTGAATCACGAGATGTGATAATACGTACCCGAACCTTATCATTATGCATAGCAGTGCCCTTATTTTGTTCTGCTATATACACATCCTCTTCATCAGGAGCAGTAATAACAAATCCAAAGGATTTTCTATATCCCTTGTAAATTCCTTCAATAAATTCTGTATCATTATTATAGGCATATACATCTTTTCGTATAAAGCTTAAACGCCCCTCTTTTAATAGTTCTCTAGCAGCATCCATAAAGGCATCCAATTCACGGCCGCCCTTAATATGACAATCCATAGCAGCATCATCGATATGATACGTATGGGGATAAATAGATTTATAAAACGCTAACACTTTTTCTTTCATATAAACACCTCCTTTGCATAGTATTCATATATGCTGAAAAAAAGAAAAGCCTGCTAGGCAGGCTTTCAAATTAGAATTGGTTAATCATTGCCCCTAGAACTAAGCTCAACACAGCAAAGATAATACCTAAAATGATTGTACAGCGAGATAAGAACCCATCTAAGCCGCGTTCTTTACCGCCGAATGTAGAATCTGCCGCACCAGAAACGGCACCGCCCATACCAGAACTCTTACTAGTTTGAGCAATTACAACAACAATCAATAAAATGGACACAATGATTTCTAAAACCATCAAAAAATTTGTCACAATAGTCATCCTTCCTGTGTAGGAACATCTAATACACGATGTTCCAAAAACTTCTCTAATTTACGTTTAACCCTTTGTAAAGCATTATCAATCGACTTGATGCTACGATCAGTACCTTTTGCCATCTCCTGATATGATTTACCATCTAAATAGCCTTCTAACACTTGCCACTCTAAATCACTTAAAATATGTCCTATGTTTTTTTCTATATCATCTAGCTCTTCTTGGCTAATAATGAGGTCCTCTGGATTTGTACTTCGTGCTGATGAAAGCATTTCTAACAAGGTCCGTTCAGACTCTTCTGTATACACAGGTTTATTTAAAGAAATATAAGAATTGAGTGGTGCGTGCTTTTGACGCGTCGCAGATTTTATGGCCGTAATAATTTGCCGTGTAATACATAGTTCTGCAAAGGCCCGAAAAGAGGCTAATTTATCATGTCTAAAATCACGAGTAGCCTTATACAAGCCAATCATGCCTTCTTGAATGATATCATCTCGATCGGCACCTACAAGAAAATAGGTACGCGCCTTAGCGCGCACAAAATTTTTATATTTATTGACTATATAGTCGATTGCAAACTCATTTTGCTCTTGTTGAGCTATGACCACAACTTGCTCATCAGTCATTTCTTTGAAATTGTAATCGGACTGTTGCATATGAAAATTGTTCATAGGTCCTCCATACAATCACATATTGTAGAAATACCAATATATGTTATTATACTTGAATTATATATGTTCTGCAATATTTATGAAATAGAATGTACTTCATACTACTACAGCAGGTCTATCTGTTGTGCTTACTTTGTACCTCTCCGTATAGCTTCTAATTTTTTAGCCACATCGGGATCTAAGTGGTCATATACCTCATTTCTCCTGAGTACCATTTGGTCACGATGATGTTTATGTGTATATTGCAAGCGTTCCTCTTGCTTGGCAAGACGCATATCATTTTGCAATTCTCTTGCTGGAATCCGAAGTCCACCAGAACCTAATATTTGATTTTGTTCAGCCCCGTCAGAAGTAACGACGTATACATTAGTATACTTACCTTGACGCAAGAATACTTCTCGTTCAATAAAAGAATCTGCTGTTTCACCATCATCGGTATATACTTCTATAAACCCTTTAGTGATTTCTTCGATACTCGCTATCGACTTAGTATATTTACTATCAAACACGAGTATAACCTCATAGCCTTTAAATTTACCATAGTTTAAAAGCTGATTACGTAATTCCATTCGAGCGTGTTCCAAGGATTCATTAGCCAGTTTTTTTAAACTTTGCCATGCGAAGATGACATTATACCCATCGACGATTAAAATATCCTTTAACATGTAGCACCTCTATTTTACCTTCATAGTCCGTTGTCGAACTGCTTCATACATGAGAATAGCAGCTGCTACAGATGCATTTAAAGAATTTAAATTACCATACATAGGGATAGTAACTAGGAAATCACAAGCTTCTTTTACGACACGACTAATCCCCTTACCTTCATTTCCAATAACAAGGACGGTAGGTATAGTTAAATCGGCTTCATACAAGGTACGGTCACCTTCCATATGAGCACCAAGAACCCAAAATCCTTGCTTTTGAAGCTGTTTAATCGTTTGTGTAACATTGCCAACTTGAACAAGGGGAATTTGTTCCACTGCCCCAGCAGATGTTTTGGCAACCGTTGCGTTAATTGGTGCATTATGACGTTTGGGAATTAAAACCGCAGTAGCTCCCACACATTCAGCGGTCCGGATAATAGCCCCCATATTATGAGGATCCTCTACACCATCCGTTAAGATAAGCAATGGATTCTCATGATTCGACTCTTGCAGTACTTCTCCAAGGTCTTTGAATTCTACAGCATTAACAAATGCAATAACACCTTGATGAGGTACATCCGTTTCATATCGATTCATCTGTTTAACAGGTGTGGGACGAACCTCTATCCCCTTGGATTTCGCTAGACCCACGATATCAGATAAACCCGTTTTAATTTTATCGTCACTCACTAAAATGCGTTGTATAGAACGGCCTGCTTTTAATGCTTCCTTTACGGCATTTCTGCCTACAATATAATTATCCATGTGAAAGTCCTCTTAATGTAATAGAATAGGCCTCTTTCATCAATTCATTAAGTCGGTCCTGCTGACCTGTTTCATATAGGAAACCAAGGACTGCTTCAAAGGCGGTACTATTTCGATATTCTCGTACAGAACTACTCTTAGGTACATTGACATTACTATTTCTGGCTCGTCTAGCAATAATTTGTTCATTCTCTGTAAGCACTGATTCTAATTGATCCAATACTTTTGACTGAGATTTTGCACAAATAAATTCGGTTACCAATGTATGTAGAACCTGAACCTTTGAAATACTCATTTCTACAACACGTTGTCTAATGTACATAGAATACACAGCATCACCAATATAGGCCAACATAACAGCATCTGAAGCTAATACTTCAGATGCTGGTTTAGATACAAAAGAATGGTCCTCCATATCTAAGAGTATTAATTTTTTTATAGCTTCTTGTTTCAGAAATTGAAATTGCTTAAATTTCACGCTTTTTCCACCGTGCTCCTGTAGGGGAATCTTCAATAGTAATACCAATTTCAGCTAATCGATCGCGAATACAATCCGCAAGCGCCCATTGTTTTTGCTCACGGCATGCTTGACGAACAGATAGAATAACATCCATCAATTGTTCGTATTCTGCTGCGTCAGCACCAGTATTACCTTCCCAAGCTTTTTCTAATACGCCAATAACCTCTGTCATAAATTTGAAGATACGTTTTACCTCTGCGATAGCATCTTGGCAAACAACGCCTTCTCTACCTGTTACAACTTGATAGTAAATATTAATTTCCTTAGCAAGACCAAACATACTAGATGTAGCTAATGCAGTGTTAAAATCATCGCTCATAGCGGCTTCGAATTCTTCTTCATATTCTTTAGCTTTTTCTAATAAACGTTGAGCATCGTCACAAGGGCCAGCTTCACATTTTTCAAGATATAAAAGATTTTCGATAGCAGTACCTAATCGTTCCAAAGATTTATTTGCTTCTTCTAAGCGTTCATCGGAGAAATCCAATGGGCTACGATAATGTGTGCTAAGTAAGAAGTAACGTAAAGCATCTGGACTATATTGTTCCAAAATATCTTTCACCAAGAAGAAATTGTTCAAGGATTTAGACATTTTTTCGGAATTAATCGTAATGAATCCATTATGCAACCAGTATTTTACAGAAGGATGATGACCAGAACAGCCTTCAGATTGAGCAATTTCATTCTCATGATGAGGGAAAATCAAATCACTACCACCACCATGGAAATCAAATTCTTCGCCTAAATATTTTTGGCTCATAGCGGAACATTCAATATGCCAACCTGGACGACCGTTGCCCCAAGGACTTTCCCAGAATGGTTCACCTGGCTTGGCAGCTTTCCAAAGTGCAAAGTCCATAGGGTTCTTTTTACGACCATCTACTTCAATACGAGCGCCTGCTTCCATATCATCTAATGTACGACCAGACAATTCACCATAATGATCAAATTTTTCTACGCTAAAATACACATCGCCATCTAGCTCATAAGCATAACCCTTATCGATAAGAGTCTCAATCATCTTAAGGATATCAGGGATATGAGTAGATACGCGTGGGTATACATCGGCACGTTCTACGCCGAGTGCATCCATTACTTCAAAATAGCTATCGATATAACGATTAGCAATTACGTCCCATGCCACGCCTTCACCATTAGATGTATTAATAATCTTGTCGTCTACATCAGTGAAGTTTTGTACATACGTTACTTTATATCCTACATGTTTCATGTAGCGACGAATTACATCCCACGTTACAAAAGGACGAGCATTACCAATATGAGGATGATTATATGGTGTCACACCACAAACATACATCTTTGCTTCACCTGGTGTTACAGGCGTAAATACCTCTTTTTGGCGCGTCATTGTATTATAAACTGTAATTTCTCTCATCGATACTGATGCCTCCATATTCGAAAAATAAAAAAGAACCCTCATCTCATACAGAGACGATGGTCCGCGGTTCCACTCTGTTAGGCACCAATGTGGTACCCACTCATCGCATAACGGCGCGTCACCGGACAAACCTACCTATAATCGGAATGTCAGCTCATGAATGCATTTCGTCTACCTATCCTTAAACCCTCCCACCATCGGTTCTCGCTAAAAAGTTAGTTGTAGAGTACTTCTTTCAATCTTAGCTTTTAATGTATACCTTTATTAAGATATAAAATAATTTTACCAATAATGCTATATAATGTCAATAATTACAAGAAAAACCTCCATCTTCAAATCTAGAGTAATCAAACATTTGTGACAAATACTTATGCCTTTTGATTCATAAAGTACTCTGTTATAACTTGGTTTGGTGATTTAAAGTTTAAGACTTTTTGTGCAATGTTATTATATCTATTAGCATATCGACTATGTGCTTTTAGAAAACTCTCCATACTATTAAACTTACGAGAATAAAATCTTTCACTATCAATTCGATGACTGCGCTCTACCTTTCCATTCTGCCACGGAGAAAATGGTCTTGTCGTTTTATGCTCTATTCCTAATCTTTTTAATACAATATCAAATAAACACTCTCGATCTTTTACTCCATAGTTTGTAAATTCACGACCATTATCTGTTTGTATTGTATGAATAGGAAATCCCATTTTGGCTTCTAAATTTAATAAGAAGCGACTTGTATTAGTAACACTTTTTTCATCTATAATTTTTAGAATTCTCTTTCTAGAAAACTCATCAATAGCTGTAAGTTGATAGTAAGATTTTCCTTGTGTTGAAAAGGCTAAACTCTCGCGAGGTACGTATTTTATATCAATCTGAACCTTTTCTCCTGGATATGTTATTATATCCGGTTTCCACTTGCTTTTAGGAACAGATTTAACAACCTTTTTCTCTTTAATATGACACCTGATTTGTCGGCACATAGAGCCATATGAGCGTTTATAACCACGCTTTTTTGCCTCAACATATACTTGAGACAGCCCTTCATGTTTAAACTTAGAATGCATACGCTTGATAAGTGCTAGTTCTTCCTCAGTGTGTTGATTAGGATGAGAATGTGGTTTACGACTATACAATCGAAGTGAATCAATAGTCCCGTCGAAACGCTTCACCCAACGTTGTACTTGTTGTCTACTAGTATGATAGCGACGTGCAGCTTCAGCATTATTTCCATACTTTATAGCATATTCACATACTCGTTTACGAAATCTTAATTCTTCAGTTATAATAGAATGCATGAGAAGGAACTCCTTTTGTTGTAATGTTTGGATTAAGCAACTTCATTATAACAGAGTTCCTTCTCATTTTTTATTCACTTGTCACAAATGTATTATACTCTTACATACAAGAAAAACCTCCATCTTCAAAACCATTGAATATGCCCCTTTATCAAGGGAATTAAACATATTAAGGATTATGAAAATGGAGGTTTAACTGTATATTTTATTGAAATATATTATCAATTATAAGTTATTAGAACGATTTACTTAATAAGTTAATGACTAAGCTTGTTCTAACTTCTCTTTATCATCATGTTTGCGGCAAATACCGGCAAAAATAGAGCCTGTAAAATTATGAATAATCGAGAAAACAGCACCAGCTACCGCTGCTTGAGGTGTGAAATGTTTCATCGCTAGTGAAACGGATAATGCAGAGTTTTGCATAGCCACTTCAATTTGCATAGCACGACGAGATGATACATCGATGTTAAGAATTTTACAAATAAAGAATGTAACAACATAACCACTCAAGTTTTGTACTAAACAAGCTACAAAGATGATGAGACCTGTTTCAGCAATTTGTTTTTGGTTGACCGCTGTTACGGCTGCCAAGATAAGTAATACTGCAATAGCTGCTATGGTAGGACATACAGATTTAACAGGTTCAATTTTAGATCCAATAAAGTAATTCAATACAATACCTAAAATGATTGGAACCAATACGATTTTAACGATGGATATAAACATTGGCATAAATTGAATTTCAATGGATGATGTAGCACCTGCGTACAATACTACGAATAATGGTGTTAAAATTGGAGCCAACAAGGTAGATACAGTTGTAGCAGATACGGACAATGGCACATTGCCATTAGCGAGGAATGTCATTACATTAGAAGCCGTACCACCTGGACATGCACCTAACAAGATAAAACCAATCCCGATTTCCGGTGGAAAGTTAAAGATAAGAGCTACTAAAAAGCCTGCTAAAGGCATCCATAAAAATTGAATGACAGATACGAGGATAACCTTCATTGGCTGTTTGAATACATCAAGGAATACTTGTGCTGTTAACGTTAAACCCATGGCAAACATAACAAATTGTAACATATATGCCACATATGGCGTCATCCATGCAAAAAATGTCGGTAGCATATAAGCTAATACGGCCATCAATAAAACTATCCAAGATAGATAGCTATTGAAGAGATGGTTAATAGATCGAATTAAACTCATCAAAACACTCACTTTCATAAAAATCAAAATAAAATACGCCGATAATTATAGCAAATCTGTACATTATATACAACAAAGGCCCTCACACCATTGGTATGAGAGCCTTTCAATAGTTCTATTATTTAGTTAAAGCACCTACATTGTCTAAATGATGTAAGCATTTTTCTTTACCAAGCAATGTAACAATATTGTTTAAGTCAGGACCATGCATTTGACCAGTCAAGGCAACACGCAATGGCATGAATACAAATTTACCTTTCAAAGCAGTTTCTTTCATAACAGCCTTGATAGCCTTTTTAACGGCTTCTGGTGTAACTTCGTCCATGTCTGCTAATTTTTCTTTGAAAGCATTCAATACAGTTGGCGCAGATTCCTCGTTAAGCACTGCCTTTAACTCTTCTTCATGACCTTCTTCGAGGAATACTGTTTCCCCCATGAACATGCCTACATGATCTTTAATTTGAGCACCAAAGCTAATATGATCACGGAATGTAGAACAAAGTAATGTTAACCAATCAATATCAGATTGATTCAAGCTATCTGGAGCTAAACCAACTTCTTTTAAATGTGGCAAGCAAAGGCGGAATAATTCTTCATCGCTCAAGTTTTTCATGTAATGGAAATTGATGTGGTTTAATTTATCGATATCAAATACAGCTGGGTTCTTAGCAACGCGATCCATAGAGAAGGCTTGAATCAATTCATCTTGTGTAAAGAATTCTTCTTCACCTTCTGGAGCCCAACCAAGAAGTGCCAAGAAGTTTACTAATGCTTCTGGCAAGTAGCCCAATTGCTTGTATTGATCAACAGATGTAGCACCATGACGTTTAGACATCTTCTTATAATCTTTGCCAAGAATCAAGGAGATATGACCAAATGTAGGAATTTCCCAACCAAGTGCTTCATAAATAGCCATTTGACGAGGTGTGTTGGATAAATGTTCTTCCGCACGAATAACATGAGTGATTTTCATCATGTGGTCATCCATTACAACGGCAAAGTTATATACAGGAATGCCATCGGATTTTACGATTACAAAGTCACCTACACCATTGGACTCGAAAGATACATGACCACGAACCATATCGTCGAATGCATAGGTTTTATTCAAAGGTACGCGAAGACGGATAGTTGGTTTTCTACCTTCTGCACGATATTTTTCTTTTTCTTCTTCTGTAAGATGGCAGCAATGACCATTATACTTAGGGGTTTCACCGCGTTCCATTTGCGCCTGACGTACTTCATCAAGTTCTTCAGCTGTACAGAAGCATTCATAAGCTTTATCTTCATCAAGTAAGCGTTGTGTTACTTCTTTGTATAAATCAAGACGTTCTGTTTGACGATAAGGGCCATTTTCACCACCTACGTCGATGCCTTCATCCCAATTCATACCGAGCCATTGCAAAGATGCTTTAATATTTTCTTCACTTTCACGAGTAGAACGAGATAAATCTGTATCCTCAATACGAAGTACAAACGTACCTTTTTCCTTACGTGCTAATAGCCAGTTAAACAAAGCGGATCGAGCACCGCCAATATGAAATGGACCTGTTGGACTTGGTGCAAAACGTACCTTCATAATTAAACCTCTCCTTCATATACGGAAACTACTGCCTGTGCTGCAATGCCTTCACGGCGCCCAATGGCACCAAGCATTTCATTGGTAGTAGCCTTAATACTAATGCGATCTAATGGAATTTCTAAAACAGATTGTAAATTAGCCTTCATCGTATCGATGTGTGGCTTTAATTTTGGCGTTTCAGAAATAACCATAATATCTATATTATAGGCTTCTAAGCCTCTTTCTTTCAACAAGGAATTCACATGTTTTAATAAAATCATGCTAGAAATCCCTTTATATGCATCATCTTCTGGTGGAAAATAATAGCCGATATCCTTTAAACCAGCAGCACCAAGCAAGGCATCCATCAACGCATGAATCAACACATCTGCATCAGAATGACCATCAGGGCCAACAGGTGATTCAATATGAACACCGCCCAAGATACAAGGTCTTCCTTCCTTTAATTGATGAATATCATAGCCAAAACCTACGCGCATACGTTGCTCCTTGATTCCTAAATATCGTTTAGCCACCGCAATATCATTCGGTGTGGTAACCTTGATGTTTTCGTAATCGCCATCTAAAATATACACATCTTTGCCGATATACTCAACTAAGGATACATCATCCGTCCCTAAATAAGCATCTTGCTTAGCCGTTTCTTGAGCCTCTTTGAATATATCTTTTTGGAAACCTTGTGGCGTTTGAATGTTCATCAACTCATTGCGATTCAATGTTTCTAAGACCTGTCCATCAATATCAACACGCTTAATCGTATCTATAGATGGTACACCTATAGTCACAGCACCATGAGTTTCTGCCCCTTCAATGACACGTTCAAATAACTCTGGCTTTGCTAAAGGTCTAGCTCCATCGTGAACGAGTACAATATCTATATCATCGCCAACCGCTTGTAAACCTGCATACACAGAATTTTGACGCTCTTTGCCTCCTGTAACAATTTCAATTGATTTTGAAAGCCCTAATGACGCAATATGTTGCTCCATATAGGATGCTTCGCCATCAGCAACGACGAGAATGACTTCACTAACTGCTTTCACTTGATTAATATGGCTCAATGTCCATTGAATAATCGATTTTTGACCGAGTTTAATGAAAATCTTATTCTCATCATGACCCATTCGGCGTCCCGCGCCAGCAGCTAATACAATACAGCTAACTTTACTCATGCTTACCTCCATCTACACGCGCAAAAATCATACGACCTGCACTTGTTTGCAAAATGGATGTAACCATAACCTCAACCTCTTGACCTACATATGGACGACCATCTTCTACGACAATCATAGTCCCATCATCTAAGTAGGCAACGCCTTGTTGAATCTCTTTACCTTCCTTCATCACTTGTACGCGAATCCATTCGCCTGCAATGAGGGCCGGTTTTAATACATTGGCTAATTCGTTTAAATTTAAAACCTTAATACCTTGTACACGAGCTACCTTATTGAGATTAAAATCATTTGTCATGAGCTTCCATTGTTTCTCTAAGGCTAATCGCATCAATTTAGAATCAACTTCGTGTAAATCATCATAGTCATCTTCTACGATTTCAATAGGTACCAGTTTTGCATCCTGCATTTCTTTCAAAATATCTAACCCACGACGACCACGATTTCGTTTCATCGCATCTGCGGAGTCGGAAATAATTTGTAACTCATTTAAAACAAAGACAGGAACAACCAATGGGCCATCAATAAACCCAGTAGCGCACAGCTCCTTAATACGCCCATCAATAATAACAGAAGTATCTAATAACTTTGCAGTTGAATTAGAGTCACTGGACTTGTGAGATCCAAACATGTTGAAGCCTCTACTTTTTTTAGTCCCCGCCTCACTGCGTTTCCATTGCTTCAAATAGTTAAGATACATTTCAGGTCCCTTACGGGCCATCAAACGTACACCACTATAACCGAAAATGGCACTTAAAATGATTGAAATATAGGGGCCAATAATAGGAACCTGATTGAATGCTGCACCAATTAAATTAGCAATAATAAGACCAAATAATAAACCGATGGTACCTGCAATCAATTCTTGGTTAGGAATATGTGTTAATACCCGTTCCAATTGTCTAGCAATGACTAAACCTTGTTTTAAAATAAAGGACGAAATAAAATAACCTATTAAAATACCAATAATCGTACCTATTACAATAACTGAAATACGTGCCACAGTGAGCGACATATCACCAAAGCTTGCAAATTGAGATACTAAATAAGGATCAATAATAGGGGCTAAATTGTCCATACCTACGTATGCTGCTGTACCAATGAGGATAGCAATCACATACCGTAAAATGCCATAAATCATGGCATCACCTCCTTTAAATACCATAGAGTTTATACTCTATGAATTAGCCTTCTATGAACTATAACATGTATTAAGAAAATGCGAGTTGCATCGCTTGTGCAATGGACTTAACGCCCCGGATTTGAATGGACTTATCATCATGCTTAATTTGCTTATAATTCCCTTCTGGGATAATAAACTTTGTAAAGCCCAATTTCTTAGCTTCATTAATCCGTTGTTCTATGCGTGGAATGCTACGAACATTACCAGTCAATCCAACCTCGCCAAGAATCACCATGTCATGAGGCACTACGCGATTTTTTAAATTAGATACAATGGCAACAGCCATCGATAAATCACAAGCCGGTTCATTAACCTTTAACCCACCAATTACATTGACATAGACATCCTTATTGCCCAGCGTAAAGCCACACCGTTTTTCCAATACTGCTAGTAGCACAATTAGACGATTCAAATCATAGCCAATAGCCGTACGTCTTGGCATTCCAAATGCTGTTGTAGCTACCAAACTTTGAACTTCTACCAGAATGGGACGAACCCCTTCTAGATAAATCATGACCGCACTACCACTTTCATCATCAGCTCGTTCAGCTAACAAGGACGCCGACGGATTAGCAAGCTCTGCTAAACCATCTTCAATCATGGTAAAAATACCGGTTTCCGATGTAGATCCAAAACGATTTTTAATGGCTCGTAATATGCGGAACTGATAAGAGCGTTCCCCTTCAAAATAAAGTACTACATCCACCATATGTTCAAGCATACGAGGCCCTGCAATATTGCCTTCCTTTGTTACGTGACCAATGATAATGGTCGAAATATTCTGCTCCTTACAAAATCGTAATAAACGAGATGTACACTCACGAACTTGACTAACACTACCAGGTGCTGCCTCGATATCTGCAGTAAACATTGTTTGTATAGAATCGATGACCAGCAACGATGGTTTCTGTTCTAATGCGACCTCAAGAATATGATCTAAATCTGTATCGGCTATAACATGTAATCGTTCACTATTAATATGTAAACGTTCAGCTCGCAATTTTAATTGCAATTGTGATTCTTCGCCAGATGCATATAAAACAGTACCAACTGTATCGGCCACCTTTTGAGATACTTGTAAAAGCAATGTTGATTTACCAATACCAGGGTCGCCACCTAATAACATTAACGCACCTGGAACAATACCGCCTCCAAGTACTCTATCTATTTCCTTATAAGTCGTAGGAATTCTAGATACAGCTGACATTTCAATATCTGGCAATGCCACGGGTTTAGTCGTATTGGTGCCCACACCACGTACAGATGGTGTACGACTGTGTTTAGTATCTTTTACCACTTCTTCAACTAGTGTATTCCATTCACCGCATTGAGGGCATTTTCCCATCCACTTGGCAGATTCAGCACCACAATTATTACAAAAGAAAACGGTTTTTACCTTTGCCATACAACCCCCATGAAAAGTAAAAGGTCATGAATGATAATTCACTCATGACCTTTTGTGCATAATTAATACTACGGTCAACTATTATCACTAATAGTATACCATTTTGACATTAAATTTTACATAAAAGACTGTATGAGAACAATATCTATTCCCAATTAATTAGAAGCTTTTACAATAATGTGTTCATCTTCTACATCGGCCTTGATGGTAGCACCTTCAGGAGCATTACCTTGTAAAATCAGATCCGAAATAGGATCTTCAATCAACCGTTGAATAGCTCGTTTCAATGGACGTGCGCCCATTGAGAAATCAGATCCTTCTTTCACAAGCATATCCATAGCTGCTGGGGAAATTTCCAGAGATAGTCCCATATCACCAAGACGTTTTACTACAGTATCCATTAAAATTGTAACAATTTGTTTTAAATCATTTGACGTTAAAGCATGGAATACAATCATTTCATCAATACGATTCAAAAATTCAGGACGGAAATGACGTTTTACCGCATCCATAACAGATTTTTTAGCTTCCTTAAAGTTGACCTCATTATAAGCATCAGATGCACTATCGGACTTCTTAGCAGCTAAGAATCCAAGCTCAGGAGAACTCTTGCGAAGTGCATTTGCACCCAAATTACTTGTCATGATAATAACAGTATTCCTAAAATCAACAGTTCGACCTTGACTATCTGTCAATCGACCATCATCAAGAACTTGCAATAAGATATTAAAGAAATCTGCATGGGCCTTTTCTACTTCGTCAAGAAGAATCACACTATATGGTTTACGGCGTACTGCATCTGTTAATTGACCGCCTTCTTCATAGCCTACATAACCCGGAGGCGCACCAACTAAGCGAGATACGGTATGTTTTTCCATGTATTCGGACATATCTAGACGAATCATCGCCGTCTCATCACCAAATAAGGCAACAGCTAAAGCTCGAGCCAATTCGGTTTTACCAACACCTGTAGGACCTAGGAATAGGAACGATCCAATAGGACGTTTAGGATCTTTTAGACCGGCCCTCGCGCGGCGAACAGCCTTGGAGACAGCCACAACAGCCTCATCTTGACCGATGACGCGTTTATGAAGCTCTTCTTCTAAATGTAATAATGATTCAGATTCTTCCTGTGCGATTTTAGAAACAGGAATACCTGTCCATTGTGCTACTACAGAAGCGATATCTTCATCAGTAACAACTAACTTAGCATCGCTGTTTTCCTTAGCTGCATTTTTCTTATCGTTAATTTCCTTTTCAATGCGCTTTTCTTCATCACGCATCTCAGCTGCCTTCTCAAATTCTTGAGCGGTTACAGCAGCTTCTTTTTCCTTTTTTACATCTGCTAATTGTGTCTCCAATGCTTTCACATCGGGTGCGGCAGAAAACACTTTCATCCGCACCTTAGATGCTGCCTCATCGACAACATCAATAGCCTTATCTGGCAAGAACCGATCCGTAATATAACGACTGGATAGTGAAACCGCGGCTTCCAATGCTTCGTCGGTAATCTTTGCCTTATGGAAGGCCTCATACCGATCACGTAATCCTTTTAAAATTTCAAGTGCGTCTTCCTCTGATGGCTCACCAACAAGAACAGGTTGAAATCTGCGTTCTAAAGCAGCATCTTTTTCTATATGTTTTTTATATTCATCCAAGGTTGTAGCGCCAATCACTTGAAACTCACCGCGAGCTAATGCAGGTTTTAAAATATTTGCTGCATCCATAGCGCCTTCAGTGGCACCAGCGCCAACTAATGTATGAATTTCATCGATGAATATAATCATATCGTCATGTTTTTGAACTTCATCAATGGCTTTTTTCAATCGTTCTTCAAATTCGCCACGATATTTCGCACCGGCTAGCATGGAACTGATACTCAATGAAATAATTCGCTTATTACGCAGAATTTCTGGCACATTACCATTTACGATGCGCTGAGCCAACCCTTCTGCAATAGCCGTTTTACCTACACCTGGTTCACCGATAAGCACCGGATTATTTTTAGTGCGGCGGCTCAAAATTTGAATGACCCTCGCTATCTCTTTATCCCGACCAATAACGGGGTCAATTTTACCTTGCTTAGCCGATTCATTTAAATCTGTGCCAAAATCAGCAAGTTCACCTAATGAACTATTATCTTTCCTATCTTCCGCACTATGACTAGCGCTGTCAGAAGAGCCGAGAATTGTTCGAATCGTATCCACAATATCATTTGCACGAATATTATGATTGCGCAATATACCTACTGCTACGCCACCACCATCGCTCAACAGACCTAATAGAATATGTTCTGTCCCCACATAATTGTGGTTCATATGATTAGCCACTTCAACAGCTAACTCTAGCACATGTTTTACACGGGGAGTCATATAGACGGAACTAGCCTTCTTATTACCTCGTCCTATATGCTCTTCAACATCTTCAATAATAGTTTCTGCACTGAGACCAAGCTCATTAAGAGCCTTTGCGGCAACACCATTTTTAACCTTTATGAGCCCGATGAGTACATGCTCCGTTCCCACATAGTCATGCCCTAGTTCTAAGGCCGCTTCTTGGGCGAAGGATATCACTCGTTGTGCATCATCTGTAAACCGTTGCATCATATGTATTACCTCGTTCGCAAACATCAGTTTGCGTTCTTTATATAAACTTCATTCATGAAATGAAGGTACATTTTATCAATCTATATAAAATGGAATTTCTCGAATATCTCCATGAATAGTATTCTTAAATATCACAGAAAATAGGAAAATCACTTATTATTTTTGTGAAAGTTTTTCTCTAATAACTGTTGCTCTATAATTATCGCATTCTTGAGGACTTATCTCATCTTTTCCCATATATTTAAGTAAAAAATTAGGTCTTGTAATAGCCAACAACTCATTAAAACTATCGTTCGACCATGCTGGTAAGATATTTAAATCTACACCTAATTGAACATCGCTTAATTTTTCTAGGGACTCCTGACCACTTATAGACCTTGCATATCGCAATATACCATAGGACCGCCACAAATGATCTTCAAGACCATCTTTATCATTGTGCACCAATGTTTGGCGACATTTTCGCTCTTCTGCTATGATACCTTCTACAATTTTCGTCAATTGCTCAATGGTATCGGCTTCGCTAATGCCCATCGTACGTTGATTAGACACCTGATACATATGACCTAATACTTCAGAGCCTTCGCCATATAAACCGCGCACAGAATAGCCAAGCTGAACAATACTGCGAACAAGACGATTAATGCGTCCAGTCATTGCTAATGCAGGAAGATGAAGCATAACAGAGGCGCGTAAACCGGTACCCACATTCGTTGGGCATGCAGTTAAATAGCCAAAAGATTCATTAAATGCAAATGGTTGCTTCTCATCAATAGCATCATCAATGCGTTCTGCATGGTGAAAAGCATCTATTAAATTCAGGCCCGCCTCCATAGTTTGTATGCGCAAATGGTCCTCTTCATTAACCATAATTGCTACCGATGCGTCATCGGATACAAGTAAGCTACGATATGGCATTTTTTCAGCCATAACAGGACTAATCAAATGTTTTTCCACAAGAATAGCACGCTCTGTATCGGATAATTTATCAAGACTAATACAGTAATAATCTTGATTGTCGGAATTTTTTAACGTAGTAACCAAACCACGTGCAATGGAATCAACATGATGTAGAGCGGCTCCATCATTTTTATTGGTAAATAATGTGTCTCTAAAATTCCGAGCTAATCGTATACGACTAGAAATAACGATATGATCTGAATCGGATGGCGTATGTTGAAGCCATTTACTAAGGGCTGCATCTAATATATTATCAAACATACTATCCTCCTCAATTTTCTTTACTATCGACCTTCGATTCTAAAGCTTTGATTTTATCTCTAATTTGAGCTGCTTCTTCAAAGTTTTCATCACCGATGGCCGTTTCTAATTGACGTCGTAATTGCTTAATTTCATATTGTGCTTTAAACACATTATGCCCTTGGTTTGGTACGCGTCCTTCATATTCAACTGACCCTTGAATGCGTTGAACCAATGATGCAATCTGATTTTTAAAAGTTTCGTAACAACTAGGACATCCAAATTTCCCAAATCGATTAAAATCTTCAAATGTATTTCCACAATTTGGACAGCGTTTCATCTGCTGTGATTGCAACATATGGTCTGGGTACACCATATTTTTGAAAAAATCATTGGAGAAAAAGTCATTGTCCCAAATATCATTTACGAAAGAACTAAATGGAGATAACTTACCATCTTTTTGTAATTTATTAGCACAGGACGAACATAAATGTTGTTCTGTTTTTTGATTATTAACGATATTTGTCATATGCACTGTTGCTTCATTTGTATGGCAATGATCGCATTTCATATGACATCACTCCTTCCGCAATGTCTCTATCATGGATGCATAAAGATTGCGAATAGCATCATTTCTAGATTCATAATCTACATGTTCAATGATGCTGGCAAATGAATTATGCATCATTTGAGCCTCGCGCTTTGTAATTTTATTATCTTGTAACAATTGAAATAAAGATTGATCAACATCGCGTAAATCGATTAACCGTTCCACGCGATTTGGACCTTCATAGATATGATAGGTTGTCACTGCTGGTACCATATTAGAAGATTCTGGTTGCAACTTACGAATTCTAATATATCCACCTAATCCACGTCTAGATTCAACATCAAATCCTCGTTCATTAGAGAAACGCGTACTCAATACATAGCTAATCTGAGATGGTGCACAATCTAATTCATCGGCCAACTCATTTCTCTTTAAAATCAATCTTTCTTGTTCTTCTGTTAATTTATTAAGTATAAATTTTTCTATTTTATCAGCTATAACGCTCATAATAACACCTCTTTATAAATTTATCTCTTAATTTGTCTTTTTGTTCTTTTAATATAGTTTTATTATATTTGACTATTTGACTATTGTCAAATATAAAGTCAAATTTTTATAAATTATTATTTGACTATTACCAAAATACGTAAATTTATTATATGAATTACGCCGCCAAATCAATGTATGTACGTAAATGTTTCTACGAATAGACTAATATAAGAATTCAATGTATAATATTAAAGATATAATAACGTATGTACGAAAGAAGGTGCTACAATGGCAGATGCATTAGGTCATCAATTATTACTAGATTTATACTCTTGCAATGAAGAATCCCTCTCTTCCGCTGCAGCCGTACAAGAAAGTGTAGCTGCTGCATTTGAGTTAGCAGATATTGAATTAGACGAAATTAACTATCAAGTTATGGATGATGAAATTGTCGTTCTTGCTATTGCAAAACAATTTCACTTCACATTACATGCGTATCCGGAATTGGGTTATGTAGCAGTTGATTTATTCGCCTTCAATCGTACTCTACCACTTACACAATTTATGAAATCCTTACGTCAATCATTTGGATCTGAAAAGGTAAAAGCAACCACTGTCCAACGTGGCGATTTTGGTAACGAACGCGATATGAAACCGCGTCGCAAAACCAAAATTACAACACTTGGTCGTGTATTCCGTACACGTATCCAATTAAAACAAACTGGAGGCAAACTCAAAAAACAAAGCGCTAAGGTTATCAAATCATTAGCTAAAAAAAGTGGCCTAAAAAAATAACATAAGAAAAATCTAAAAGACCTTGCTCAATACGAACAAGGTCTTTTTACTGCGTCAAAAAGGCTAGAGACGAATCTCTAGCCTTTTAATATGAACGTTAATAGTCTTATCTACGAACAAGCATTTCCTCTAAGTCCAAGGTCATAACAATATCATCTACATCATCGCAAAGATATTCTGCATTTGCATCGTTTAACTCTGTTTCTGTACCATATCCATAGGTAACACCTATAGATATACAACCTAATTCATTGCCTGACTCAACATCGTATTTTCTATCCCCTACCATGTATACGAGACGACGTCCCGTATCATCAGTTAATGGATTACCACACAATTCGATAGCCTTTTGTAGAATCTCTTTCTTATGAACCAAGCCTTCTTTGTAATTGGCTCCTACAATGACATCAAAGTATTGTGTAATAGAAAAATGATCTAAAATCTCGCGTGCATAAACTTCTGGCTTAGCCGTAGCCAAGGCCACAGTATAATGTTCATTTTTAACCTTGTCCAATAGGTCGATGATGTTAGGATACAATTGATTTTCGAATTTACCAATAGTACCATAGCGTTCACCAAACTTTTTATATACTTTTTCTGCTTCTTCTAATGCCATGCCACAGTGTTCTTGAAATGAATCTACAAGTGGAGGGCCTAAGAATAATAACAATGTTTCATGAGGTGGAATTTCATATCCAAAGGATTCGAGTGCATATGTGACACTCTTCAAAATTCCTTCTTCTGAATCTGTTAAGGTTCCATCCAAGTCAAAAATAATGGTCTTATTCATAATTATTTCTTTAAAGCCTCTTTTAATGTATGCCATGCTAATACAGCACATTTTACACGAGCAGGCATATTAGAAATATTTTGTAAGGCCATAGCATCTTCCAAATCTTCAAGCTTAGATTCGTCAGTAACTTCTTTTTTTATCATACCCAAGAATAATTCTACCAAACGCAATGCTTCTTCTACAGATTTATCCTTGATAATATCAATCATCATGGATGCTGAAGCTTGGCTGATAGCACAACCAGAGCCTGTGTAAGCTGCATCTTTAATAATGCCATCTTGTACATCAATTTGTAGCGTCAAATCATCACCACAACTTGGATTGTGGCCATGTTCGGAAGCAGTAAATTCACTTAACTCACGTTTATTACGCTTATCTTGATTATGTTCCAAAATAAGTTCCGTATACAATTGATCCATTTCCATGTGAATGTCTCCTAATCTTTAAAGCCCATTACCGAACGGACAGTTTTTAATACTTCTAAGAATGCATCTAAATCTTCTTTACGCGTGTATAAATACATGCTGAGGCGTGTAGATGCAGCTACGTGAAAGAATGCGCCCAAAGGTTGTGCACAATGATGTCCAGAGCGTACACAGATACCTTTAGAATCAAGAATAGTCGCTACATCATGAGGATGTACATCATCTATTGTAAAAGCGATAACGCCATGTTTTTCACGAGGGTTTTGAGATCCCAATACGTGAACATGAGGGATTTCAAGCATCTTAGGCAATACATAGGATACCAATTCTTCTTCATGTGCCTCAATAGCATCCATGCCGAAAGATTCGAGATAATCAATAGCGGCATGTAATGTTACAGCACCATGAGCATTTGGTGTACCAGCTTCGAATTTATATGGTAATTCATTGAATGTAGTAGATTGTTCTTTTACATATTCAATCATATCGCCACCAAGTAAGAATGGTGGCATTTTTTCAAGTAATTCTCGTTTCCCATATAGCACACCAATACCTTGAGAAGCGCACATTTTATGACCAGAGAATACGAAGAAATCACAGTCCAAGGCTTGTACATCTACCTTCATATGAGGTGTAGACTGGGCTCCATCAAGAACCACAACAGCCCCTACAGAATGGGCTTTTTCAGTCAATTCTTTCACAGGAAATTCCATGCCAAGAACATTGCTCACATGGGCAAATGCCACAATTTTAGTACTTTCATCAATCTTATTGATTTCACCATCTTTCAAATGGCCCGATTCATCTAAGTACATATATTCTAATGTAGCACCTGTTTTTTCAGCAACATATTGCCATGTAACAAGATTGGCATGATGTTCTGCAACAGTAATGACAATCTTATCGCCTTTTGTAACAAAATTAGCGCCATAGCTATGAGCGATTAGATTCATCGATTCCGTACTATTACGGGTAAAGACAACCTCTTCTCGCTCACGGGCATTGATAAACTCAACAACGCGGTCACGTGCATTTTCATACGCTTCCGACGCTTCAATAGCGAGGATATGAGAACCACGATGTGGATTACCATTGTGATGAAGCATATGGTCTGTAAGGCGATCCATTACCATTTGAGGAATTTGCGCCGTTGCACCACTATCTAAGTAGATAAGGCGATGACCATTATGTTCTTTATGTAAAATAGGAAAATCCTTATATGCTTCTGTAATAGGTCTCATAGTCAATCCTCTTAAATCTTATTACGTACTGCAGTCAAAGCAGCTTCTTCAATCACGTCATCACCAATGCGATCGATGATTGGTCGAATCATTGATTCTACAATAATATGTTTAGCTTCTACTTCACTAAAACCACGGCTCATGAGGTAGAACAATTTATTTTGATCAATTTGTCCTGCGCTAGCTGCATGATTACCTACTACATTATCTTCTTTACACAATAACAATGGTAGAGAAATAGATTTAACAGTAGGATCTAACAATAAACATGTATCTTCTTCAGCACCTTCAGAGGCAACGGCGCCGCGAAGGAAATCCAATGTACCACGGAAGGATTTTTTAGATGTATCGCTTAAGGCACCTAATGTATGAATATCACTAAAAGATTTTTTACCACCATGTGTCATGAGCATAGCAATATCAAATTTTTGTTCCTTATTGCCTAAATAAGCAATGTCATGAACGATTTTACTAGATTCACCTTGCAAATCATGTTCATAGTTTAGGAAGTTTTCTTTGCCACCAATTTCTACATTGATGTATTCCACATCGGCATTATCCTCTAGTTTTGTATAGCGATGTTCGATATGCTGTACAGTTTCATCTAAAAGATTTACTTTTTTAACGACAATCTTGGCATTAGATTTTACATCGTATTCATTAAGATATTGGATATTAGTCGCCTCTTTTGTACCACCATCTAAGAAGAATTGTACTTCTACGTCAGCGCCTTCTTCAACGATAAATTGGAAACGACTGGCAATACGTGCACTCGCATCAATGCGAATACCTACCACTTCTTTTGCCTTAGCAGGCACATGGATACGATAGCCTTCAGCTTCGTTTACAAGCTTAGCTACAGCCTCACCATTAGCACCTTTATAGTTTGTATTCATCAAAGCTGTACCAGCTGGCAATGGGCTTATAATGGCATCATTACCTTTTACCAATACAGCTGTAGTTTTGTCTGATTCTCCCCAAAGACTTGCTGGAGTATGGTTAACACGCAACCATCTAAAGGTAGGTCTAGGAAGTTCATTAAATAGTAATTCGCTCATAGTACCTCCTTAACCGATAGAACCTTCTAATTCAAGATTGATTAGATTATTCATTTCAACAGCATATTCCAATGGCAATTCTTTAGAAATTGGTTCTACGAAACCACGAACAAGCATTGCACGAGCTTCTTCTTCACTAATACCACGCGTCATAAGGTAGAAAATAGCTTCATCAGAAATACGGCCAATCTTAGCTTCATGACCTAAATCGACATTATCATTTTCTACAATAATAGCTGGAATTGTATCGGATTGAGAAATTTCATCCAACATCAAGGATTCACAGGATACAGTTGCTTTTGCATGTTCTGCATTAGGACCAATTTTCAACAGGCCACGATAAATAGCAGCGCCACCGGATTTGGAGATAGATTTAGAGTTTACATTACTTGTCGTATATGGTGCATTGTGAACCACCTTACAACCAGTATCAAGGAATTGACCTTCACCAGCAAATGTTACGCCTGTAAACTCAGCATGAGCACCTTCGCCATTAAGAATACTCATTGGGTACAAACAGGATACGTGAGAACCAAAGGAACCAGATACCCATTCAATAGTACCGCCTTTACCTACAACACAACGTTTTGTATTGAGGTTGTACATATTCTTAGACCAGTTTTCAATTGTGGAATAACGCAACGTAGCGTTATCCTTAACGAACAATTCTACTGCGCCTGCATGAAGATTGGATACATCGTATTTAGGAGCAGAACAACCTTCGATAAAGTGTACCTTAGCACCTTCTTCTACGATGATCATCGTGTGTTCGAACTGACCAGCACCTGGTGCATTCAAACGGAAATAGGATTGCAATGGAATATCCACTTGCACGCCTGCAGGAACATATACAAAGGAACCGCCAGACCAAACGGCACCATGAAGAGCTGCCCATTTATGATCTGTAGGAGGAATCAATGTCATCCAGTATTTTTTTACGATTTCTTCATGTTCATGAAGTGCTGTTTCAATATCAGTATAAATTACGCCTTGTTTTACAAGATCTTCTTGAATGCTGTGATATACGACTTCGGAGTCATATTGGGCACCTACACCTGCAAGAGATGTTTTTTCTGCTTCTGGAATACCGAGGCGATCAAATGTGCTCTTAATATCGTCAGGTACTTCATTCCAATCGCCCTTCATATCTACTTTAGGCTTTACATATGTGTAAATATGTTCCATATCTAAGCCAGAAATATCAGGAATCCAATTAGGAATTTCCATACGATTGTAAATCTCTAAGGATTTCAAACGGAAGTCAAGCATCCATTCCGGTTCATTTTTATTAGACCAAATTTCACGGATAATATCTTCTGTTAACCCAGCATCAGCAATATAGGAATACTCAAAATTATTCTTTATATCATAGACACCACGGTCCATATCCGCAACTTGGGTTTTCTTTCTTTCTTCCATGTTGCCTCCTATGCTAATGCTTTGTATGCGTCGTAACCTTTTTCTTCAATTTCACGAACCAATGAAGCATCACCAGTCTTAACGATTTTACCGTTGATCAAAACATGTACAAAATCAGGTTTTAATTTTTGTAAAATTTGATTGTGGTGAGTAATGATTAATACTGCATTATCTTCATTATGGAAACGATTAACACCTTCGGATACAATGCGAACAGCATCAACGTCAAGACCAGAGTCAGTTTCGTCAAGGATAGCCAATTTTGGATTTAAAATAGACATTTGAAGAATTTCATTTTTCTTGCGTTCCCCGCCGGAGAAACCTTCGTTTACATAACGTTGTGCATAGGATGTGTCAAAGGACAATTCATCCATTTTTTCTTTCAATTCTTTTTTGAAAGCCAACGCACGTACATTTTCACCTGTAATTGTAGATTTTGCAGTACGGATAAAGTTTTCTACAGTAATACCAGGAACGGAAATTGGGCTTTGGAATGACATAAAGATACCTGCTTTTGCACGATCATTTACAGCATCTTCTGTAATATCCTTGCCATCAAATACGATAGAACCTTTATCGACTGTGTACAATGGGTTACCCATAATAGCATTTGCCAATGTGGATTTACCAGCACCATTCGTACCCATTACGACGTGAATCTCACCTTTATTTATTGTTAAATTAATGCCTTTAAGAATTTTCTTCTCTTCTACAGACACTTCCAAATCTTTAATCTGAAGTAATTCAGCCAAAATATTTCACTCCTTCGTATCAGATAATCTGATTATATGATTAAAACTTTATAGTCACATAGAAAAACGGCGGTACGCACAAGGGTGATACCGCCGTATTCTCTCGCCACTTTAGCAAGTATGTGCATAACAATCTATACTCATTATACATTCTTATCTAAATGATAGCAAGATATTCCTACTAAAATATACAGGAATTAGAAAAAATCCCTATATATCCGTATATCTTATAGTTTATTAATAGTAGTTCTCAACTCTATTTAATTCTCAATATTATAAATCGGAGAAGTCTAATGTACCAAATAAATCATCGTATGTTTCAGCGCGACGAATTTGTGTAACAGAACCATCTTTGTGCAGTAACAATTCAGCAGAACGTAATTTGCCATTATAGTTAAAGCCCATCGAATGACCATGTGCACCTGCATCATGAATGATGATACGGTCACCAATATCAATTTTTGGCAATTCTCGTTGAATAGCAAATTTATCATTATTTTCACACAAGGAACCAGTTACATCATACACATGATCTTTAGGAGCATTTTCTTTACCCATTACTGTAATATGATGATAAGAACCATACAATGCTGGACGCATTAAATTAGCCATACAAGAATCTAAACCGATGTAATGACGATAGATGTCCTTTTTGTGAATAGCTGTGGAAACAAGATATCCAAATGGACCAGTTACCATACGACCACATTCGTAGGCCAAAGCAATATCCTTAAGACCATTGCCTTTAATGATTCGATCATAAGCTTCATGAACACGTTCGCCCAATTTTTCAAAGTCAACAGGCGTTTGTTCTGGTTTATATGCTACGCCTACACCACCACCAAGATCGATAAATTCAACATCGATGCCTAATTTTTCTTTAATTTCTACAGCTAGGTTAAAGCAGATTTCAGCTGTACCTACCAATCCATCAATATCAAGTTCATTGGATACAACCATAGTATGTAAACCAAAATGTTTTACACCCTTTGCTTGTAATTGCTTATATGCCTCAAATACTTGCTCACGAGTCATACCGTATTTTGCTTCCTCTGGAAGGCCGATAATCGTATTGCCCCCTTCTTTCAAAGGACCTGGATTATAACGTACGCAGAATGTATCTGGTAGAGATCCGTGATGTTTTTCTAAGTATTCAATATGAGTAATATCATCTAAATTGATGATAGCCCCCATATCCAAAGCCTTTTTATACTCTACATAAGGTGTGTCATTGGATGTGAACATAATGTCATGGCCTGTAATGCCCACCTTTTCGCATAGAAGTAATTCAGCTAAGGAAGAACAATCAGCGCCTACCCCTAATTTTTGCAACACACGCATAATATATGGATTTGGAGTAGCTTTCACAGCAAAATATTGTTTAAATCCCTTATTCCAAGAGAATGCGGAGATAAATCTCTTCATATTATTAACGATACCTTCTTCGTCATAAATATGAAACGGAGTCGGATAGTTAGCAATAATTGCTTCTAATTGTTCAGATGTAAATGGAACTGTTTTTTGATTCATAATAACCTCTCTACATAGTAAAAGACTCATCTATGATGAGTCTTCTAATTAACTGATTATTTAAATAATGCCTTATCTAAACTATAGCGACCTGCACCAGCAATGAACAACATAATGGCACCAAAGGCCATTTGGGACGGATAATCCCAACTAAAGAAATTGCCGTTAAGATTCAATATGGTCGCTACCGCCAAGGTACCTACAACTAGAAGCGTGCCAATACGTGTAAACAGGCCTATAATAAGAAGAATACCACCGACCATTTCTGCATAAGATGCGATGGTACCTAATATAACCTCAAAGCCACTTGGCACACCTAAGGCGGACAGCATGGCCCCTACCTTATAAAGACCTTGTTCACCACTTACATATTTTAAGTATCCATGATAGAACATGGAAATACCTAATGCAAGGCGATAGAATAAAAGCCCAAAATTAATATAATCAGGTTTACTTTTAAATAAAAAGTTCAACATAGTAACACCTCTTTATTATATAGATATTTTTAGATATAAAAATTATATGCTATATAATAGTGTCTGTCAAACAAAGACTCTTATATGAAATTCTATAGAATTATATCATAAATTACTTATGAAATCAATTTATCAAGACTCATTCTAAGAATAAAAAATCCTAATGAATGTAGCAATCTACATTCATTAGGATTTTAATATATTATCTATGTATCGCTAAAAGCAGTTGATTACATCATACCGCCCATGCCACCCATTGGAGGCATTGCAGGAGCAGCAGCATTTTCTTCTACTTTATCAGCTACGATTGTTTCAGTAGTCAATACAAGAGAAGCGATGGATGCAGCATTTTGAAGAGCAGAACGTGTTACTTTTGCAGGATCCACGATACCAGCTTTTACCATGTCGATATATTCTTCAGTCAATGCGTTGAAACCAACACCAGCTTCTGTATTTTTAACTTTTTCTACTACAACGGAGCCTTCAAGGCCAGCATTGTAAGCAATTTGACGAAGAGGTTCTTCTACTGCACGTTTAACAAGGTTAATACCAGTTTGAACATCACCAGTAGCTTCCAAGGTGTTCAATGCAGGGATGATATCGATGAATGTAGTACCACCACCAGCTACGATACCTTCTTCAACAGCAGCACGAGTTGCGTTCAATGCGTCTTCGATACGAAGTTTTTTATCTTTCATTTCAACTTCTGTAGCAGCACCTACTTCGATAACTGCAACACCACCGGACAATTTTGCAAGACGTTCTTGTAATTTTTCACGGTCGAATTCAGAAGTTGTTTCTTCTACTTGTGCACGAATTTGGCTAACGCGTTTAGCAATTACGTCTTTATCGCCTACACCATCGATGATTGTAGTTTCATCTTTAGTGATGCGAACTTGACGAGCTGTACCAAGATCAGTAAGTTCTACAGAATCAAGTTTGCGGCCCATATCTTCAGTAATTACAGTACCACCAGTCAAAATAGCGATATCTTCAAGCATAGCTTTACGACGGTCACCGAAGCCAGGAGCTTTTACAGCTACTGCTTTGAAAGTACCACGCAAGCGGTTTACTACCAATGTAGCCAATGCTTCGCCTTCTACATCTTCAGCGATGATAAGAAGTTCTTTACCTACTTTTACCACTTTTTCAAGTGTTGGCAACATATCTGCGATAGCACTGATTTTGCGGTCAGTAATCAAGATGTATGGATTATCCATAACAGCTTCCATACGATCAGGGTCAGTTACCATGTAAGGGGAAATGTAACCACGGTCAAATTGCATACCTTCTACTACGTTTAATGCAGTTTGCAAGCCTTTAGATTCTTCTACAGTGATAACGCCATCGTTACCTACTTTTTCCATAGCTTCAGCAATTAAGCCACCAATTTCTTCGTCAGCAGCAGATACGCTAGCTACTTGAGCAATTTCAGATTTACCAGAAACTTTAATGGAGCGTTTTTTAATTTCTTCAACCAAAGTTTTTACTGCTGTTTCAATGCCTTTTTTCAAGATCATTGGGTTAGCACCAGCTGCGACGTTGCGCATACCTTCTTGAATCATAGCTTGTGCCAATACTGTTGCAGTAGTAGTACCATCACCTGCTACGTCGTTAGTTTTAGTAGCAACTTCTTTTACCAATTGAGCACCCATGTTTTCAAATGGATCTGGAAGTTCGATATCACGAGCAATAGTTACACCATCATTTGTGATTGTTGGGGAACCGAATTTTTTATCCAATACAACATTACGGCCTTTTGGTCCTAATGTAACTTTTACAGCATTTGCCAATTGATCAACGCCACGACCTAATGCGCGACGAGCTTCTTCATTAAACAAGATTTCTTTTGCCATATGTATTACCTCCTAGATAGTAACACTATCCAATGTAAAGAAATATATGCCCTAAGGCAATATAGAATGTATCATTAACATGTATAGCCTTGAAAGCTATTATAATACTGCTAAGATATCGCGTTCGCTAATAATCAAGTGAGTAGCGCCATCGATTTCTAATTCGCTACCAGCGTATTTTGCAAACATAACAGTATCGCCAACTTTAACTTCTGGAGCTACACGTTGACCATTGTCATATACTTTACCAGCACCTACTGCTACAACTACACCTTCTTGAGGTTTTTCTTTTGCTGTATCAGGAAGGAAGATACCACTTTTAGTTTTTTCTTCTTTTGCTTCTAAACGGATAAGAACGCGGTCAGCTAATGGTTTTAACATATGATGTCACTCCTTATTTACTATGTATTATTCATAATTCATTAGCACTCTAACTTATCGAGTGCTAATCACATGTATTATTATAACCTATGTCAAAATAATTGCAAGTACTAATTTTGATTTTTTGACTTTTTAGTTTTTACAAGTACTAATTCATATAAAATAACCTTCTATATAAGCTTTTATATCTTATATAGAAGGTTATATGTATCGCCCTATAGTTTTTATTAATTAGACGATGCTTGTTGAATGATTAGCTTACATATATTGACAATAGACTCTCGTTTCTTCATACTTAATTGCCGAATTCGATTATATGCTTCGTCCTCCGGAATTTTATATAAATCCATAAGAATGCCTGTCGCTTTTTGTATTATTTTTCGTTCTTCTAGAGTTTTCTCTAAATCAGCCATTTGTTGACGTGATTCTAAATCATCTAAAAATCGACCACATGCCATTTCTAATGTTGGAATCAGCTGCTCTTCTCTGACAGGTTTTATTAAATATCCATATACACCAGATTCACGAGCTTTTGTCACTAAATCCTGTTGACTATAACTAGTTAGAAGTACAACAGGTGCCAAGTGGTTAAATCCAATTTGACGAGCTGCTTCTATACCATCTAGCTCAGGCATTTTCACATCCATTAACACCGCATCAGGTTTTAGTTCTTTACACATCGTAATAGCTTCAACACCATTCGATGCTTCCCCAACCACTTCATGTTGTTCAGATTCTATAATATCTCGCAAATCCATGCGGATTAAAGATTCATCATCAACGATTAAAATACGCATTTATTGCTCCTTATGAATATGAATTGTAACAATAACCCCAACATCACCATTTTCAATCGTCATATGACCTTGTAGCTCGTGAGTCACCAAATTATTAATAATTTGCATGCCTAATCGCTTACTTTTAGCCATATCAAAATCACGAGGCAAACCTTTACCTGAATCTGTAAATACTAGTGCAATAGTATCATTCATACTGGATACAGATAATGAAATTACACCATCAGTCCCATCCAACCCATGCACAATACTATTAGAAATCAGTTCATTGAATACAAGAGAAATATAACTGGCTTGATGAGATGAAATAATACAATCGTCTCCATGATAGCGAAATTCTACATGTTGATTACGATTTACCATGCTCTGGCGTAATAATCGGCACAATTCATCATATATAGATCGTATAGAAATATAGTCTTCATCATAGTGAGATACTAAATCATGGACAAGGGCCATACTTTCAATACGGGAAATACCCTCTTGTAATGCCGATTTTACCTCTGGTAAATCAGAGCGCCGCGCTTCCATCCGTAGTAAGCCTGCTACTGTTTGTAAGTTATTTTTAACACGGTGATGTATCTCTTTAATAATGGAATTTTTAACTAGTAGTTCTTGTTGCTGTTTACTTTCACGGGTACAATCGTGAAGTATTAAAAAGCAACGACATTCATTGCGTCCCATCGGAATAGGAATCAAATGCTGTCTTAGTACCATATTATGATAGATTTCTTCGGATACAAAATCATTTCGTTCATCTATGACACGATGAATAGCAGATATTTTTAAAGAACTACCAAAAATAGATGTGCCCACCAACCGCCGATCAACACCGACAATATCCGCCAAGTGTAACGCCGTATCATTGCCGTACAAGATAGTCCCATTTTGGTCAAAAATGATGAGCCCATCTAAATACGATATAGGCTCATATTCTTTAATTTGTTCATCTGTGGCCGTCAACATCAATCGGTGCATCGTATCGGCTACGATAAATCCTCGTTTCCCTTCCACACCATTGGCAGGTGCTATATACGAGAAGGAAATGCCTCCTATAGTCTTACCGCCATTATCGACAATAGGAAATAGATATTCAAATCCATTTTGTGTGGATTGTTGAAAGCTTTCACCGGTGGTGATTAGTTTTTTCCACATATCAGAACTAGGTATGCGAGATGTAACTAATGAGTCATTAGACTCATATATACACATCATGTCATCATTCGCAATCTCTGTAAACAAAACAATCTTATGTTTACTCACCGATTGGCCAAAGCGAATCATATGACTAATATGAACTAGTAGGGCTGCTTGCAAACTAGATAGATTTGTTTCCTTAACAAGTTCATCATATATATGTACAGTCATACTAGTTACCTTCTACCCATGCAACGGTACCAATTGGCACACTAGGCTTAGCATTTAAATGTAAATCGCAGAATTTTCCGGCTTGTGCCATATAGTAAGCACGGCATCCAATCATAGCCGCATTATCAGTAGCTAAAATTTTACCTGGTTTATAGTACGTAAATCCTTCTTCATTACACATATTCTCTAATGCTACTTGTAAGCCTTGGTTAGCAGATACACCACCAGCAATGGTTATTTTAGTTTCCCCTAGTGTATGAGCTGCATCCTTAGTTTTTTCTACGAGAACATCTACGATGGCCTTTTGAAAGGACGCTGCCACATCAGCCTTATGTATGTCTTCACCCTTTTGTGATTTACTATTTAAATAATTTAGAACAGCTGATTTTAAGCCACTAAAGCTAAATTCAAAATTTCCCGACTCACTAAGGGCCTTCGGAAACTCAATAGCATCTGGATTGCCCTCTTTTGCTAATGCATCAATATGAGGTCCTCCAGGATATGGAAACCCCATAACGCGGGCAATTTTATCAAAAGCTTCACCGGCCGCATCATCCCGTGTTTGTCCTAAAATCTCGAATTCTTCATAGCCTTTCACATGAACTAACATAGTATGACCACCGGATACAACAAGGCTTAAAAATGGTGGCTCTAATGTAGGATTAGCTAAGAAATTAGCAAAAATATGACCTTCCATATGATGAACAGGTACTAATGGAATACCCGTAGCAAAGGATAAACCTTTTGCAGCTGCTACACCAACTAATAGGGCCCCTACTAATCCAGGACCATAGGTAACCCCTATATGATCGATATCATCCAATGTGACATGAGCATCCGCTAAAGCCTTATCAATAACAGGGATAACTTGTTCTATATGATGGCGGGATGCAATTTCTGGCACTACACCACCAAATTTTCGGTGAATTGGCACCTGACTCGATATGACATTAGAAAGTACTGTACGGCCATCCTTAAGTACAGCTGCCGATGTTTCATCACAGCTACTTTCTAATGCTAATGTATATACACTCATTTTCCTTCCTCTTTAATAAGAGACATGATATACGCATCTTCTTTAGGCTCTGAGTAATAATTTTTTCGCATACCTTTTACAGTAAACCCCAATTGTCGGTATAAAGATAAAGCAGACAAATTAGATATACGAACTTCTAAAAAGATTTCATGCATGCCTCGTTTAAAACATTCCTCTATCAATGCACTCGTAAGTTTAGCACCAAAGCCTTGGCGTCTTGCAGATGGACGTATCGCAATATTCGTAATTTGCCCTTCATCATATACGAGCCATGCCCCTGCATAACCTACAACACCATTGGTATCTTCTATGACATAATAGAGTTTCTTATCTTCATTCAGTAATTCTGTTTCTATGGAATCTAAACTCCAAGGAACAGAAAAGCATTCCATTTCAATAGCAAAAATTTCCTTTGCATCCTCAATCGTTGCTCTACGGACTGTCATGTCTATTTTTCACCTGCCGCTTCGATTACAGTGACTGTAGGATTCTCCTTTAACATAGCAGGGTTATCTTTATGCTTTTCTTCCCACAATACTTCTGCTTCAGACCGTCTAATATAGTACGGTACCATATCCATAGGATCAGCACTTTCACCTCGTTCAATCATAGAGCGGGCGCTTAATAATAAAGAGCTAGCCTTAGGTATGCGATAGATAGGATCACCAATGATTAATAACTCATCATCTTCTACTAGTGGAGCAATCCGCTTAATACCATCGCCCACAAATACGACGCGTTTATGTTGGTTTCGTAATCGTTCTACTAATGAAGCAGCTTCTACTACGAATGGCTCTTCTTTAAACTGTAAACGCTCTCCATCATATGTATACAGAGCCGCATAGACATGTTTCTTTTGTGCATCAATAACCGTGCAAATCGTATCAGTAGTGTATGGAATATTACGTGCTAATCCATCCATAGTCATAACCCCATATAAAGGTATATGTAATGCATAAGCCATCGCCTTTGCCGTCCCCATTCCTATGCGCAAACCCGTAAAGGAACCGGGACCACTAGCAACAACGATTCCTTTTAAATCAGATTTTTCTACCCTCGTCATCTCTAGCAATGATTGAATATGTGGTACCAACTGCTCAGAATGAGTCAATCCTGCTTGTATAGTAATTTCACCAAGTAACTGACTTTCATTCATCACAGCAACACTAGAAACGACAGAACTCGTTTCAATTCCCAACCACATACATACCTCCTAAAGTATTCAATGTTTCAGCGTCAAGTACATCGCTCTCTAATGTAATCCGTCTAGAGTGAGTATCAATCGAATCAATATGTATCCATAACGTTTCATCGGGCAATTCATCTTCAAACTTATCCGCCCACTCTACAATGGCAACTTGATCCTCTGTAAATTCATAAAATCCAATATTTTCTAATTCACTTACATCATCCATACGATATAAATCAAAATGGTATATTTCACCGGCCAATGTCATATATGTATTCATAAGAGAAAATGTAGGACTTGTAATATCCTCTGACACGCCAAGACCCTTTGCTATGCCCTGAGACATATGAGTCTTACCAGTCCCTAAATCACCGATTAATGCCATGCATAGTGGACTAGCAGACTCTTTGACCCACTGCCCTAGGCGTTCACCAAAGCATTGTGTATCCTCTACAGAATATGTTTCTAATGTAACTTTATTTTTACTCATGAAAATGATTATATCCTTTCGCTTCTAATAAGCGTATCTCTTTATCCTTAGTCACCAATTGTACCATCGGTTTTCCCTCTATAACCTCACCAATAAGCGTGATAGAACCTAACTGTTCTAATGCCTGTGAAAGCTCCTTAGGCGCCGTAAATACGAGCTGAAAATCTTCACCGCCCAATAAGGCATAATCAACAGGATTAGTATGTAATACAGCAGCTAGCTTATATGTTTCTTCATGCAATGGGATAAGTGCTTCATCAATGACGATTGAAACATGTGATGCCTTTGCTATTTCATTCAACTCACTACTAAGGCCATCGCTAATATCATTCATACTGTGAATACCAAGTTCGCGTAACGATTGGCCTAATTCAATTTGAGGTTCTGGTCGTTGATGACCGATGCACGTCATAGGATAGCCATCAAAGTTATATGATAAGGATCCTAACCCTGTGGCAGCATAACCAATATAATTAGTAACGCCCACCACATCCCCAGGTCGGGCACCACTTCGTAGTATCGCTTTACCTTTAGGCACTTCGCCTATGATAGTAATGGTCCACACCATGGGGCCATCTATACTGACCGTGTCACCGCCAATAAGATTTACATGATATCGTTGGCACTGATCCTTAATCCCTCTATAAATTTCATCTAAAATTCGCGTGTCAATATGACCTGGTGCAGATACAGATAATACAACCTGACGTGGTATACCTCCCATAGCAGCAATATCACTCAAATTAGCCGTCATCAAACGATATCCTACATCATAGGGCGCCATATAATGAAAGCTAAAATGAACACCTTCCACCATGGTATCCGTACTTATAAGCTGATCATACCCTTCACTAGCTTTATAAATGGCACAATCATCGCCAATACCTTGCACCACTGTCTTATTGTCATATATTGTATCCGATTCAATACTATGTATGAAATTAAATTCACCAAGAGTTTTAAGTTCCACAATATCACCTTTTTTATCTTATACACTATATGTATTGTAACATATATAGGAATGCAAAAAAAATCGACCTCATCATACTGATGAGGTCGATTCGTACATTATTTTTTTATGAGTTGTTCCATCCGTTTAACAGGGCTCTTCGTATCGAATGCGCCTACAATAGGAACCTTTTTGCCATCACATACAAAGAGCACTCCATTGATATTATCAAAAGAGGTCAATGTATTAACAATAGCAGCCATTTGCAACTTAACAGTTAAGTCGCCACCTTTACCATCAACAAAAGCTTTATTCACCTCTACAGAAGCAACTCCATCTTTAACTGTTACAGAGTTGATTTTTATCGCTTTATCAAAGATAGGATACTTTTGTTGGCGATCAGCTTTTAACATGGCAAGCAATGCCGCCTTCGGCGTCACCTTATCTGCTGCGATATCCACGGATTGTTGTTTAACACCGGAACCATCTTCAGTAGGAACAAAGAATACCATTTTAACGGATTCACTAGAAGTCTTAGCAGTTTCAGCATCTTTATTGACCTTCACCTCTTGGCTTACGTTTGTAGAACCTGTGTTTTGCATTTGATTGGAATTACAGCCCGCTGTAAAAGCTAGGATGCCGATACAAGCAATCACTGTTATTTGATTTCGAATATTCATCCTTAGCCTCCAAAGTAACTAGCAATACCAGCAGCAATGCGATTAGCAAAGTCTTGTTTTGTTTGGTCGCTCTTCAATGCACGTTCTTCATTAGGGTTAGAAATAAAGCCTAATTCTACGAGAATAGCCGGCATATTTGTATGTCTTAATACATACAAATTACCTTCTTGGATACCTCTGTCACCATTGAAGCCTGGTACATTAGCAATTTGATTTTGTACTTTTTGTGCTAAGCGAGCGTCATTACCAGTTTTAGAATAGTAGTATGTAGCAATGCCACCTACACTTGGGTTGTTGAAAGAGTTAATATGAACACTTACAAAGGCATCTGAATTATGGGAGTTTGCTATATTAACGCGAGCACCCAACTCATCAACACCACTCGCATTAGGACCATATACATCGGCATCTGTAGTACGAGTCAGGAATACCTTAGCACCGCGAGCTTCTAAAGCTGATTTCAAATATTTAGCAATCGGTAATGTTGCACTTTTTTCTTGGAACCCTGTAGGGCCGATAGCACCTGGGTCGCTACCACCATGACCTGGATCAATAGTAATCACCTTACCGGATAATCCTCCTGATACAGAGTATATACCGGACCCTTTGCTACTTGCTGGCGCTGTAGCTGGGGATGGTTTCTTACCATAATTGATAGGTTTTGGAGCCACGCCTTTTTTCTGTACATCTACAACAATTCGATACGGCTTTTGATTGACTGTATCCTTCTTCAAAGAGAAAACCTTCACATCATTAGTATCCAATGCGGATGGAGTTTTAATCGTAACTGCCACATCTTTGCCTACTTGTGAAAGTTGAGCTACGCTAGCAATGGAAGAATCCATATAAATAGTATTCTTCGCCGTTTTTAGCTTCGTATTCTTCAAAGTAACCGTTGTCGTTTTTCCATCTTTACTGATGGATGCTGCCGCGTTTACAGGAGTAGATAAATCCATAACCATACGTACATATGGAACAGGTGCATCAGTTCTCGTTACCCAACGAGCATCCTGTAAATTAGCAGCCTTTGCTTGACTTAACAACAGTGGTACAGCCATGAGAAAAGCAAAGCAAATTAAAAATAGTTTACGCAATACATTCACTCCAATCTAACTGACATACTTTTTGTCCAAACCATAGAGATGAGCCGATGATACTAATGTTTCGTCTCATCGTTCCAATCTATCCATAAACTAATGTTAGATTATAGATAGATTATTTCATACAAACATGAAGATAGGTATACCGATTATACATATCTATCATCGTTCTGTAGAAATTTGCCATTCATTCCCATCCGTACTAATGTGAATACGTCCCATCGTATCTGTACGATAAATGGCGATATTGTGTTCATTCAAATGACGTAATGTCACATCATGAGGATGACCATATTTATTATATAACCCACAAGAGATTAATGCACTCTCTGGTTTGACGGATTTTAAGAAATCTTCAGAACTACTTGTTCGTGATCCGTGATGACCCACCTTCAAAATACGAGCAAAGAGCTTACTATTTTGCTCTTTTATAAGCCGTTGTTCTTCTTGTAATTCTGCATCACCTGTAAAGAGCATAGAAAATTTGCCAAATATAAATTTACCAACAATAGAATTATTATTTAAATCCGGTTGCCCTTTTTTATCTACTAATATATCATCCCAAGGCGCATATACTACAAATACTGCACCATGACCAAAATCAACAGTACCACCTTTTTTTAACGTAGTGCGTTGAATATTCTTTTTCTCAATCCATTTTTCATATGTTTTATACATATTATTGTCAACAGAAATACCATCATCATATACATGTTCTATAGGCATTGCTTTTGCAATAGCTAAAAAACCACCCATATGATCTGCATGAGGATGTGTGATGATGACATTTTTAAGCTTTGTAACACCAAGGTTATGTAGTTGGGCTACAATATTTTCACGATGTTCTATATCTCCCGTATCAATCATGCTATACTCATCACCAACTTTAAGAAGTATTGCATCCCCTTGGCCGATATCTAGCATATAGATATCAACATGCCCTTCTGCATTAGTCTGCTTTGTATCAATAGAATAATTGGATGATGCCGATACGGCTTGTGTAGCCGCTTTGGATACATCTGAATTCGAACAACCTGCTAGCACAAACAGTGGCACTAATAAAGCTATTAAACAGAGTAGTATTCGTTGTAATCGCGTCATATACCTATCCTTTCAATAACTCTTGTAGTACCAAACCAACGGATTGGCTTACATCACTTGGTGTATAGCCCCAAGGTTTTTCTTTAGCCAATATATCAGCGCTTCGACTATGTACATAGACACCTAATAAGGCCGCAGACTGTAAAGAATAACCTTGTGCTACAAAGGCGGCTATAATCCCCGTTAAACTATCACCCATTCCTCCTGTTCCCATACCAGGGTTGCCTATCATATTGATATATACTTCACCGGTAGGAAAGGCAACTAAACTAGGAATTCCTTTTAAAACGAGCACTACATTATGAGCTACAGCAAATTGAATCGCTAACTCTACATAATGCTTCTCTATAAAATTAATAGATGTATCAATAAGACGGCTAAACTCGCCTAAATGAGGTGTCATAATGCAATTTTTAAACTGCATATTGCCTTCATAAGTAATAGTCTTATCCCCATGTGCATAAACATGTCCTATGGTGCCAAGAGCATATAATCCATCAGCATCGATAACCATATGTCCCGATTGTCGTTCTAACAGAGAGTTTACCAATACTTTAGCTTCATCTGTGCGACCTAATCCAGGGCCAACAGCAACGACGTCATACGATTGTAAATTAATGGAACCTAAATTTTCTAATGGCAATACCATGACTTCTGGTATGCATTTAGACTGTACGATAGGTCGCACACCGTTAGGAACAGCTAATGAAACCTTACCGGCTCCACCATGTACAGCTGCCTCTGCACTCATGATAGGTGCCCCTATCATGGATTCAGAACCACCGACAATCAAAGCGTTACCATTAACACCTTTATGTGCCTGTGGCATACGATCACTGAGTTCTAGTGAAGCTAAACGGTCATACAAAACATAATGGGATGTGTTAAATGGCGCCTCTGCTCCTAATGCTAATTCCCAAGGCACACCCAATGGTGCAATTATTACGGTACCGGCTAAGGATTTACCAGGATATAACAATAGACCTTCTTTAATAGATCCAAAGGTTACTGTCGTATCATAGGATAATGTATAATCAGAAGCCTGTCCGGTAGTGGCATCAACACCGGCTGGCACATCGATAGCCCATAGGGAAAATCCATATTGGTTGCGTTCCACATCGATGTCATGTAGCACAGAGGTTATAGATTCACGTAATTCACCTTGAAAACCAGTTCCCATCAAACCTTCTACGACAACATGAACACGGGACCAATCACTAAAACTTTCAAAAGAAACAATATCAATTCCCATGGCACGAACCATGGTTAGTTGTTTATTAAATAGCTCACTACCATGTGACACATTGCCTACTAATGCAATGGTAACGGGAATTCTTTGTTCCATTAAATGACGAGCCGCTACCAGTCCATCGGCTCCATTGTTACCAACACCGCACACAAATAGAACCATACCTGTAAAAGGATCCTCCCTAAAACGGTCTCCTTCTACATCTACCAACGCATCGGCTATACCTCGACCTGCATTTTCCATGAGCACTTCCAATGGCACATGTAGATGACGTGGTACATAGGCATCAATATGTTGTGATGCTTCTCTCGTTAAACTGTACATAATTACCCCTCTATGATGACCGTACTCATAGCGTACGACCGACAGTGACTAATAGAAACTATACATTCCGTATACATTCGTTCTTGAATGATTTTTTTGAAAGCCCCTGTTATGCTCAGAAATGGTGCCCCGAATTCATCATGGCACACCTCAATATCTTGCCATGAGCCATATCGCAGTCCAGTTCCCAATGCTTTCAAAAAAGCCTCTTTAGCTGCATAAATACCAGCATAAGATTGGTATACCCCTGTACGTTTACTTTCACAATAAGCGATTTCACGTTCCGTGTATACGCGCAGTCGAAAGCGATTTGACCGCTCTATGGCCCCTTTAATTCGATCAATTTCTATAATATCTGTACCTAATCTCATGTCATAACCTCTTATGTATCGATTATCTATCATTTTATTATACACAATTTTGTTAGATTAATCATTGATGAAGTGCAGTCCATTAATAGTTAAGCATACTATAAATAAAAACCTTATGATTCATATTAACAGCTGCATACATTATGTTATGACGCATATCCATATCTTCAATTTCAAGATCTTTTGGAAACGAAGAAATCTTTGTAACATTACCAGTTTTATCTACTGTAACAACTGTAGATAATGTTGCGAATATAGTCTTACCATCAGTAGCAAATGCGCCATTATTATTATAATCATCATGATGGGCATCTATATCTTTAGACCGAATTAGTTGAAACTGAGAGTTATAATAATTGATACGTCTCATTGTGGCATCTATGGGGACAATCGATATAAACTGATTCGTCTTTTTATCATAGGCTAAATTAAATACCCGTTCAGGAATCGTAATAGTATTGCCAATACTCATTGTATCTGCATCTATTGTAGTAATACGATGACCATCAACCATGGCATTCGTAGTGTATAACAAATTAGTATCCGGATTATAGGTAAGCGTATTCATATGTGCTAATACACTAGCATCACGAAACTTATAGGTTCCAACAATATCAAATGTTCTTGGATCTAGCTCATATATAATTTGTCGCGTATTTTCAGAATTAATACAGGCCAACACAAATACATCTTTTTTTGAGTTATAACAGAATCCTTGACATTGATTGACAGAACTATCGATGGGTATCTCTTTTAATAGTTTTAAATCAACCATTGTCTTGCTAACATCTTGTTGTTGCAGTGCATATGTTATTGGTAGATAATCCATAATATGTTGTATGTCCATAGAGACCTCTATCATTTTACTTGAATCGTATAAACAAAAAACAGGTGATAAGATTACTCTTATCACCTGTTCAAGCGTTTCCGCTTGTAGTTGGTGCCGGAGGTGGGACTTGAACCCACACGGTGTTACCCGCTTGATTTTGAGTCAAGTGCGTCTGCCATTCCGCCACTCCGGCGTCTCGGAACATTTGTAATTATATAGGAATAACAAAGGTCTGTCAACAAATTTTTTATATTTTTTCTAAAATATTTGTGAGTGTATGCATCGCCGCATTATCTTGCTGTTTCCAGGTCAAAGTAACACCTGTAATATAACCTTTTCGAGCGTATTCAACATCTGTTGGTACGTCTTCCTTTCCACAATCCAAGTCACCCGCCAACCAATAATAATCTTGACCTCGTGAATTAATTCTAGCATCAATGATATTACTATAAGTTTGAAGTCCTTGGCTCACTAATTTAAAATGGTCCCAATCACAAATACCGCGCAATGGAAAATTAACATTTAATAGGCCTTCAAAATTACCATTTACATAAATCTTCTCAATCAATTCATGAATAAACGGATGCATTTCATGGCCACGCTCAACAGAATATCGCTCTACAGATAAAGCAAGACCAGGAATTCCATAAAATGCACTTTCCATAGCTGCCGATACAGTTCCTGAATACAATACATCAGAACCTAAATTAAAACCATGATTAATACCTGAAATAACAAGATCAGGCATATCATCGGCTAATAAATAACTGAGGCCAAATTTCATACAATCTGATGGAGTTCCTGTAAGTGCATAAAGGCGAGGATTTTCATCCTCGCCATTGTACGCATCTAATTTTAAAGGAATCTCAGTCGTCAATGCATGGGATTTAGCACTTTGTTCAGTAGCAGGTGCTACAACGGTAACACGATAATATTGACTTAAATACGTCGCTAATTGGCGTAAGCCATCAGCTAAAATGCCATCATCGTTACACATTAAGATATGCATAGTCACTCCTATAGATTCTATTTTTTATTCTTATTCATATCTCCCATACGAGTTAATTTAACATCACCCAAGCCAACTGCTCTTGTATGCACCGTATGAGACCATTCCTTATTATGCCGACGGAACCATCCTAAAATATTTACTGGAACCCATGAATATACAAAGATTGGATATAACAAATAGTAGAACCAAATTTTAGGTGGCACCTTAATTTTCAATAATACAATTAATGGGAATAGATATTGTCCAATACCTATAATTTGCCATACAGACATAGGCATAATTTGGTACAAAATATTAGTATAAATTGGTACATATGCATTGATATAAGAAAATACCAAATATACGGTCGTCAACAATAAGAAATATGGCTGACTAACCTGCAAAATACCATCTAAAATAACAATATTACCTTGCTTAATGCCCGCTGCAAATAATTTAGGAATATAACGATCTGCACAATCAAATTGACCTTGTGCCCAACGCAAGCGTTGTTTACAAGAGGCCATCATAGTCGTTACTTTTTCATCATACACGATGGCATCATGAGCCCATGTCGTCTTAATACCATGTGTTAATAGCTTCATAGAGAACTCCATGTCCTCTGTTAAGCTTGTACAATCCCATCCGTATTCTTTAATAATAGATGTGCGAATACACATGCCTGTACCACCCAATGCCGTTGATAAACCAATGCGATATTTTGCTAAATGCCACATATGGTTAACCATCCAGAACATGATGGAAAAAGTACCAGCCACCCATGAATCAGTTGGATTTTTTGAGTTAAGATAACCTTGAATAACAGATTCACCTTTTTCGAGATGATCGTTCATTTCTAACATAAATTGAGGATGTACCAAGTTGTCAGCATCAAAGATGAGGAATGCATCATATTTCCTATCCATTTTATCCACGCGGTCAAACATCCACCCCATGGCATACCCTTTACCAACCTCTTCTTTATTGAAACGTTCGTGTACATTAGCTCCTGCAGCACTGGCTACTTCAGCTGTTTTATCAGTACAGTTATCAGCTACAACAAAAATATCATACAGCTCGTCTGGGTAATCTAAACCTTTTAAGTTTTTTACGAGTTCTCCTACTACAGCCTCTTCATTATGAGCACACACAACAATGGCGAATGAATTTTTTGGCGTATAGTTTTTATGAACTCGAGACCGCCACATACCTATAACGGCAAGTACGAAATAATAAACCGTATAAATTACGATTATTACCTGCATAGGAATCAGTATCAGATCCAGTAGGTAATCCATAAGACAAACCTCCACAGTCTATTTGCGCACTATATTTAACGCCGTATTAAACAGACCAAACAACACATAACCAGTAAAAATCATAACAGCCCATGTATGCCAATCATATACCAATGCAGCAATAATGATAATAGCAACTAATGCGATAGCAATTTTTCTAATACGAACTGCACTGTGACCTTTAAAGTCAGGATATTTTACTTCACTAACCATTAGGATTCCAACAAGAATCATAGACACAAACACAACTAGTTGTGGAACTTGCACACCACATAAAATATAGGTAGCAGCTAAACAACCTGCCGCTGGAATAGGAAGGCCTTCAAAATAACCATGAACTTCATCTGTTTTAATATTAAAACGAGCTAGACGAAAAGCACCTAAAACGGCAAAGGCTAATAATGGAACATAGCCAAGCCAGCCTAATCCTTGTAAATCGTTAACATACAGCATATAAGCAGGGGCAACGCCAAACCCAACTACATCGGATAAAGAGTCTAATTCACGTCCCATAGGACCTGCTACGCCTAACGCACGTGCCACACGTCCATCTAAACCATCTGCAATCAGTGATAGTATCACGCAAATAGCTGCTCCAAAGGTATTGCCCGTAGCAGACAATGTAATACCGATAACACCAAATGCTAAATTAGAACTAGTAAATAAATTTGGAATAACTGATTTATTCATGACGGAGCCTCCCGATAATTGTATCGCCACCAGTAATATGTTGACCTTTTTCAATGCAAATCTCTACATTTTTATCCATGTAAATTTCAGTACATGAACCAAATTTAATCATACCATATAACTGGCCACGTTGTAATACACTATCAAGATCTGTCCAAGAAACGATACGACGAGCCAATAAACCTGCAATTTGTGTTACCAGAACTTCTGTTTTATCGTTTTCTATACAAATTGTGTGACGTTCATTTTCAAACCCCACATCTTCTTTAAAAGCAGGTAAAAAACTCCCCATCGTATAATGACGATATGTAATTTTACCTTCAATAGGAGCTCGATTTGCATGCACATCAAAAACAGATAAAAAGATTGTTACCTTTTTACATTCACGATGTAAATACAAGTCTTCATATACATCTTCAATTTCCATTACCTTTCCATCAGCTGGAGATAAAATAGCATCTGGATCAGTAGGAATGTTGCGTTTTGGATTTCTAAAAAAGTTCACAAAAAATAATGCCAAAATAAATGTAATGATTGCGATACTATAATATCCAAAATACGCCGCTATAATCGTAATGAAGAGCATCACTCCGATTAAAGGAAATCCTTCTTTTATTATTGGTCCTGTAGGCACAACTAAACTCCCCTATTTATTCTTAATAACAGTCCACATAAACTTTGGTATGGCCAACATGCGGCCAATACGTTTAGGTTCTAGATATAATCTATATAACCATTCTAAACGATTGCGTTGCATCCAATGAGGTGCACGTGGAATATTTCCCGCCAATACATCAAAAGACCCTCCTATACCAATGGCTACAACGCCTTGTAAAGAGGATAATTTTTCTGAAATCCATTGTTCCTGTTTTGGCACACCTAATGCAACAAATACGAGCTTAGCACCCGAAGATTTAATATCGTTAATAATACGTTGTTCCTCTGCTTCATCAAAGAAACCATCATGGATACCAGCTATATTAATAGTACCATACATTGCTTGTAAATTAGAAACTGCTTGTTGTGCTACACCAGGCGCAGCACCTAAACAATATATGGGGATTTGATTGCTTACAGCATGTTTAAACAATTCTTTGGTAATATCAACACCAGTAACGCGTTCAGGCACTCTTTCACCCATGCGTTCCGCTGCCCATAATATACCAGCTCCATCAGGAACAACTAGACTAGCGGAATTCAAGATCCCGTGTAACACGGGATCCTGATTGGCTAGCATAACCATTTCAGCATTGGCAGTTGCTACAAGATGTAGCCCTGATTGCTTCGTCATCTCTATAATTTTTGAAACTGCTTCGTCCATAGTGATACAATCAATAGGGACGGATAATACCGAAATACGTTTACTCAAAATAATACTCCATTATAAACCACTATAGTTCGGTGCTTCTACGGTGATACTTACATCATGTGGATGACTTTCTTTCAAGCCTGCTGCCGTAATTTGAATAAATTGAGTATTTTCAATCATTTCTTTAATATTATGGCAACCACAGTATCCCATACTTGCACGTAAACCACCAACCATTTGGAAAATAGTATCTGCCAACATACCTTTATAAGGTACACGACCTTCGATACCTTCAGGAACTAATTTTTTAGCTTCTGATTGGAAATAACGATCTTTACTACCAAGCTTCATAGCCCCTAAGCTACCCATACCACGGTATACTTTATAGGAACGGCCTTGGTAAATAACCGTTTCTCCTGGGCTTTCATCAGTACCAGCCAGAATATTACCCATCATAACAACATTGGCACCAGCTGCAATCGCTTTCGCAATGTCGCCAGAATATTTAATACCACCATCAGCGATGATTGGAATACCATAACGTCTTGCTACTTGAGCGGACTCATAGACAGCAGTGATTTGAGGTACACCAATACCAGCAATGACACGTGTTGTACAAATAGAGCCAGGTCCAATACCAATTTTAACAGCATCTGCACCAGCTTCAATAAGAGCCTCTGTACCAGCTGCCGTTGCCACATTACCAGCAATAACCGGAATATGTGGATATGCTTGTTTAATTTCTTTTAATGTACGCAGCACACCTGCAGAATGACCATGAGCAGTATCGACGATGATAACATCGGCTTTAGCTGCTACGAGAGCATCTAGACGATCATACATATCTTTAGAAACACCAACAGCAGCACCAACTAATAGACGACCGCTAGCATCCTTTGCAGAATTAGGATATTTTGTAGCTTTTTCAATATCTTTAATAGTGATTAAACCCTTTAAATTACTATCTTTATCAACTAATGGTAATTTTTCAATACGATGTTTGCTCAAAATGGATTTAGCCATTTCCAAGGAAGTACCTTCAGGAGCTGTAACTAAACCTTCACTAGTCATACATTCGCCAATTTGACGGGATAAATCAGTTTCAAAACGCATATCGCGATTTGTAATGATCCCTACTAGTTTACCATGTTCTGTAATAGGTACACCAGAGATTTTATATTTACGCATCAACTCTTCTGCATCAGAGAGAAGGTTCTGAGGGCTTAGGAAAATCGGATCAACGATAACACCATGCTCAGAACGTTTAACCGTATCAACTTCATGAGCTTGTTCCTCGATGGACATATTTTTATGAATAACACCCATACCGCCTTCACGAGCCATGGCAATGGCCATACGGGACTCAGTAACAGTATCCATACCAGAACTAATCATTGGGATATTTAGTGAAATATCACGTGTTAATTGTGTCTTTAAATCTACTTGATATGGTAATACATCAGATGCTGCCGGCACTAACAATACATCATCAAAAGTCAATCCACGCATACCGAATTTATCGTCTCTCATTTGTTTTTCCTTTCTCGTATAATAAAAAACAAAACTACGACCCATTCTAGCCCAGTGGGCTAGAACGGATAATCGTAGCTTTCATTAGCGTTCAGACCGCAAAATGCCGCCTTCCATAAAATCATCTTTTTTCATATCAACAAAAATAACCTTAACTGCTTCTGCAGGAACCTTTACGATGTCTACAGTAGCCTTAGTGATAGCTTCACCTAATTGTTTCTTTTGTTCTTTTGTACGACCTTCAACGAGTTCAACATGAATTAATGGCATATGGCACCTCCATAGATACAAAAATATTGTTTTTTATATTATACGAGAATAGGCCGTTATATACAAGGGGAAAACCTAGATAAAACCTAGTATTATCGCACCTTATAGAATTATTAGCCCTACCTCTTAATTATACAATATTCTAAGAAATTTTTCACCAAATCTTTTTGATAATTCTTCTTTCATTTGAATTTCTAGTTGATTGATGCCAAATTCTCGAATATATAACAGCACATCATTACGCGCTGCCACTAATATATCTATATCTTTTATGATATTAGCGACCCGTAAATCAGGTAATCCTGATTGAGCAAGTCCAAACAATTGGCCAGATCCACGCAGTAATAAATCTTGTTCGGCTAATTCAAATCCATCTTGCGTGGATTCCATCAACCGCAACCGTTCTTGACTGACATCCCCCTTAGAATCGCTAACTAATATGCAATACGCCTGAATGTCACCACGTCCAACGCGACCTCGTAATTGGTGTAATTGGGATAATCCAAAACGCTCAGCCCCTTCTATGCACATAATCGTCGCATTAGGAACATTAACGCCAACCTCTATGACGGTTGTAGACACGAGCAATTGAATACGACCATTATGAAAGGCTTGCATCACCTCATCCTTTTCTTTCGGGTTCATACGCCCATGAACAAGGCCCACTTCAAAACTTTTATAAAAATAGTCTTTCAATTCCAAAAAGAGTTCTTCTGCAGCTTGCAAATCTAGTTTTTCAGACTCCTCTACTAGAGGACAAACAACATATACTTGATGACCTGCCGCCATTTCCTTACCAAAGAACACGCGCAATCGTTCTTTATATGAGCTATCTACAACATATGTCTTGACCGGTTTACGTCCTGGAGGCATTTCCTTAATGAGGGATACCGCTAAATCACCATACACAGATAGCGTCATTGTTCTTGGGATCGGTGTGGCCGTCATAATTAAAACATGAGGATATACGCCCTTATGTTGTAATGCGGCACGCTGATTAACACCAAAACGATGTTGTTCATCGATAATAACCAATCCTAGATTCTTAAATTGAACCTTATCTTGAATGAGCGCATGGGTACCAATAATCAATTGAATGGTTCCATTTGCTAACTCCTCATAGATTCTATCCTTTTCTTTTTTAGGTGTGGATCCTGTAAGCAATGCAATATTAATAGGCAAAGTTTTACAAAATTCAGTTATCCCTTCATAATGTTGAGTCGCCAAGATTTCTGTAGGTGCCATGATAACAGCTTGGTATCCATTTTCTACGGCTTTTACAAGGCTCAATGTAGCTACAACAGTTTTGCCAGAGCCCACATCACCTTGTAATAATCGTTGCATCGGCCGTTCATCTTGCATGTCTTGTGAAATTTCAGTTACAGCACGCTCCTGATCACCAGTTAATTTAAAGGGTAAATTCGATCTGCATTGTGCCATTAGTACCCCATCTGGTTCCATCTTAGGCCCTACGTGACATTGCTCTTTATTTCTAAGCAGAGCCAAACCAGATTGCATGATAAATAGTTCTTCATAGGCTAATTGATACCGTGCTTTTTCATGACTTTCACTACTTGAAGGAAAATGCATTTCTTTAAATGCATCATATCGCTTCATACTCGCATGATAATTCATGATTTCAGGCGGTAAAATTTCATCTATTGTATGATGCGCTTCGAACCAATTTCGAATCGATGCGCGCACCACATATTGAGAAACGCCATCCACCAAGGGATAAATAGGAACAATGCCCGTATCTGGCATAGCATCTGGCCCGAGATTTTCTATTTGCGGAGAATTCATCTGCATAGAACCATATTGAAATTCGGCCTTACCGTACGCATAGAGGCGTTGACCTTTTTTGTAAAAGTTCTTTTTATATCCTTGATTGAATAATACAATCTTCATCAGACTAGTTCCATCTGTGATGATAACTTCTAAAATAGATAAGCGAGGCCGTGGCCGTTTTTCCGTAATGGATACGACAGTACCTACAACCCCCGCAGTAATACCAGTTTCCAATTCTTTTATGGAATAAATTTTACGTCTATCTTCATAGGAGCGTGGAAAATAAGCCAATAAATTGGATACAGTATCAATGCCTAATTTATGAAGTTGTTTTTCTCGACCTGGTCCAATTCCCTTAATAGAGGTCAGTGCTTCGTTCATTATAATGCCTCACATATGACATACTTAATGAATATAGTGAAAATATATCCATTTTTATATTTCTCTTGCCATATCTCATAGATTTCGACTACAATATTAGCTATAGTATACCAAATATTGTAGTATATTTCATAAAATATCAATGCATGTAGTAAAAACACTTGCTTAAACCTTGTCTTTATGATAATATACTTTTGTTATGTTATAGATTAAGCTTGGAGGTGGAAACTATGGCAAACCTTTGCGAAGTATGTGGCAAATCCACATCTAGCGGTATGAACGTGAGTCACTCTCACATTCGCACAAGAAAAACTTGGAAACCGAACATTCAAAGAGTACGGGCGGTTGTAGACGGTGCTACAAAAAAAGTAAATGTATGCACTCGCTGCCTTCGTTCTAATAAAATTACACGCGCGTAAAATAAATAGTACATGTACTCTTAAACAAAAAGACCGTTACCCAATGGTAACGGTCTTTTTGTCGCCCTATTACAGCGTAATATTTGGAATAAAGTAATCTTTAAATAATTTTATAGCATATTGATCTGTTAATCCTGCCACATAATCGACAATATCAACAGTGGAATACACACCATTTCGTTCTACATAGGTTTCTATATCACTTGGATGCTCCATAAAGTATGTAAATAAATTTTTTACTACATGAGCTGCCTTATTACGGTCAGGAATTAATGCAGGTGCTAGATATACATTTTTAAACATAAACTGTCTAAAAACATTCATCGTGCTTTCAATATCAGCAGACATCTGAATCGCTGGCTTATCCAACGATTGTTCAACCATATCTTTCACCATGGCCGTAATCATACTAGACGGAGTATCGCCAAAATAAAATCGCACTTCTTCTGGTAAATCCTTAGCTTCTAGCATACCAGCCCGTTGTGCATCATCATAATCGTGACACAAGTACGCAATACGATCTACAATACGTATAATCTGCCCTTCTAATGTAGATGGTATGGTTGGTCCCGTATGGCCTAAAATGCCATCCCGCACTTCTTTTGTAAGATTAAGACCTTGTCTGTTACCATGTTTCTCTAATACTTCGACCATGCGCAAACTTTGTTCATTATGGTTAAAATGGCCCACCATATCGCGCAATGCATATTCTCCAACATGACCAAATGGCGTGTGCCCCACATCATGTCCCATCGCAATGGCTTCCACTAAATCTTCATTAAGTCTAAGAGCACGCGCAACAGTACGACCGATTTGCCCTACTTCAAGGGTATGCGTCATTCTTGTTCTATAATGATCACCAGGTGCAATATATACTTGTGTCTTATGTTTTAAGCGACGAAAACACTTACTGTGTATAATTCTATCCCGATCTCGTTGAAATGCGGTACGTAGTGGATCTGGTTCTTCATCAATATCGCGCAATGCCATACTGCTTCTCGCCGCATAGGGAGATAAGATCATATCTTCTCGTTCTTCTATACGTTCTCTAATATTCATAGTACCTCTTTATCAAACATGTTAACAATATAATATTTAATAATAGGGAGGCTTGCGCCTCCCCTATTTATTTTCCGGCAGTCATGCGGTTTTTATCTACTAATTGCATAACAAGAGATGCTGTTTCTTCAATGGATTTGTTAGAAACATCAAGCACTTGGCAATGTAGACGACGCATAATAGCTTTTGCATATTCTAATTCAGAATTAATGCGCTCAATAGAGGCATAATTAGCCTCGTCTTCTAAGCCTATAGCACGCAAACGTTCACTGCGGATATTATTCAATTTATATGGGTCAATAATCAACCCCACAATTTTCTTAGGCGGAATCTTAAATAATTCCTCTGGCAATGGCACCTCAGGAACTAGTGGTAAGTTAGCCGCTTTAATTTTTTTATACGCTAAAAACATGGATAACGGCGTTTTACTTGTACGAGATACACCGATAATCACAACATCAGCCTTTTCAAAGCCTGATGGGTTTTTACCATCATCGTATTTAACTGCAAACTCAATAGCTTCTACCTTTTTGAAATACTCTTGGTCTAGCTTATGAACCATACCAGCTGTCATACGTGGCTTGGTAGATGCCACTGTACCAACAGCATCCAATACAGGGCCCATAATATCAACAGCAGGAATATTATTCTCTGCCGCTTTTTCGTGTAAATAGTTCCGCAATTCTAACGACACAATTGTATGGCAAATTACGTGATTACCATTTTTAGCATCTCGTATAATTTCATCAATTTGAGCCTTATCTTCAATATATGGGATGCGAACAATTTCAATTTGTTCCTTATCGTACTGACTTGCTGTTGCTCTCGCAACGGCCTCTGCAGTTTCGCCTAAGGAGTCAGATATCGCATAAATAATTTTTTCTGCCATTCTTTATACCTCTTGTGTACTACATTCTAAAAACGCCTTAGTCACAGTTGTTTTAGATACACGTCCTACCACCTTTAATCGTTTCTTAGGACTGTCTTGTGATTCATCGTCTTCTCTAACTATAACAGGTAAACAATCGACTTCATAGTCAATCATTTTTTGCGCCGCCACAGCTAACGAATCTGATGGTTCTACGGTGATAACTTTGCTAACGGGTGTCATAATCATTGAGATAGGCATTGTATGTGCATCGGTTTGACCTATGGAGGCACGCAATAAATCCTTGCGTGATACAACACCTTGTAAATAGGAACCTTCGCAAACCAAAATCGTACCCACGTCCTCTGTAAAAATAGTCACGATTGTATCATATAGATTGGTCTCTGGCGATACGATAACGGCTTGTGAAAGCACATCATGTACACTATAAGACCTTAAAATTTCAGCAGTTTGGTCCTTTGGCGACAAGCCAACATAGTAATATCCTACATTAGGTCTTGCTTCGAGAACACCAATCATGGTGAGCACGGCTAAATCCGAACGCAATGCAGATCGTGTCACATCCAAATGTTCCGCTATAGCACTTCCCGTAACAGGTCCTTTTTCACGTACAATATGGGCTATTGCTTCTTGTCGTTTTGAAAGTTTCACACCCGTCCCTCCTTTCACATATAAATATTATATCCTATGTATCATTTTAGAAAAAGAGGAGGCGCTCTCGCCTCCTCTTTACATCATCAAATAAAGTATATCTTTATTACCATTCAAGGTCTTCTACATCTTGACGACCACGACCTGTAAGTGCATCCATCATCATACGTTGCTCGATTTGAGCCACCATTTTCTTAGTATTTTTAACCGCATCTGGATTAACAGAGATGGAATCAATACCACTCTTAACTAAGAATTCACAAAGTTCAGGGTAAACACTTGGTGCTTGGCCACAGATGGATACAGTTTTACCATCTTTATGAGCCACTTCGATAAGATGACGAATAGCTCTACGAACGGCTAAATTACGTTCATCATAAATGTGTTGGACTGTTTCATTATCGCGGTCACAACCTAGAACAAGCATTGTCAAATCGTTAGAACCAATGGAGTAACCATCTACGTATTTGTTGAATTGGTCAGCTAGGATAATATTTGCTGGAATTTCAGCCATGAGCCAGATTTTGAAATCTTTACCGCGTACAAGTCCTTCTTGAGCCATCAAGTTAGTTACGAGTTCAGCTTCTTCAACAGTACGGCAGAATGGAATCATAACTTGTAAATTTTTGAAACCAAATTCATTACGTACTTTTTTAATGGCTTCTAATTCTAATTTGAAAGCAGGTGTATATTTAGGATCATAGTAACGGGAAGCGCCACGCCAGCCAAGTAATGCACTTGATTCATGTGGTTCAAATTTATCGCCACCTTTAAGATCGCGGTATTCACTAGATTTAAAATCGCTTAAACGAACTACTACTTGACGAGGTGCTAGTGCTTGACACACTTTACGCATACCTTCAGCCAATGTATTAACAGCTACATCACTGCGACCTGTTTCAATAAGGTGTAATGGATGTTCATGAATGAAAGTAGTCCAAATGAACTCTTCACGCATCAAACCGATACCATCACAAGGCAATACACCATATTTTTCAGCCAAGTCTGGATCGCCTAAGTTCATGTAAATCTTAGTACCCGTTACAGGGATATATTCACTTGCTACAACAGCTTGTTCTTGTGGCGCAGCTGGTTTAACAACATCTTCTAACACACCATCGTAAACAATACCATTAGTTGCATCAACAGTAATCATTTGGCCTTCTTTAATAGAAGTTGTGGCTTCATGGCTACGGCTCTTAGTACCGACGATACAAGGAATACCAAGTTCACGGCTAACGATGGACGCATGGCAAGTCATACCGCCAGCATCTGTAACGATAGCTTTGGCTTTTTTCATAGCTGGAACCCAGTCAGGTGCTGTCATAGCTGTAACAAGGATCTCGCCTTCTTTAAACTCATCAATATCTTCAGGATTAATGATAACATGTGCCTTACCAGCAGCTTTACCTGGAGATGCTGGTAAACCTTTAACTACGATTTCACGATCTGTAGTAGTTGCTACGCTTGTATCTGCAGTTTGTTCAGATTTATCTTTTCTGGACCATACTGTTTCTGGACGAGCTTGAAGAATCCAGATTTTACCATTTCTTTCATCTACACCCCATTCCATATCCATGTAGCAACCATAATGTTTTTCAATAGCTTTAGCGTATTCAGCTAATTCCAATACTTGTTCATCGGAAATAACTTGTTTATTAGCTTCATCAGCAGGTACGATTTCTTCTATGCAATCGCCATCAGCTTTACGTACAAGGCGAATATTTTTATCATTAATCATACGATCAGTGATAACCATTTTTTGTTTATCTACACGGAAGTTATCTGGTGTAACTGTACCTTGTACTACATATTCACCAAGGCCCCAAGAACCTTCGATCAAGATATTGTTGTCATTACCTGTTACAAGGTCAACAGTAAACATAACACCAGCAGCTTTGGAGAATACCATCATTTGAACAGCTGCACTCAATGCTACTGTCATATGGTCAAAGCCTTGTTTTACACGGTAATATGTTGCACGATCAGTAAATGTAGATGCATAACATTCTTTTACTTTTTCAATAATTGTATCTGCACCACGAACATTTAAATATGTATCTTGTTGACCAGCAAAGCTAGCATCTGGTAAATCTTCTGCAGTTGCACTAGAACGAACAGCTACGAATGGATCTTTTTCGCCTACCTTTTCACCTAGTTCTTCATAGGATTTGCGAATAGCTTCAGCCAATGCAGCAGGCATTTCTTCTTGGCAAATCATACGGCGAATTTTTGTACAAACTTCGCGAAGCAATGCAGAGTTTTCTACATCATCCAAATCATCTAACTCTTGACGAATACGATCTTCAAGGCCAGTTTCTTTCATAAATTCACGATACCCATATGCAGTTGTTGCAAAACCATAAGGTACAGGTACATTTGTAGAGGAAGTTAATTCACCTAATGATGAGGATTTACCACCTACTAAATTTACGTCTTCACGTTTTAATTCATCAAACCATAATACATAAGCTGTTTCGCGATTCATGTGAGAACCTCCTGTTTGTAATTAGTGCAACACATTAAACCTTTTACATATAAATAGTATACCTTAATCAAAATTATGTCAATTTTTATAGGCATTATTATACAAATAAAACCCAACTAAAAATAAAAGATGATTGCCTAATACTAGACAATCATCTTTTTTGTCCTATAACCCTCTTTTTTAGTTTGAAACATGAACAATAAATCTTAAATTATCAGGCGTCATATCACTACCATTAACAAATAAAATACCATCCTCTAAAGTAATACGATATAGTAATGTAGCCTCTGAAGTCTCAATTTTTTCTACTTTACTATTAGGAAAAATATTGGTAATGGTTTCTAAGGTTTGAGGCATAACAGTTTTGTAATCTGGGCTTATCTTCATATCTAGATATTGAATCCACTCCCCACTGCTATACTGACCATAAGACATTCTAATATCTTCACTGTTAGAAACAACAACTATTCTATTTAAAACTGCTTCAGCAGTTTCATGTTTATTATCTTTATCAATCTTGTAAATAACAGAATAAATCAACAAAGAAAATATCAATATTCCTAACAAAAGCTTTAAATATTTTGTCATATTAACACTCATATAAAATATAAAATAATGTGATGATTAAAATAATAAGAAAAGTAAACCTTTCAACCTTATAAGATCTTTTATATGTTCCATAAACAACATCATTAAGCCAAGGAAATAATATTCCAACTAGACAAAAAAATAAAATAATCAAAGAGTTGAAAATATAATCAGGCATTTCAATAAGCTTGATTAAAATTGTATCTAGTAAATTGTTTATTAACATTTATATTACCTACTCTTAATAGACATTATCGACTTCACCATCTGAATTACTTGATTTTTAGGACTATCACTGTCTACTAACGAATCTATTTTTTGTACTTCTTTTTCTTCATTTAAAGGATAACTTATCTTTCCACCTCGTTTCAAGAACTTTACGTTTAAAATCTGCTGAAAATATTCGTTTACCAATTTTATGAGTCAAGTTATGACTAAGTTTAAATTTGTATAGCCAGTTTTTTACAATATTTTTGGGAGTTTCAAGCCCCTTAGCAATTCTAAAGGAACTTAATTTTTTTCAAAAAGGCCAATTGCTTTTTCTTTAACTTCTTTTGAGTATTTAAACATAAAAAACTGCACCTCCAAAAATTGTATCCAATTTTTGGGGTGCAGTTCAAACCTCATCACAGTTTTATATTAGTTAAATTTAATTTTTACAAATTTACGCTTACCTACTTGAACAATCATACCATCTTCAAGAACTAGGTTTTCTTCACCGTATTTTTCACCGTTTACTTTGAATGCACCAGCTTTAATGGAGCGGCGTGCTTCACCATTAGAAGCAGTCAAACCCGCATCCGTACAGAATTGTGGTACGAAAATAGCTTCGCTAGGTGTATCAATAGCATATTCAGGAATATCTGTTGGCAATGCATGTTGTTGGAATACGCGTTTAAATTCATCTTCCGCTTCTTGCGCTGATTGTTCACCATGATATAAACGAACGATAGTTTTTGCCAATTGCATTTTTGCATCACGTGGGTGCAATGTGCCATTTTCTAAACGTTCTTCCATGTCGTCTTGATCTTCGATAGACATATCCGTAACGAGCATGAAGTAACGCATCATCAATTCATCAGGAATAGACATGGCTTTACCATACATATCTTTAGGTGCTTCATCGATACCGATGTAGTTACCCAAGGATTTACTCATCTTTTGAACGCCGTCAAGGCCTTCGAGCAATGGCATAGTAATAACTACTTGAGGCTCTTGTCCTGCCAATTCTTGCAAGTGACGCCCCATAAGTAAGTTGAAAGTTTGATCTGTACCACCAAATTCAACATCTGCATGCAATGCTACAGAGTCTTGACCTTGCATCAATGGATACATAAATTCATGTACACCAATAGGACGACCTTCTTTGTAACGTTTATCAAAGTCATCGCGCTCCATCATACGTGCTACTGTATAAGAACTTGCCAAGCGAAGTACATCAGCGAAGTTCATGGATTCAAGCCATTCACTATTATCGCGTACAATTGTTTTTTCAGGGTCTAATACCTTAAAGATTTGGGTCTTATAGGTTTCCGCATTTTTTAATACTTCTTCCTTAGTAAGTGGTGGGCGTGTTACGCTTTTACCAGTAGGGTCACCAATACGAGCCGTAAAACCGCCGATTACAATAACCACTTGATGGCCAAACTCTTGGAACAAGCGAAGCTTACGAAGTGGTACGGTATGACCTAAATGAATGTCAGGAGCCGTAGGATCGAGGCCCAATTTTACGATCAATGGTTTATTCTCTTTAATAGAACGTTCTATTTTTTTGACTAAGTCTTCTTCATTAATTATTCCAGATACGCCATGTGTAATTTGGCGCACTTGTTCTTGTGCTGTAATCATGGAAATCCTCCTACATAAAATCTGTTCTTTATAGTATACCATTATAAATAGGCTTTCACAATTATATATAGTGTTTGTTTTATGTCTTTTATGGTATACTATTTATAACTGCGTAATATATTTTACGTTATATTTACTTTAAAAAAGAGGTGACTCTATGGGTAATAACTCAAATATAAGAGCTCGTCGTAAACCAGCTCCTAACCCGAGCAATCCAAAGGCATCAACTAAAAAGACGATTTGGATGATTGTATTATTACTTGTTCTTATTGTAGCCGGTGGCGGTTGTGGTTTTATAAGCGCTACCATGTCTAATCTTCCAGATGTATCTAACGTACGACCATCTGCATCGTCTCAGATCTATGACGTACATGGCAATTTAATTACTACGGTTCACTCCACAGAGAATCGTTTGCCAGTCCCAATTAATGAAGTACCAAAAGAATTACAAGATGCTTTCGTAGCTACTGAAGACTCCCGTTTTTATAGCCATCACGGTATCGACCCTATCGGTATTTTACGTGCTATTTGGGTTAATGTTGTACATAGTGGTGTATCCGAAGGTGGTTCTACAATCACACAACAATTGGCTCGTAATGCATTTCTTTCCCAAGACAGAACGCTCAAACGTAAGATTTCCGAAGCTTTATTAGCACTTAAAATCGAACAGCACTATACCAAACAAGAAATTCTTGAAATGTATATGAACCAAATTTATTTTGGTCAAGGTGCTTATGGTGTTCAATCAGCAGCTCATGTTTACTTTGGTAAAGATGTACGCGATTTAACATTAGCTCAATGTGCTATGCTTGCTGGGTTACCTCAAAGTCCTAACTACTACTCCCCATTCAACAACTTAGAAGCCGGTAAAAAACGCCAGGCTGTTGTATTGGGCCAAATGGTCAAGTATGGTTATCTCACACAAGATAAAGCTGATGCAGCTCGCGAAGCAGATTTAGGTTTAGTTGCTAAGCAAGAGCAAACTCACGAAAACAACAATGCATCTTATTTTATCAATTACGTAATTGCTCAAATTTCTGAAAAATATGGTGATGATGCAATCTATAAAGATGGTCTTAAAATTTATACCACTCTCGATATGGATGCTCAAAATGCTGCAGTTGCAGCAATGCAAAATCTACCAACTATGTATACTGACCAAAATGGTCTACACCAACCACAAGGTGCTATTGTAGCAATGAATCCACATAACGGTTATATTGTTGCCATGGTCGGTGGTCGTGGAGATGATGCCTTTAACCGTGCATCACAAGCGGAACGTCAACCAGGCTCTGCTATGAAACCATTTGTTTACTTAGCTGCTATTCAATCTGGTAAAACTCCAGGTTCCATTGTTGATGACAGCCCTGTTGATTTTAATGGATGGCGTCCTCAAAACTATGAACGAAACTTTGAGGGTAATATTACATACCGCTATGCATTACAACATTCTCGTAACGTACCAGCTGTAAAAATTGCTGATGAAGTAGGTATGTCTAAGATTATCGACTTAGCTAAGAAGATGGGTATTACTACCTTAACTGATGAAGATAACAACTTATCAACAGCACTTGGTGGTTTAACTCATGGTGTTTCACCATTGGAAATGGCTGAAGCTTATGGCGTACTTGCTAATGGTGGCGTCAAGGTTCAACCTACAGCAATCATAAAAATCGTGGACCGCAACGGACAAGTAGTGGAAGAAAATTCCATCCAAGAAAAGCGCGTCGTTGAAGAAAAAGATGCTGCTATCATCACTGATATGTTAGAATCTGTTATTAATGGTGGTACTGGTGGCAATGCTGCTATCGGTAGACCTGCAGCTGGTAAAACAGGTACAACAGATGATGAAAAAGATGCTTGGTTCGTTGGATATACGCCTGATTTAGTTGCTGCTGTTTGGATTGGTGATGACTACGGATCCGAAACATTAGGTATTACTGGTGGTTCAACGCCGGCAGTAATGTGGAGACAATTTATGTCGGCCGCATTAGCCAATACCCCTGCTTCCGACTTTAATGTACCTGCTAGCGCTCAAGCAGCTGTTAGTGAAGGACATTATAATCCGGTGAAAGAAGCTCCGAAAAAGGACGACAAAGACAAAAAAGATGACAAAGATAAAAAGGATGGTAAGGATAAGAATGATGCCATCTCAAAAGATGATGACTCATCATCCAAGGTAGAATCTACAGATTCCAAACCAAGTCAATCGAAGTCTAAAAAAGAGAAGAAAAAAGATCGCTAACCACTAGCGAAGCAACATACTAAGAGGCAAAACCACATGGTTTTGCCTCTTTTCTATTACAAAAAAGAAGCAGACTCATAGTTGTCTGCTTCTTATCTAGCACTATCGTAAGGATTGTATATTATTTTAACACTACATTTGTAGCACCTGCGCCACCTTCATCATAGCCAGCAGTTTCAAAATGTGCTACTTGTGGCAAGGTTCGTAAATACTGATGTACGCCTTCGCGCAATGCACCAGTCCCTTTACCATGAATGATACGAACTTGGTTGATGCCGCCTAATAGGGCTTGATCAATAAATCGACCTACAGAAACAACAGCTTCATCTACGGTTTGACCGAGAATATTAATCTCTGTACGCACTTCTTTTTGACGTTGTACGGCAGAGCCACCTGCTTTTTTGCGTGTTTTAGGTTGGGCCTTAAGATTATCTCGTTGAATCTTATTGGATTCTTCTCTCGTAGTAGATTGCAATTCATTTACTTTTACAGTAGCAGATAACCCATTGATATCTACAGTAACACGATTGCCCTTAATGGATAAAACCGTCCCTAACGAGCGCAAAGATGTGACATATACGACTTGACCAATAGCAACTGCATCAATAGATAATGTCTTACGATCATCGTTCACCGGTGCCTCTGGCACGTGAACATTAGAGATTCCTTTACGAGCTGCATTGATGGCAGATAGGCGCTTATCCTTATTTGTCTCAGAGAATTGAGCCTTTAACTCTTTAATGATGGCTTCCCCTTCTACGCGGAGACTACGTTTCATCGATTCCGCATCAGCTTGAGCCTTCGCTAACATCTGTTTGCGTTTTTCATTAAACTGTTTCTTTTCTCTTTCTAATTGACCGCGCATACGACGTGTTTCATCTAATTCTTTTTTGAGTGCCCGTTCGCGTTCCGATGATTTACGTAATTGTTCATTCAAATCGGTTAGAACATTTTCCATTTCACTACTGCCAAATTTAGATTTGTAATCGCGTGCACGATTGACGATATCCTTTGGTAGCCCCAAGCGCGCTGCAATGCTCAATGCATGACTACTTCCAGCTACGCCAATATGTAATCGATAGGTAGGCTTTAATGTACGCTCATCAAATTCAACGTGACCATTCTCGATACCTGCCGTATGGTACGCATAGTTCTTTAACTCATTATAGTGAGTACTAACCATCATGAGAGTTCCCTTTTGGCGGAAGAATTCAAGTATGGATACAGCTAAAGCACTACCTTCCTCCGGATCTGTGCCAGAGCCGAGTTCATCGAGTAGCACAAGATCATTAGGACCACAATGTTTAATAATAGAAATCACTTGTGTCATGTGTGCAGAGAATGTAGACAAGCTAGCTTCAATGCTTTGTTCATCCCCAATATCTGCAAAAATATTATGAAAAATCGGCAATATAGAACCATGATCAGCAGGAATAAATAAACCGCTTTGGTTCATAAGGGATAATAAGCCAAGTGTTTTTAATGACACCGTTTTACCACCCGTGTTGGAGCCAGTAATCAATAAAATTCGATAATCCGTACCCAAACGAATATCTGTAGGTACAACTGTATTGGCAGGAATCAACGGATGGCGAGCACGCATCAAATTGACGTCACGCCCTTCGCTCAATGTGGCTTGTACTGCCTTTTGAGCTATAGCGAGTTTTGCTTTACCATAGACAAATTCAATATGAGATACCTTTTCACAGGCATCCATCAGATCATTACTATGTTGTTTGATAAGGGCTGAAAGTTCCTTATAAATGCGTAATACCTCTTGCTCCTCACCAATTAAAGCTTCTTGCAAATCATTGTTTAGCTGTACAAGTCGCATCGGTTCAATATATAATGTTTGCCCTGTTGCAGATCGATCGTGAATTAAACCATCAAAATATTGGCGATATTCTTGCTTAACAGGAATTACATAACGATTGTTGCGTTGCGTAATAATCGCTTCTTGGAAATATTTCTGATTATCCTTGTCATGCAATATGGCTTGAATATCGTGTTTAATACGATCTCGCGTCTTACTAATCGTATTCCGTAGGCTCGCCAATTTAGGAGATGCTGTATCGAGCAGTTCCCCTTTTTCATCAAATACACGTTTTAACCGTTGTTCCACACGGTCCATATTCGGCATGTCTTGCATCCATAAAGACAATAATGGGTATTCCATATACTTCGCTCTAAAGAACTTCGCCATACGTTTATAGGCACCTATGGTTATATAGACATCCCATATGGCTTCTCGTGAAAGCACAAAATCCTTACGACTCTTTTTACAAGATTCACGTATATCTCGAGTCCCCCCTAAAGGTTGCTCGATTTCTGTTTGCCAAGAGCGCAGTGCTTCTGCTGTTTCATCTAAAGCCTCTTGAATCTTTTCTCGATTCGTCATAGGTTCCAATGCTAAAGCCATTTCTTTAGCAATAATAGAGCTACAATGACTAGCCAACTCTTCTTTAATTTTTATAAAATCTAATACATCTTCATTAAACAATGTACTACCTCGTTCTATAAAATACCTCTAAAATAATGTCCCCGTGTAATAGATTCGCCTTGGGAATCTATTTTCTTAGGTGGTGCCTCCATCGTACCCTTTGCTATGCCAACATATTGGGATACAATATCTTTCACATAACTTGGTTTCATATGACGACCATCTACGCGTAATATGGAAATTCCTTTTTGTAATAACATAGGTACATAGGCTCGCATATCCATTTCATGACTATTCATGATGTGCATACGACAGTATGGATCCGTACGAATTGGGAATATTTCACCTTTTCTATCCTTTAACGAATACGATTCCTTAACACATGGCATAGGACAATTTACTTTACTACCTGTGCCAACAAAACTTGCAATAGCACAATATTCGGAAATCATCATTTCCGTATAGCCATGTATCATCGTCTCAATAGGAACGTGACTATGTTTAGCTAGTTCCGTAATTTGTTTTAAGGTCAACTCTTGCGATGGATTTACACAACTTATATGTAACTGTTCCCAGAAATGCAATGTAGGTGTATTGAAAATATTAAGGCCTGTATCAGCCTCAATGGCACCTGTATATCCTAATTCACGGAGCCATAATAATGCTTGTGGCACGTGAATGGAAATACTATCTGGATGAGCCTGTACGATTGCCTCTAATGTATGTTTATATGCTTCTACTTCATCATCTTTCACAACTCGTGGTGTAGCAAAGGTGCAAATCACATCAGATTGAGCACATAAACGGGCTACCTCATCATATATAGATAACGCATATGGTGTACGACTCAGTCTATCACCACCAAAAACGATTTTCTGTGCTCCACCAGAAATTGCTGCTTTCACACCTTCTATTTCATCGACACGAGCTGAAATCATAGGGCAAGTATCATAGGATAACTCGTGTTGCGCCTTGAAATCATAATCTACATCGCCTGTTACTTGCAATGCTTGCCATGATTCTACATGATGTGTAATTACCGCTGTTTCTAAAGCAGTTACGGCATCACGACGTAGTGCATTAAGAACGCTAGCAGGCCACATATAAGGGCCATCAGGAATATCTACATAAGAAAGCCTAAATAACGTATTACCCAACCGACCTAACTGTTCTGTTACCTTCTCTAACGATGTGGGCACTTTATTAGCAATAGCTGGCACATACTCATTTGTAACAGTCACACTAAGACCAGAGTCTAGGATAACAGTTAATTCAGTATAATTTGTTTCACCATTAGAACCAACACTGAGATATACAGACATATCATATTTACGGGTAAACTCTTGTAAGCCTCGTGACTTTGTATTCTTTGGTGTAGATGCTAAATATAATTGACCTACTGCTAAGCCCTCTGCGGGTCGTCCTTTATACAGCGTATCGGATACACATGTCCATTCGTCATCTACCGTATAATAGGTAACACTGCCATTAGATTGTAATATTTTAACTAATGAACCTTGTTCAATAGGTTCTGTTAAAGATAAATAAACTTCCCCTTTTTTCGTATACGATTCGCCGATTGGCTTACCCTGATGATTTGGCGCCACTACGGTCATCATTTGTCGACCTACCGTATCTTCTAAATAGGCTGTGGAAAATCCACGATTAAATCCAGATGCTAGTGCTTTACGTTGATTTTCGTGAATTGATGCCTCATCCAATATCTCTCTATAAGTACCTATCACTTGACGAACATAGGATACCTTTTTCATACGACCTTCTACCTTAAAGGATGTAACACCAGCCGCTACGAGTTCGTTCATATGCTCGCTGTAGTTAAGATCCTTTGGACTTAGCAAATAGGCTTCATGTTTAGGTAACAAACTCGTACCTTTAGAATCTAGTAATTCATAAGGTAAGCGACAAGGCTGTGCACAAGCACCTCGATTACCACTGCGTCCACCAATGAAAGAGCTCATCAAACATTGACCTGAGTAACATACACATAATGCACCATGAACAAATACTTCGATTTCTGCCTTACAATGTTTGCAGATATGCTGAATTTCCTTAAGACTTAATTCACGGGCCAATACAACGCGAGTAAAGCCTAAACTCTCATAAAACCGAACCGCATCTAGTGTAGCAGCCGTCATTTGCGTACTACCGTGAAGATGAATATTCGGTGCCACTCGTTTAGCAATCGCTGCAACTGCTAAGTCCTGCACGATGATGGCATCTACACCAATGGAATCTAAATCCTTAATATACTGTTCAAGGTCATTCAGTTCCGTATCGCCAATCAGGATATTAACGGTTACATACACAGACACATCTAAAATATGTGCTAACCGTACAGCCTCACGCAATTCATCAATACCAAAATTGGCTGCATGAGCCCGTGCGTTAAAGACCTTGCCCCCTAAATATATAGCATCTGCCCCCGATTCTAAGGCGGCCATAAAATTTTCCATCGTACCCGCTGGTGCTAATAATTCCATAATAAATCCTTTCTGACTCATTACCTATACCTTCTATTATACAACAGGGGATAGATAGACATAAAAGGGTTTACCATAAGGTAAACCCTTTTACGATGATTTATCGTAATTTACAATTTTTAGTTGCTAATGCATCAATAATCGCTTGAATTGCACCATCAATGTCTTCATCATTTAATGTGCCTTCCATCGATCTAAATTGTAAGTTATAAGCTAAGCTACGATAGCCTGCTTCAATATGTTCCCCTTCGTAAACATCGAAGATAGATACGGATTCTAAGTATTCTCCGCCATGTTCCTTAATAAGGGCTACAATTTCACCACTTGTAACAGATACTGGTGCTACAATAGCCAAGTCACGACTTGTCCCTGGGAATTTACTGAATGATTGATATCTAAATGGCGGTACTGTAATGGATAATACAGCTTCCAAATCGATTTCAAACATATACACTTTACCAGACAAATCGAAGTTTTTAACCACTTGTGGATGTAATTCACCATAGTTAGCAATCGTTACACCATTGACTGTGTAATGTGCACTTACGCCTGGATGGTAATAGCTTTCACTAGATGGTTGAATATTATATTGAGTCAATCCTAATTTAGCTAGTAAACCGTCAACTACACCTTTTACATCATAGAAATCAGTATCGCGTTGCGCTTGGTTCCATGCGGCCTCTGTAACCTTACCCATCATAATACCACATGCCATAGGGCGTTCATGCGGTACTTCTGTTAATGGCAATGACTTTGGTTCATATACATTAGCCGTTTCAAATAACCACAAATCTTTGTTTTGTTGTGCAATATTGCGTTTAGCTGCTTCAATAACAGCTGGCACCAACGTAGTTCTCATATATGGGAACTCTTCAGAAATAGGATTTAAGATTGGAATTGCCGTATAACGATTATCACCTTCTGGTAACATCATATTCGTAAGGCCATCTTTGTGCATGAAACTAAATGTAATGATTTGGCTAAGACCTGCATGTGCTAAGTAATGCGTTACTTCTTTTGTTAACGCTTTCTTAGGTGTCATACCGCCGGAGGATAGTATCGCTACAGGAATTGTAGGCGCAATATTATCATAGCTTACGATGCGCGCTACTTCTTCAGCAATATCAGGCATAACAGTCACATCATCACGCCATGTTGGAACGAGTGCTTCAATAGTATCGCCAGATTCTGTAATGCCGAATTCGAGCTTCGTTAAAATATCTACCATTCTATCTTTTTCAATAGAAGTGCCAAGATAGTCATTGATTTGTTCTGCTGTGAAAGTTACAGTGCGTTGTTCTACTGGTTCTGGATATACATCAATAACGCCAACACTCACCTTACAAGAAGGACAGATTTGTTGTAACAATTGTGCAGCACGATCGATAGCATATGCTGTATATTTATGGTTTACACCGCGTTCAAAACGACCAGATGCTTCGGAACGCATACCTAATGCTTTGGATGTACGACGAATAGATGGTCCATTAAATACAGCAGCTTCGAACAAGACGTTCGTAGTTTTATCTGTTACTTCACTAGTAAGACCACCCATAACGCCAGCTACGCCGATTGGGCCCTTTGTATCGGCAATGATAAGCATGGACTCATTGAGTTCACGTTCATTACCGTCTAGCGTAGTAAGTGTTTCACCAGCTTTTGCACGACGTGCAATAAGGGTATGGTCCGCTACACAATCATAATCATAAGCATGCATTGGTTGACCTAATTCAAGCATAACGTAGTTTGTTACGTCCACTACATTGTTAATAGGGCGAATGCCGCTGTTACGCAAACGATTTTGCATCCACAATGGAGATGGTTCGATGGTAACATTCGTAACAAGACGGGATGTAAATCGCGTGCAAAGATCATGTGCTTCGATAGCTACAGATGCTTTACCTTCGATAGACTCACCATTTTCATTCACCATAATAACTGGGAATAAAGCCTTTTGATTTGTCATGATACCGAATTCACGGGACAAACCTACCATAGAGAAGCAGTCTGCACGATTAGCTGTCAATTCAAATTCATATACAGTATCATCAAGCATAAGTGCTTCTTTAATATCTAAACCAATTGGTGTACCTTCAGGGAAAATATAGATGCCTTGTGCTTCTTCTGGTCTTACCAAATCAGAGGAAATACCGAATTCAGCAACGGAGCAGAACATGCCTTCTGATACAACACCACGTAATTTACCTTTTTTGATTTCTGTACCATCTGCCAAACGAGATTTATGATACGCAACTGGTACGATTTGACCAACAGCCACATTCGTAGCAGCGGTAACGATTTGCTTAGTAATTTCTTCCCCATCTTCAGATAAGCATTGTACTTGGCATACTTGTAATTTATCTGCATCTGGGTGTTTTGTAATTTCTACGATTTTACCAGTATAGATTTTTTTCAAACCTGGATCCATAGAAAGTACTTCTTCTACAGGAATACCTGCTTGTGTTAATTCATCCGCTAATTCTTGGGCAGGACGATTTAGATCAAGAGGTACGTATTCATTCATCCATTGTAAGCTTGCTTTCATTTCTACCTCCTAAAATTGTTCCAAGAAACGGATATCATCTTCAAAGAATAGACGTAAATCGCCAATACCATATAACAACATAGCAATACGTTCTACGCCCATACCAAAGGCAAAACCTTTCACCTTATTAGGATCATAGCCATTAAGCTCAAGTACACGAGGATGTACCATACCACAACCTAAGATTTCAAGCCACCCTGTATGAGAGCATACACGACAGCCTTCACCACCACACATTACACAGGAGATATCTACCTCTGCAGATGGTTCTGTGAATGGGAAGAAGCTTGTACGGAAACGTACCTTTGTTTCATCACCAAACATATGTCGTAGGAATGTTTCAATGGTTCCTTTCAAATCAGCGAACGTAATATGTTCATCAATAATCAAACCTTCTACTTGATGGAACACAGGAGAATGCGTAGCATCATAGTCCCAACGATATACCTTACCAGGTGCAATCATGCGAATTGGACTATTAGGTTCATGACGCTGCATGGTACGTGCTTGTACAGGAGATGTATGAGTTCTAAGCAAGAAATTTTCTGTAATATAGAAAGAATCTTGCATGTCGCGTGCAGGATGGTCTTTTGGTAGATTAAGACATTCGAAATTGTAATAGTCTTGTTCCACTTCAGGACCTTCTTCTACGGTGTAGCCCATTTTCATAAAGAAATCTTCAATCATTTCATTAACAGTAGTCAAAGGATGAATATGACCTGTTTTTGGAGCTCTACCAGGTAGAGTGATATCGATTTTTTCCTCTTCTAAACGAGCGTTCATAGCTGCTGTTTCCATAGAGGACTTGATTTTATCGAGTTCTGCTTCTAATGTTTCTCGTACAGCATTCACAAAAGCACCCATCTTAGGGCGTTCCTCTGGGGATAGTTTACCCAAGCCTTTTAATAAAGCTGTTACTTCACCTTTTTTACCTAAATATTTTACGCGTACATCTTGCAACGCTTGTTGATTAGTGGCAGCTTTGATAGCTGTTAACGCTACCTCTTTTATGCGTTGTAATTCTTGTTCCATACAACAGTCCTCCTAAATTTCAAAGTTCATCCCCCATTATATCAAATTTGGGTCGTCTTCTTCAATGAATCGCCAAGGTAAATCCGGTAAAGGACGCTCTTCTACCACAAAAAACGTACCTCTCGCTATATGTACCACTTCACCTAACTCGTTATAAATACGCGCAGTAGCCACCATCGTAGTTTTACCACTGTGCTCTACATTCGCTACACCACGCAATACTGTGCCGCCTTTGACAGCTTTCAAATAGTTACCATTAATATCAATGGTACTCACCGATTTTCCTAAAGTAAAGCATGCCGTTCCCATCAAGCTATCTGCAAAACCAATACAAACAGCACCATGCAAATGGCCCCTAAAATTGCAGTACTCCGTTTCATTTGTTTGTAACGTCATTTCTGCATGACCAGGTTCTACAGTTGTCACCTCAGAATCTTTTACCCAGGAAAAAGGATTCTGTGTACGTAATTCATTAAAATATTCCAATAATGTTGTTGCCATAATTTCCTCACTAAATTAAAAATAGTGCGTTACATCATACTTAATTGTATCATGCAACGCACTGTATGCGAATATGTCTATTACATTATATAAATGTGAGATTGCCTAAATATCCGCATCTACCAATACTATTCATAGTGTAACGCATCAATTGGATTTAATTTAGCCGCTTTTCGCGCAGGATAAATGCCAAAAACCAAACCGATAGCCATGGAGAATGCAAAGGATAACACGATAGTCGGTACCGAAATAACTGTACTCATACCAGATGCCAATCCTATCAGTTTTGACGCACCTATACCGAGAGCAATGCCTATGAGACCGCCCATGAGACTGATCACAACAGCTTCGATTAAGAATTGTGTAACAATGACAAAGTATGTAGCACCTAAGGCCTTACGAATACCAATTTCACGAGTCCGTTCGGTAACGGAAACGAGCATGATATTCATAATCCCAATGCCGCCTACAACAAGAGAAATAGCAGCTACAGCACCTAAGAACAAGGTCAAGGTTCCTGTGGTCTGCTCCATCGTTTCCATAATCGATTTCATATTCTGAATGTTGAAGTCATCAAGGTTTGTATCTTTAATACTATGACGAACGCGCAATAGATTTTCTATATCCGATTGTAAACGGTCAATACCATTATCGTCACTAGCAACGACGTAGACCATACGAAGATAGTCAACACCTTCTACACGTTCCATAGCCGTTGTATAGGGAATAAAAATGACATCATCTTGGTCATTCCCCATAGTACCATTCCCTTTACTGTTAAGAACACCGATAACTCGGAACGGAATATTTTTAACACGAATTTCCTTACCCACTGGGTCCTCACCAGCAAATAAGTTCTTAACTACGGTTTGTCCCACAACAGCTACGCGTTCACGATTTTCTACATTCTTGCTAGATATAAATCGACCTTCAGCCATGGTCCAATTATTTACATCTTGAAAGTTACTACTTACACCACTAACAGTAGTAGTCCAGTTCTTACTTTGGTATATAGTTACATAAGAATTAGCTGTATATGGACTTGCTGCCTTGACGCCATCTAATTTGCTAATAGCTTGATAATCAGAAACCTTCAAGGATTTCATTGACCCTTGCGATGGACGCACACCCGGTGTACGTGGAGCACCAGGCATAACCATCAATAGATTGGAACCTAAACTAGAAATGGAGTTCTGAATATCCTGCTTTACACCATTCCCAATTGACACAAGGGCAATAACAGCAGCTACACCAATAATAATACCTAGCATCGTTAAAATGGATCTCATTTTATTGGCAATCAAAGATGCCCAGGCCATTAAGAAACTTTCTTTATACATGTGTCACCTCCTGAACAGGAGTCATATTTACATTTTTCTTATCCTCCACAATTAAGCCATCACGCAATACAACGTTTCGACTTGCATAGGTTGCAATTTCAGGTTCATGGGTAACAAGAATTATGGTACGCCCTTCATCATAAAGGCCTCTAAAGATATTCATAACATCTATCGTCGATTTCGAATCCAAATTCCCTGTCGGTTCATCGGCCATGATGATAGCAGGGTCATTCGCCAATGCACGAGCAATCGCCACACGTTGACGTTGACCACCAGATAGTTCTGCTGGTAAATGATCCATACGGTCACCCAAGCCTACAGATGTAAGCAAAGCCTCTGCACGAGCAGTACGTGTTTTTTTATCGATGCCTGCATACACCATGGGCAACGCCACATTTTCAATAGCCGTTAATTTCGTTAATAGATTGAAGCTTTGAAACACAAAGCCAATTTCTTTGTTACGTACGTACGCTAACTCATCATCACTGAGATTAGCTACTTCATTACCATTCAAGCGATAGGATCCCGATGTAGGTCTATCTAAGCAACCTAAAATGTTCATAAAGGTAGACTTACCAGAACCAGAAGGCCCCATGATAGACACGAAATCACCTTTTTGTACCTGTAAATCTATACCATGTAAAACGGGAACCGTTAACTTACCATTTACATAGGTCTTTGTTATACCTTGAATATCAATAACTGACTGATTCATAGTTCACCTACGCTTAAAATGGTCCACGAGAGTTATTCTTAGGGCTCGTTACATCACCACTAACAATAATTTCATCACCTTCGGAAACGCCGCTTAAGATTTGAACATTTGTATCACCCGTTACACCTGTAGATACAGCAGTTCTAACAGGTTGACCATCTTTGATGACATATACATATTCACCTTGTTTATCAGTACGTACCGCTGTTAATGGTACAACAAGGGTATTCTTAATATCATCGCCAAAGATTGTGGCACGTGCGGTCATAGATGGCAAGAAATTCGAGGAAATATCAGCTGGAATCGATACTTTCACAGTATAGTACACTACGCTATTACTTGTAACACCCATATTCCCTTTAGTCCCTTTTGCAATTTCAGATACATAGCCTGTGAAAGTTTGACCTGGCTTAGAGTCAACAGTAAATTCTACCTTAGAGCCATTTTTTACATTGCCAATATCAGTTTCATCAACTGTCAAATAAATTTCTAAATCAGACAAATCTGCAATGGTCGCAATGATCATTTGTGTCGAAATACCAGTACTAATCGTTTGTCCCGCCTTAAGAGGTGTCCCTACTACGGTACCAGACATAGGTGCAGTAATAGTAGCATCACTTAAGTCAGCAGATACTCTATCATATGTAGATTGAGCTTGTTCATATGCGGTCACAGCATCATCATAAGTTTGCGCTGCTACGGCATTTTGATCGATTAGCGCTTTATAACGATTCATATCTAAGCGTGCTTTATCAAGAGCAGCCTTTGCATTATCGACCTGAGCTTGTAATTGTCGTGTATCAATATAGGCGATAATTTGACCTTGCGTAACATGATCATTTTCCTTGACCAATACCTTTTCAAGTTTACCCGCTACATTAGTAGATACGTCCACATAATTAACAGGATTAATAGTACCTGTAGCACTGATGCTCGTTTTTACATCGCCCTTTTCAACCCTACCTGTGGTATATTTCTGCTGGGTCTGTGCACTATCATTTGTATGAACATAATAATAGCCACCACCACCTAATAAACAGATAGCAATAACACCACCAATAATACGTTTACGGTGCTTCTGAAATAATTCTTTCATATATACTCCTTAATAAATGAGTCATTCCATTTTCATGGATTACATTGTACTAAAAAATTATCGTTTATACAATATAATTTTACAATTCCACATTAATGACTCAATATAGAGATTAATTCATACTGACTTTTATCAATGCCAAACTTCATTGTTTTAGCCATTTCATAGGGTATAGCTCGAATCTGACCATCAACATACCCAGTAATACAATTATGCTCTCCTCGTACTAAGCAATCCACTGCCAACTCACTCATACGAGCAGCTAAAATGGCATCTAATGCAGATGGTGCCCCGCCGCGTTGTAAATATCCAAGAACTGTTAAACTTGGATCGAAGTATGTATGTTGTTTAATATACTCTTTAACCTCACCACTAGAGTAGGCCCCTTCAGCGACGAGTATAATACTGTATTCCTTACCTAATTGATGGGTTTTATTAATATGTTCACATACCTCATCTAATGGCATTGGGTATTCAGGTACTAATACAAGCTCTGCACCACTCGCCAACCCAGCTTGTAATGCAATGTGTCCCGCATGACGCCCCATAACTTCGATTATAGCCACTCGTTCATGAGAGTTTGATGTATCGCGAATACGTCCTACCGCATCAACTACAGTATTAAGTGCGGTGTCAAAACCAATCGTATATTGAGTACCATTCATATCGTTATCTATGGTACAAGGAATGGTTATCGTAGATTGACCGAGCCGCATCAGAGCCTCTGCACCAGCTTGTGATCCATCACCGCCAATAACGATTAAATGATCGATACCAAAATCTTGTAATATTCGATAGGCTCGTTGCTGCACATCTAAATTTTTAAACTCTGGATAGCGAGCCGTTCTAAGAATCGTACCGCCAGTGGTAATAATACCGCCCACATCACGAGCGTGTAAGGGTCTTATTTCACTATTAATAATGCCCTCAAATCCTCGTTCTATACCATATACGCTAAAGCCCTCATGGATTGCTTTTCTTGTGGTGGCGCGAATGGCTGCGTTCATTCCTGGTGCGTCTCCGCCGCTTGTTAGTAATGCTATTTTTTTCATGTCTATTTCCCTTCTGCTGCTTTGGTTCAGCTTGTATGTCTTTAGACACAATTTCAGTTGTTTTGGGTTGTCTTCGCGCCTTAAATTGAACACCTATAGTATCCAATTGACGCTCAATTGCTTTCATAAAATCATAGGTACGTCCATTAGTCGTATCCAATACATAATCACACTGTTTATATACTGGCTTCCATGCCTGAATCATATTATGAACAAAGGCAGAAACATTGGTATAATCCATCGTTGGTCGTTTGCCCACACGACGATTGACGCGGCTTACAATTCGGTATTGTGCCGCTCGTATACCTATAATAAAAGAAAATTTCTTAAGCGATCTAAGCGTTCTATGCTCTATAGGAAAATTTCCACCTACACTAATAACCGCCTCGTGATATAGGGAAACTTTTTTTAGAACCTCTAATTCAGCACGACGAAATGCTTTTTCGCCAATCTTTTTATAAATTTCTGCAATGGGCAACCCAAAACGACCTTCCAATACTCGATCGGTATCCACGAATTGCCATCCTTTTAAATCTGCCAGATTACGTCCAAAATGGCTTTTTCCACTTCCCATGGACCCAATGAGAATAATATTTCGTTTTACTATCATGTTACTATTGCCCCTTATTCTTACGTTAAAATTTATTTTACTATAAAATTGGCATAAAAACAAAAATGAACATACAATAATGAGAATTATTACTCATTATTGTATGTTCATTTTCTTTACATCACTAATGGCGTAACCTTGCATGTAAAAAATATACTATTTCCTTTTGTATCAATAGACATAATCTGTATATGACAATACTTTATCTTCTGTTGCACCATATTATACCAAGATAAAAAGGATTGACTGGTTCCAACTAGAGTAAGATCTAATGCATCATCATGATGAGAACTACTCGTTATAATTAAAGGTTCTCTATTTATACTTTGATATATATCATCTACCCAATATTCATGCAGCAATAAGGATGAAATCAACTCATATGTATGAGAAGATAAAAATTGCTCTTTTACTGTTGTTTCTAATTGGTAATATTCAATGTTCTCTACCACCGCTTCGCATTGCTCTGTATAGTATCTATATATCCATAATGAAGAAAAAGCAATCATAATACTTATACTACACGCTAGGAATATCCTCCTTAGGTTTGGTGTCATGCTGTTTTGTATGTCCATCCAAATGGAATGAACAAGGTCCATCTGCTTTTTCCACTTGTTGTTTTCCATCACAAATCACCTGTTTCATATGAGCTTGAATATATTGAACATACGAATGATAAGCTTCATCATTTGTTGCATCACCATCAACAGTAAACCCTCCATCAGAAAATTCTATATGTCGTAACGTAATGGTTCCTCTTGTTGACATAGCTCCATCCAATAATGTAACAAGACAATATTGATTGTCTAATTGTGCGCCATGTTGTAATAACCGAGACATGGTATCTTCCATAGCATGATATTGATCTCGTATATGCTTGGATTGTTCATCCATCTGTATTTGTTCGTACTTCGCTACCTGTTCAGTATAAGTTTTATAAGAATAGACCCCCATACCAAGACAAAAAGCACTGAGTAATATAATCACTCCTGCAGTAGCGTATATATACAACTTATATTTACATAGCCAAATATACCATCGTAATGAACGGGGCATAAAATTTATTAATCTTTCATTACCATCCTTGTCCAATCCACCGTAACCCCCGCGTAGCCATTCCAATCGCCATATCCCAATCCAATTCACCTAATGTGCAACGCGTGCGACCTCGTCCAAGAAACATCATAGGTATATATTCGGTATTTCCGTATACCTCTTGTAATGCGCTTATATCGATACGCTGCTCTTCATTTAAATCATCAGTATTATAAAAATGTATACCTTGAATTTCTTCTACGCCAAATCGCTGCAACATTTCTTCCATTTCAATCAATGCGGTACTAATATCTGCACCATTTATCTTTACAATACATTCCTTCACACAAGTATCCTTCCACCAAGCCCATAAATGCATACCGGCTGGTTCTACGATACCCGTAACCGTTCCTGTTCTATGCATCAATCCATACGTAACTGGTAATGGCCAACAATCAATAGTATCGACAGGTGCACATGTATCGCGTATACCTTGGCGTAGTAATTCAAGTTCATGCCGGTCTACGGCGGCTAAAAACAAATAATAATTATGTCGTGGATACTCTCTACGACAAGCATCAAGTTCAAATTCATGTTCGCCAAAATTAAATGTATCTTCTATATTCCACTTTATAAATTCCTTTACATCAAAATCATGAGGATCAAAACTAGCCATCGTCATTTCTGTAGGTATACAAGCAACAATACTATATTCTCCCTCTTCTAGATCATATGTATTAATAAATTCAGCTATATCTTCATCAATTGTACTAGACCGTTTCATCTCCATTGCATCAGTAATAATCATTGTTTTATTTTCAATATGTGCTGTAGTGGCAACAATTCTATCATCTCTAATACAAAGCCCTGTATGTATCTGTTTTTTCTCTTTCATAGTGATGTCCTCCTTAATATGGTTTTACACTAATAACCTCTAATGTATGATTTTCTTTTTCTTTTACATATATATGAACACGACTTGATACACCATCTAATACAGCACAGCTCATCACATGTTTAGGATTAGTAACCTTTGGATCCGCCTTAATATATATATGGATAGTATCGCTTTTTTCCACATCAATAGCCTCGCTATAATCCCATCGGCCATCGTTATTGCAATACGTAACGAACCATCGTGCACCACGCTCTGCTGCATAATGAGATGCAATAAGTCTCATTTCATCCGTTGTATTACTTAGTGACAGGGTCGCAAGCCTATTCATTCCTAAAATAAGTACTAATAAAATGAGCATAATATATATGGCTACATAGCTAACCATGCCAGAAGAATAGTCAGAGATGCTTCGTTTTTTTAAACCAATCTGAATGTGTTGATACCGCCGTTGCCACCTCATACTGTGCTATGCCTCCATACCCTTTTGCATACTCTGTTTGACTATTAAACCGGTTATTTATAGACCATTTAAAAGTAACCAATCTATTAGGATTCATAGAAAACGGTTTGGTAGCATCCAGTTTACGCTTATCATCAGTACCTATGATGCGGCTTCCACTCAAGGGTTGTAAGCTACCATCACTTAATTTTCTATATAAGGCCCTTCTAGTAACGGTAAACGCGGTACGGCTTGTATCATTGATAGATAACAGGTCTCCCTGATTATTGATGGATACCATAGAATGATTCCAAATAATATGAGATACGATAGCGCGTCTTGTATAACGGCCATCCTCTAACATGGCCAAGCTATCATCAATTCGTTCGGTCCATATATAACACGTCATACATATTGTCATGATTACGAGAATCACGAAGGAACTAATCAAAATGCTAATAAGTAGAGATGGTAATATAAATCCATTGAATGATTTTGTCCTATGATTTTCAATGATGACTCGGTCCAAGAAACGTAGATATCTCATAAACAGTAACTCCATTATCAACAGCTTGTACGATAAATCGTAGTATAGATACACCATTTACCACTTCTTCTGTAACACTTTGTTTAAATGTTATATTGGATAAATTATGTCCATTCGATGATGAGATAGTTCCTGTTGTTGGTATACCACCAGAATCATATACCGCTTTCCCTGCTTCTATATAAGATAATGAATCCTGCAATATATAGTCATGAGTATACGTAGTCTTTACTATCGATAAGGTACTACTCAAGACATAAAGTATGATTGGCAATATGAGTAATACTAAGGTTACTGCCATAAGTGCATCACCATATAAAAATCCAGATTGTTCTGTTCGTAATCTATGTTTGTAGTTTGGATACGTTCTTATTTGTACACATGTCATAATCACAATGATTCCCACCGAATACGCCCCGTTTGTACAGAAATCCATATGCGATTTGTCGCACCTGTTTGCCTGTCTTGTAAAATAAATTCGGTCCCATCATAAGGCAATCCATAAGCAGAAAAATAAACGCGCTTCATCGTATGAGCACTTTCTATATGTTCAGGTAATTCTATCTCTACATGATGCTGCATAAGCCCTTCTTGAATTGAATAAGAATGTTTCTTTAAAATAAATTCACCTTGTGCCATCCGATCATCCCGGTGTCCTAGCATAGCCCATAGTTGAACCTTCTTAATAGCTAATACGACTTCTTCAGTACTTCTATTCAACTCATGACGTGATGGTATGGTAACGATACTACTTAGGCCTATACCAATCAAGGATAGTAGAATGGTAATCGCCACAAGCCACTCTACTAATATAGAGCCATTACAATAATGTGTTTTACCACCGACCAATATATCGCCTCCCATACATTAGCAAAATGCAAAGCACTCCATGCACCAATGCATAAGAAAGGGCCAAAAGGAATATACCGTCTACCTGTATTACGAATACTATATAAGCTGGCGAGATAGAGGGTACTAGCAAAACAAGAAACGTAAATCATAACAATAATTTGTATATTTGTTAGCCATATGGATATAGCACTCATCCATTTAATATCGCCCCAACCAAGACCACCTCGACTCAATATACGTAATGCAATACTGATACTAGCAACGATCAAAACATGTATACAGGTGTCGAAAACTGCATGCTGTTCAACGATGCTATAAAGGATACCTATAATCGTAAGAGCGATAGCACCCTCATCGGGTAATATGAAATATAGCTTATCAATGGTAGCACCTATTACGAGAAATAGTGAAAAGAAGCTATAACATATAATTTCAAATAGTGTGTAATGCCTATACATTAATGGAATTACAATTGACATTATCCATATAACTAAACAGATATATTCCTTTCTCCCTTTCATTGCAAAATCCTTTATGTTTCAGGAGCTGTAACGACTACAGACTTACCGGCATTACCAGCAACTTGTTCATAGGTAATAACATATTCCTTACCTTTTGTAGTTTTAACATGCTCCGTTAAGTAACCTTCTTGATATAATTTTTCTACCGTTGGTGGCGTATCTAAACTTTTATCAATCATGTAGAGTTGTGTCGCATTACGTATGATTTGCATATCTGCCACTTGTTTAGCATTCTTTGCCTTATCGGCAGCGGACATAAATTGAGGCATTGCAATAGCTGCCAAAATAGCAATAACAGCTACTACCACCATAAGTTCTACCAGTGTAAATCCACCTTGTTTAGTTCGTTGCATACGACGCAAACTAATATATCTAAGAAACGATCGTTCTAATTGGATTAATAGTTCTCTACAATACATAAGCATTTTAAAAAGTCTCCTTTCATTGACCACCTAGAGATGATATTGATGTAAATAATGGATACATGACGGATATAACGAGGATTGCAATGCCAACGCCCATAATGGTGAGGAGTATAGGTTCCATAAGGTGCTCCATTCTTGCTATATATTGTGTTAACAACGATTCATAATAGTGACTACAATGATTCAACATGGCTACCAATTCACCACTTTCTTCTCCAACAGCGACCATTTGCCATATAAATGGGTTCCCTACAGACGATGATTTTAAACTTTCACCAAAAGAATGTCCTTTACAAAGCATGTTATAAACTTGATTACTACAGGATTCACCATACGAATTTCGCCATATATGCTTTGTAATATCTATAGTATTGATAATTGAAATTCCCGAATCTAGCAATAATGACCAAATATGTAAAATATTCGTATAATATAGAGATGTTAAAAATGTATTATGTTGAGCCAACTGCCATAACCATCTATCAAATCTATATCGAATTGCAGATTGTTTAAAAGCATATATGAGTATTCCAATAAAAACCACATGCCCACTAACATACAGTAATGGATGTTCTCGAAGGGAAGTTCCTAATACAAATAAACCTTTTGTCATCCATGGTAATTCTATATGCATAGTAGCAAATACGCGGGTGAACGATGGAATAATAAATAATATAGTAACCAAGAAAAATACATTCATAAGCACCAGTAAGAATAAGGGATATGAAATAGCACTTACTATCTTTTGTTGGTATTTTCGTTCTCGTTCATAATAAGAAGCTATATACTGTAAAGCTTCTCCAACATTCCCTGACATTTCACCGCTTTCAAGTAATGCCAATGCTATAGGAGGAAAGCCCTTTTCTCGAAGAGCCTCTGATAAAGGTTGACCTCGTTGTATACCCTCGTATAAAGAGCGATATAACATCGTTTTCGAGCCATCCATTAAAAGTTCTAACGAACGCCTAAGGGAAATACCAGATTGTAGCAGTAATCCCAGTTGATATGCTGTGGTGCTCACTTGTTTATGATTCCAACGTACCGATTTACTAGAGGATCTTGCGATACTACAAATGACATATCCTTCTAACTTGAGTTTAGTGCTAACCTCATCCTCAGAATCGGCCCATAATAAGCCTTGTATTCTTTTCTTGTCTGTTGTTATCGCTGTATATTCATAAGCATTCATGTAATCCCTCTATGATAATTGTTGTTCCAATAGAGCATGTAATTGGCGAACTGAGCCATATTGCGTTTTTACATCACGCACTGCCATTTCTAATGTCTTCATGGGGGCCTGCGTTTCTTGAATCGAAACAATTTGAGGTTCCTTTCGATTTCTAATTAGATTTGCCACTGCATTCGTATTTAACAGAATATCCCGTATTGTTATAAACGAGGTTTCCCATCGCAACAAACGTTGACATATGACCGCACGCAATACTTGTGATACTTGGCTGCGCACTTCATCTTGTTGTTCACCAGGAAATAAAGATATCATGCGTTGCACGGCCATAACTGCTCGTTGTGTATGCATGGTTGCCAGCACAAGATGACCTGTTTCCGCAGCATGTAATGCGGCCTCTAACGTATCTCGGTCTCTCAACTCTCCTACCATAATGACATCTGGATCCTCACGCAAGGCATCACGTATCCCATGCGCCATCGAATCCACATCAATTCCGAGTTGGCGCTGATGAATGATTGACTGTAAGGGTATGAACTCATATTCCACAGGATCTTCTAACGTTATTATGTGTTTATTCATAGTTTTATTTATATATTCTATGCAACAAGCTAAGGTATATGATTTGCCACTACCTGTAGGGCCTGTAACAAGGACTAACCCATCATGATATTCACAAATTTGTTTTAATACATCACTATCTTTAGATGTATCTAGCGATAAATTAGCATGACAGAGTAGTCTCAATGTTCCACAAATTCTATGATTAGCCCTATAAATATGAGCCCGAATTCGAATGCCATTGCTGGTGAAAGCATTATCGACAGAGTGCCATTCATCATGTGTAACGCCACATCGTTGTAATACATCTTTAATCATATCCACACTACAAATACTTGAAATAGATTCCAACCCATTAGCAGCTCGAATATAAATCGGTGTTCCCACCTCTAAATGTATATCAGTAGCACTATGCTCTAACGATAAAGAAATTACATCTTCTATGGTTATCTTCGAGTCGGTTGTCACTACACAATCACAATAAGATGCCTGCACGATGTACCTCCTCTACTGTTGTAATTCCCGAATTAATAGCAGTCTGCGCCGAATCTTGCAGTGAAACATATAGATATGTATCAACATGATTCCAATCAATATCACTAGATGGTATCTCTACATATTCAAACAAACCTAATCGTCCTTGATAAGAATTTGTAGTGCTATTAATACGTCTTACAAGACGTTGAGATAGTGATCCAATTAACGTAGCATGTAATAAATATGGTTCAACCCCCATATCAATAAGGCGTCCAATAACACCTAGTGCGGTATTCGTATGAACCGTGGTAATTACGCGATGTCCGGTTAAAGCGGCTTTTACAGCTAGCTGTGCCGTCTCATGGTCTCGTATTTCACCAATCATAATAGAATCAGGATCTTGCCGTAACACCGTACGTAATCCTTTTGAAAAGGTAAATCCAATCTTTTCATTAATACCAATTTGAATGGCTCCATCAATTGTCGCCTCTACAGGATCCTCTAAACATATAAGTTTTGTTTCTTTTAAATTCAACATGCGTAACATGGCATATAAGGTAGCCGTTTTACCACTTCCCGTAGGTCCACAAATGGTAATGAGCCCATAAGGACGTTTTAGTAATGCCATAATCTTCTCTTGTAGATTGGCTGACATCCCCAGTTCTAATAAATTTTTGTGCACGCCTTCATTTCCCATTAGACGACACACGATGGCCTCACCATATAGACTAGGCAAACTAGATACACGCATGGTTACAGCATAGGATTTAGCGGTCCATTCCCACCGTCCATCTTGAGGCAATCTCTTTTCGCTAATATCCATGCCACTGAATACCTTGATGCGGTTCACAATCATATCCGCATCAGTAGCATCGATAAACATATAATCCGTTAACAGTCCATCAATTCTCAATCGCACTTGTACGCCATCTGGAATAGGATCAAAATGTATATCACTAGCACCAACCGTAATGGCATACGTAATGATTGAATCTAATGCAACATCTACATACAATGCCACCCCCTCCTTCATACCTTGCGGTGTGTTTATACATCACCTCTGCTCATTGCACTATGTAATTCTTTATAATAAGAAAAACTCCTCTTTATTTCTAAAAAATCCACAATGCGTGTACATGTACGCAAAAAAACAACAAAAAAAAGAGACTCTCTTGAGTTTTTACTACTCAAAAGAGTCTCTTATCTAGTATGTTATTCTAAAATAAAATGTATTGTTCTATTTTTTCAAATTATAGAATACTGCATCGCCTTTATATTGTGCTGTTTCGTATAACATTTCTTCGATGCGAAGCAATTGATTATATTTAGCAACACGTTCAGAACGTGCAGGCGCACCTGTTTTAATTTGGCCCGCATTAACAGCTACTGCAATATCTGCAATAAATGTATCTTCTGTTTCGCCGGAACGGTGAGATACTACGCATGTATAGCCAGCGCGTTTTGCAGTTTCCATAGCATCAAAGGCTTCAGTTAATGTGCCAATTTGATTTACTTTTACAAGAATAGAATTAGCTACGCCAAGGTCGATACCTTTTTCAAGGCGTTTTGTATTAGTAACGAATAAATCATCACCTACGAGTTGAACACGTTTACCAAGACGTTCTGTTAATACTTTCCAGCCATCCCAATCTTCTTCTGCAAGACCATCTTCAATGGATACGATAGGATATTTATCAACTAAGTATTCGTAGAAGTCAACCATTTCGCTAGCGCTCAATACTTTACCTTCGCCTTCTAGATGATATTTACCATCTTTATAGATTTCACTGGAAGCCACATCGAGAGCTAATTTGAAATCTGTACCAAGTTCATAACCTGCACGTTTAATAGCTTCGCAGATTACTTCTAACGCTTCTTCATTGGATGCCAAGTTTGGTGCAAAACCACCTTCATCACCTACAGCAGTGCTAAGACCTTTATCGTGAAGCACGGATTTCAATGTGTGATATACTTCTGCACAGCTACGCAATGCATCACTAAATGTTTTTGCACCTACTGGCATAATCATAAACTCTTGAAGGTCTACGTTATTATCAGCATGAGCACCACCATTAAGAATGTTCATCATTGGAACAGGAAGTTCTTTAGCATTAAAACCACCTAGATATAAGAACAAAGGCAAATCTAAGGATTCAGCAGCAGCTCGTGCTACAGCCATAGATACACCTAAAATTGCATTAGCACCTAAGTTAGCTTTGTTATCTGTGCCATCAAGTTTAAGCATCAAATTATCAATTGCCACTTGTTCAGTCGCATCATAGCCGATAATAGCAGGACCAATTTTAGCGTTTACATTGTCTACAGCTTGTAAAACACCTTTGCCACCATAGCGTTTTTTATCGCCATCGCGAAGTTCTACTGCTTCAAACATCCCCGTAGATGCACCAGAAGGAACTGCAGCTGTTGCAATTGTACCATCTTCCAAACATACTTCTACTTCTACTGTAGGATTACCACGAGAATCCAAAATTTCACGAGCTACGACTTGTTCAATTACTGCCATAATACTACCTCTTATTTATATACTAATTTAATCTAATAACAAACTTTCACCAGTCATATCACTTGGCTTATCAATATGAGCCAACGCCAACATAGTCGGTGCAATATCACATAATTTACCTGATTTAAGTTGCTTATGTATATCCTGAGCTCCCACTAAAATCAATGGCACAACATTCGTTGTATGGGCTGTATGAGGTTTTCCAGTCTCATGATTGACCATTTGCTCTGCATTGCCATGATCGGCAGTGACTAAAAGCTGACCTCCAACCTCTAATATAGCCTTAGCAATACGTTCTAATCCTGCATCCACAGTTTGAATTGCTTTCACTGCAGCTTTAAAGTCTCCTGTATGCCCTACCATATCTGGGTTTGCATAATTTAGGATAATCATATCGTATTCACCACTATGAATAGCACCAACTACCTTATCGGTTACCTCAGGAGCACTCATTTCAGGTTGTAAATCGTAGGTTGCCACTGCTGGAGATGGCACAAGAATACGGTCTTCACCTTCAAAAGGAACCTCATTACCACCATTAAAGAAATATGTTACATGAGCGTATTTCTCTGTTTCAGCTATGCGTAATTGACGATAGCCTCCATCAGCAAGGATCTCACCTAATGTATGATGCAACGTATCCTTTTCATAGACGATATGAACAGGCAATCCATCTTCATACTTGGTCATTGTCGCCATAAAGATAGATATAGGTTCTCGTTTAAAACCTTCAAAATCAGGTACAGTTAAAGCCTTCGTCAATTCACGAGCTCTATCAGGTCTAAAGTTACAGAATATAACGGCATCTCCATCAGAAATCATCCCGTTTGGATCGATAACTGTAGGCACTACAAATTCATCATTCACACCATCATTATAGGATTGTGTAACGGCGTCACACGCAGAATTAGCCTTATTACCAACACCATTGACAATAGCATTATAGGCTAATTCCTCACGGTCCCACCGGTTATCGCGATCCATCCCATAGTAACGGCCACTTACAGTAGCAATTTTCCCACAGTTTATATCGGACATAAAGGATTCTAAGTCCTTAAGATAGGTTAATGCTGATTGTGGTGGCACATCGCGTCCATCGAGAAGCGCATGCACATATACCTCTTTAATGCCTTCATGTTTAGCACCAGCAATTACGGCCTTAATATGCTCTAAAGAACAATGTACATTGCCATCAGATACAAGGCCAATAATTTGTAATTTACCATGCTTAGCATGCTTGTATAACTCTTGTATTACAGGCTTTTGAAAAAACTCGCCACTCTCTACATCCTTCGTAATACGCGTTAAGTCTTGATATACAATACGGCCGGAACCAAGGTTGAGATGTCCAACTTCTGAATTACCCATTTGCCCTTCTGGCAAACCGACTGCAAGACCTGAAGCTTGTAATGTTGTATGAGGATACGTATCCCACAAATAATTAAAATAACTTGGTTTTGCTTGTACTACGGCATTCGTCGTATCTGTTTGGTCCCCCATACCAAAGCCATCTAGGATGACTAGCATTACGGGTGCCTGTAATTTTGCCATATTTATACCTCTAGTATGTTATTTACTTACGTCTTGAGCCGCCATGATGATTTCATTAAATTCATCCACGATTAACGAAGCGCCTCCAACGAGGGCCCCATCAATATTAGGCTCACTTAAAATTTCACGCGCATTATTAGCCTTTACACTACCACCATATTGAATTCGAACTGATTCAGCTACAGCAGAGGTATATAGTTCCGCTATATAATCACGTATAGATTTACATACTTCCTCTGCTTGACCAGCAGTCGCAGTCTTGCCCGTACCTATAGCCCAAATTGGTTCATAAGCGATAATCAATTGTTCCACTTGATCCGCTGGAATATCTTGTAATGCACATTGTAATTGTCCGTGAATGAAAGAAATCGTTTCATTTGCCTCTCTCTGAGTAAGGCTTTCACCAACACAGACAATAGGTTGCAAATTATGATGAAATGCACTCTTAATCTTTTCATTAACCATAGCATCTGTTTCACCATAGTACTCACGGCGTTCGGAATGGCCAATAATGACATAGGACACACCGAGTTCCGTTAACATCAACGGAGAAACTTCGCCAGTAAATGCACCAGCATCATGATAATCCATATTTTGAGCCCCTACGCCAACCTGTGTATCTCGTGTTAAGGACACAGCTCTCTCAAGCGCAGTAAAGGGTGGACAAACTACTACTTCACAGTCCAAGTTTTTATCACCTAGAAAACTAGTAAATGCTTCAATCAAGATAGAACCAGATGCAATGGTTCCGTTCATCTTCCAGTTTCCTGCAATAATTTGTTTTCTCATATTAGGCCTCTGTTAAAGCAGCAATACCTGGCAAAACCTTACCTTCCAATAATTCAAGGGATGCACCGCCACCAGTCGAAATATGGCTAATTTTATCTGCTAAGCCGCTTTTTTCAATAGCAGCTACAGAATCACCACCACCAACGATAGTCATAGCATCAGATTCTGCAACAGCTTTAGCTACTGCATTCGTACCAGCTGCAAAATTATCCATTTCAAATACGCCCATTGGGCCATTCCAAATGATAGTTTTCATATTAGCTAATGCTTCTGTATATAGGTCACGTGTTTTAGGACCGATATCCAAAATCATCCAGCCATCTTCGATGTTATCGACATCCACGATTTTTGTGTTTGCATCATTGCTGAAAGCATCTGCTACTACAGCATCGATAGGTGTCAATAATCTAGCACCTGCAACGCGTGCTTCCATAACTAAATCTGTAGCGATAGCATCTTGACCATCTTCATATAAGGAACTACCGATGTTACAGCCTTGAGCCTTAATGAAAGCATTCGCCATACCGCCGCCGATAATCATAACATCTACCTTAGGTAATAGATTGGAAATAACAGAAATCTTATCTGTTACCTTAGCACCACCGATAATGGCAGCCATAGGTGTTTTTGGATGTACTACAGCTGCACTTAGTGCATCAATTTCTTTTTTAAGTAATAAACCTGCACCCATAGGGATGTAATCAGCAATGCCAACTACAGATGCTGCATTACGATGAGATACACCAAATGCATCATTGATAGCTACATCAGCAAGAGAGGCTAATTGTTTAGCAAACTCAGGATCATTTTTAGTTTCTTCGTTATGGTAACGCAAGTTTTCAAGCATCAATACATCGCCAGGTTGCAATGCCTCAACAGCTGCCTCAACCTTAGGACCAACACAATCATCGACAAATGCAACTGGTTTGTTGATAAGCTCAGATAAACGTTTAGCACAAGGAGCCAATGTCATATCCGATTTACGTTCACCCTTTGGACGACCAAAGTGAGATGCAAGAATTACCTTAGCATTGTGGTCGATTAAATATTTAATTGTTTCTAGTGCACCACGAATGCGAGTGTCATCAGTGATGACACCATCCTTCATAGGCACATTGAAATCTACACGTACAAAAACGCGTTTATTATCTACATTCATATCTAAAATGGTTAATTTCATCCTAGAATTTCCTCCCATTATAGACCTTTACTAGCTACGAAAGCTGCCATATCGATAAGGCGTTCAGAATAGCCCCATTCGTTATCGTACCAAGAAACAACTTTCACCATGTTACCATCCATAACCATTGTTAAATCAGCATCAACAATGGAACTACGAGGATCAGAACTAAAGTCACAGGATACCAATGGCACATCGGATACACCAAGAATACCTTTTAATTCACCAGCTGCTGCTTTGCGGAATGCTTCGTTGATTTCTTCTTTTGTAGCAGGTTTTTCAAGTTCGCAAACAAGATCTGTAGCGGATACATCTGGTGTAGGAACGCGCAATGCAAAACCATCTAATTTACCTTTTAATTGAGGCAATACTTTAGCAACAGCCTTTGCTGCACCAGTTGTTGTAGGAATGATAGACATAGCTGCTGCACGAGCACGGCGTGGGTCTTTATGACGTGCATCAAGAATTTTTTGGTCATTTGTATAAGAATGAATTGTAGTCATCATACCACGTTTGATACCAAATTCATCACATAATACTTTAGCAAATGGAGCCAAGCAGTTAGTTGTACAAGATGCATTAGAGATAATGTGATGTTTTGCAGGATCGTACATATCTTGGTTAACGCCCATAACCATTGTTAAGTCTTCATTTTTACCAGGTGCAGAAATCAATACTTTCTTAACAGTAGGTTGATTCAAATGAACCTTTGCTTCCTCTGCATCGCGGTATTTACCAGTACATTCCATAACGATTTCTACGCCTTCTTCAGACCAAGGCAATTTAGAAGCATCACGGTCATGGAATACGCGGATTTTTTTGCCATCTACATAAATATTTTCATCGTCAAATGTTACTTCATTAGGGATTGTGCCATGTACGGAATCGTATTTTAACAATAATGCAGTACCCTCATTATCACCAGTCGCATTAATAGCTACTACTTCAACATCTGGATTATTAATTGCCGCACGTACTACACATTTACCAATACGACCGAAACCATTAATACCAACTTTAACTGCCATTGTTTTGTCCTCCTCAAAAGAACTATATAATACTAAAAATAATAAACTAAATTATAACGCAGGAATATTTAGTAATTGACGCATACCTTCTGCTGCTTGGTCATCTATTATGAGGATTCCCTTTTTACAAGACCTCATAACGCTGATAATAGCACCAGCTTTATCAAAGCCACCTGCTACAGCTACGACATGCGGTATATTTACTATATCCCTTAATGAAAGCCCTATGTTGTTCGTCGCATAGACGATAGAACCATCCATAGAGCAATACTGACCTAATGCTTCACCTACGGCATCGCCATCAACGAGTTGACGGCGCACATCCTCCGGTATATGTCGTACATCGGCCATATGGAGTGCTTGACCAATACCAAAAACCAATATATCAGTTCTATGGATTAATTCGCTAATCTCCTTGATTTGTGGTTCTAATGTTACAAGCATATCTAGGGAATCTTTAGATAGCCCATCTGGTAAATGAAGCATCTTATACGAGCCATGCCAACGTTCTGCTAATACAGAGGCGATTACATTCGCTTGATATTCGACGACTTCACCAACACCACCACGGGCTGGTACAACCACGGGATGCAACACACTACTAGGCATTTCATCAGCCATTGCCGCCATGGTACTACCGCCACTAACGGCTATAACAGACTCATCGGTTACCATACGTTGAACCACTTTCGCAGCAGTAAAACCTAAGCGTTTTAACATTAATGATCCTTCACTTGGTGTGATAATAACATCATCAATATGTAATGCCGCTTTCAACCGTTGCTCTAATTCGCCAACACGCTCATATTCATAAAGAATACTCCTTAATTTGGGAACTAGTTCTCGTCCTTCAGCACTTAGATAGATACCAGGTTTAGAGATTTCAACTAATCCGTTACCACGTAATGCATCAACATGAGATCGTACTGCACGTTCTGATATATCCGTAGCTAGTGCTAAACTCCTACGGCCGAGAGGTTCTTCATAGGCTAGATGACTCAATAATTTGTAGCGATCCTTTAAGACGGTCATTAATTCCGGTGCTATACGCTCGCATACCATTAACAACTCATTCATAGGGTTCCTCCTTTACCCTTTGATAAGGATAACGATATTCGTCCCAGACAAACAAAATTAGTCCCACCTAGAATAAAAAAATACTTCTACATATTTATTTTATACCTTATTACAACTTTATTCAAGTAAAAAACGCCCTTTCGGGCGTCTTTTACATCGTATTTATAGATATATGTCGTGATTATTTTGTACCGAAAATACGGTCCCCTGCATCACCTAAACCAGGCAAGATATAGCCATGTTCATTCAATGTTTCATCAAGAGCGGCTACATAAATAGGTACATCAGGATGTTCCTTATTAACAACTTCTACACCTTCAGGAGCTGCTACAAGGCACATCAATTTAATGCTCTTTGCACCTTTCTCTTTCAATAACGTAATCGCTGCAGATGCACTACCACCAGTAGCAAGCATTGGATCTGTAACGATGAAATCGCGTTCGCCTACGTCACTAGGTAATTTGCAATAATATTCTACTGGTTTTAATGTTTCTGGATCACGATATAAACCGACATGACCAACCTTAGCTGTTGGAATCAAGCTAAGCATGCCATTTACCATGCCAAGACCAGCACGCAAAATTGGAATAATACCTAATTTCTTACCGGCAATGCGTTTACCTGTCATCTTAGTTAATGGTGTTTGCACTTCAACATCTTCTAATGGCAAATTACGTGTAATTTCATAGCCCATCAACAATGTAATTTCATCTAATAATTCGCGGAAATCTTTTGAACCTGTTTGTACATCACGCATCAATGTAACCTTATGATGAATCAATGGATGTGTCATAACATTAACGTTCATGATTATGCCCCCTATAAAAACAATCCGAATCCGAAATCATTATTTCGGCCTTTTACTATTCATACATACTCTATCACATATTTACAAATCCTGCCATATAAATATGACCACTACAACATAAAAAGGGTGAGTAAGAAAAACTCTTACTCACCCTTTTTGATTCTTACTATACCAATACCTATAAATTATAAGTTAGGATATAAAGGATATTTTTCACATAATGCAGCTACGCGTTTTGCAGCATCTTGATGTTTTGCTGTATCTTCTGGGTTTTGAAGTACTGTAGCAATAATATCTGCAATTTCTTTCATATCGTCTTCTTTAAGACCACGTGTTGTCAATGCAGGTGTACCTAAACGAACACCACTAGTTACAAATGGGCTAGCTGGATCGAATGGAATTGTATTTTTATTAGCTGTGATACCGATTTCATCGAGAAGATGTTCTGCTTCTTTACCAGTCAAACCTGTATTGCGCACATCTACAAGCATAACATGTGTATCTGTACCACCAGAAACGATAGTCAAACCTTTAGCTATCAATTCAGCAGCCAATACTTTTGCATTTTTAATAACTTGTTCAGCGTATTCTTTAAATTCTGGTTGTAATGCTTCACCTAATGCAACAGCTTTTGCAGCAATAACATGCATCAAAGGACCACCTTGGATACCAGGGAATACAGCTTTATCAATAGCTTTTGCATATTCTTCTTTGCACAAAATCATACCGCCACGAGGGCCACGCAATGTTTTATGTGTTGTAGTTGTAACGATATCTGCATATTCTACTGGATTTGGATGTAAACCAGCAGCTACAAGGCCAGCAAAGTGAGCCATATCTACCATGAAAATCGCGCCTACTTCATGAGCTACATCAGCCATTTTCTTGAAGTCGATTTGACGGCTATATGCACTGCCCCCAGCAATGATCAATTTAGGTTTTGCTTCTAATACGATTTTGCGGAATTCATCATAGTCGATTTGTTGAGTTTCTGCATTAACACCGTAAGGAACAACATTGAAATATGTGCCAGATACGTTTACAGGAGAACCATGTGTTAAGTGACCACCATGGGACAAGTTCATACCAACAATAGTGTCACCAGGTTTTAACATAGCAAAATATACAGCAAAGTTAGCTTGAGACCCAGAATGTGGTTGTACATTTGCATGTTCTGCACCAAATAAACGTTTAGCGCGTTCAATAGCCAATGTTTCTACTACGTCCACATGTTCGCAACCACCATAATAACGTTTGCCAGGGTAGCCTTCAGCGTATTTGTTAGTCAATACACTACCTTGAGCTTCCATAACGGCTTGGGATACGATATTTTCAGAAGCGATCATTTCTAATTTATCGCGTTGACGCATTAATTCTTGATCGATAACTGCTTTAACATTAGGGTCTTGTTTTGCTAAGAAACTCATGGGAATCCTCCTTGAAACATATGTAAATATAATGTGATAACTAATTGAATAAAGATGTATTATTTTCAAGAGCAGAAATTTTTTCTACGCGACGCGCGTGACGTCCGCCTTCAAATTCTGTATTAAGCCAAATCGTAACAATATCCTTTGCAAGGCCCGGTCCAATAACGCGTTCCCCCATCGTAAGAATATTGGCATTATTATGTTCGCGACTCGCATGTGCGGAAAATGTATCGTGACAAAGCGCTGCACGTACACCTGCAATTTTGTTGGCTGCAATACCAATCCCAATGCCTGTACCACAGATTAAGATGCCTCGATCTGCTGCACCATCTACAACGGCATGTGCTACTGGTTCGGCAATATCCGGATAATCACAAGATTCTGTACTATGTGTACCAAAATCTTCCACTTCATGGCCTAATGTAGACAATAATTCCTTAATTTCTTGTTTTAAATGTAATCCACCATGATCACAACCAATAGCAATTTTCATAGCTCTATCTCCTATTCTTTTGATGCTACTAATCCAGCTTTCACCAAATTATAAATTTGCTCAGCACATTGATTATACACGTCTTGATTTGAACCGAAAGGATCTACCACATCTCCTGCACCATGCCCCCATTCAGAAAGGGTTTGAATTTTAGCTACTTCAAAAGGAAATTGACGTAGTAACACAGATTTATGATCTTGTGTCATACCAATAATCAAATCCGCTGAATTGACAAGCTCCATTGTAAGAGGTCTTGATTCATGGCCAGAAATATCGGCAATAGATTGAATCGCAATCACAGCTTCTTCTGTAGGCTTGGCACCATAAGCAGCAAATAATCCAGCAGAAACTACATTCACATCTAGACCAAGCTCTGTTGCCAAGGTTCGCGTAATACCTTCTGCCATTGGGCTACGACAGGTATTACCAGTACATACATACAAAATATTCATAATGACATCCTTACCGCCACAATTTCTGTGGCTATTTATACATTATAGCAAATACATCCAATATGTAAAGACATTTTTCTATTATGAATGGACATAATAAATATTACCTAACTGCTTATAAATAGATAATATGACCGGCACACGCCTTTTCCATGCGATTCATGACCGCTACGCCGAGGCCTGTATTCACAACACCTTCTGCTAAAATATAGTCTACATCACATTCATTAAAATGATGTAATGTCTTATAAAAATCGTGAGCTAATGCAACCGCATCACCACTATGTCCATATACATGAAATTCACCGTGTACACTATCTTTTAACAAATCATATGTTTCTTGACTAACCAAGAATGCACCACGCTTAGTGTCCTGTTCACGAATCACATTACTGAAAGCTTCCGCCACATCCTTTGGATTTCCTATAAATGCACGCATAGGTGCATCGGGAGCATAATGCTTATACTTCATACCCGGAGCCTTTGGCGCTTCATTTTGAGACGATAAAAACGGATCATAAGACACATTATCTACAACTTGTTCTAACATTTCTTTTGTAATTCCACCGGGCCGTAAGATGGTCACTCCATCATCTCTCACCTCTACAACCGTTGATTCCACACCAATCGTACAGATTCCAGCATCCACAATATACGGAATACGTCCATTCATATCATCATAAACGGATTGTGCCGTAGTCGGGCTTGGACGGCCTGAAATATTAGCACTAGGCGCCGCGATGGGCACACCGGCCAATTCTAATATGTTACGGCATACAGCGTGGTCTGGACAACGTAATGCCACGCGATTTAAACCACCAGTTGCACGGTCAGGCACGAGATCTGATTTAGGCAATGTTATTGTTAAAGGACCCGGCCAAAAAGCCTCAATCAAGGCCTTTGCTGTTTTAGGTATTTCTTTCACAAGCGGTTTAATGCTTTCCGCATTGGGTACATGTAATATCAATGGATTATCTGAAGGACGACCTTTAGCAGCATAGATTTTATCCATTGCATCTGAATCGAGACCATTAGCACCAAGGCCATATACGGTTTCCGTAGGAATTGCTACAACATCACCATGACGCAACGCATGTGCAACTAATTGAAGATTATCTCTTGTAAGTTCGGTAATGATTTTAGTCTCCACATTCTCACCCCTTCACGCGAGCCGTCACAACCCGATTAATGCCCGCTAAATCTGCTGCAAAAGATATATCTACATAGGAGCCAACAGCCTCCAGTAAAGATTTTACATCTTCAGCCTGATCATATCCTACCTCAAAAGCTACAAGTCCATACGGTTTAAGATATTTTACGCACTCCACAGCTAACTGACGATAGAAATCAAGGCCATCTTCACCACCAAATAATGCAATATGAGGCTCATTAAGTACATCAGGAGACAGGATTTTCTTATCCTCTAATCGAATATACGGCGGATTAGATACAATCACATCAAACAACTCATTATGATCTTCTAAATAAGAAAACATATCCGATTCGTGAAATTTGCTACGATTCTCTAGCTTAAATGCTTCTTGATTCTTTGTGGCTATTTCAAGTGCATCACGAGAAATATCAAGGCCCATCCCCGTTGCTGTAGGCAGATAATGCAAGAGGCTTAGTAAAATAGTACCAGGGCCCGTACACATATCAAGGATTCGAATAGAATCTTGTTGATGATACGTATGTAACACATATTCAACTAATGTTTCTGTATCGGGACGAGGAATGAGGACCTTATCATTTACAGCAAATGTCAATCCCATAAAGTCTTTTGTTCCCGTTAAAGATGCTACAGAATGTCCTTTAGCCCGTTCAATGACAAGCGGCCTAAATCTATCCAGTTCTTCTTGCTCTAATGGTTGATCATAATTCGTATATAGATATATACGATTCTTCCCTAAAACGTGAGAAAGCAGTACTTCCCCATCAAGACGAGGTGTATCCATCCCCTTGCTTTGAAAGTACTGCTCTGTCCACTGGAGAATACGACCAATCGTCCAAATCTCCTTATACATTTGTATTAGCCTCCTGCATTTTAGCTGCTTGATCAGCGGCATTTAAGGCTTGAATAATTTCATCGAGATCACCATTTAAAATGGCATCCAATTTATACAATGTTAAATTGATACGATGATCTGTTACGCGGCCTTGTGGGTAGTTATAGGTACGAATACGTTCACTACGATCACCGGTACCAACTTGGCTTTTGCGGTCTGCAGCCATGCTAGCTGTAGCCTCTTGTTCGGCTTTATCTTGCAATTTTGCACGCAATACGCGCATCGCTTTTTCTCTGTTTTGTAGCTGAGAACGTTGATCCTGACAAGCTACGACAATACCTGTTGGTAAGTGGGTAATACGGACAGCAGATTCTGTTTTATTAATATGCTGACCACCGGCACCACTGGCGCGATATGTATCGATTTTCAAATCCTTATCATTGATTTCAATATCAACATCTTCCATTTCAGGAAGTACTGCCACAGTAACCGTAGATGTATGTACACGGCCCTGCGTTTCTGTAGCTGGAACCCGTTGTACACGATGTACACCAGATTCAAATTTCATCTTGGAATATACATTCTCACCATCTACAGAGAATACAACCTCTTTAAAACCGCCTAATTCAGGTTCATTAGCATCGATGATTTCACAACGCCACCCTTGGCTTTCAGCATATTTTGTATACATACGAAATAAGTCGCCTGCAAACAATGCCGCTTCATCGCCACCAGCGCCACCGCGAATTTCGATGATAATATTTTTATCATCGTTAGGGTCTTTTGGTAATAAAAGAATTTGTAATTTTTCTTCTAATTCCTCTTTTTGAGGTTTTAATTCTTTCAATTCTTCTTGAGCCATTTCACGGAATTCTTCATCCATCGATTTGTCTTCGATGACTTCCATGGCTTCATCAATGCCAGCTAAAACCTTTTTATATTCTCTAAAGGCTTCTACAGTTTCAGATAATTGGGCATGTTGACGTGTTAGTTTACGCCATTCATCTTGACGCGCAATGACTTCAGGGTCACTGATGCGTTGCTCTAGATCCATAAATTTATCTTCAATAACTTGTAATTTATCTACTAACATAGGTAACCTCAATCTTAATATGTTTCATCTTCATAAGCATCTTCTTCTGGAGGACGTACCTCTTCTAATGCACGAATGGCAACCTCGATTTGATCCGCTTCTGGTTCACGAGTCGTCATGTACTGCAACGCCAAGCCCGGTTTAACGAGAGATTTTACAAAAGAGTTTTCACTACGTCCTGCAAAACGAATACATTCATAGGCAATACCTGCTACGACAGGCATCAATAAAACACGTGACACAATGCGCTCTAGCAAGTTAGGCCAGCCTAAAAAGGCAAATACAAATATACTAACTACCATTACAATGAGTAGAAAATTAGTTCCGCATCTCGGATGTAAACGAGATTGAGCACGCACATTTTCTACGGTCAAAGGTAGATCATTTTCATAAGCATGAATGGTTTTATGTTCTGCTCCATGGTATTGGAATACACGTTGTATATCCTTAGTTTGACCAATACCCCATATATAGAGCAAAAACAAAGCCAATCGAATAGCACCTTCAACAAGGTTCAAAATAAAGTGATTATCTTGAATACCAGGAATAAATTTAACTACAAATGTAGGAAGGGCTACAAATAAAGCGATTGCAAATAGCGTTGAAAAAATCATGGTAATGACAATTTCACTATTCGACATTTCTTCCTCTTCATCACCAGCCGCTTTTGCAGAGAAGGACAAGGCCTTCATACCGATAACAAGAGATTCATATAAGGCTATACAGCCTCGTAAAAAAGGTTTCTTTAATATAGGATATCGCTCTTGAATGGACGTGGTTGCTTCCTTTTGCACCACGATAGAACCAGAAGGCTCACGTACAGCTGTCGCCGTATATCCTGGGCCACGCATCATGACGCCTTCAATGACAGCTTGTCCACCAACGAACTTCTTAATACGTTCTTTTGCCAAAGGATTTCCTTTCATAAACAAATAGAGGCAGAGCCCAAAGCCCTGCCAATAATTGTTTCGCTACATAAACTATTATTTACCGTAACGTTTGTTAAATTGTTCGATACGACCACGAGCTTGAGCCGCACGTTGTTGACCAGTGAAGAACGGATGGCATTTGGAGCAAACGTCTACACGAAGGTCTTCTTTTACAGAGCCAGTTTTGAATGTGTTACCACAACCGCAAGTAACTGTAGCTTCTTTATAGTCTGGATGAATACCTTGTTTCATTCTATACACCTCTTTCCAGCAATCAATATTATTCTTATAGATTATAGCACGATAATGCGTACAAATCAAGAAACTACTCTTTAGAAGCCTGTTTTTCTTCTAGAGTAATCAAACATTTGTGACAAATACTTATGCCTTTTGATTCATAAAGTACTCTGTTATAACTTGGTTTGGTGATTTAAAGTTTAAGACTTTTTGTGCAATGTTATTATATCTATTAGCATATCGACTATGTGCTTTTAGAAAACTCTCCATACTATTAAACTTACGAGAATAAAATCTTTCACTATCAATTCGATGACTGCGCTCTACCTTTCCATTCTGCCACGGAGAAAATGGTCTTGTCGTTTTATGCTCTATTCCTAATCTTTTTAATACAATATCAAATAAACACTCTCGATCTTTTACTCCATAGTTTGTAAATTCACGACCATTATCTGTTTGTATTGTATGAATAGGAAATCCCATTTTGGCTTCTAAATTTAATAAGAAGCGACTTGTATTAGTAACACTTTTTTCATCTATAATTTTTAGAATTCTCTTTCTAGAAAACTCATCAATAGCTGTAAGTTGATAGTAAGATTTTCCTTGTGTTGAAAAGGCTAAACTCTCGCGAGGTACGTATTTTATATCAATCTGAACCTTTTCTCCTGGATATGTTATTATATCCGGTTTCCACTTGCTTTTAGGAACAGATTTAACAACCTTTTTCTCTTTAATATGACACCTGATTTGTCGGCACATAGAGCCATATGAGCGTTTATAACCACGCTTTTTTGCCTCAACATATACTTGAGACAGCCCTTCATGTTTAAACTTAGAATGCATACGCTTGATAAGTGCTAGTTCTTCCTCAGTGTGTTGATTAGGATGAGAATGTGGTTTACGACTATACAATCGAAGTGAATCAATAGTCCCGTCGAAACGCTTCACCCAACGTTGTACTTGTTGTCTACTAGTATGATAGCGACGTGCAGCTTCAGCATTATTTCCATACTTTATAGCATATTCACATACTCGTTTACGAAATCTTAATTCTTCAGTTATAATAGAATGCATGAGAAGGAACTCCTTTTGTTGTAATGTTTGGATTAAGCAACTTCATTATAACAGAGTTCCTTCTCATTTTTTATTCACTTGTCACAAATGTATTATACTCTTACACTACTCTTTAGAAGCCTGTTTTTCTTCAATTGCTTCCGCTAAGATAGTTTCTAAATCACTTTCATTCAAAAGATCGCGTAATGCAATCAATTCTTCCAAGGAAAGAGTAATCCCTTTTTTCATACTTGTATATTCGCTATCCCAAGCACGAAGATCAAATTTAGGATTATATTTCCCCCAGCTTGTGCATGTAAGTTGTTTTTTCCAGCCATCTTTATCTTCAGATAATGTGCCGATAACTTTGAAAATTTCGAAATTAATAACAGCCATTGTTACCTCCCTCCTCACCTAATTACAGTGTACACTATGTGTCAAATTATGTAGTTCTAAATCGATACGATATATTGTAAACCAAATTACCTATATTGACAATTATTTTTTATAGTCACTGTAGTCTTCAATATCGATGGATGTCGTCGGAGGCATTACGTCAGCACCCAAAGAATTCATATTTTCTTGCCATGATGCTCGTGCAGATTTGATAGTCTCTTTATACGCTTCATCAATATTTTTGGCCGCATTAACTAGTAGCGATTCATCATTTACATCGAGTACACGGCGACGTACGCTGCTAAGCATATAGCCGAAGGATTCTTCTGTTTGAACGAGCATAGAAATCTCTTGCATTAAGGTTTGTCCAATTGTGCTAGAGAAATATGTATACCACATATATGCTAATTCTACATCAGGGAACATCCAATATACACCCGTACTAGGTGCTTCTGTACCCATAGTCACATCTACATGGTCACTATAGCGGGTAAAAGCTAAGTAATACGCTCCATTTTCACGAAGTGCCGCACGTCCCAGTTCTGAAACACGACTATCTATACAATAAATGCCATCTTGCCCTAAAGCTACATCAGTTTGACCGCCAGGCAATAAAATAGAGCGTAAAGACAAACCGTAGTTTAATACAGTAAATACCGGTAATTGAGCAAAGACGCCATGAGGTAATGGAATATAATTAATAGCTTTCCAGTCATCACCAACTCGTTCACGAAGGCCTACACGCATCTTTTTAACATCATATTTACCATAAATGATTTCATAAGCCCCTAGAGGAGTCCATTCGCGAATAGATTCTACACGTTTTTGGTTCAAAAAGAATTGTAATGCCATATTATTCAATCCCAATTGATTTTGTGCCATTGTTGCTGGTAAGAACAATTGAGCAGTCCCTTCAGGAACCAAATTATGCAAACCATTAGCTACCTCTTCTACAATATCTTCAGAGGATTGGAACATACCAACAGTACCTGTAAAGATATGGTCAAAATAGCTACGATGAGGCCATTGATTAATAATCTGAGCCATTGGATATAATCGAGAGATAATGCTATAGCATACAGGAGATGCTGTATAGAGTACCACCTTTTTATCCTCATAGGACTGCAAGATTTCTTCTATCATGCCAGCATATTCTTCTACATAAGCATATAACACGAGTTCCCCCGTTTTGCTATGAGCTTCTATACTTTCACGTACAGGCGTCTCCCATACAGTCCCCACATCAAGGCCATCTAGAATACCAGTATCACTAATAAAATCAAAGAGCTCTACCGTAAAGGATGGTCCATACAATGCACGGAATGTGTTTACATCATATGGAATAGGTCCAAAGGATTCAACAGTAGACTTCTCTGCTAATCCATACAAATCCTCTGGTGTAACACCCCATTCACGAGAATTTGCATTGCTGGAGAGCAATTGATCTAATACTTTAAAACGCATTAATTCATTGACGATATCAATACCTTCTATGCCATATTGGGCACAAAGAGCAATAAATTCTTCATTATTCTTTTTCATATTAAACCTTTCCTGCTGACGGACAAAGATGATTTAAAAAACATGTTTCACATAGAGGCTTACGGGCCTTACAAACGCGTCGTCCATGATAAATCAGCCAATGATGGGCCGCAGACCACTTCTCTTTTGGTATAGCCTTTTGTAACTTTTGTTCCATTTCTTCTGGCGTTTTTGCAATGCCCAATTTCAATCGATTTGCTACGCGGAACACATGTGTATCTACTGCGATAGCCGGTGTTCCAAATAATACAGACACTACAACATTTGCCGTTTTTCGACCTACACCGGGCAATTCAACAAGCTGATCAAATTCGCGTGGCACTTCTCCATGATATTGTTCTACCAGTATATGACAAGTGTCAATCAAATTCTTCGCCTTCGATTTATACAAACCACAATCCCTGATAAGAGTTTCTAGTTTTGTAACACCAATTTCTAGCATCTTAGCAGGATGATTTAATGCAGGGAACAATCGTTTTGTAACAATGTTAACCCTCTCATCTGTGCACTGTGCAGATAACACAACAGCGACTAATAATTCAAATTCATTTGTGTATTCAAGAGCAGGTTTAGCATCAAAATAATGTTCTTCTAATAATGCTAATTGTTCTGCCTTAATTGCTTTCGTAACACGCACGATAAACTCCTTTCTCACTTGTGAAAGTACGAACTCGTACAATTTATATCTTACCATACGTATTCATTAAGTTCTATGTTATAATAAATCATGTTATTCTAATATAGAATACAGGAGGCAACTATGAGTAATATAAATGATACATTAAAACGTATAAATGAACTGGCAGCTAAGAAAAAATCTGGTCAAGAACTAACACCAGAAGAATTAGCAGAAAAAAAAGAATTATATAGCATCTACTTAAGCTTTATTAAGGGGCAAATCACAGATACCTTAGATCGCGTTGAATTCGTCGATCCTAAAACCGGAGAACGAACAGCACCTAAAAAAGCACTTGAAAACTTAGCTTTGAAAGCAGATAAAGAAATTAAAGAGTGTAAAGACATTCACTAACACTAAAAGGCACTTCAATTTGAAGTGCCTTTTTAAATTCATTTCTTTATAATTTGCCTAATCGTTTCATTGCATCATAGATTTTTCCAGCTAATCCCTTCATTTGGAATTTAGGAATACCACATGCAGCAATACGAATACCATTGCCTAACGCAATGCAATAAATATGTTCTTTTTTAAGTTCTTCACAAATAGCGGTACCAGAATCAGTTGGTATAGTTATAAAGAAACCACCACGATATGGCAACATAGGTAAGCCCACTTGTGCTGCCTCTTGTTTAAAGATATCTGCACGATCGCGAATCAATTGATAATAACAATTACGTTCGTCCTCATAAGCCTTAAATTTATCAGGATCAGAAACGATATTAGCCATAGTGCGCATTGCTGGACGACAAATATTCGACCAGGTTGCACGACTAGTCGATTTATTCACTTCTAAGAATTCATCGGCGATTTCTTCATCAGAAGAAATACCAATCATAGCGCCAACACGTTGACCATACATTGTAAAGCCCTTAGATAAGCTATAACATACACAAACTAGGATTTCCTTTGGTAAGTGCCCCATCTTTTTAAAGAATGTGCGGACTTCTTCTTTTTCACCAGAATAATCCAAATAAGCCACATCAATACCAATGATGACGTTATTGCGACCAATAGCAACTAATTCTTTCAAGAAACTAAGAATAGAATCCCAGTCCTTATCCTCTACAGAATATCCTGTAGGATTATTACCTGGTGTATTAAATAAGATAACAACATTTGTTTGTTTAGCAGCTAATTCCTTAACACGATGTTGGAATGCATCATGATTAAAGTTATTATGTTCATCAAATAAAGAGTATGTAACAAGTGTACGTCCATTATCACTGCAAATAATGCGGTATGCACCCCAGTACCAATCTGCAGTTAATACTTCATCACCAGGTTCAGTATAGTTATGTACCAAATGATGAATACCGCCTGTACCACCAGTGGTTGCGATGCTACGAATAAAGCCGTCAGGACGAGAATCGCCAAAGCATTCTTTTTCAGCACATTCCAAATATTGTGGAATCCCTGCAATAGGGGCATATCCAATATGTTCGGTGTCAGATAAATTTAAATATTCTTCTTTTACAGTTTTTAAGAATACTAAATTACCTTCTTCATCATAAATAGCACCCAAAGTACCATTTACTACATTTTCACGACCATTTAATTTTGTATCTTCCGCCGCCTGTCCTGCAGTTACAAAGATTACATCTTTTAATTTTTTTCCTCTTGCGTGTTTCGCTGCTACACTTGTCATCGCATACACCATCCTAACTAAAAAGAACTATTACATCAATATCATACCTAAAGTTAAGCATTTATACAATGAGTATTAATGAAAAATATTGTATACATGAATACATACAAAAAAACCACCCATCTATGATGAGTGGTTTTACTTGCTCTATTATGATTAGAATGTGTAACCTACACCAGCATGTAAGCCTTTGGAAGTCTTGTCATTATCGTTTACGCTATATTTGTCATAACCATAATAAACATTCAAATCAATGTTAGGTTTAACTTCATATTGAGCACCTACTTGATAGGATTGTTTAATATCGTTGCCCCAACCAGCTTTAGCAAAGCCGTTAACTTTGTCAGTCAAAGGCACGTGACCAATTACACCAGCTTGAACACCTAACTCAGTGTCATGTGTACGGATAGCTGTACCAGCACCGTAAATATTTACATTAGGATGTACTTTGTAAACATAAGCCAATTGGTGATCTTTAATATCGCCATTTTTAGCATTTACTTTGTTATAAGAGTATTGAAGAGCAGATTTATTGCTTAAATCATGTTCTAAAGATACGCCAAAGCCATCATTGTTAGTGCCACCGCTATTAGATACGCGTTGATTGAACGCATAATCAGCTTGAATTTTTGTGGAATTATCACTGATTTTAGTTACAGGCACGGATGCAGCGAATGCACTGCCAGTAATCACTGTTGCAGCTAAAGATAATAATACTAATTTTTTCATTTGTACCTCCTATACACACATAAATATGTGTCTTAATAAGTTACTTTTATTCTAATATTGTATAAGTATATATATTAAATATTAGCGTTTCATGAATACAGGGATATCAGGGATACCACTTGTTGGAGCAGATGTATTTGTTGCTGGACGTGCAGCAGTTGTTGTTTTACCGAATTCTGGAACATTCTTAGTACTGGAGTTAAAACCAGTTGCAACAACTGTAACTTGAACGCTATCGCCCAAGCTTTCATCAATAACAGAACCGAAGATGATATTTGCATCAGGATCTGCTGCATCAGAAATAATTTCAGCTGCTTCGTTAATTTCGAACAAGCTCAAGTTTGCACTACCGGAAATATTAAGCAAGATGCCTTTAGCACCATCGATGGAAGTTTCCAACAATGGGCTGTTGATAGCCATCTTAGCAGCGTCTGCAGCGCGGTTTTCACCAGTAGCTATACCAATACCCATCAAAGCTTCGCCTTGTTCAGTCATGATAGTTTTAACGTCTGCAAAGTCAAGGTTGATTAAACCAGGGATTTGGATCAAATCGGAAATGCCTTTGATACCTTGACGAAGAACATCATCAGCTTTACCAAATGCATCAGACAAGGAGCATTTTTTATCTACAACTTGTAACAATTTATCATTAGGAATAACGATAATTGTATCAACTTTTTGAGTCAAGAATTCAATGCCTTTTTCTGCTGCAGCACGACGACGTTTACCTTCAAATGCAAAAGGTTTTGTTACAACGCCTACAGTCAATGCGCCTACTTCTTTAGCGCATTCAGCAACTACAGGAGCAGCACCAGTACCAGTACCACCACCCATACCAGCAGTTACGAATACCATATCAGCACCTTCAAGAGCTTTGATGATATCTTCGCGACTTTCTTGAGCAGCTGCTTCACCGATTTGTGGGTTAGCACCAGCACCAAGACCTTTAGTAACTTTTTCACCGATTTGAATAGTTACATCAGCCTTGGACAATTCAAGTACTTGGCTTTCAGTGTTAACGGATAAGAATTGAACCCCTTTTAGTTCACTTTCAACCATGCGGTTAACAGCGTTATTACCGCCACCACCGACACCGATAACTTTAATATTTGCAAAATCAGACATCGAACTTCCTCCTCTTATCGTTATCTATTTCTGTCAATATAAATGCGAATACATCTATTTATATACTGAGTTAATTATAACAATTACATTTATTTTACACTAAAATTTAAAAACTTTCCACTACAACTATAATCGAATCTTGATAATTAGAAACGTTTAGTCATAATGTTCTTTCGAATAGCAGCTAAATTAATAAAAACCCGTAACCCAAAACCAATCAAGGCAACGTAGTATAAATTAATCCCAATTAAATCGCCAATATATACTAATACAACAGCAAGTATTACATTGGAGAAGAATCCACTGATAAAATTACTTAAATCAAATAGTCTCTCTAATGCGGCACGACTGCCACCAAATACCGCATCTAATGCAGCTAGCACAGCTACAGAAGTATAATTAGCATAGCTTGCTGGAATATGTAATGGTGTAAACCATCCTACCACAACACCTACTATGAGTCCAATGATAGCAAAGATATAAATATTCATTCTTTACCTCCTAACTCATTTGATTGTAAATGCTCTTCTCTATAAGAACCGGTAAATGCCGGAATGGCAATGGATGGCTCCTCTTTTATGGTCACCTTAATGCCCCAATGTTTTAAAGAGTCTACAATACCTCCACGCATAGTGAGGGCTGAATTCAATGTTTTAGGATCCCCTATGGCCTTAACTGTAAATGGAGCGCCATACACCTTACCATTCACGGTAATCGTAGGACCTGAACAACGAATTTCGGACGTACCAATCAAACGTTGATCATTGATTGCCAATGCTTCAGCACCACCAGCTCGTAATTCATTGACGATACGTAAAATATCTTCATCATGAATTACATATAGGTTAGGATTTTCGCCCCCTTGAATTGGTTTAGCACTATCCTCTATTAGAACGGTCACCCCAGGTCCTTTGACATTAGTCAATGCGGCTTTGCGAAGTAATGTTTCATCTGCACTAGAACCGGAACCACTGGCTTTTAATTGCTCAATTTGCTTTAGTAAAGCATCCTTTTCATGTTCTGCATCTTTTAACTGAGCCACCAAATCACCAGTTCGTTGTAGCCGTATATTCTCTTGAATATTATCTTGTGTCATCTTGTACTGAGTAATGACCATGAATCCCAATACAAAGCTGACAAGACCAATAGCCCATCGTTCGTGTTTCACAACATCATCCACCCTTTTTGTGCTTATAACTAATCTTGTTTTGATTTTGATACATTAGCACTTTGTTTTGATGTATCTTTTTTCTCAGATTGGCTAGTGTCTGACTTAGATTTATTAGATTTTGGTTGCACCGTTACCTTATCGGTTTTAATGAAAGGAGATGACGGATTAACATCTATATATTGAACATTACCTTGACTCTTAGGTAAATCTTTTAGCATAGACGCTGTTAAATCGGCTTTGCTTTTCAAATCTTCGCCATCGCCTAGTCGAATCTGTATACCTGATACGGTATACGCCATCATATTATTAGGATCACCAATATTGATTTCTGCAATTTGCTTAAATGTATCATCATCTAAGGCACGCAGATAATCAAGAGCCTGTACAATCGGCTTATCGGTAACCATATCACCTAGCAGTATATTACCACCCTTAACACCAGAAATCATAGGCACCGTCGTGTCTTCAATGACACTATCAGATGCAATCACTTGCCCATTCTTATCCAAGGTTAAATACCCAAATTGAGCTGGTATCACAGCAATAGCCTTACGCTCGACTACACGAACCACCATTGTTAACGGCAATTCGTAACCAATTTGAGCGTCTTCAATACGAAGATCCTTTGATAATCGGTGCCGCAAGTTTTCTCTATTGATACGAAGTACATTGACTGGTTCCCCAATATCACCAGCAACCTCTACATCCTGTACAGTAACCTTATCAGATCCAACAACTTTAATAGAACCAAGCGGAATAGGTAGATTAAATAAGCCTAACAACACGATGGCTACAACACCACCTATTTTTAGAAATTTCTTTCTAACCTCCGCTTTTTCTTGTTTACGTTTACGAGCTAATTCACGCTCACTGTTATGTATTGAATCTCCATCATCCTTGTGGATTGGCTCAGTCTCAGGATGAAGAAAGTCGGGTCTATGATGCTCCGTATCTATCTGATTTGAGTTTGGTGGATGTTGCTTAAAATCATCCATAACTACTCTCCTTACATACTACAGCATTTAAAACTTCCCATAACCTGCTGTTAATAAGATTTTTTCACATAATTCAGGAAAATCTATGCCCATCTCTTTAGCAGCCTTTGGCACCAAAGAAGTAGCCGTCATACCTGGAATAGTATTGTATTCCAATACATACATATTATCTTTATCATCAGTCATAACATCAACGCGAATAGCCCCACTCGCTTGTACTTCACGATATACAAGTTCACCAATAGCTTGCATCTCTTTTGTCATATCTGCACTGATTGGAGCCGGTACTAAATAATCAGTAGCACCTGCTGTATATTTACTAGCGTAATCATATTCCCCAGAATGAGGTCTAATTTCGATAATAGCCAATGCCTTACCATCCAATACAGAAACGGTAAATTCACGACCATTTAAATATTGTTCCACCACAAGAATTGGGTCATATGTAAGCGCCTCTGTAACAGCCTTAGTCAATTGATTTTCTTCTTTTACAATGGTAACGCCAATACTTGAGCCTTGTGTTGCTGGTTTCAATACAACAGGCAAGGAGAATTTAGATTCAATATCTTTAATGATATCTTCTTTCGACTGTAGATTGCCATTGTAGGAAATAGATTCCGCCGTAGGAATGTGAGCGCCTTTGAACACATCTTTACTTACTTTTTTATTCATTCCTACAGAATGTGCCATGATACCGGATCCAGTATATGGAATTTCAGCCATCTCTAATGCACCTTGCAAGGCACCATCTTCACCATAACGTCCATGAATCGCATTAAATACAACATCGCCCTTAAGGTTTTCAATGTCTTGTAATACAGTACGAGGATTTAGTTCTAATGTGGAAACGTGATACCCCTTGCTAATCAAAGCCTCTGCAATGGCTGCGCCAGTTCTACGAGATACTTCAGCCTCAGCAGATGGACCACCCATTAATACGATGATATGTTTATCTTTCATTGTAAACCTTCTTCCAATAACGCTAATAACTTTGGACCATATTGATTAATCGAACCTGCCCCCATAGTAATAACCAAATCATTTGGTCGTACCACCTTCGCAAGGACTGCTGGCAAATCATTTACATCTTCCACATAATTTACATGTTGATGCGTTACTTCACTAATAATATTCGGAATTGTATGACCATCAATGCCGCTAATTGGATCTTCTCCAGAGCTGTATATATCTGTCATATAAATTTCGTCTGCACTGGTGAAAGCCGTAGCAAACTCGTCTTTCAATAAGGATGTACGAGAATAGCGATGAGGTTGGAACACACAGATAACACGATGTTTTTCTAATTCCTTAGCGGCTTTTAAAGTTGCTTTGATTTCTGTTGGATGATGAGCATAATCATCGACTACCCATACACCAGCTACATGCCCCTTTGTTTCAAAACGACGTTTAGCACCGATAAATTTACCTAATGCTTTCACAATGGATGGCACCGGAACGTGACAACATTCGTGGGCCACAATAAAAGATGCTAAAGAATTTAGCACATTATGATTACCTGGTACACGTAAGGACACTCTGCCCAATGTTTCACCTTTACGAACTACATCGTAAACTAAAGAACTATCTTCATAGTGGATATTTTTTGCTACATAATCATTAGACTCTTCTAAACCATATGTGATAAATTGACGTTCCACTTTGCTCATAACATAACGAATGTTATCATTATCGCCGCAAACAACTGCTTTACCATCAACAGGTAATGTTTCAACGAATTGACAGAATGCATTCAATAGATTTTCCATCGTCTTATAATGATCCATATGATCATCTTCGATATTCGTAATAACAATCGTCTTAGGTCTTAATTTTAAGAATGAACCATCACTTTCATCGGCTTCAACAACAGAGTATTCACCCTTACCTAAACAACTACTCCCCTTGAGGTAATCAACTTCGCCACCGATAATAACAGTTGGTTCCATTTGTCCTTCTACGAGAATTTGACCAATCATTGATGTAGTAGATGTTTTACCATGAGCACCGGCTACGGCAATACCATTCGTAACATCCAATACGGCTTTTACAATGTCAGAACGATGTAAAATAGTGATACCTTGTTCCTTTGCTGCTATGATTTCCGGATTATCTTCACGAATAGCTGTGGAACGAACTACAGCATCTACACCTTGTACATAATCAGCATTATGACCGATATGAACGGTAGCCCCCATTTTTCTAAAACGTTCAATTACATCAGATTCTTTAACATCAGAACCAGATACTTCATATCCTTTTTGAATTAAAATATTCGCAATAGCGCGCATACCAGATCCACCTATACCGATGAGATGAATCTTATGGATACCTTCTAACATAATTACTCTCCTTAACTATTTCGCAATAGATAACGCTAATTCAGCAATATCATGAGCTGCATTCGGTTTTCCTAAACGCAACGCACTGGCCCCCATTTGAGCCAATAATTCACGATTTGCCATAAACATTTCGATTTCACCAATTAAATCATGGCTCGTCAAAACCTTATCTACAATCATATGCGCAGCCCCTTCTTGTACGAAAATGCGCGCATTATACGTTTGATGATCTTCTGCAGCATAAGGATATGGCACCAATATAGATGGAATACCACGTACTGCCAATTCAGCCAGTCCGATAGCACCAGATCTAAATACAGCCAAGTCCGTAGCGGCTAGCGCCTTTGGCATATCATGTAAATATGGCAAAATCAACGATGATTCTCCCAAACCAGTACCATCGTCAATACCTAGTTGCTCTAATACAGTATTATATTCCCCATTCCCTGTAATGTGTACCAACTTAATGCCCGATTTACCTTGAAAATGTTTATGTACATCTATCATGGCCGTATTAATCGTACGTGCCCCACGAGAACCACCAGCAATAAGAACTGTAAAAATATCATCAGACAGCCCAAAAAATTGGCGACCATCTGCACGAGAATCTACAAGTACATCAGGGCGCACTGGATTGCCCGTATATACGACACGTTTCGCCTTGCTAAATGATTTTGCGGCTTCATTATAACCAACTGCGACTATATCAACAAAACGGCTCAAGATTTTATTCGTAATACCAGCAATAACATTTTGCTCTTGAATTAATGTAGGAATATTGCGTAATGCTGCAGCCATTAAAATAGGACCACATACATAACCACCTGTGCCAATAACAACATCTGGTTTAAATTCTGAAATAATTAAATTGGCCTTTATAAGAGAAAATGCCGTTTTCCCCATTGTTACCAACGTACCTAATGAAAGTTTTCGTTGCAGACCTTGTACAGGTAATGTAACAAAATCAATGTTCTCCTTCGGTACCAAATCAGCTTCTAAACCATGTTCTGTTCCCACATAGAGGACCTTAGCATCAGGTTGCTGTTTCATGATTTCCTTATATATCGTAATGGCTGGGTATATATGACCACCTGTGCCACCGCCAGAAATGATGATTCGTTTCACGCCCTTAGCCCCTTTCCTCTAATTCTCTAACACAGTTTTTAAAATCTTCGCCCCGCTCTTCAAAGCAACTATACCAATCAAAGCTAGAACATGCTGGTGAAAGCAATACTATATCTCCAGCTTTTGCTAATTGATAACCTAATGCAACAGCCTCTTTCATAGACTGTGCACGATGAATATGTTGAACACCCATTTTTACAGCAACGGATTCAAATCGATCTGCTGCTTCCCCCATAAAAATGACCTCTTTAGTATGTGCTTTCACAATATTCATAAAGTCTTCTAAAGGCGTCATCTTATCATGACCACCAGCCAATAAAATAACAGGTTTATCAAAGGCATCTAAAGCTTTTACTACAGAGTCTGTATTAGTAGCCTTAGAATCATTATAAAATGTAACATCATGGAATGTTGTAACCCGTTCCAATCTGTGTTCTACACCATGAAACTGTTCAATGGTATGTTTAATATGCTCTACCTTTACACCTAAAGCATATGTTAAGGCAATTACAGCCAATATATTTTCAATATTGTGAAATCCCTTAATGTGGATATGTTCTGTATCAATAACCGGAGTAGCTTTACCATCTGATACGGCATAGCATGTATTGCCTTCAAAATACGCACCACTATCAACCTTATGATGTTGGCTAATGCTAAGAATTGTACTGTGAGCATCTTGTTTCATAGCCGCCACAATAGGGTCATCATCATTGAGGACGACAAAATTACCAGCAGTTTGATTCATAAAAATACGAGCTTTAGCTGCTGCATAGTTTTCCATCGTCTTATGACGCGCCAAATGATCGGGCGTAACATTTAATACAATAGCCCCTAATGGACAAAAGGACTTAATTGTTTCTAATTGATAGCTAGATAGTTCAGCTACTAAATAACCACCTTCTGGCATATGATACGCAGCTTCACTTAAGGAATCACCGATATTTCCGCCCACCTTGACAGGAAGGCCAGTAGATTCCATAACTTGCGTTAATAGAGTGGTTGTGGTGGTCTTACCATTTGTGCCAGTAACACCTAAAATAGGAGATTTGCAAACATCATAAGCAAGCTCTACTTCGCTTACTACATCAATCTTACGATGCAAAGCCTCTTGTACGATTGGAATGGATAAGGCAATGCCCGGAGAAATGATAATACGATCTACACCATCAAGTAAGCTATTATCTTGTCGTCCCGTAATGATGGTTACACCAGCATCGTCTAATCGTTTACGTGTTGATGGTTCAAAGTCTACTGATTTATAATCATTTAAAACTACATTTGCATGTAACTGTGCCAATACCCATGCGGCACCAATTCCACTGGAACCAGCACCTAGAACAAGAATATTTTTCTCTCCATAATCCATTTATATCACCTAAATCACTAAGCACGAAAATTTTTTATCTCATCTTATAAGAATACCATTAAATGCCTTTCAAGTTAAGTATTTTCACGTATTTAACTATCAATTTACAAATATAAGGTCCTTATATTAAATAGTTACAGTTGCAAGTATAACACCTAACACAGCTAGAACTGCACCACCAAACCAGAAACGATTAACTACAGTTTGTTCAGACCATCCGGATAATTCAAAATGATGGTGAATTGGGCTCATCTTAAATACGCGCACGCCTCTTGTTTTAAAAGAAATGACTTGAATGATAACAGACAAAGCTTCCATTACAAAAATACCGCCAATCACTACGAGTAATAATTCTGTTTTAGTTAAAATAGCCATGCCTGCAAATGCGCCACCAAGAGCCAAGGACCCTGTATCGCCCATGAATACCTTTGCAGGATTAATATTAAATACCAAGAAGCCTAAACATACGGCTGTTACAATAGCGCCAAAGAAAGCTACGCTTTCAGCAGCCACAGAACTTTCAGTGGAGTATATCATCAAGCCGATTACAGAAAACGCAATCGCTGCTACGGCGGAGGTACCAGATGCCAATCCGTCAAGACCATCCGTTAGATTAACAGCATTCGTAGCACCTACAATAATCAAGAAAGCCAAAATATAATAAGCAAATCCCAATTGAACATGTGCATCTATAACTGGTATCCATAATGTTGTAGGAATAACCATAATTTCAGTAATACAATAACAGAATACAGCAGCCAAAATGAATTGGCCTAATAATTTTTGTTTTGCTGTTAAGCCAAGATTACGTTTTTTAACAGCTTTTACAAAGTCATCAAAGAACCCGAGCAAACAATGACCAAGTGTAAGGAATAACAGCATACCTGTCGCCACATTCCATGGTGCAAAAATAGCCACACCGATCGTAAGAGCTACCATCATAAATGCACCGCCCATTGTCGGTGTACCAGCCTTAGCTTGATGGCTTTCAGGACCTTCCTCACGTATACTTTGTTGAGCATGCAAAGATTTAAGCATAGGAATACCAATCTTGCCCAATACTAATGTAATTATAAATGTCACTACAAATGCTAATAGAATGTGGTAAATCATATTACTCCCCTATTCTCTAATAACGGCCAATACGGCTAGAAGAATCTAGCCGTTATAACCTCTATTCACGTTCTTTTAATTCCTCTACAACACGTTCCATTCGAAGACCTCTGGAACCTTTTACCAAAATAACATCGCCCTTTTCACGAATATCATTGTAGGCATTTGCCATTTCAAGATGGCTATTGCAACGATGCACCTCTAAACCTGCTAATTTCGCTTCTTTAGCAATGAAATTTGCCGCCTCACCAAAGGTAAATACAACGCTATACCCTTCTTCGGCCAATAATCTGCCAACTTGGCGATGGCCTTCCTCCGTAAAATCACCTAGTTCAAGCATATCGCCGAGCATAGCAATTTTACGTTTACCTTCTAATTGACCCAATGCTTTGATGGACTCACTCATAGAAGAAGGATTAGCATTATACGCATCATTGAGAATAACAATGTCTTCGAATGCTACAATTTCTTGACGCATAGGTGTGCCTGTAAAATCACTAAGACCTTTTTTAATCTTACTAGATTTAACGCCTAACACACGACCTGCAGCAATAGCAGCTAACGCATCATACACATTATGCTCACCAATCATAGGCAAAAATACGTCAAATACTTCGTCATAACATTTGCAGGTAAACTTAATGCCATCCTTTTTATAGCGTAAATGACTGCCAATTACCGTAGCATTGCTATGAATACCGTAAGTAACAGTTTTTCCTTCTGCAATGGAACTCATGGCCTTTACGAAATGATCATCTTCATTTAGAATGGCCACACTATCAGGGCCTAAACATCTAATCAATTCACCCTTTGCCTCAGCAATGGCTTCTTGAGAGCCCAACAATTCAATATGGCTGGTTCCTACATTTGTAATAATACCAATTGTCGGTTCTGCAATAAGGGCTAATTCTTCAATTTGACCTAATCCACGCATCCCCATCTCTACAACACAAGCTTCGTGTTCTGGTGAAAGTTGCAATAATGTTTTTGGTAAACCAATTTCATTATTAAAGTTCTTTTCTGTTTTTAAAACATTAAACTCAGTACTAAGAACAGCGGCTACCATTTCTTTTGTCGTCGTCTTACCAGATGAACCAGTAATGGCTACCACAGGGATTTGAAAACGTCGTCTGTGAAAGTTCGCCAAATCTTGGTATGCCTTTAGCGTGTTTTCCACTTCCACGCAAATAATGCCATCTACACTGCGTCCCTTTTCAACGATTGCTGCAGTGGCCCCTTTTTCGATGGCTGTTTTAATAAAATCATGACCATCAAATGTATCGCCTTTCAAGGCTACAAATACATATCCCGCTTCAATCGTACGCGTATCAGTAGATATATCTTTTAATTGTAAACTTACATCGCCCTTACATGTGCCACTAGTAGCATCAATTATTTCTTGTAATGTAAATTCTGCCATATTAGATCTCCTTAAGAGCTTTTCGAGCCTCTTCTCGGTCATCAAAATGAATTGTTTCATTTTTTAATATTTGATAATTTTCATGACCCTTACCAGCGATAATAACAATATCACCAGCTTTTGCATCATGAATTGCATGATTAATTGCTTCTCTACGATCGACAATTACCTCATAAGAAGTACCGTCGCGAAGTGCTTCTTTTACACCCACTTCAACATCCTTAACAATTTGTACAGGATCTTCAGTTCGTGGATTATCGGATGTTACATAAATCTTATCACCGTACTCTGCAGCAATACGACCCATAATTGGACGTTTTGTAGCATCACGGTCGCCACCGCAGCCAAACACGATAATTATACGATTTTCTTTAATTGCCTTTGCAGTTTCTAAAATATTTTGCAAACCATCCGGTGTATGAGCATAATCGACAACAACGGCAAAATCTTGCCCTTCTTCAATTAATTCAAAACGTCCAGGAACGGAACTAAAGGTTTTTAACGCCGTATCAATCGCTTCCATGGAGATGCCTTCTTGTAGACAAGCTCCAATGGCAGCCAATGTATTATACACGTTAAATAAGCCTGTAGTATTCATCGATACAGGGTAGCTTTCCCCCTTATAATTCACAGTATACTGGCTATTCTTAGTAGACATATGAACATCTGATGCATTCAATGTGCCCTTGCCTAATGTACTGTATGTAATTGTTGGAGCTGTAGTTTTTTCCATAACACGATGACCATAGGAATCATCGATATTAATAACAGCACCTTTATTATCTTTTACTTGATTAGGCGCACTAACTTGTTCAAACAATTTACATTTAGCGGCCAAATAATTTTCAAATGTTTTATGGAAATCCAAGTGATCTTGCGTCAAATTCGTAAATACTGCCGTATCAAATTCAACACCGCTAACACGGCCGAGTGCCAATGCATGAGAAGATACTTCCATTACACAGTATTCCACGTTTTCTTGAACCATTTGATGTAAAATATGCTGTAAATCAACAACATCAGGTGTCGTATTATGAATTGGGTAACTCGTATCACCAATCATGATATGGACAGTACCGATAACCCCTACCTTATAGCCTTGTGCCTTAAGGATATGGCGAATCATATGTGTGGTAGTCGTCTTACCATTTGTACCTGTAACACCGACCATACGCATGCGATTAGCTGGGTAATCAAAGAAATATGGAACACAGGCCATCATAGCTTGGCGTGTATCAGCAACAGTGATGACACATACATCGTCAGGTACAGTAACCGGTTTTGATACGATAACGGCAACAGCACCGGCTGCAACTGCTTTATCAATATAATTGTGCCCATCAACTGTAGCCCCATCAAGAGCAATGAACAAACTATTCGGTTTTACTGCTCTGGAATCAGCTGTAATATCTTGAATAGATACATTTTGATTGCCTTGTACTTGTTGTACATCTAATGTACTAATAATATCTTTTAAGGTTTTCATACTACATTCTCCTCTATATACGCAAATTAAAGCAGCCCATAAGAGCTGCTTTTGCCTGCTAATCTATAATTTGCTGTTTCGTTTGTACATTGCGTTCTGAAGTCGTACTTTTAGTGCTATACACAAAGGAATCAGGCAAAACCATCCCCAATTGTTCTTCCGCAATTTTTTGAATGCGTACTGGAGATTTCAAGGATGCCACCTCTACATCAAGGGTATCATTATCCTTTGCTAATTGTACTACAGTTTGTTGTGTTTTAACTACTTCATAACCTAATTTTGTAGTATATGCATTCATAGCCATCATAATCATCAAAAAGCCAACAAGGATTGCTATACCTTGAATGATTTGTCTCATCAATGGACTAATATCAAAAACAACACTAGCTCTCGCTTTTTTCGCTTGTACACCTAGCAACACATCACGTTTAACGTGGCCCACAACAGCCTTTCTCGCTAACATTAAAATAACCCCTTCCAATACTACAATTTAATCCCTACTCTAAGTTTTGCACTTCTAGAACGAGGATTCATTTCTACTTCCCCTGCACTAGGCTCAATAGCCTTATTTTTAGCCTTAAGAACAGCCTTATGATGACATACACATACTGGTAATTCTGGCGGACAAATACAAGCTGTACTTAGCTCTTTAAATGTTTGTTTTGTGATGCGATCCTCTAAGGAATGGAATGTAATAACACCAATTCTCCCCTTTGGCTTCAACATACTCACAGCATCTACAAAACTATCATGCAAAATGGCAAGTTCTCGATTCACTTCAATGCGTATCGCTTGAAATGTACGTTTTGCAGGATGTGGACCATCCTGTCTTGCTTTTGCTGGTATAGCTTTTTTTATAATTGACACCAATTCGCCAGTAGTGGTAATTCTCTTTTCATTACGGGCCGCCACGATAAATTCAACAATACGTTTAGCCCAGCGTTCTTCACCGTAATCACGGATAATCTGTAATAATTTATCAGATTCATATTCATTCACGACTATTTCCGCAGTAATAGGTGCCTCTTTATCCATACGCATATCAAGAGGTCCATCATTCATATACGAAAAACCGCGTTCCGGTGTATCCAGCTGATAACTAGAAACTCCTAAATCGAATATAAATCCATCAACTTCATAAATACCTTGCTCTTCTAAAGCATGTTTTAAATCTGAAAAATTCGTAGGTATCGTCATAACCTGACAAGTTAAATCAGACAAGCGTTGTCTCGCTACCGCTAAGGCATCTTCATCTTGATCTAAACCGATAATCATGCCTTGTGAACTCAATCGTTCACCTACGGCATGAGCGTGACCAGCACCACCTAAGGTACAGTCAACATAGATACCATCAGGATTGGTAACAACAGAATCCACCGTTTCATTCAACAACACACTGACATGATTAAATTCCACGATAGCCTCCTACAACACAATGCCTTCTAATCCTTCAGCCAAGGACTCTACGCTGTCAGCCACTTCCGCATCATATGCATCAAAGCGTTCGCGGCTCCAAATTTCAACCTTATCACCAGTACCAATAATAACCGCATCCTTTTGTAGCTTCGCATGCTCACGAAGGGCGCTTGGCACCAAAATTCGGCCTTGTTTATCAAATTCAAGTTCTGCAGCACTACCAAAGTAAAACCGTTTGATAGCACGCGCATTTGCTTTATTAGATGGTAATGATTGTAATGTTTTTGAAAGTTGCTCCCAACTTTCGGCAGTATATATAGCGATGCAGTTATCGAGGCCTTTTGAAAGTACACAGTGATCACCTAGTTGTTCACGTATTTTGGCAGGTATAATCAACCGTCCTTTTGCATCTATAGTGTGATTATATTCACCCATGAACATCTAACATCACCGCCTTACAATCCTCATTCACCACTATATGGTAAATTTTACCACAATCCCCCACTCGTTACAATAAATAAAACGTAAAAATTGGTGAAATTATGAATTTTCCTTCATCTTCAAATCAAAAGAAAACCGCGTAGCACGAGTGTACTACGCGGTTATACATACCTTAGATAGACAGGTATTCAGTGCCTACCTTTTGGGAGGTATCTTATTTAGTTGTCTTTTTAGCTACTTGAGGATTAGCAGCTAATACTTTTTCAAGCACTTCTTTAATTTCTTTATTTTGTGCTTCTAAGCTAGCAACCTTATCTTCTAGAACTTTTACAGTTGCTGGAGATGCAGGTTTGGAAGGTGCTGTAGGAGCGGAGCCTATACCAATAGTTACACCAGCATTTGCCATTACACCATTATCACCATCATAAGCAGCACCAGCGTGGAATAACAAATCAGGATTTGCATAATGAGCAACACCTAATGCAGTTGCTGTTTTACCTTTGTATGTACCAACAGCTGCCATGATTTGAGCTTTTTGGCCTTCATGGTATTCAATAGGTTTCAATGCTGCCAATGCGGCTGCAGATGCACCTACTGTTTTAACTTCACGTTCTACACTGCTAATGCGACGAGAGTTATCTTGAATTTGTGCTGTATGTTGTTCAATAGTTTCATGATCTTGAATTGTTAATGCACTTGCACGCAAGCTGTAATTTGCAGCTTCAGCTAATGTACTAATATCTGCAGTATTCTTGTTAACTTGTAAGCCCATTACATTGATACGTTCATTGTTTTCCAATGCAATCGCACCTACTGCCTTAGTTAATTTAGTATTGTCATTAACTTGATTTGTTACAGTAGCAATACTTTGTGTATTTGTATTAACTTGGTTAGATACTTCTGTTACACGGTTATTAACAGTGTTAATATTAGTAGCATTTGCTTTCACAGATTCAGTAATACCAACAATAGCATTTGCATTAGTTGTTACACGGCTATCAATGTTTTTAATATTTTCTGTATTCACACTAATATTCTTAGCATTTACATTGATATTATTAATATTCGTAGTAACTTGATTAGATACTTTAGCAATATTAGTAGTATTTGCTGTTACTTGGTTATTTACTTTTGTAATATTGTTTGTATTTTCAATAACGGATGCATTGATAGTGGCAATATTATTAGTATTTTTGTTAACTTGAGCAGATACACTATTAATTGCTGCAGTGTGTTCATCAACCTTGTTGATTACTTTTTGAACTGTTACGTTAGTATTTTGAATTGCTTCAGCATTTTGTTTGATAGCAGCTTTATTAATATTGATATTTTCAGTATTGTGTTTGATTCTATCAGTATTAACTTCTACTTGGCTTTGAACATTTTTAATGCGTTCTTCGTTAGCATTAGCTTTGATTGTATTCGCATTAACTTGTTCTTTTACCTTAGATACATCAGCACTTACATTTTGCAAGTCTTTAATTGCTTGTGTATTTTTGCCAACTTGATCTTTCAAGCCAGATACATCTGTTTGGATGCCGTTGATAATCTTAATATTGTTTTCAACTTTTGCATTTACATTTGTTACATCAGATTTAATATTTGTTACATCAGATTTGATGCTTGTTACATCCGTCTTAATATTTGTAACTTGATTATTGATGGTCTTCACATCATTCTTGATGTTTTCAACATTGTTGTTCACAATATTAATCTTCGCATCAATCTTCGCATTGATGTTAGTAATATCATTCTTCACGATAGTTACATCGGCTTTGATATTGTTAACATTCTTTTCAACATTTACTACATTAGCTTTAATGTTGTTAATGTTGGAAGTATTGTTTTGAATATTTACAGTATTAGCATTGATGACACTATTTTGAGCTTTAATGTTGTTTGTGATGTTTTCAACTTTCTTTTCAACATTAACGATTGTAGTGTTACCTTTACCTACTTGACCTTTCAAGGATTCAATAGCTTTCGCATTAGAATCAACTTTGCCGTTCAAGTTACCAATAGCCGCTGCATTTGCATCGATACGAGTGGAGTTAGCGTTTACCTTAGCAGAAACATCTGCAATATTTGCTGTGTTACCTGCTACTTGTTTAGATACACTAGCAATAGCATTTGTATTATTAGTTACATCAGTACGTATTGCTTTAATATCTGCTGCATTCACATCAACTTTACTATTAATATTAGCTACATTATTTTGAATAGCTGTAATAGATTTACTATTATTTTCAATAGCTTTTGTATTAGCATCAACTTTTACATTTACATTATTGATCTTGCTATCGATATTTTTATTATTTTCAATAATCTTAGCATCGATATTTTTATCAACTTTGTTAATAATAGTTGTGTTGTTGTTGTTAATTGCAGTATCAATATTCTTATTGATTACTGTATTGTTATTATTGATAGCAGTTTCAATATTCTTGTTGATCACTGTGTTGTTATTAGAAATTGCGGTATTGATATCATTTCTAATCACTGTGTTATTTGCTTCAATCTTATTATTGATTGTAGTTTCTACGTTTGTGATTGTTGTACCAATTTGACCATTCAATTTCTTGATAGCATCTTCATTAGCAGAGATACGTTCAGAATGATGAATAATGTTACCATCAATGTAATCAAGACGTTGATCATGACGGTCTACGCGAGCTTTAAGGCCAGATACATCACCTTTAACGCCATCAATCTTAACATTTACATCACCAATCTTCGTATTGATTGTGTTGTTAATTTGTTTGTTGTTTTCATTGATTTTTACATCAATATTTTTATCAACCTTGTTAAGAATTGTAGTATTATTTTCAGTAATCTTATTATCGATAGACTTATTAATAACTACATTATTTTCATTAATTTTGTTAGTAATAGTATTTTCGATATTTGTGATTTGAGTACCAATATGACCTTTTAATTCATCAATAGCTTTAGTATTGGATTTAACACCATCTTCTACAACACTGATACGTGTAGAATTATCTGTGATGTTATCTTGTAAGTAATCCAAACGTTGATCATGACGATCTACACGTTCTTTAAGACCTGCTACATCACCTTTAACACCATCAACTTTTACATTGATATTATTGATATCACCTTTAATGCCGTCTACCTTAACATTTACATTGTTAATAGCTGTTGTATTGTTTGCAATGTTAGTTGTATTAGCATCTACTTTCACATTTGTTGCATCAATACGTTTGCTATTATCTACGATAGCTTGTGCATTAACAGCGATGTTCTTAGTATTGTTTGTGATGTTAGTAGTGTTGTTTTCTACCTTACCATTGATATTAGTGATTTGAGTTTTAATATCGTTGATAACTGTAGAGGATTGACCTACTTTGCCTTTCAATTCATCAATAGCTTTAGCGTTGATATTGATATTCTTAGTGTTGTTTTCAATAGCTACCTTGTTATCACCGATAAACTTACGGTTTTCAAGGGCAATTGTACCAGCTACATTAATATCTTTTGTATTTTGATCTACGCGTTTAGTTAAGCCATCTAAATCGCCTTTAATACCATCAACTTTTACATTAATGTTATTAATATCACCTTTAATACCGTCCACTTTAACATTTACATTGTTAATAGCTGTTGTATTAGCATCTACTTTAACGTTTGTTTCATTGATACGTTTACTATTATCTACGATAGCCGCTGCATTAGCATCTACTTTAACGTTTGTTTCGTTGATACGTTTACTATTATCTACAATAGCTTGTGCATTAACAGCGATGTTCTTAGTATTGTTCGCAATGTTAGTAGTGTTATTTTCTACCTTAACATTTGTTTCATTGATGCGTTTACTATTATCTACAATAGCTTGTGCGTTTACAGCGATGTTCTT
>NZ_KE150483.1:554266-619022 GCF_000411535.1 Veillonella sp. HPA0037
TTAGTAGTGTTATTTTCTACCTTAACATTTGTTTCATTGATGCGTTTACTATTATCTACAATAGCTTGTGCGTTTACAGCGATGTTCTTAGTATTATTTGTGATGTTAGTAGTGTTATTTTCTACCTTACCATTGATATTAGTGATTTGGTTTTTAATATCGTTGATAACAGTAGAGGATTGACCTACTTTACCTTTCAATTCATCGATAGCTTTAGCATTGATATTGATATTCTTAGTATTGTTTGCAATGTTAGTAGTATTAACCTTTACAGTATCTTCAACAACACTAATGCGGGTAGAGTGATCTACAATATTGCCTTCTAAGTAATCTAAACGTTGATCATGACGATCTACGCGACCTTTGAGACCATCCAAGTCGCCTTTAAGACCATTTAAATCACCTTTAACACCGTCAATCTTAACATTTACTTCACCAATCTTAGTATTGATTGTGTTGTTGATTTGTTTGTTATTTTCATTGATTTTTACATCGATGTTTTTGTCAACCTTATTAAGGATTGTTGTGTTATTTTCATTGATTTTAACATCGATATTTTTATCAACTTTATTAAGAATTGTAGTATTGTTGTTAGTGATTGCAGTATTGATATCATTTCTAATCACTGTATTGTTAGCTTCAATCTTAGCATTGATTGTATTTTCCACATTAGTGATTGTTGTGCCAATTTGACCTTTCAATTTCTTGATATCATCTTCGTTAGCACTAATACGTGTAGAGTTATCTACAATATTGTCATGCAAGTAGTCTAAACGTTCGTCATGACGATCTACGCGTTTAGTAAGACCAGCTACATCACCTTTAACACCATCTACACGGACATTAACATTATTGATTGCTGTTGTATTAGCATCAATTTTCTTGTTAACATCAACGATATTAGCATCGATTTTTTTGCTCAAGTCGATAACATTGTTATCAATCTTCGTATTGATTTCATTAACCTTGTTATCAATGTTTGTGTTGATTTCAGTTACTTTATTATCAATCTTAGCATTGATTTCATTAACTTTATTATCTACCTTTGTATTGATAGTTACATCGTTCTTATCAATCTTAGCATTAATTTCGTTAACTTTATTATCAATCTTAGTATTGATTTCGTTTACTTTATTATCAACTTTTTTGTTGATAGTAATATTATTATTATCAATTTTTGTATTAATAACATTTACATTGTTATCGATTTTCTTGTTAATAATATTTACATTATTATCAATGTTTGCATTGATTTCAGTTACTTTGTTATCAATTTTTTGATCAATAGCAATTACTTTATTGTCAATCTTAGTATTGATTTCATTAACTTTGTTATCTACTTTTGTATTGATAGCAATATCGTTTTGATCAATCTTCTTATTGATGTTTGTAATATCGTTTTTAATATTGTTGATATCTACTTGAACATTACCAATATTTTGACCAACTTTACCCTTCAAATCAGCAATATCTTTTGTATTGATATTGACTTGATTTGTAGTATTGCTCAAATCAGTTTTAATGTTCTTAACATCATTTTCTACAGCTTGTAAACGACCTTCATGGTTGCCCATAGCGTCAAGAATAGTATTAATACGATTATTATTAAATTCTATTTTAGTTGTATTGCCATCAACCTTAGTGTTCACATTGTTAATTGTAGTGTTGACATTATTAATCTTAGCATCAACATCAGCATTCACTTTATTGATAATAGTTGTGTTGTTAGCATTAATTTCATTTTTGATTGTCTTATTGATTTCGACATTATTTTGTTTAATGCTATTATCAATGTTAGCGTTAATAACGGTGTTATTAGCGTTGATTTTATTATCAATATTAGTGTTTACTGTATTGATAATATTTGTTTTACTATTATCAATTTTAATGTCTACATCTTTATTGATTTGATTAATAATCTTAGTGTTGTTTTCACTTATCTTATTATCAATTGTTGTGTTGATGTTGTTGATAGTAGTACCAACTTTACCTTTCAACTCTTCGATTGCTTTTTTATTATCATTGATGTCTTTTTTGTTATCGCCGATAAGTTTACGGTTTTCTATCGCAATGGTATTGTTGAAAGTAATATTTTTAGTGTTTTCGTTAACTTGTTTAGACAAGTCAGCAATAGACTTGCTGTTATTGTTAACGTTAACAGTCAAGTTGTTAATAGCTTTGCTATTAGCATCAACCTTAACATCTACCTTGTTAATATTCGCTTGTAATTCATTTTTAACATTAGCGATATTTTGATCGATTTTTACGTTATTTTCATTGATCTTATTAACAATGGTTTTGTTAATTTCAACATTATTAGCTTCAATGCTATTTTTGATATTATTGTTAATAACAGTGTTATTAGCATTAATTTCATTCTTAATAGTCTTATTGATTTCTACATTATTAGCATTGATTTCGTTTTTAATGTTGTTATTAATAACTGTATTGTTATTTTGAATACTTTCATTAATAGTTTTGTTCACTGTATTGATGATAGAAGTATTATTCTTTTCAATCTTAGCATCAATATTATGATCTACTTTATTAATGATTGTTGTATTGTTATTTTCAATCTTAGCATCAATATTTTGATTTACTTGATTAATAATCGTTGTATTGTTATTTTCAATCTTATTATTAATTGTTTGATCAATATTTTGATTTACTTGATTGATAATAGTAGTGTTATTATTTTGAATTTCTTTTTTGATGTTGTTATTTACTTGATTAATAATATTCTTATTATTTTCTTCAATTTTAACATCAATCTTTGCGTTTACAGTATTGTTTACTTGATTAATAACATTGTTAGTAACATTGTTGATAACATTTTTAGTTACATTATTTGTAACTTTGTTTTCAATGTTTTTCACACTGTTATTAAGTGTATCAACTTTTATATTAAGATTATTAATAGCTAATGAATTTTTGGATACTTTATCAGCTAAACAATAGAATTTACTATTAAGGCAGTTAACATTACCTTTCAATACGTTAATATTGTAAGTATTTTGGTTAACTTGATTTTTAATATTAGTTAAATCAACAATAACCTTACCAGAGCCTTGTTTTTGAGATTGTTGGTCCAATTGTTGTTGGTCTTGTTGTTGCCATTGTTGATTTTGTTGTTGAGACCATTGTTGTTGATTTTGTTGGTCTTGTTGTTGACCTTGTTGCCATTGTTGTTGATCTTGTTGATGTAAATCAATTGGTTGTTGTTCAACTGCTTGACTACCTTGGCCAGGTGTTAACCATTTTTGACTACCAATAAGATCAGTTCTATACCAATCTGCAGGTGTGGATGCAGAAGCAATGCCTCCACCCAAACTGGCACTTAACAAAATGGCTGCTACAATTGTAGTAGCCGTTTTTTGATGCGACTTAGCCAACTCAGATGTTACTACATATGCGTTCTTAGTCGCACTCCATACTACTTTGAATACCTTATTCATATTAAGTTCCCTCCCAACTTATGCGGCTCTCACCCCGCACAGATGAAATAAATGAAAAATACCGGAATATACTTCACTAAATATTCACAATATCTAATTAAATACTAGCACAAGATATTTTAAAATTAAAGCGTTTTTTTAATAAGTTAAACTTATGCTTCATATTTTACTCATGCTTTTACACAGCACAAATCATGAAAACGCCTTGTTTATCAAATTTTTCCGATATAGAAATATTCCTCTTCATTTTATATCTAATTTATAGTTTTACTTGTATTTTTATTTACACAGATAAAAAAGGCCTATCAATGTATATGTATACATTAATAGGCCTTATATATTTTAGTATATATTAATCTAATTAGAATTTAGATTCGATAGCGCCTTGTAAATCACCTTTTGGCAAGAAACCAATTTTACGATCTACCACTTCGCCATCTTTCAAAATTACAAATGTAGGTAATACTTCTACTTGTAAATCACGAGCCAAGCTAGGTTCTTCATCAGCATTAACTTTTACAAAGTTTGCTTTGCCTTCTAATTCACCAGCGATTTCTTCGATAACTGGCATCATACGTACACAATAGCCACACCATGGTGCCCAGAAATCAATAACTGTTACGCCACCTTGATTAAGAAGATCTTGATATTCTGCTGTTTTTAACTCTTTTAATTCGCTCATTATTTCCTCCTAAGGCAATTGAACTAATACACAATCTTGAATGTAATCCAAACCTACCTCTTGAGCCTTAGCCAAGACTGCGGGTTTATCCGCACCTGGTTGTAACCAGATCATCTTAATGCCCAACTGTTTACATTCATCAATTGCTGCAAGCCCTGCTGCTTCTGGTACTACAAAATCAACAACGCTAGGAACAACTGGCAACGCAGATAGACTCGGATAACAAGTATCACCATCGATACTCTCTACATTTGGATTAACCGGATAGACTTCATATCCATGCTCTTTTAAGCACTTATAAATCTTATACCCAAACTTATCGGTTTTATGAGTGGCACCTATTACAGCCCAAACTTTTTCAGCTAACGCATCTTTAATAGTCATTCTTACCACCTCTTATATACTATTATATATTAATATCGAAAACTGTCAATATATTATATCGATTTTTTTAAAACAATATGTTCACAACGTAATTCTTCAGTTCGCGCTGTATGTTCTAGTAATGCTTCTAATGAGATACTTGGTGCATCACATTTAGGTATCAATCCTGCTAATACGGCTAATTCACCTAAAATACGCTCTGCTGACCATCCGTTATCTCTCAATTCTTTTACAGTTATACTTTTCTGCCGTTTTGAAAGCCTATGTCCGTCATTATCAATGAGCAGCGGTGCATGGCCATAGCATGGTGGCTCAGCCTGTAACATACTATATAAATACATTTGTTGAGCCGTAGTTTCCAGTAAATCATGACCGCGAATGATTTCTGTAACCCCCATGGATATATCATCTAGAACGACCGCTAAATTATAGGCATACATCCCATCTCCACGGCGCAACACAAAATCATCAACACCTTGACGCAGTACAAAATGCTGTAGACCTTGGTATATGTCGTTGAACTCCATAGTAGAATCAGTTACCTTAATACGCATAGACGGATTCTTTTCAAGTTTTTTTAGCTGTACCGTAGCACTATCCAAATTACGACAATGCCCGTCATAGTGATGAACGACTTCACCTCGATGAGGTGCGGAAGCAATTGATTGTAAGCGAGTACGATTACAAAAGCAAGGATAGATTAAATCTGTATCTTCTAATCGTTGCAAAATCTCATCATACATTGGTAACCGTTCACTCTGCCAATATGATGGTTCTGGTCCCCCCACACGAGGGCCTTCATCCCATTCAAAGCCAAGCCATTCTAAATCGTCTAACAAAGCCTCCCCTAAAGAGCGCTTAGATCGTTGTAAATCAATATCCTCCATGCGTACCACATAGATACCATGCTGATTGCGGGTAGATATATACGACAAAAGGGCGATCCACACATTCCCTAGGTGGATATACCCCGTTGGGCTAGGTGCGAATCGTCCTTTCATAAATAGTATCTCCTTATATGGCACTCTAATAATATACTATTATATTAATACATTATTATATTAACACATGGTGAGGATGACCTCAGTTTACAAACTATATATTAGCCAAGGGATACGATACTATCAAAAACACCAGCATCTTTGATTTTTTGTTCGTTACCCATGGAGCAAATATGATTATCCTGTAACACAGGTTCTACAACATCTGCAAGAGCTACGATGTCTTCTGGCTTACAAGCAATGACTTGTTTTCTAAATGCTACCTTATCTTCAATATTGGCACCGCTGAAGTATAACCCCATAGCACGAGGTCCACGCAATGCAGGTGTCATCGGTAAATCAAGTCCACTCATAGTACCGATAATATATTTACGCATTTCTCGGTCTGTTAATGTAAATTGACGTAGATATTCAGGCAATTCTTTATACACATTAAGTGTTTCCACAAGATTTGGATCTCGATAACTACAGAAAATCATATTGCCATCGTCGTAGAAATTAGCAAATGCGCCATAGGCCCCACCTTGTACGCGAATGCGAATCCATAAGTATTCATAACGCAAGATCGTTTCTAATACGCTCATAGCACCAACATGAGTAAATCCATGATCAATGAAATTACCACCTTGTGCCACATATTGAACCTTACCAGCTGTGACAATACCTTCATTGCTCGTTGTATGTTCTATGGATAACACATTATTTGGCAACGCCTCTGCATTCCAAGTACTGAGCAATGGTTTCATTAACTCTGTAAATGGTGCTAATTCTTGTTCTTCACCTACGAATAAAATTTCTACATTATTAGAACGGAAAATCTTGCGAGCTACATCGGCCAATTTTTCTGGCAATAATGGTAATGCCGCAGGATTAGTTGCTAACTCACTAATTTTTTGATAATAGCCTAAATTACCATCATCGCGGAATTTACCAACCTTTGATACCTTAGCCATTACACGTTGACTAACGATAGTATTCCCTCTACGGAACGCCTCATTATCCCAAATAGCTTTGCCTTCTTGTACAAGTTCTGTTAGACGCGTTACATCGGTGTATTGAGCATCGTGAATAACTTCATTTACGATATTGCACAATTCAGGTAATTTAGCATGTAACACCTTACTACGTACAACCATGAGAGGTACAAACTCATCCCGTTTGCCCGCTTTACTAATACCTGTAATATCTGAACTTAATCCACCAAGATTTAGATTGATTAATTTTGCCAAATCTTCATAAGAACGTTTGGATGTATCTACACGGCCGATGATATCACTTAAAATATCGGCATAGAATAATTCATCTTCAGTAAGACAATCTAGTTTAAAATAGTAGGCCACATAGTTGTTGCCCTTTGTGAAAGTCGGAACAAAATGAATTTTTGTATGACCAATCATACTTTCACGACGCTCTACATCTTCCACCTCCGGACTTAAATCAGATAATTCTAAAAGTGGGATAGTTGCTAACGCTTCTTCACTATCTGGTGTCTCTTGACGAAGTTTAAGACGTTTTGTTTGTTCTACGATAGCTTCTAGCTCATCTTTCGACATAGAAGCTTTGATAGCTGCTAACTGTTCTTTAACCTCTGCATCCTTTTTATCTTGCAAGCCTTGTTCAGGATATAAGGATACGAGAGACTTATGATTATTATCCAATATAGAATGACGAACCAAGTCCTCAAAATAAGAACCTTGCAAGCCTTTACGAATATTAGCTAATGCTTCTTCGTAGTGTAATAACTCAATTGGATCTTTGCCATATAGCCAATTATCCATCATGCGGATGACATATGCTAAACCGATTGGACGGCCCCCAAAGTCACTTTCACGAAGGGTAAACTCAATGCTATTAAGAGAAGCCTCTAACAATTCCTTGTCGATGCCATCCTTACACAATTGTTGTAATGTAGATTCAACAATTTCTTGTAATTGACCTTGTTTATCCATGTTAGAGCCGCTAGCTTGAACAACCCAAATTGGTTGACGGATGCTATCTAGGTAGTAACCAGATACATCAGAACCAATGCCAGCTTTCACCAACGCTTGTTTTAAAGGCGCTGCAGGAGATGTCAATAAAGCATGTGTTAACACTTCAAAAGCAAGGCTTTGTTCTGGTGTTACGTCTGGCAATACATAGGAGAAAGCATGTAACGTGCGATTATCCGTGCTTTCATCAGAACCCACACTATAAGGATACGTAATTACTTTACCTTCCTTAAACGGAGCCTGCTCAGTCACCTCAGTATCGATTTCGATAGCATCGAAATGGCTCAAATATTCATCGTTAATAAAGCGCAATTGTTCTTCAATATTCATTGTGCCATATAGGAAAATATAGCTGTTCGATGGGTGATAATACACATCATAGAATTTTTTAAATTTTTCATAGGTCAAATCCGTAATATTATCTGGATTACCACCGGAGTCAACGCCATATGTTGTATCAGGGAACAAAGAATGCATCAATTCGCGTTCTAATACGGAATCTGGAGAGGAGTAAACCCCCTTCATTTCATTAAATACAACACCCTTATACGTCAATTCATCATCAACAGAGTCAAGCTCATAATGCCAACCTTCTTGCATCATGATTTCTGGATCCTTTGCGGCACGTGGATAGAAAACAGCATCGAGGTATACATCCATCAAATTATGGAAATCCTTGTCATTCTTACTTGCCACAGGATACATCGTTTTATCAGGATAGGTCATGGCATTTAAAAATGTATTCAAGGAACCTTTTACAAGTTCCACAAATGGCTCTTTTAATGGAAATTTACGGGAACCGCAGAGCACGGAGTGCTCCATGATATGAGCGACACCTGTGCTATCTTGAGGTGTTGTTCTAAAGGCAATATTAAATACTTTATTAGTGTCTGGTGAGTCAATATAAATAAGACGAGCACCAGATTTTTCATGTTTCATTTCATAGGCTGTGCCATTGATTTCATCAATACGTTCTATGCGATCAAGGCGAAAACCGGAATATATTTTATTCAGTTCCATAGATACCCTTCTTTCTAATTTGTTTATAATGTATATATATATGTAAAATCTTAATCTATTATTGACTATCTATTATACCACATTACGAAGATTTACACGAATTTTCAAGAATTATTATCAAATTACAAAGATTATCTATAACTTATTCTTATTCATGAGATATAAATGACTCATATAAAGACAAAATAAATCAGGACACCCTTATAGGAGTGTCCTGTTTTATTATTTATCTTGTTTGATTTGCCATTTTTGGTTGCGTCGACTTGTCAAAAGACCTTCGAGGACAACTTCAAATTGACGAAAACTCAATGTATAGGGAGCATACATATCTGGTACTACCTTATAAGATATGGTCACTTCTGATGCATCATAATTATAAAATATACCATGTAAATTGCTCACCGTTGTATAGCCTGTCTGTGCTTGCTCTAATGTGGGGATAGGTTGTGTTTTTAAATTCGCCAACAAATCGCTAATAAAACCTTCCTTACGCCCCTGATCATCGAGCATTTCGTCCATAAATGTACGTAGACTATCCATCGTGTATATTAGCCTCGTTCGTTTAACAAAAGACCATTATGAATAACGCGTACAGCATCTTTTACGCGGTTTTGTGCAACCAAGCAAGAAATACTGATTTCAGAAGTACTGATGATTTCAATATTAATACCTTCTTGGCTAAGGATATCAAACATTTGAGCTGCTACGCCTGGTTGACCCAACATGCCAGCACCAATGATAGATACTTTTGCCATGTTTTCATCAATGTTTACAGCTTCAATATCAACAGTTTGTTGTAATTCACTCAACACTTCACGTGCCAATACTACATCATCAAGAGCAATTGTGAAGATAAGGTCTGTTTTAGGTTCACCTACAGAGCGAATAGATTGAACAATCATATCCACGTCTACGTTTTTTGCTGCTAAAGCTTTAAATACCTTTGCCGCAACGCCTGGCTTATTTTCAACGCCCACAAGAGCGACTTTTGCTGTATTTGTATCATCGGCTACGCCTGTAATTACGTGTTTATTAGATTCCACGGTATAATCCTCCCGAATAATTGTGCCTGTATTATTACTGAATGTAGAACGAACATGAATTGGTACACCATAACGGAAACCCATTTCAACAGCACGCGGTTGCATTACGCCTGCACCTAAACGGGCCATTTCAAGCATTTCGCCATACGTAACTTCTTCAAGTTTGAAAGCTTCCTTTGCTACGCGAGGGTCAGTAGAGTACACACCTTCTACATCTGTAAAGATTTCACATACATTGGCTTTCATAGCACCTGCCAAAGCAACAGCAGTTGTATCAGAACCACCGCGGCCTAGTGTTACCATATCACCGTATTCAGTAATACCTTGGAAACCAGCAACAACAACGATATTGCCTGCATCTAATGCTGCGAACACACGGTTAGGATCAACACCTAAAATACGGCCCTTATTAAAGTTGTCACTACTTGTAATACCTGCTTGATCACCGGTTAAAGAAACAGCCTTTTGACCACGTTCATTAAACGCCATAGCCATCAATGCAATTGTTACTTGTTCACCAGTAGATAACAAACGGTCCATTTCACGACCATATGGTTTAGATGTTACTTGTTTTGCCAAAGCTACCAAGTCATCCGTTGTATCGCCCATAGCGGATACAACTATTACAATGCGATCGTCCTCTTGTTTTTCATGAAGGACACGATCAACGATATTAAATATTTTTTCAGGTGTTGCAACAGAACTGCCACCAAACTTTTTGACGATTAATGCCACTATTATCCCTCATTTATCATTGTACTAAAAAATAACATGCATATACTTTACCACAAAACAAACCGCACTGTAAAGGTATACACAGGTATTTTTCCACTATAAAAGTACAAAATTCTTTTTATAGCGGACATATATTATATTTATAATCAGAAGTTAATGTTCGTAACGTGTCATACGCTTCACACAAAAAAAGACCAGCCCTAAGGCTGGCCTTTTACAATTGAATATATTTAATTATTCAACAACGATTTCTTTTTCAGATTCCCATAAACCATGGATGTTGCAGTAAGATACAGCAATCAATTTACCAGATTTTTTCAAGGATACTGCCAATGTACCTGCAGAAACTGCATGTACAGGGCCTTCGTTTGCTGTTGCACCGTCACCATGAACGTTGAAGGACAATTCGCCAACTTCGTAAGGCAATTGAGTGCCTTCAGCTACGAAGTACAATTTAATCCATTCAATATGATGTTCTACAGTGTTTGGATGAGCAATGTCTTTACCAACGGATAATTTTACGTCGAATGCTTCACCTGCTTTTACTTTGTCAGCAGCTTCGATAACAGGAACGTGTTTTTCAGTAGCGAAATCGCCAGATTTAATGTAATCATGTACAGCCATAGTTAACCTCCTGGTTATAGTTATATACATACTTAATGTCTAAGAATATTAGCACCTTGTGCCTATGACTATATTATACATTTTCGATATAGTTTAATCAAGGACTTTTTCGAAAATTTTCTATTTATTTGTGAAGTGATGTGGGCTGTGGCTCCATCGGCCGGGTCTTCCTAACGGAAGGGCCAAAAGTCGCCACAGCCCACATCACTTCACAGCACTCTAGGAAATTTTCGGAAAACTCCATGGTAAGAGGGAAACACCGGCCGGGTCTGTCCCTCCGGGACAGGGCCAAAGTCGCCTCCGGAGGCCTACTATCGCTACATCATATAAAACTTTCAAGTATCACAAAAAGAGTGTGCATCGGCCAAGCCTCGCACACTCTTGCTGCTTTTGTATTTATAGAATTGATACGATTTAAGTTTGATGAATGTTTGGCGCTACGCGCCGCCATCCATCTGTAGGTCATTGGCTTCGCCTCGACCTATTAAAACTCAATTCCTTTTGCTGCTTTTATGCCTTTTTCATATGCGTGTTTTACAACGTTCATTTCGGTCACTGTATCAGCGATGTCGATGATTTCAGGTTTTGCATAGCGGCCTGTTAGGATGACATGTAATCGCTCTGGTTTGTGTTTAAGCATATCTACAACGGAGTTAACATCGATGAGTTCATAGTTAATGGCATTGTTGATTTCGTCCATAACGATGAGATCCCATTTGTCGGAGTTGACTTCTTCTACTAGTGTTTTCCATGCTTCTTGGGCTGCTGCTTTGTGTTTTTCTAGTTCTTCTACAGTTACCTTATCTCGATTGTAATAGATAAATCCTTTGCCCATAGATTTGATAGTAACCGTATCCCCCAGTTTTTTTAGGCCTTCTAGTTCACCGTAGCCATGGCCGCTTTTGATGAATTGTAGAATCAAAACTTTTAAGCCTTGTCCTACAGCGCGTAAAACGACACCTAAAGCGGCTGTTGTTTTTCCTTTACCATTGCCTGTATTGACGAGAATTAAACCACGTTCGCTCATTTTTATACTCCTATTATTTATGTCACACTATGTAGGGCTGCATCTATTGTTAATATGAAGATTTAATACTAATATAATAGATTTATTTAGTATGACCAAAGGTTTCACACATGTCTACAAAATGCTTGGCCCCTTCAAGAGAACCCGCAAAGTTAAGATGTAGATAGGATGCCAACACGTTATCGGTAGCATATCCTCCATCATAGGACTGAGGTTTGCGGCCCCCTTCTAAGTGAAAGGCCCATGGAAAGTCTTCAATGGTTGGTTCCATGGTGGAGAAATGGAATTCATGACCATGCAAAGTTGTTCCGGTATTGCCAAGTAATGTGTTGCGTTTAGCTGTTGCTGTTACATAGCCTACCTTTTGCAGTTTTTGTTGCATCACGCAATTGGCAGGCACAACACCAACAGTATCAAACACATTACCGTCAAAATCGTGAATGTGTTCACATAGGTACATAAGCCCACCGCATTCAGCATAGATAGGCATATGACGTTGATTGGCTTTAAGGATTGATTCCTTCATAGCCGTATTTTCGGATAAAGCCTGTAAGAACATTTCAGGGAAACCACCGCCAAATACGAGGCCATCTACATCGGGAATAGCGCTATCTTTTAATGGACTAAAGTAAACTAGTTCCGCCCCCTGCGCTTCTAAGGCCGACAAACTTGCTGGATAGTAGAATGAAAAAGCTTCATCATAAGCAACGCCAATTTTTGTTCGTTTTGTAACACCCTTGGTTGCATCAATCGGTGCAGGCATAGGTGCGGCACTGGCTGCCACCTTATAAAGTGCCTCTAAATCCACCATAGATTCCACAGCATGCTGAATTGTAGCAATAGCCTCTGTAGGGTCAATTTCTGTAACCGGCGTCAAACCGAGATGGCGTTCAGGAGAATGCATACGATCATCACGACGTATAGCCCCAATAACAGGAACGCCTATTTTTTCCATACCTTCACGAACCATTCGTTCATGGTTATCGGAACCTAAACGATTTAAAATGACCCCTTTAAAGTCCACATCCTTATCATAATCTCTAAAGCCCATGGCAATGGCGGCTGCGCTTTCACCCATGGCCTTACAATCGATAACAAGCACAACAGGAGCGCCTAATTGCTTAGCGATTTGAGCCGTACTGCTCACGCCCTCACGGCCACCATCATAGAGGCCCATAACACCTTCAATAATGGCTAGGTCTGCATCACCCGCCATGGATGCAAAAAATGATGGCAATGTATCCGGTGGAACTAACCAAGAATCTAAATTGTAACTTTCACGGCCCGATGCAATTTTATGAAAGCCCGGATCAATATAATCCGGGCCTACTTTAAAGGATTGCACCCCATGGCCACTTGCTCGATACGCTGCGAGAAGGCCCGCAACAATAGTCGTTTTACCGACACCGGAATTGGTACCAGCTATAACAACACGTGGAATGGGTACAGTATTCATATGTATTACCTCTTATTAATACTATCTATACGGCTTTCACTAAAAGCATTCAGATATCAGAGTATAGTCAATTAACGATCTTTACGTTTTGCCAAAATTGTGGACAAATAGTTTAATTTCTTGTCCTTAGGCATATTATCAAGACCTACGAAAACTTGTTCATCAGGCAAGCCAACGCGAGAAATCATAACAGCATCATCTGCCATATTGTGTTTCAACAATACTTCTTGCACTTCGTCAAAGTTTTTATACACCTTCATGATAACTGCATCATCGGCAACAGCCATAACAGCATCAATTTTTTCCTTAGGTGCAGTGGCTGGAACGATAGCCAAAACCTCTTCTTTTTCTACGATTGGATAGCCAAGATGGGAACCAATGGCACAGAATGCAGTGATACCAGGAATTGTTTCAATTTCAAAGCCTGTATTTTCAATCAAACGATATACGTACATATATGTACTATAGAACATTGGATCGCCAAGTGTTAAGAAAACAACATCTTTACCTTGTTCTAAATAAGATACGATAACGCGCTTAGCCTCTTCCCAACCTTCTTGTTGTGTAGCATCATCGAGCACCATTGGGAATACAACTGGAACGATTTCAGTATGTTCTTGAATGTATGGTTTCGCAATATTAAGGGCTACAGAACCATCTTTCTTTTCTGTTTTAGGTGTAATGATAACGTCTGCTTCGCCTACAATACGCGCAGCTTTCACAGTCATTAATTCAGAGTCCCCAGGACCAACACCTATGCCATATAATTTACCTTTCATGATGATTCTCCTATTCTATATTTCAATATGATTAACATTACTATTATACCTAATTTATTAAATATATTCAAAATGTTTGTGAAAGTCTACTCTTATTTCACATTCGGAATCGCCGGTCTATGACTGCTGCGCTTACCGTATATATCATCGATACAATCTTGAATATGTTGGCAATAGATATCTTGAATTTCTGTATATTCACCGAGGGCATGATGCATTTCTTCTACTTCATAACCAGCCTCTTTCAATACATTGACTACACTATCCTCTTCATCGCCAAATAAATCATTAAGCGCATGATCGCCAAGCACCAGGAGCAATGGGTGCACATAAATCTTATTAGGTTTCTTACCATCAAGCCATTCCCAAGGTACGGCCACATCGTCTACATAAGGAGCATTTTCCAAAGTGGCTACACGAACATGATTAAGGCCACTGCGAATCAATTGATATTGCAAATACCCATATGCAGAATTACCAGAGCCTAAACCACCATGACCAACTAATAATAAACCATCTTCATTGCTGACGGATAAGGATGTAACAAATGTGTCGATTAAAATTTGATAATCATTCGGGTGTTCTTCTTGGCCCATATAGTATACCAATGGTCTGCCTACTCGCAATGTATTAAGTTCTTGTGCCCGTTCGTGATTTAAAATATTATGTTTCAACTTATCAAATTCTTCACCACCAGTGAAGTGCAATGGTTGTACATAAATATCTGTATATCCTTCACCAATGAGAGCATCTAATGCGCCTTGCTCTGTAGGAATTTCAATACCACGGTCTCGTAAACGCTTTACAATGATACGCGATGAAAAGGCTAAACGCACTTCATAATCTGTATATTTCTCTTTAATACGGTTTACAACAGCATCAATTTGATGTTCACGAGCGGAATCAACTGTTGAGCCAAAGGCCACTACTAATATAGCTTGTTTCATAACGGTCTCCTTATCAAATATAATTCACTATTCATCATACCACACGCATTACTATAGTTGGATACCGTACCCCGTATAAAGGTAATATTATAATTAACTTTCATACCCATTTAGATGAATAACAAAAAGCATCCGCCCTTAAAGGTGGATGCTTTTTGAAGATAGTGTGTATTTATGAGAGAGTTTATATACAACCTTACCAGAAGTAATTAGGAAATCATTCCTTGTGCTTCTATACGGGAAGGTCGAATAACAGTTTGATATGATTCGCGTTGAGAGCTACGTTTTCTGTCAGACATACGAATCGCTTGACCCAAATGTTTCAAGAATAAATCTTGTACATATGGATTTTCACCTAGGCCTTCATTCCAAATATCTACGTTGTACCCTTGTTCTGTCAAAAGTGCATAAATAGAATCGGAACGATCACCGCCAAGATAATCCATTAAATGAGTGGAACCAATCAAAGCCAATGGTACAACGAGTACATCTTTATGACCCATTCTATCTACCAATGTTAAGGCCTGCTTAAATGTAGGGAAACCATTTGTGGTAAATACAGCTACATTAGGAGCAGAACCATACATAGCTTTCAATTGTAATGTGGAAAATTCCAATTGATTTTGACCATTTGCCATCAATAAAATGGATTTATTAAGAGATTTAGTATTAATATGACGCATGATGCCATCTAATGTAGCTTCATAATCATCAGCGTAATTTTTAACACCTAACGATGTTAATAAGGGTTTACCGATATTAACTTGAGAGAAATTATATTCACTGCTATGTAAGAACTTAAGTGCTTGCTTACGCATTTGTTGATAGCATTGATCCGCTACGAGAGTAATCGGTTGAATATATACCTCATCAATTCCCTTGCGGCTAAATTCTTGCATGACGTCGGTGAAAGAAGCAATCGTATCATCATATTTTTCATTCCACTTTTCCACTAATGCATCAGACAAAAATACACGTCGTACCTCTACATCTCTATATAAGGAACGAACTTTAGACTCTATAGTGCCAATGGATGTTTCCACTGCTTCTTTATAAATTGATCCAAAGGATGCAATGATTATACCTTTCATATGTGACCTCCATATACCCATATATATATATGAAACAATTTTCATAAATGAAAATTGTTATCAACTACTATGTACTAATAATACAAGATTGGCGTATGAAAGTCAATGAGAAATATTATCATATAATTATTTTAATAAACCAGAGTGATAAATCCTATCATAAATATTGAATTACTTATAATTATACCGTCATAACCAATAAGAATATTTTTATAAAACATAAGATTTTTCCTCATTTATTATGATTTTTTATAAAAAACAATCGTATTATTTATACGTGTACAGGTATGGGGTTTATTGACATCCATCCCCTAGGTTGCTACGATTAATTCATAGATTATAGTTATGTCTGCATAGTCAGATGATGTTGTTTAATGAGGTGATTCACTTATGATTAGTGTAAAAAAACGTGCATTAACAGTTTCTGCTGCATTGGCGGCTTTCGCATTGACATTTGGTGCTCCTGTACTCGGCCACGCTGCATACCAATTGAATGATGAAGTAAAAGATCCTACTCCAGCATTAAAAGAAGCTGCTGCAATTGGTGTTCGTACACACAATACTGAAGCTTTACAAAACTTGCCAAACAAAGATGCTATGGTTGTTATGAGCTTTGGTACAACTTATAAAGATACTCGTGCGAAAACAATCGATGCAACTGTAGATGCTATTAAAGCAGCTCATCCAAACACAAAAGTAATTACAGCTTTCACAAGCCATATTATTCGTGATCGTATCCAACAAAAAGAAGGTATTACTTACCCAACTCCTGAAGAAGCATTGGCTGAACTTAAAAAAGACGGTTACACTCGCGTTGCATTAGCATCCCTTGATGTAATTCCTGGTATGGAATACAACTACGATGCAGCAGTATATAATTTGTACAAAGATAATTTCAAAAAAATGACACTTGGTACATCTCTTATGTACTGGATGGGTCAAGAAAACCAAACTGACCAAGTTATTGAAACATTAAAAGCTGTTCAATCTCAATTCCCTAAATTAGGCAAAGAAGACGGTCTTCTTATCATGGCTCATGGTACTCCAGATCCTTCCAATGCTTACTATTCTGTAATTCAAGACCGTATCCATACTCTTGGTATGAAAAATGTATTTATCTACACTGTAGAAGGTACTCCAAATCTTGAACAAGTTATCCCTCAATTGAAATTACATGGTATTAAACACGTTACATTGATGCCATTCATGATGGTAGCTGGCGACCATGCAAATAATGACATGGCTGGTGCAGAACCAGAATCCCATAAATCCATTCTTGAAAAAGAAGGCTTCAAAGTTGACACTTACATCCATGGCTTAGGTGAAAATCCTAACATCCGTAACTTATTCGTTGAACGTGCTAACGAATCTTGGGACGCATTACAAAAATAATCAATCTACAATTTAACTAGTATCGTTATATAACGTACATAGGAGTACATCATGAAAAAACTACTACTCTGTAGTCTTGCTTTGGTCATGATCGTACTAGCAATAGCTGGGTGTGGTAAGTCCACATCCAGCTCTTCTGCTACTACGAAGGAACTTACCTTTAATGGTGAAACCTACACTGTACCAAAGGATCCACAACGCATCGCCGTTCTTTCAAATTCTGTATTGTCCATGCTATACGCAGTAGATGGCAAGGCAATTTCCCGAGCTAGCACAACAGATAAACTAGCGCCAGAATTAGAAGCATTACCTGCATTAGGTCAAACGGCTAACATAAATATGGAACAATTGTTAGGTTTAAAACCAGATGTGGTATTGGGTTTGGAAAACCAACATAAAAAATATGAATCCCAATTACAATCTAACAATATTCCAGCCGTACTTTTCAATTACGATGGTATCAAGGATAATGTGCCAATGCTAACATTCCTTGGAGAGTTAACAAACCATCAAGATAAGGCTAAATCCGTTATTGCCACCTATGAAAGTAATATTCAAAAGGTTAAGGATGCCATTAAAAATCAACAACCTGCACGTATTGCCGTATTGCGTGCTACCGGTAAAGGTGTGACAGCCGAAACCGACGAAGCGGTAACTGCATCTATGGTCAAAGAATTAGGTATGACAAATGTTGTAACATCTCACCTAGATGGTACAACCAAAGATAAAACGGTACCGTATTCTCTTGAAACATTAACCGCTGATAACCCTGATATTATCTTCGTCGTTACCATGGGTAAAGAAGAAGAAATTACAAAGGCCATGAAGAAAGCTATGACAGATAATCCTGCATGGGCTAATCTTAAGGCTGTACAAAACAACCGTGTCATCTACTTACCATCTAAACTATTCCTACTTAACCCAGGTCTACAAACACCTGAGGCTATGGCTCGTTTAGTGAAAGAAGCATATGGCATTGATGTTACATTTTAACATATCCTAACATACTAAAGAGGGCATTCCCCATTTCGGGAATGCCCTCTTTCACTATTAGTCTAGCCATCTACTCAACTAAACCTTTTACGCGTACATATTGTTTATCATCAAAGGTATCGATTTGAACATCTACGGAAAATACATCTCTAAATAGTTCATCCGATACGATTTCTTTCGTGTCTCCAGCTGTCACTAAATGACCATCTTTTATAATAGCCATATAATGAGAATATTGTACAGCTTGCGTCAATTCATGGAGTACCATCAATACGGTTAACCCTTGTTCATCGTTTAATCGTTTTAACAATTCCATGATTTCTAGTTGATGGTTAATATCTAAGTATGTTGTTGGTTCGTCTAACACTAATAATTTGGGTTGTTGTGCTAACGCCATAGCAATCCATACCCGTTGCCGTTCACCACCAGATAAGGATGGAATTAATTGATTCCGTAAATGATTCGTTTTTGTAATACCTAATGCATAGTCAACGATTTCTCGGTCCTCTTTGGCCGTATTCTTCCACCACATTTGGTATGGATAGCGTCCACAATATACCAATTCTTCTACGGTCATATCCTTTGGCATATTAGGCACCTGTGGCAGAAACGCCATTTGACGTGCCAATTCATTTTGTGAATACGACTGTAATGGTTTACCTAAAATAGTCACACATTCACGTGGACTATGAATATAGCCAATCATAGACCGTAAGAGTGTACTTTTACCACAACCATTAGGCCCGATTAAAGTCGTTATTTTACCAGTAGGGACAGATACATTAATATCATGTAAAATATGACGATTTCCGAGAGTGACGGATAACTGATTTACATCAATAGCCGTATTCATTAGTTATCCCTCCTCAATAGATATAAGAAGAATGGCGCCCCAAAGAATGCCATGATAATGCCAACCGGTACCTCAATTGGACTCCACATAACACGCCCTACCGTATCACTAACAACGAGGACGAGTGCCCCTAATAATGCAGAGCCGGGAAGTAAATACGCATAATCATTACCGATGATAAGTCGTAACATATGCGGTATAACGAGGCCTACGAAACCGATTAAGCCCGCAATACTAACGGCACCTGCTGCTAATAGAGCCGCAACAGCAGTCATAATAAACCGCGTTTGTTCTACCTTAAGGCCTAGCCCCTTTGCTGTTTCATCACCTAAACTTAAAATAGTAAGACGTTTGGCACCTAAACAAGCAAAAATAAGACCGACTAACGCGTATGGGAACAGAACCTCTACTTGAGGCCAACTGCGTGCAGCCAAGCCCCCTACCATCCAAAGTAAGGCTCCTTGCACACGATCTCCATAGAATACAAGTAGTGCAGAAATACCAGAGCCTAAAAAAGCAGCCACTGCAACACCAGCCAAGATGATACGGCTTGGGCGTACACCATTCTTCCAAGCAAGAGCATATACCATCAACGCCGCAGCCATAGCACCTATAAAGGCGACGAGAGGCACAATATGATCATAGCCAGGGAAAAGAATAAATATAATAACACCGGCAAGTCCAGCACCAGATGACACCCCAACAATTTGAGGATCTGCTAAAGGGTTCTTCATAACCGCCTGTAAAATGGCACCCGATACAGCTAAACAAGCACCAACTAATGCAGCAACAATATTACGAGGCAACCTAATATTCCAAATAATTTGCGATGCTGTATCTGTTAGCTCACTAGCCCACAATGTGTGCCAAATCTCCGATAGTGAAACCGGTGTGGAACCCCAAATCAGCGAGATAATCATGCTAGCTATGACAGCAATAACCAAGACAATAATAACTGATATGCGAAAGAGTTTTCGTTCATTCAGAGAGTCCACAGTAACCTCTCCTTTCACCAATACATGATGCTATCAGCACCCGTATTATACATATAAACCTCATAATAGATACAGTAAAACCCGAATCGCCAGCAGTATGCAACGATTCGGGTTACTTTTTATTTAGATTCTTTGCCTTCTACGAAGAGCATATCGTTGCGTTTTACATCTGTGTAAAGCAATGCATTACATACGGATGCTGCAATTGGGCTACCACCCTTGTTACCTTTTACAGTGATATAAGGAACTGGGGATACTTCCATCAAATAATCTTTAGATTCAGCAGCGCCAACAAAGCCTACAGGAATACCGATGATAAGAGCTGGTTTAATACCTTCTTCAAGAGCAAGGCGCAATACTTCGTACAATGCAGTTGGTGCATTACCGATAGCAACGATTTGGCCTTCTAATTGTTTGCCAAATGTGCGCATAGCAGCGATAGAACGTGTTACGCCCAATTCTTTAGCCATTTTAGCTACGTTTTCATCTTTGATTAAGCAATGTACTTCATTGCCACGAAGTTTAAGAGCCGGTTTAGAAATACCTGTGCGAACCATTTCTACGTCAGTGTAAATATCTGCACCATTGTCTAATGCTTCGATACCTTTTTGAACAGCGTCAGGGCTCATTTTTACGAGTTGAGCATATTCAACGTCACCAGATGCGTGAACTGTACGAGATACAACGCGTACTTCATCATCGGTTAAACCTAAATCCTTTACATAATCGTAAATGATTTCCATACTTTTATCTTCAATGGCTTTAGGATTTTTAACGTAATCCATTAGTTTCCTCCCATAATTTGAAAAATTCATCATTCGATGATACCACAGGGCATTCTAGTTTCACCCGTGGACGATCGATAACAATAACGTGGATGCCAAGGTCGATGGCAGCCTGTAATTTCGTATCAGCACCACCTACGAGGCCAGAGTTTTTCATAACCACAACGCTCGCCTTTGTATCGTGGAACATAATACGATTCATATCGTAAGAAAATGGACCTTGTACGGCAACGATACGTTTAGGACTCACATTGAGGTCTTCCATCATTTGCAACACCTCAGCAGTTGGCAAAATACGTGTCCATACTTCACAGTCCTGTAACGCTTCAGATTTAGCAAAGATGTGCATCGTCTTACTACCAGTAGTCAAATATACATGATTGTTATTTTCCTTTGCCAATTTGCCGGCTAAATTAGCTGCTTCTGTTTCATCCACTACGATATGCAACTTATCATAGTCTGGCAATGGTACCTCTTTTCGTTCAAACCGAACAAAAGGAATGCCCACCGCCTTAGCTGCATCTTGAGCCGTTGCGGTCACAATAGCCGCATACGGATGGCTTGCATCGATGAGTAGGCGCACATTATGCTCCTTAATCAACTGTTGCATAGCCTCTTGATCGAGGCGCCCCGTATGAACCGTAATGCCGTCATGGGCAGCTAGTTCCGCCCCATATTGGCTCACGACAGTCACGAGAACCTCTTCACCAGTCCGTTCTTGGATATCTACCGCTAAGGTACGACCATCCAAGGTACCAGCGATGACCCAAATCATAATTTATAGCCTCGAGGTGTAATCATACGACCATTTTCAACATAAGTTTGGCTGTTACCAATGATAACAAGTGTTTGCATATCTACTTCTTCTTTTGTGAAGTTTTCTAGATCAGAAATTACCATATGTTGACCTGGACGACCTGCTTTTTGCACGATGCCTACAGGTGTTTTAGGGTCGCGGTATTTTAGAACGATTTCACGTACTTCATCTAAATGAGTTACGCGTTTTTTACTGCGTGGGTTATATAAGGAAATAACCATATCCCCTTGTGCACAAAGGTCAGCACGTTTTTTAATTAAATCCCAAGGTGTCATCAAATCGCTAAGGGAAATAACGGCAAAGTCATGCATCAAAGGTGCACCCAATACAGATGCTGCTACGTTGACAGCACTAAGACCTGGAACGATATCCACGGAAGGGCGTTTGTCTGCTGATACTTTATTAGCCAATTCCAATACAAGGCCAGCCATGCCGTACACGCCGGAGTCACCAGAGGATACAACTACTACTTGGTGACCTTCTACAGCCAAATCAACGGCTTGTTGGCAACGATCCACTTCTTGCATCATCGCTGTACCTACCGTTTGTTTACCTGCGATAAGGTCTTTAATCAAATCAAGATATGTTAAATAACCGACTACACGATCTGCCGCTAAAATCGCTTCCCGTGCTTGCGGTGTCATAAATTCAGCGTCCCCAGGTCCAATGCCGATTACTTTGATGTTACCTGTGCAATGGCTACCGTTGTTTTGGGATACACCGTTTTGTGCTGTATTAATGTTTGGCTCTTGGCCGCTAGTAATGCTGTTGTCTCGCATACGTTTCCTACTCCTATTGTTCCTTTTACAAATGTGGATTCTTTTAAATCCTGTTCTTCTATAACAGGTGCTATCTCTTCTTGTGTGTAGAAATAGATAGACCACCCTAATTCGTTCACGGCCTCTAATAGGCCCACTTCATCTTGTTTCACGATAACCGATGCAGCTGTGACTATGCTTTTTGGTGAAAGCTTATGCTTCTGTAGAGATTGTGTAATGGCATCCAGTATGAGCTCCTTTGGCGTATCTCGGCGACAACCAATCCCCATCGTATACGTACGAGGACGTAAGATGAGTTGCTCTGGATACTCAGTAATCACCTTATCTGTTATCACTACGCGACGAACACCATCAGTCTCAGGCAATGTAAATACATCTACCACCTGAACCGTGCCATGCGTACCGATATGTAATGCAGCAGCATCGCGTAACCGATTAGCATCGACTAGGGTTTCATCGATGTAGTAGTTGACGCTTTCACCAGCCACAACAGCGGAATTAACATCCACTAATGTGTGAAAATCGTCGACCAACAGATGCTCGTGGCGCGCCAACACGTCAGGCGCTGGCAATCCATTAACATCCGTCGCCGTTGTAATAACCGGGTCCGCATCGATGGCCAGCGAAATGGACTGCGTCCATTCGTTGGCGCCCCCAAGGTGACCAGATAATAAACTGATGACATGATGACCGGCCTCATCCATTACGACGATGGCAGGATCCTTGGATTTATGTTCAATATACGGTGCAATCATGCGCACTACAATACCCAGTGCCATAATGCATAATACTTGGTCATAATCCTTAAAAATCTGCCCTATGTGATGTTTGAGAGAATCAAAATAGATAGCCTCACCACCAGAAGGGCGATTTTCCTTTTCATAACAATCCGCATGAGGGGCCACCAAAGATTTGATGCGTTGCCCCAGCCTTGCACCGCGTTCAGACACAGAAAGAATAGCGGTTCTATTCTTCTTTGCTCCTGTCATAGGTGAATCAGATTCTAGTTCTTTCATCACACTAGTCCTTAGCACTACGATACATGTGAGCAAAGCCCTTATCGTAAAGCTTAGATAATTCGTATTCGCTGTCTAGTACATGACTAACAACGATCATAGCTTGGCGTAATACGCCTTCTTCAGCCACGATATCCGCAATGGTTTCCAATGTACCGCGGATAATGCGTTGGTCTGGCCAAGAAGCTTTCACTACGATAGCTACAGGTGTTGTTTTATCATAACCGCCTTCGATGAGTTCAGCCACTACCTTATCTAGCATTTGAACGCTAAGGAAGATACACATGGTCGCTTCATGAGCCGCCAACATGCGCAATTTTTCCTTTGGAGGCATTGGTGTACGGCCTTCCATGCGCGTAATAATTACGGTTTGAGATACATTTGGCAATGTATACTCTTGTTTCAACGCCGCTGCTGTAGCGAGGAACGAACTTACGCCAGGTACCACTTCATAGGTAATACCCATGCCAGCCAAGGCATCCATTTGTTCTTGAATAGCACCATAAATAGCAGGGTCACCGGTATGTAAACGGACAACCTTTTTGCCATCTGCCACGGCAGCTTTCATAACAGCCAATACCTCATCAAGGTTCATAGTGGCACTGTTATGAATTTCACAACCTGGTTTACAAGCCTCTAAAATAGCAGGGTTTACCAAGGAACCGGCATAGATAACAACGTCAGCTTCTTGCACTAAACGATACCCTTTTCGCGTAATAAGCTCTGGATCCCCAGGGCCTGCGCCTACAATATGTACGTCAACCATATTACTCTCCTTCTGCGATACGCGTTGCAGATACAATAAAAATTGGACTCAATGGATCCAACAAATGATATGGACCAGCCTTACGATAGCGGCTAATGGACATTTGGTACCCTTCGTATGTGAAAGGACGACCTTTCAATTCTTTTAAAATGGTATAACCCGTTTCCATCGTTACCGCCGTTACAACAAGGCGACCGCCTACCTTTAACAATCGTTGTACTTCATCCATAATGCCCGTCATACCGCCAGCACTGCCGCCGATAATAACCGCATCAAGCTCAGGCAAATCTTCCATACCCTCCGGAGCCTTGGATTTAATGACAGTCATATTATTGACATTGAATTTCTTCATATTTTCATGAATCAATTCAATGCCTTTATCAAAACGTTCGATAGCATATACATGACCTTTAGGTGCCGCTAATGCAGCTTCAATAGAAATCGAACCTGTACCAGCCCCCACATCAAGGACGATGCTATCTTCTTCGATGCGCGCCTCATTCATAACGGCTTTGCGAATCTCGCATTTCGTCATCGGCACGTCACCGCGTATAAATTCCTCATCAGGAATTCCGAAAAAATGTCTCATCCTAGTACCACCATAACAGAATGTCCAAAGCCTTCGAGCTCCGTTAATACCTCTAGTGTAGAATCTACGATTTTTTCATCATCGTAACTCAAGCGCTCTAAGGCTGCTGCTCTCGTTTCTTTTGGCCATCCTGCATCTATTAAAATACGCGCAATATGCGCTGGATTATATTCAGGATCCGTTAAGAATCCCATCTTTTTCCCCGCTTCATATACGAGTCTTTCAGGCGCTGGTTGGCGTCCGTGAAAGCTCATTAAATCCGCATCATGCCACACTTCGTTAAGGCGTGCAAAGGCAAATGTCATAGAACTAATGCCTGGCACCACCTCAATGTGTGTAGTAAGGAATTTCTTTTTCAAATATGGCAACAAGCTATAGTAGCCCGTGTCACCACTGACCATAACCACAACATCATGGTCGTGAAGTTCACGCTCGATTTGTTCGGATAACCAACTTAGTTTACCCGTTACAGGATATGTAATCTGACCGGGTTCCTTAAAGTCCTCCAAGGAGCGTTCACTACCTACCAAAACGGTAGCATGTTTAATTAAATTAAGGCCTTTAGGCACCACATAATCAGGATTGCCCGGACCAATGCCTACGATATACAAGGTATGTGCCAATGTTCTAGCTCTCCTATCTCTTTTGCATGCTTATCCATAGCCAAAATCTCACCCTTTAATGTGGTAATAATGATACCTACCTCAGCCTCATTGGCAATATATCGTTCACTGCGCATAGATGCGCGGTCTACTACACGTTGATATACACCGGTAAGGCCTTCTCGTTCTAATATAGGGAACGTAGATTCTGTAGTTTGACAATTAAATAACTCTTCACACACCGCTTGGGATGCTCCTTCAAGAGCTGCATAGGCTACAATACTTTCCATGCGACCATCGCTCATGCGATTATGGGTATGAAAACTTCCGCTAGCAAGCTTAATGAGCTTACCGATATGACCGATGATCAAGATTCGTTTAAAGCCAATATGAACGGCTTGTTCAAGCATAAACCCGATGAAGTTGCTGGTTTCAGCCATTTGGTTCTTATGGATACCGAGCACTTGTTCTGCCAAATCTTGACCGATACGCCCCGGTACGAGAACTGCCGTTTCGCAGCCATTGGCTTTCATTACCTTTAACTGAGGCACAAGAGAATTCTTAAACCCTTCTTCACTCATCGGCTTAACGATACCCGTTGTACCGATAATGGATATACCACCTTCGATACCCAGCGTATGGTTCAACGTCTTTTTAGCCAACACCTTACCATTAGGAACGCTTACTGTTACCGTCACACCTTGACCTTGCGTACAAAACTCTTCAAATACGAGTTTCATCATCGCTCTAGGGCCCGGATTAATGGCCGGTTGTCCTGGGGGCATGGCAAGACCGGGTTTCGTAACCGTACCCACACCAAAGCCAGCTCGAAAACGTAGCTTGCCTGTATCATCAAGGGTCACCATAGTTTCCACATCATTGCCATGGGTCACATCTGGATCGTCACCGCCATCCTTCATCACAGTCGCCTTTGCCTCTGTTTCGGATATGATTTTCACAGATTTAATAGGTACCTCAATGAATTGACCTTGCGGATTCTCAATGACAACCTTGTCCACAATATCGTGTTCTAAGAGGGCCAATAGACCTGCTTTCATGCCTGCCGTAGCACATGAACCGGTCGTATAACCACCCTTCATGTCCTCTACTCTCATAGCGCCTCCTACACCGATAGGGTTAGCGATTCAATGAATCAATCTAACCCTATCTCTTATGCTTATATAATTAGGAACGGAAGTTAACGAATTGCAATTCAACCGGTACGTCCAATTGTTTTAACATCTGAATAACCGCTTGCAAATCATCTTTATCCTTGCCAGATACGCGTACTTGATCCTCTTGGATAGACGCTTGTACCTTAAGCTTCATATTTTTGATTGCCTTTACTACTTCTTTAGCATTTTCTTTTGTAATGCCTTTTTTAATAGTAATCACTTGGCGTACAGTGGCACCAGCAGCAGGTTCAATCTTACCAAAATCAAGGTTCTTAACCGCTACATTACGTTTAACCATTTTGCCTTTTAATACATCGATAATAGCGTTCAATTTATATTCGTCATCACCGATGATTTTAATGGTATCACCTTCAAGGCTAATTTCAGCTTTAGAACCACGGAAATCATAACGCGTACCAATCTCTTTCTTCGCTTGGTTTACCGCATTATCCACTTCTTGCATATCCACTTCGGATACAACGTCAAAGGAACAATCTTTAGCCATTTTATACCTCCTACACCTGAACCCGTTGGGCATGGGGTTCACGCATTATTTTCATCATCATCCACGTATTCATTGAATGGAATACATCTATATAATTATATCGTAAATTATCTATATTTACTAGGAATTCAAATAATTAGATTATGATGATTTTTCATTAATCTAAATACAATAATTATCTTCGTATCCTATTATCTTTATATAATCAACTAAAATACCCAATAGCAATATTTTTAAATTTATCACTATTGGGTATTAATACTACTTATATTTTATTTAATTGGTAAAACAATATTTTGACCAGTAGGTTTACTTGGATTCATAGCATTAGGCAAATCTTCCACTGTTGTATTTAAATCTGTATCAGTAGATACAACAGCTACAAATTTTTGGCCAGGTTCATAGTAAATATTAGTCCCTTTCATGAACAAGCCACCAACCAAACTTACTGCAGCAGCAACGGCAACTGCTCCATTATCAGAATGGCCCTTACCTTTAACTTCTGCAGTTAATGGAACATTTACACCATTAATAGTCTTAATGCTATCAATTTTAAATTCCAATCGGCCTTTTCGACCAAGCATACCATTCTTTCTTGCTTTTGTAATTGTCCCTAATACCTCTTGGTTTGCTGGAATAACAACTACATCATTAATTAGTAAATTTTCTATGGTCTTTAATCTAAAGGTATTTCCTTCTTTACTTTTCTTAGAACTAATAGGATCGATTAATTCTAAATTTATATTTGTATCTTTAGGAATATACGCATGTCCAGCAGCAACAGATGATGTCTTTACAGTTGCCGTAGTTTCACCACTCTTTAACAACTGAATACGATTAACTCCAGATGGTAATTCTGTCTTAACTACAGATTCTTGCATCGCACTTGGTGCACTTGTATCTTCTGCTGAAGCAGTCAGTGGTAATGCACAAGAAACACTAAGACAACCTACAACCAAAAGTTTTAATAATGCTTTAGATGTTTTCATATATTCCTCCAAAAGCAAATAAATTCACAAGACAATTTATAACTACAGTATAGCATATTATGAAAAATTAATGAATTCCTTCATTTGTAGTTAAACAACATAATATACTAGGATAACTAATACAAAAACTTTTATTATAATACAATCTATCTATAAAATCTCAATATCCTCATACTGTGGTTGTACAACCCACTCACCACGAAGATTTACAATTCCCCACTTACCTTGAGATTTTACCGGAGCAAAACCATGTTTAACAGGCATTGCAGAAGTGATTGTGTTATCACTAAATAATACTTTACCACTATCATCAATAAGCTTATAATCGCTAGAAGTCTTATGTACCCAAGTATATGGTCCACTAAATTTGTTTATCCCCATATCTTTGGATGTAGTCAAAATGACATTTCCTGTTGTCATATCGATTAACTGTTTAGTATCACCACTCACGACAACCATATTAGTTAGGCTTACAAATCTAATAGAATCATAGGTAAACGGAATAACTTGTTTACCTGTATCCACGTCAAATACACCCGCTTTTTTATTATCTTTATTGATAAGTACTAACAATCCATTAATATCACTAAATTCGCCTAAATCATAATTACCTGGTTGAATAATATAATTACCTTCACGATTTACGAACCCAATAAGACCTTGATTTTTCACAAGTGTACCGTAAGCAGTAATTGGCCAAACTGCATCATTTTTACTGTCGATAACAATTTTACCATCACGATTAATATAACCGCGCTTTACACCATCATATACAGGGTTCCATGCATCACCATAATAGATTCCGCCATGATTACTAAGGGTTATTCCTACAGCCATACTCAACAAGCCTCCAAGATTAAACTTGCTTATATGGCGTCGGAATTCTGCCAATCCATCATCATATGCATCAATATCATTAGAAGGTGCTTCAAATACAGTCTTACCTGTACCATCAATTGCTACAGTTTTACCTTTAGCATCTTTTACAAAAGCACGATCTTCACTAAATTTCGTATATACTTCTTTAAATTGTGGAGCGATTACAGTATTACCTGATGCATCAGTAAAGCCCCATTTTCCTTTTACAGAAACGGCCGTATAAGAATCACTTGCATATGTTTCCTTATGATTTGACGAATTTTGATTCTTGTTTACAGTCTCATCATGATGATTGATAATTTGTTTAACCTGTTCATCTAAGGCATCTTTACCACTTGATAAAACGGTACCATCTACTTTAATATGTTCTAAAATCTTCTTTGACTTTACAAAGTACGTTCCATCCTCAGCATAAGATGGGTCCAACTCTTTATATTGTGGTTCGAGCAGAACTTGACCATTGGTTCCAACAAGTCCCCATTTACCATTTTGCTTAACCTTAGCTAATTGACCAAGTTTAATAAGACCACTATTACTTTCAGTGGCCTCATCAATATTTGCTTGAAGAGACTTAAATGCTTCTGGTGCTAATTTTTGAGTGGCTCCAATAATTGGTACGGCTACATAATCAGCTAATTTCCCTACACCAACAGATACAGTTGTACCACTTGATTTAGTAGATACCTTTTCAGTCGTAGAAATATTAGTAGTAGATGTGGATGCACTATGTTGTTCACGTGTTACACGCGTACTTGTAGATGTTGGTGTATCATGATTTGTTACTGTTGTACTACTAGTGGATGTTGTAGTAGATGCTGCGAAAGCACTTGTAGACATAGCCGCCAACACACATGCGACTAATAAAGATTTCTTGTTGAGTTTCATAGGCCTCTCCTCTTATTACTCAAAGGACTCTAGATATAAAAATTTTATAAACAAATATTAATATAAATTATACTATATGAACCTTTATATATACAATAAATTGTGAAAAATTCTTCATCCATTATTTTTTTGCTATAATAGGACCTATGAAAACAGCAACCATAATCGACTTGATTGTAGATGCTAATATACACACGCAATCTATGAATCACATCATAAAACAACAGCATATTTCACAGCGCATGCGACGGCGTCTAAAAAATGATGGTATCATCACCATTAACGGACGACCGGCTACATGGGATACCTTAGTTCACGGCGGCGATCATCTACTTATGAAATTAGCACCAGAGCAAGAATTTTCACGGACCCCAATGGATCTAGAAATCGTATACGAAGATGAGTATATCCTCGCCATTAATAAAGCTGCTGGTATCCTTATGCACCCTACCTCGACGGTACGCGATGGAACATTGGCAAATGGCGTTCTCTATTATTATGACGAAACCGAACAAGCTCATGACTTTCACCCGGTCCATCGCCTCGATAAGGACACATCGGGCATCGTCATCATCGCTAAAACATCGGTAGTACAACACGCCTTTGATAAGCAACGCACAAAATTTCAAAAGGTTTATGACGCCATCGTTGAAGGTACTATGCCAAGTCAATCGCTAACCATTAATTATCCCATCGGACGTAAACCGGGTAGCATCATCGAACGGTGTTGCACATCAATTGGCAAACCGGCTCGTACTGATGTGACGGTATTGGCACGCCACATTGTTTCCCAGCCTGTACAAATGGATAAAAATTTGAGCACGCAACAGGTTCTGACTCATGTGCAATGTGTATTGCATACGGGCCGGACCCATCAAATTCGCGTTCACCTATCCCATTTAGGTTTTCCTTTAGCTGGTGATGATTTATATGGCGGTCATTTAGATCATATCCGTCGGCAAGCATTACACGCTGGGTACCTAGCTTTTACCCATCCTATGACACAAGAATACGTAGAACTACGAGCACCTCTGCCAACGGATATGAAAGATTTACTATATCTCTAACAGATTCATCTAGAAAACCTTATAAAATTGTGGTGCTTTATATCGTTTCTTGATATACTAACAATGAATAGATATGTATCATCATAAGTTGATGACAATACTTTCAAAATACATACAATCGGCTATAAAGCCAAGGAGGACAACATGCCATTAGTAACGACTACGGAAATGTTCAAAAAAGCTTATGAAGGCGGCTACGCAGTAGGTGCTTTTAACGTTAACAATATGGAAATCGTACAAGGTATCGTCGATGCAGCAAAAGAGGAACAATCCCCTCTTATTTTGCAAGTATCTGCAGGTGCTCGCAAATATGCTAAACATATTTATCTTGTAAAACTAGTGGAAGCAGCATTGGAAGATAGCAATTTACCAATCGCTCTTCACCTTGACCACGGTGATTCTTTTGAAATCTGTAAAGATTGCGTAGACGGCGGCTTCACATCCGTTATGATTGACGCATCTCATCACGATTTCGACGAAAACGTAAAAATTACAAAACAAGTTGTTGAATACGCTCATGCGCACGGTGTTGTAGTAGAAGCAGAACTTGGTCGTTTAGCTGGTGTCGAAGATGACGTTAACGTATCCGATGCAGATGCTCGCTTCACAGACCCAGAACAAGCTGCTGAATTCGTAGCATTAACAGGCGTTGATTCCTTGGCTATCGCTATCGGTACAAGCCATGGTGCTTACAAATTCAAAGGCACACCATACCTCGACTTTGAACGTTTAGAAAAGGTTGGTAAATTATTGCCTAACTTCCCTATCGTATTGCATGGTGCTTCCTCCGTATTGCCTGAATTCGTAGCAAAATGTAACGAATTTGGTGGCAATATCCCTGGCGCACAAGGCGTACCTGAAGAAATGCTTCGCAAAGCAGCTCAAATGGCGGTTTGCAAAATCAACATCGATACAGACCTTCGCCTTGCTATGACTGCATCTGTACGCGAATACTTGGCACAAAATCCATCCGAATTTGACCCTCGTAAATATTTAGGACCTGCTCGTGACGCTATTAAAGGCATGGTAGCTCACAAAATTAAAGATGTATTAGGTTCTTCTCACAAACTATAATCTATGGCTAGTGGATTTGTAAAAGGAACCTTAATCTTAACCATTGCCGGTTTCGTAGTGAAAGCCATCGGTAGTATCAACTGGATTCTTCTCTCCCGTATCTTGGGCGGGGAAGGCATCGGGATCTACCAGATGGCCTTTCCTATCTATTTGTTACTATTACAAATTTCGAGCGCAGGTGTGCCGATTGCCATCTCTATTTTGACGGCAGAACGATTAGCATTACACGACTTTGGTGGTGCTAAACGAGTATTTAATATTTCTTTCACAATGCTGACCATTACGGGATTTATCGCCAGCTTGGCCATGTACTTTGGCGCAGATTGGCTTATCTCTAGCGGTCTCATTGCTGAAAGCCGTGCCTACTACTCAATCATCGCACTTGCTCCGGCAGTATTCTTTGTAACGTGGATTTCCTGTTTCCGCGGCTACATCCAAGGTTATGAAATGATGACCCCAACGGCGGTCAGCCAAATCGTAGAACAACTATTGCGCGTTATCGTCATGCTAGGTGCAGCGGCCATCTTATTGCCATATGGTTTACCTGCTGCAGCTGGCGGTGCTAGCCTAGGTGCTGGCGTCGGAGCCTTTGGTGCCTTCCTCGTGCTCTTGTACTATTACTACAAATTGCCTAAGGCTAGTAGTACTGGTGAAAGCTATGATGGTCCACGCGAATCGGCCAAGGAAATTTTATCGCGACTGTTATCGTTGTCCATTCCGATTTCCTTAGCCAGCATCATGTTACCATTAACGGCCAATCTTGATTTGCTCATCGTACCACGTCGCCTATTAGACGCTAATTTCCCGATGAATGAAGTAACAGAACTGTTCGGTTATCTTACAGGTATGGCAGTGCCGCTCATCAACTTGGCTACCATTATTACAGCGGCCCTTGCTACGAGCATAGTACCAGCCATCTCTCATGCTTTTGCTAAGCGAGATCATGAAGGTATTTACGAACGCACTGCTGGTTCTATGCGCTTAACATTTATGGCAACCGTACCATTTACGGTACTATTATATGTACTTGCGGCACCAACTGTTACGTTGATTTACAATGCACCTAAGGCAGAACTGGCAACACAAATCACAGCGTTCTCTATCTTCTTCCTCGGTGTACACCAAGTTACAACAGGGATTTTACAAGGCCTTAATAAACCGCGCATTCCAGTTATCAACATGGGTATTTCATTAGTAATCAAAGTCATCCTGAACTGGACATTAACAGCCATTCCTTGGCTCGGCATCGGTGGTGCTGCCTGGGCAACCGTTGCTGATATTGGCTTTGCAGCCTTACTCAATTTGATTTACATCAAAAAATACACAGGCTACTTCCTCGATATTTCCCTTCTATGGAAAAACGTGGTCAGTGCCGGTGTCATGGGGGTACTCATCTTCTCGAGCTACCACTACTTAATAGATATTTTACCAATGTGGGTGAACTTCATACTCACAGGTATCGAAGGCTTATTGCTCTACGTTATCATCATGGTTCTCTTAAAAGGACTTAATAAAAATGATGGTGCTAGCATGCCACTTATTGGTAGATTCTTTAGATAATTACATATACGAATAGCAAGAGGACCGACTCGTTTGAGCCGGTCCTCTTTTAGCTGAGCAATATATTGCTTAATATAATCAATCATATAGAATCACAATACATAATAATTTATTTTTTCTTGTTCAATTGTTCCGATATATTTCGTTCAATTAAAAACTTTGGCATGCCTAAACCCAATTTAAATCTACCATAATCTTCTTTATTATGCTTGTAATCTACATATTGAACGATATCACGTAATTTAAAATTACTTACATGCACATCATGAGGTTTGACCATATAGTGAGTATAAAGATGTGTATCATCAAATACAGTCATCACAAACAAAGTATCCTTATCACCCTTAACTTCATAATAAGCACCTGGTAAAGCATCATTCCATACAGTAGCAAATTGAATAGGCTTACCTTCATTTAATTGATCTGCACCAACAAATCCAATTAGAGAATGATACATGATATTCTGTTTCTTTGGATCGTCTCGTTTAAAAAGAGGTCTTACGGAAATAGACTCTTTAATTTTACCAGACTTAAAATATTCAACTTGGCTACCATTTTTAGTGACTTTTGTACCTAAAGATTTACTATTTTTTAAAATTCTGAACGTAAAAGGTCCTCTATGTACTTCAGAGGTATATTCTAATATATCACTAGCAGGTTTTACCGATGGCAATACAATATTCGCCAAACCATTCATAGTGGCTTTAACTAGTGCATCATCACCTTTAGAACTTATCTTTTTAACGACTCCTTTTGGAAGCATATATCCAATATGATAAGAAACCGTCGGCTGTTTTGGCATAGTAAAATTGATTGTTCCTTCTACCAAATCATTCTTATATACGATTGAATCCCATGTAGCCTTTTCAACGGTTGGATATGTAAAAGTATTAGCACCTAACACCTTTTCACTAATTTTTTTATTACCTGCTATGGGATTATATCTTTTATAAAATACTTCTTTCATAGCATCAGAATTTAACTTACTATATGGTATATTCGTATCTTCCCAGTTATCACCCTTAGGCTGTGGCCTTAACTCGTAATACCACTCCCCATTATAGGTCATCACTCCACCTGCACTGATTAATTCTTTATGCTTACCCATACTTCCCTTAGCCTGAGCTACAATGCTTGGTTGAGGTATAGTAAATTTTATATTCGCTCCGTTTTCTTTTAAGATAAACACAGTACTAGAGTATCTAACACCATGATTTAATTCTCTTGTATGATATATATCCATTGGTGTTTTCGACATATCATAATTAGGAATCGATGTATTATCTCTTGTAACTTTCTCTACAATTCTTTGATCCATTTGTCTAGATTGTGAGGTATTTTTTCGATAATTCTGATATTCATCAGCAGGTATGGATGCATCAGCGCCAGGAATATTTACATCTATCGCATAGGACTGCCCCATGCCAAATGTTAATCCAAGTAAACCTAATGCTATTACACGTTTCCAGTTCATACAGTCTCTCCTCAATTTATACTCTACATTCTAAGACTCATTATACCTAATTATTAATTTTTTATCAATTTTCTATAAATTTATTTTAGAATCATCCAGTCTTAGCTATATTTACACAAACGCAATTCCTACTTGCATAATATGTTATAGTATATTATAGGAAAATGAATTATAATTATACTGTACTTGATGTACAGTATTTTACACATTGAGGTGATAGTATGAAAAAACCATTAATCGGAATCTCCGGCAATACGCTACGCGATAATAGCGGTGCATATGTCGATTTAATCCGTTCGTATGTCAATCAAGATTACGTCCGTTCCATCGAGGAAGCGGGCGGCATCCCTATTATTATTCCTTTTACAGAAAATTTAGAGCAAGCAAAGGAAACCATCGATATCATTGATGGTCTACTCCTTACAGGTGGTCATGATGTGTATCCGCTCAATTATGGCGAAGAGCCATTGCGAGGCATTGGTGATGTGTTCCCTGAGCGCGATCAATTCGATTTTGCCTTACTAGCTGCAGCAGAGGCGCGAAATATTCCTGTATTCGCCATCTGCCGCGGTTGCCAAATCGTAAATGTTTATCGTGGTGGTTCCTTGTACCAAGATTTGCCATATGATGAAAATTGCACGATTAAGCACAGCCAAAATCAAACGCCTGCATTACCTACGCATACGGTGGAAATTGAACCTGATTCTAAATTAGCGATAATCATCGGCACAACCACATGGATTACAAATTCTCATCATCATCAAACGTGCCGGAATATTGGTGAAAGCCTAGTTGTTACAGGCCGTGCCAAGGACGGTACAGTCGAGGCATTAGAAGATACGAGTCGTCCATGGTTCGTAGCAACTCAATTCCATCCAGAAATGATGCATGTGAAAGATGTACATGCAAAAACATTATTTAAAGCCTTCGTAGATGCTAGTAAGGAGGCCAACTAATGGATAAGAAAAGTAAATTTGGATTTTGGAGTATCGTACTCCTCGGTATCAACGGTATCGTTGGCACAGGTATTTTCCTATTACCGAATAAGGCCTATGCCATCATTAGGTCAGCCAGTTTAGGGGTCCTTTTATTTGATGCAGTCATTGCAGGATGTATTGCCTTATGCTTTGCCGAAGCGGCCAGCCTATTTACACGTAATGGTGGTCCCTATCTATATGCCAAACATGCATTAGGTGACTTTTGGGGATTTGAGGTAGGCGTCCTTAAATGGATTGTAACCGTTATTGCTTGGGCCGCCATGGCCGTTGGCTTTGCCACAGCATTAGGTGCAGCAGTGCCAGCCTTAAGTGGCGATTTTGCAAAGGATGTCATTTCCTTTATATTAATCGTAGGCTTAACAATCGTAAACATATTCGGTGTTAACGTGTCTAAGTTCGTTAATAACTTGATTACAATCTCTAAATTAGTACCTCTCGCCCTATTCATCGCTATTGGTATATTCTTTATTAACGGCGCTAACTTTACACCTGTATTTCCACAAGATACCTATGTAGATGGATCTTTTGCGCAAGCAGCCGTTCTTCTCTTCTTTGCCTATACAGGGTTTGAGGTTATTGCCATTGCCGCAGAGGATATGAAGAATCCTAAAAAGAATTTACCGCGTGCCATTATCATGTGTATGCTACTCGTATCAGTCCTATATGTGGCCATACTTTCCGTATCTATTGGTGTTCTAGGATCTGACCTTGCTAACACAAAAGCACCAGTACAAGATGCTTTCAATGTAATTGTAGGTCCAATTGGCATGTACATTGTATTGGCAGGCACATTAATTTCTATGGGCGGCATTAACTTTGCCGAAGCCTATTACGCACCTCGTATTGCAACATCCATGGCCGAAGACGGTATGTTACCAAATGCCTTAGCTAAACGCAATCGCTACAATGCACCATATGTAGCAGCGATCGTCACCGCTATTGCCAGCGTACTACTAGCCTGGTCCGGTTCATTTACAACCCTTGCTGCTATTAGTGCGGTATCCCGTTTCACACAGTACCTACCAACATGTTTAGCAGTCATTATATTCCGTCGTAAATGGGCAGATAAAGAACGGTCCTACACAATCCCTGGTGGTTACACAGTTCCAATCATCGCCATTGCTACATCCCTTTGGATGCTAGGTCAAGCCCAAACAAACCAATTACTTTGGGGTCTAGGTGGCTGTATCGTCATTCTTCCACTCTACATTTGGTACTGGCGCAAGAAAAAAGCTGGTATAATCAAAGAAAAAGAAGATATCTAATTACATTTTTGTATACAAAAGAGGCAGGAGCTCGCTCCTGCCTCTTTAAAATTAGAACAGGCCTGTTCTATTTCTAAACATACCTATATTAGGTTCCCGAAAAATTAGTACAGGCCTGTTCTTTTTCTGAACACACCTATATACAGCCTCTGTAAAAATAGTACAGGCCTGTTCTATTTCTAAACGCACCTATATACACCTTCTATAAAATTAGTACACGCCTGTTCTATTTCCGAACACACCTATATACAGCCTCTGTAAAATTAGTACAGGCCTGTTCTTTTTCTGAACACGACCTATATAAGACCACTAAAAGATATAGAACAGGTCTGTTCTATCTCTTTCAGATTAATAGTCTGTAAAAGGTTCCTCTTCTACAGGTTCTGTTAAATTTTCCTCAATATAACCGTATTCATCAATGGATTCTTCTTCGTCTCGCGTATCAATGTATATGCTGATTACGGCTAATCCACCTTGTTCGTTAAGGCTCACGATAAGGCTCATAGGACCATATACTAAAATAAGATTATCATCTTCATCACGAATGATGTGTGGCACGGCATCAAAGTGTTGATTCATGAGTTGATCAAAGTAGTCCTCTACATCGAGGCCATTTTCTAGTGTAATAGATTCTGCATCACCTTTTTGGAACACTACCTTCGTATCTTCATCGATGAATTGGTAGAAATCATCGATATCAAAGTTATCTGTTTCAAGCCATATGCTTAGGGCTGCAATCCAGTCTTTCACAGTGTGCGGCACAATTGGGAAACGATATGGTGTTTCATCTAAGGATAAACGAAGATCATCGTATTCAAACTCATAATTTTCTTGGCTAGAAACGATGCGGTCAATACGGCCATCCTCATTGATATCAACAAACAATATATACGCGTATTGGTCGCCCTCTTCATAGGCAACGGTCAAACCGTGACGGCCCTCATGAAATAAAGCGCCTTCTTCGTATACCTCTGTAATATGTATAACACGACAGATAACAGGTACATGGTCAGATTGGATGGAATCAACCATGGCCGTTAAAAATTCTAAGCTTTCACATTTATTACGAGCAATAATGCCTCGTCCCGTAGAAACATATTCGCAATCATCGTCGAGCATGGCTTCAACACCATGAAGATTTGCGGATTCTAACGTGGCTTTCATCAATAATAAAGATTGTATTTCAGTCATACTAATCCTCCAAATATTTTCAACTAGTATACTAATTGTATCATAGACTAATTTAAAATTCTCGGTCCATGTCATATAATGGAATAAGATTATATAGATTTTGGAGGTTCCCATGAAATATACAACTATCGTATTCGATTGTGACGGCACATTGCTAGATACGTTAACAGATTTACGCAATGCGGTGAATTATGTATTGCGCGCTCATGATTTGCCAGAACGGTCGGTTCCTGAGGTGAAAGCAGCCCTTGGCAACGGCGTTGCACATTTGATGCGTCAATCACTGCCAGATTCCATTTCGGAGGCTGAATTCAACACCTATCTCGACGAATTTAAAGCATACTACGGAGAACATCTACAAGATTACACAGCCCCATATCCTGGCATGCTTGATGTATTAGACACATTACGTGCTAAAGGATATAAACTCGCCATTGTTTCTAATAAAATCCAAGAAGGTGTTACTCCATTAAATAAGGAATACTTTGGTGATCGTTTACCAGTAGCTATCGGCGAACGCCCTGGATTACAACGTAAACCAGCACCAGACATGGTATTACAAGCATTAAAAGAATTAGGTTCGACCCAAGACGAATCCATCTACATCGGCGACTCTGAAGTAGATGTAGCGACAGCCAAAAACTCTGGCCTACTATGCATCGGCGTTACATGGGGCTTTAGAGACGAACAATTACATAAAGATTTAGGCGTCAAACACATTGCTCGAAAGGCAGAAGATATCGTAACGATTATCGAAGCGCTTAATGCATAAGAAAACGACTAGTACCATATACATATGTATATGGTACTAGTCGTTTTCTTAGAAAATTAATGATATTATATCTAATTAAACTAAAGATTTACGAACCTCATTACATAAATCTATACAAATATCCACCTCTCGGCCCTTAAGCCCTAATGGTATATCTAATACTAAATCTAAACCATAATCTTCAGAAAAAGAAAATCCTGGTCCCACCCGTTGTAAAGCATCATGAAACTCTTGTAACTGTTCTGGGATATTAATTAGAGCCTTAACTAATTCACTTCTCCTTGATCCTAAATAAACAGTAGCCAAATCGTATAAATCCCGAGGATGTAAAGATGCACCTCTAAAGAAAACCTTCTTAGTTACAATTTCTATATCATCATCCACAAATATATTCTGATTAAATACATGCCGTTCACTCTCCATAAATCGATCCTTCTACAGTACTAACAGCCGGGATATGCTTTACTTTGTTATATAATTGTTCCATTTCGAATGGTGTAATATTTTGTTCTACCATAAATTTACGTCTATTTTCTGGTTTTACCTCTCTAAAGAATTCAATCACATATCTCTCAAATTTTCCTAATTCTACACCTGATTTTATTAAATTAACAAAATTAACTATAGGTAAACGTTTATAACGAATACTAATTTCACGCTCTACAAATTCGGATACTGTTATCTTTGGAACAAACGCCATGAAATCACCTCTTTTCTAATTTAATAATATATCCCTATTAATTTAATAATAGCTTCTTTAAATATTATAGGTCAACTGTTACTCCTTATTTATTCCATTATACATCAAACTAACATACGTTTAAAATTCAAATAAAAATACCACATTATAAAAATAAAATCTTCTTATAATGTGGTAATAATTAAGCTTTACATCCCAAACAGTGTTAATATTTCCATAATAACGGGTATAACGAATACGAATAATACGGAGCTAATGGTTACGAGTCCTGTGGCAAATGGCAAATCAGAACCTGCTTCATTCGCTACGATTGGCAATACGGCGATAACCGGTCCTGCAGATTGAACGATGAATGTAACGACCGCAACGGGATCCAATGTAATGCCCATGAGGTATTTGGTAGCATAGATAACGCAGAACATAATAAATGGGGCTACAGCAAAACGGCCAATGATGCCACCGATGGAGTCTTTATTTAATCGCATGCTTTTAAGGCCCGCATCATGTAATACGATACCAATATATAGCAAGGATAATGGTGTTACCATATTCCCTATATAGTTTAACGTATTATGTAATACCGTCGGCAATGGAATTTGAGCATATAGGAATACTAATGCCAAGAAAAAGCCCAATAATGGCGGTGGCAATAATTTTTTCCAAGAAAACTTGCGTACCAAGGTGCGGAAGCTTTCACCATGGCTAGCACCATTCGTAGGCAAGGGATCAGCCTCAATAAGGAATACACCAAACATCCATACAGATATGGTATTACCAATATAATACAGCAAGAAAAACGGTAATGCATCAGGCCCAAACAATGCAATCTGTACAGGTAGTCCAATAAATAAACAATTATCGTTAACTACCATATTGATAAAAATACCGCGCCGTCCCCGTGGGACATGTACAATTTTCATCATAATAAACGCAATGATGTATGACACTACATAGGTCATCATCACGACGAGTAATCCATACCGCAAGTCCCACAAATCCGATGTTTGCACATTGTGAAGCACGGACATAAATACGCCGACCGGCAAAATGACGGACATGATGAGCCTCGATAGATTTGAGCTAAATGTATCATTAAACATGCCCCGCCCTTTTAAGAAATATCCAAGAGATATGAGCAAGACGATAGGCATGATACTTTGTAATGAAATAAGAAAAACCATATAACCTCCTACATACTTTATATGTAGTATATCACAAAAGAAGACCCCCGAGTTTCGTAACTGAACCAAAATCTACTGTGCGCATACATTTCTCCAATGGTCAAGAATTATGTTAAATCCATATGCAATACCCAATTTTTAGAGGAATTAAACTAATAAAATCGGCTACGATTTATAACTATCCTTGTAAATACTCACTTATTTAATTATGCATTTTAAGCATTGTTACTATTACCTATAGTATTGATTCAAAAGTGTGATGTATGTTACATTTATGAGGCAGTGCTTTCATGGCACCTATAGTTGTAGTTAGTTGATTGAGAAATGAGGAACAACATCTGTTATTGTCCCTTGGGCTGTTTTATTAGGCTCTTTAGCACAATTGATAGCGAGTTATTTTGATTTCAAGAAAAATAATCCTTTCGGATCTGTTGTATTCGGTGCATACGGTTTATTCTGGTCTGCCATGGCTGGCGTTTGGTTAATCCAAATGGGCTCCTTCGGTCCTGAAATCCAAAAAGGTTTCGATGTAACACAATTAGCATTCGCCTTTGTGGGCTTCTTAATCTTCTCTATCTTTGGCACCATCGCATCTTTGAAAACCAACAAGGTTGTATTCGCTATTATGCTATTAATCTGCTTCCTATTTTTCGGTCTTGCAACAGACCTATTCTTAGGTGGCAAAACAGGCTTCTTCGCCCTTGCAGCATGGTCCGAATTATTCATCTCCCTCTTGGGCTTCTACGGTTCTGGTGCCGTACTTGTAAACAAGGTATTTGGCAAAACTATATTCCCTATGGGTAAAAGCATCTTATAATTGATTGAAAACTAGATAATACAATTAAAGGTCTATATATTACTGAGTTGTAATATATAGACCTTTTTCATTACATATGTACCTTTAATTTATTTATAGCTAAATTGCGCATCCATAATCATTTGTCGCAGTTGCTCAATGCGTACACCATTTGGCAATCTATCTCTATAGAACTGCAATTTATAATAGTATCTAGTTTCTTCATAATCAGTAACTAATACCATGTCCGTCCTATTCTTTAATGGCCAGCCATACATAAATTCAGCTAGTAAACTGCGCACACCATCATTATTAACCTCTATTACACTATCCTTAATGGGCAATACCATCTTAACAGTAGGTTCAGGAATCGTTCTCTCTTTAACAAGATTTTTAATCTCATTATCTAAGGACATACTATTACCATCAATAGATCTTGCCTTAACATGCATAAATACCCCATCAGAGGTTCTAAACACCCTACCATCAATATCTTTTGTTTCGCCTTTTGTTTCAATAGCATCCTTTAATACGCGGAATTGATATGGTCCGAAGAAATTTGTTTCTGTAAAAGTATCTAACGATTCATCATATTGACCATTATGCTCATTCGTAACACGTATCATTGGTGTTGTATCAATTGCTTGTGAAAGCACTGGTGTCGCTAGCAATACCCCAAGGCTGATAGCATATATAATTCGTTTCATCTCTACGCCCTCCACGATTATCGATGATACGGATAATCCTGTTCAATATCCTCTCTATAATCATCTTTATACCGGATTTCATCAATCTCTGCTGGAGTCAACACACGACCTTCAGCATCAACATATTCACGAAACTCATTAAAATATATCCCTTCTATATCTGAAGGTTCTAATTGTGGTTCATACGATTCAATATTTCCGTATGTACGATTAACTTCATCTAATATGCGATTCTGTTTCTCTATATCCGCATCACTATCTGTTTGATTATTCGATGATCTAGATTTTGCAATAAATGCAATGACGATGACGGCAATAACTAAGTACAACATAGGCATCTCCTACAATATGACTACTATATTATTAATTGTAACATATTGGGTTATATAAATTTAAAAGTCAAGTAAAAAAGGTTCCTATTGGTCACCTAGGTGACTATTAGGAACCTCTAATCTATTTACTTTTACACTTGACATCGTTATATTGAACTTGAGGCCTCTAAATGGGTCCAGTCTTTGCTAATCTTCTAGAGATTGGCGGTGATCAATATGAGTACATACAAAGTGCTATCATTAATGATTTCCTTTGGCATACTTGTAGCGACCATTATCATGGCTGCAAAGTGATTGACCTCTAGGTAAAAGCTAGCTTTCTAATCGTGGCATGAAAAAAGGCCCGACAGAGAAGTCAGACCGTTTCTTCAATTTAAAACACTAGAAGCGAAGTCTGGCGTCGAAACCATTTATGCCTCACTTTGATATAAATTATATCATATTTAATGAGGGAAAGAAATCTCATGTGATTTCTTTCCCTATTAATATCTATTATTTATTTACAATCAAGTTAAATACGTCAATAGCATCAGAGTTTTTACTATGTGGTTGTAATACATTTACATCGATTAACATATTACGTAACTGTGCTTTTGTTATACCTTGATCTAATTTTTCATATTCAATAACATTAATAAATCTAATTTTATCATTTTGTGTGATGAATTGCATTAGACCACTACCATCAAAAAATTCTTGTTCAAGAAAAATTCCAGGAATACCATCATTCCAAACTAAGTTGTAATGATATAATTTGATAGTATTAGAATTCTCTGTACTGTCTTGCCCCAAAGAAAGTATATCATCAACATAACCATACGGATCCTCACTATTACTTGTAGGTCTGCTAACATAATCTACATGCTGTAAAATCGTATCATTATAATTATAGACTTTAATTTGATGTCCTTCTAATATTTCATCACTCACTAAGCTATCTTTTAATACCCTATACGAAAATACATTAGTATCATTCGATATTATCTGTTTAGAATATGTATTCATATCGGCTAATGGAGTTATAGATGGTAATACATAGTTAACTAATAATTAATTTGCTATATCTGAAGATGGATGATTATCCGCCTTAGGTTCAATAATAAAACCTAAACGATATTGAACATCAAGTTCCTTTTCATAAACAAATCTAATCATATTACTCCAGTATATATCTTTCGACTGTTTTTCTTTAAAGCTAACTTGTTCCCAATAGGAATCTCTTAATCTAGGATAAGTAAAATCTGCCCCCTGTACTGAATCTTGCTTTAATACCATAGTGGACTTTTGATTTTTTATACTCCACCATATCCGGTTTATTTTTACTAGCTTCATATGACTCACTCACCATCTTAGTCTTATCTAATTTTATATATTCATCTGAAAAGACATAATTTTCATAAGCATTTAAAGCAACACTTGGGTCTGCACCAGGAATATTTATATCGATAGCTTGAGCAGATAAAACAATAGAACTCAATATAATAGAACTTAATAATAATCGCTTTAGCATATACATCTCTCCATACAATACTAGTTTTAATCGTATTGTAACATATTAAGTTGAGTGAATTTATGAAAGTCAAGCAAAAAAGGTTCCTATTGGTCACCTAGGTGACTATTAGGAACCTCTAATCTATTTACTTTTACAACTGACATCGATATATTATTAAAGTGAGGTCCCTAAATGGGTCCAATCTTTGCTAATCAACTCGAGGATTGGCGGTGAGTTAACGCATGAAAAAAGGCCCGACTGTGAAGTTAAACCGTTTCTTCAACATTAAATTCTAGAAGCGAAGTCTGGCGACCAAACCATTTATGCCTCACTTTGATATAAATTATATCATATCTAAGCACGGAAGGGAATTGAACAATTTCCTTCCGTGCTTTCATTTATAAACCTTCATGGTGCACACGAATAGCATAAAACTCTTGAAATACAGGAGCTTGCTCCTCCATGAGATTTCTCATTGCAATGAGTCTACGTTTTCCCACACGTCTATCTAAAACTGCAAAGATACGTACAATTAGATTATCACTAACCAAGCTCTTATCTATGTTTTGATTCTCAAATTCATCAAAAGCCTGATAAAAGCACCGCTGATCAAATACGCCTAATTCTAGTGCTGTATTGTCTATGAACGGAAAACCTTCATGCATTCTTCGTTCATAGGTATCATCTTTAGGAAACAAATGGGCCTTCACATATTGATTCCAATAATTGCCTTTTATAATTTCCTTACCATTATATCGTATAACAGCCCGCCCCTCATGATCAGGCGATTTACTATAAGTGGTAACAAAATATTGAATATGCCCTCGCAAGCTGATAGCAAGATATTCTGTTTCTAACTTATGCCGTATTCCAGACCACGTAGCCATAGGATTCACACCTCAACACACGAAACAAATATATACATTACTTAAAAGGATAATCCTGCTCATAGTCCTCTTGATAATCTAGTTTATGACGAACCGCATCAACTTCATTGGGACTTAGTACATTTCATATTACTATTATTGTATCATAGCAAATCTACTTCACCCTTATAGGTATCTCCTAAGTTTGCAATCTTAGCATCTGAAATAATACTATGCAATAATCCCTCGTTCACCATCTTCTCTAACCAATAACGTAATTACATATTGTGTATTAGGCTCATTCGGCAAAGCAAAAGAAATATCATTGGCCACAAAACTTAGTTTCTCCTTTGTTTTCATAGTGCTCCAACGACCATTTATAATATTCTCTCTTTTGAAAGCTGTAAATGGCAATGTATAAGACAGCCCACCTTCTGGAGTATGCATATGTATCTCTGTTACAGCATTATATTGGGCTCTAGATATAGAATAGTTTAAATTTTTACGTTTGACATCGCTATATTGAACTTAAGGCCTATAAATGGGTCCAGTCTTAGCTAATCTTATAGAGATTGGCGGTGAGGTTTCCATCAACTGAATCATTAGTATGATATAATATTATATTGTATATTAAGTTATGTATTTGAAAGGAGGAAAATATAATGCAACAATCATGGAAAATTGCATTTGCCTACATAGGTGTTATTGTAGGTGCAGGACTCTCGAGTGGACAAGATCTTCTACAATATTTTATAAGTTTTGGCCAAATAGGTCTTATTGGTGTTCTATTACTAGGTCTATTAAATGCCGCATTTGGTAAAATCATGCTTTCTTTGGGGAGCTACTATCGTGCAGACAATCATGAAGAAGTTTTTACACAGATTTCCCATCCTATTATTACAAGAATACTTGATTTTGTACTAATCTCGGGTAGCTTTATTATGGGATTTGTTATGATTGCTGGCGCAGGCTCAAACTTAGAACAACAATTTGGATTCCCTTTTTGGCTTGGTGGATTAATTTGCTCACTTTTAATCATAACCGTATCATTTATGGACTTTGACAAAATAACCAATGTTTTAGGTGTTTTTACTCCTATCATGATTGTTATGATATTCATCATTACAGGTTACTCTTTTATTGGTAAAAGTCATGATTGGACTACGTTAGAGGCTATAGCCCACACAATCAAACCAGCCACAAGCAATGTATGGTTTTCTGTCATTAATTATTATTCTCTATGTGCTATGACAGCTGTTTCTATGGCCTTTATTTTAGGTGGTTCTGTTGTTCGTATTGGTATTGCTGAAAAAGGTGGCACTCGTGGTGGCCTATTAGTCGGATTAGTTGTTTTTATAGCTGCTATCTCTATTTTTGCAAATCTAGATACAGTAAAAGATGCAGATTTGCCGATTCTTGCTATTGCCAATCAAATTCATCCTTGGCTAGCATATATATATGCAATCACAGTCTTTTCACTTATTTTTAATACAGCATTCTCTCTTTTTTATTCTATTGCTAGACGTTTTGCCAACGGTAGTACAAAAATAATGAGAATCGTTATTATTTCTGTTGTAATCATAGGATATATATGTAGTTTCTTTGGTTTTAAAGATTTGATTAGTATCCTCTACCCAATTCTCGGTTATATGGGACTATTACTCCTAATTATTCTTATTTATGGCTGGCTCCGTGATCGTAAAGATATCATTATGGAAAAACTCTTCCGAAGAAAGATGCTCCATTTATCATTAAAAAAACATAGTCCTCACAAAAATCTTTCAGAAAAAGAACGCGAACTATTCCATACATTAGGTGATATTAGTCAAGCAGATACAAAATCTCTTAAAGAAGATATTCATAATGAAGCAAAAGAAATACTTTCAAATACGGAAACAGTTCAAGAGCTAAAAGACTATGTGGAAGAGCATCTCTCAATAGACGAAGAAGTTATACATCAAAATATCAATATTCTACAAGAACAACAGGAAGAATCAAAATCAACTGAATCTTCTAAAGATAGACCTATCAAAAAGTCCAATATAAATAACAATGAAGTAAAATGAACAACGAGGAAATAATGACAGGTGTGGAATTAGAAATTATACTAAAAGCTGGAAAAATACTACTTAGCAGTGGCGCCGAAATCAGTCGTACAGAGGATACTATGAACTACATAGCACGAGCTATGAATTTTAAAGATTTAGAAGCCTACGTATCCAATAGAGGTATTTTTGCAACTGCTAAGAAAGCTGATGGAACTGAAATTACTCGTATTTGTAACGTTCCTGAAGTCGATATTAACCTCAGCAAAATTGAATCTGTTAATGCTCTCTCCCGACGTATCACACAAAAAAATATTACTATTGAGGAGATTGAAAGTGAACTTAATCAAATTGATACCATGTCAGACTATTCTTTTTTTTGGAGATTAGTAGCTTATACGTTAGGAGCTTCGGGCTTTAGCTATGCAATTGGTAGTTCTATAACAGACTCTATAATTGCAGGTATTATAGGTTTGGTATTAGGCGTCTATATGTGTACGATTAAACGCATACTTAGCTCTGATGTATTGATTACCATTTTAGGTAGTATTCTAATAGCCTTATTGGTTAATCTCTTTATCCACTTTGAATTAGGCTCCAACCTATCAGTTATATTACTAGGAGCCATGATTGACATTGTTCCCGGAGTTCCTTTCGTCAATGCTATTAGAGAGTATAGCCAGAATAACTATAATACAGGAATAACCCTTATGATGGGCGCGTTACTTACCTGTATTTCAATGGCTGTAGGGGTCGCAGTAGTACAATCACTACTCTTCAACACACAAATGATTCCTCTTTATACCTCTAATTTAGATACTAATTCCTTAACCTCTATGTTTATGCGTAGTATAATGGCTGGTATTGGTACTACAGCATTTGCAATCTTATTCCGTGTAGCTAAACAACATTTTATCGATTGTACAATATTAGGATTTATCTCATGGTTCTTGTTCTTAACATTATCTTCACTACAGTCTAATGTTATGCTCTCCATATTCATCAGTGGTTTTATCATCGCCATAGCATCAAGAATATTGGCTGTTAAACGGAAATGCCCTGCTATAGTTTTCCTAATGACTAGCTTATTCCCTTTACTACCAGGGCTCAGCTTTTATCGATCCATTTATTATATGCTAATGGGACAAGAAACTATTGCCATTAGCTTCGCAAAAGAATCCTTTTTGATAGCTTTTACAATTGCTATATCTATCGTAATTGTAAAACATATAAAACCACCACGAATCAAAAAACACACTTATAAGTAATATAACCCTATAACAAATTCATGTAAATTAAAGCATTCTGTAATAGTTTAGTAACATAGTGACTTATATCACCGACAAAATATATTGTCAATTGGTATATTTATTTCATCTTCCTACTGGGCTGACGGATACGTAGAATTGACTACATGCACAGTAGCACACATCGTGTGATAGCCGACCGTCTGGGCAAGCTTTTGTTCAGATGGTCTTTTTTTTATTGCCATCTCATAGCAAATGCTTCTTTATCAATTTTTGATAATCTCACGTATATGAAAGGAGTTTTTTTATGAGAAATCGTTGGCTTATCGCACTTGCAGCTATTGGACTGCACATATCCATCGGTAGCGTGTATGCATGGAGCGTGCTCACGCGCCCTATCATGGTAGATATGGGATTTACCTTATCACAAACAACCTGGACTTTTTCACTAGCCATTCTAATGCTTGGTCTATCTGCAGGTTTTCTTGGATCCTTTGCAGAGAAGATTGGTCCTAAAAAAAGCGGTCTCCTCGCCATGTTATTTTGGTGGGCTTAGTAAATAATTTCATTATCCTTGGTATCACCTATCTTATAGTTATGAGTGCTTCTTCCCTTTATTTGAAAGCACCTACGCCAAAAGAACCGACACGCTCTAATCAAGATAAATCTACCATGTACGTACATAATCACGGTATGCTAGCTAATGATGCTATGAAAACATGGCAATTCAGTGCTCTATGGTGGGTCTTCTTTGTTAATATTACCTGCGGTATCGGGCTCCTATCGCTAGCATCCCCCATGGCACAAGAAACCATTGGCATGACACCAGCAGCTGCGGCCTCTCTAGTCGGTATTATTGGCATTTTCAATGGTGGTGGTCGCATTGCATGGTCCACTATCTCTGATTTCCTTGGACGAGCACAAACTTATATATTATTCTTTATCATGGAAATCATTGCCTTCTATTTACTGTCTCAAACCCATAGTGCATTAACATTCCAGATTTTAATACTCCTCATTATCACCTGTTACGGTGGAGGCTTCTCTTGTATGCCAGCATATCTTGCAGACCTTTATGGTATACGCCAACTCTCTACCATTCATGGCCGTATCTTAACAGCTTGGGGCCTAGCAGGCATTGCTGGTCCCATGATTGTATCGTACTTTCACGAAGCAGGATATGGGTATTCCATGGCTTTAGTGTGCTTTGCAGGTTTATTTGTATTAAATACAATAATTGCTATAGTCTTAAAAGTGTATGGCAAGAGGGACCTTCACAGCTGACACCTACATTTAAACATGAAAAAAGGCCCGACTGTGAAGTCAGACCGTTTCTTCAATATTAAAATTCGAGAAGCGAGAGCTGGCATCCGAACCATTTATGCCTCACTTTGATATCAATTATATCATAAAAAATCTACTTCGCCCTTATATGTATCACCCAAGTTTGAAATCTTCGCATCAGAGGCGATTCCTGCTAGTGCTGGCAAACTCTTTCGATTCGCATCATATTTATAATGGATTGTATGTATATAAAGATTATGTGCATCTTGCGTGCTAAATCGCCATTCACTAGTACCATCTTCATATTCAAATGTTACCAGCACGCCAGGAACACCATCATTCCATATATACGTATGGCTACCACTACGCATATTCTTTCTAGTTTTTAACTGTGCTTCAGAGATTGTGACAATGTCAACAAGATTAGCCCAGATTTCCCCCTTATGCTCAACAGGATATACTTCTATCATCTGCGAAATACCTGTAGGATCCTTATATATTTTAATATGCTCATTACCGGATGCTTCCTCAACGGCATCATTTAATACCCGATAATTATAGTTATTAAAGCTTTCAAAATGACTATCCTTATTTAACCGTTCTAATGAAGTAATATTAGGCACAATGTAATTAGCGATAATATCCTCGATGCCTCGTTTACCAATACCTCGCTCACCATCTTCTCTAACCATCAAGGTAAGTACATATTGCGTATCAGGCTCATTATTTAAGGCAAAAGAAATATCATTCGCCACAAAGATAGGATTGCCTTTAGTTTTCATGGTGCTCCAACGGCCATTAATAACCCTTTCCCCTTTGAAAGTGCTACCATCAATACTGGATATATCAAACATATCTTGATTCATATGTGACCATTGTTCCTGCAATGCAGAACGTACATAGTCTTGCTTCAATTCATTATAGGGTTTGCCCAAATACTGAGCACTTTGCTCATACGGATGATTATCCACAACTAAACTAGTATAAATAAAAGGATGGTTAAATGTATACATCAATGTATTAGTATCTTTCACATTTGGAATAGGGGCAGATTGTATGCCACCTTTGAAAGCTGGAAACGGCAGTGTATAGGAAAGTCCGCCCTTATCAGTATGCATATGGACTTCGGTTACAGCATTATATTGGGCACGCCACATAGAATAGTTTAAATTTCTACGCTGCTCAGCATTCATCTCATCAACACGATATAGCAATCTAGCCGCATCACTAACCTCCGCAACACTAGTAGCATTATAGATTCGTTCATTAAGAATACTATCCATCAAATCATTCTTATAAAAATCAGCACTAGAATGCTTAACTTTTGCATTATACCCAGGCAACTCATTAGCATTGCTGCAACCACTCAAACACAGTATAGCAATCAGACCACCGAATAACAAAGATTTTCTAAACATAAGCTCTCCTCAATACACACTAACTATATTTTGTATATTGTAATGTACTTATATAGTAATAAAATGATAACAAAAGAGGTTCCTACTATCATAGAAATGATAAGAGAAACCTCTTTATTATTATCCTATTTCAATGTTTCGGGAACTTTGCCATTAAGCCATGCTGTTTTTTTAATATTCGTAAATACTCACGATATATATCAATAAAATAACATTCAGAGAGCGCCACCTCTATCAGGGAGCACATAGAAATAATACGTCAACTTCCTAAAATAGCTTATAGAAGATTATAAAATATCGATATATATACTATTGGGTGCATATAGAAGTAATAGACTATAACAAGGGGCTTATATGTTGACTTATATTTATAGATGTTTCAAAAATACCACAACACTGTTCTTTCATGACACAATTATTACAACTAACAGGATATGTCTTTTTCCAAGCAGAAATACTATCTCTTGCTAAAAATCGCACACCCTCTGTTAACAAACATAAAGGTATATTGTAAATAGAAGTCATTATACCTCGTCTATATAATGATAATGATGCCGATTCAAGTACATCCTTATAGTCAAATGGATCTATCCAAAACTCCTCACTATTTTTCGCTGCATATCCACTGTATTCCATCCCCATAATAGCAACATGTCGTACAAATGGTAGATTCCTAGATATATAATCAGCTAACAGCTTAATATTACCTATAGTTTTACTGAACAAAACTGTTCGAATCTCTATTAACTGCCTCTTTCTAAATAGGTTGAAAATCCCTTTAATCGTATCAATAAATGCACCATTACAACCAACTATATAATCATGCTGCTCATAATTTGCTGCATATAAAGGAATACAAAAAAGCAATTTAGAATGACCAATACTCGTAATTCTTTCAACTAATTTCATATTTTTAAACGCACGCCCATTAGTCAAAAAAGAGACCGGAGTATCTGGGTAAATATCATGAACTCGATGCAGTAACTCAACAACTACATCAGGGAACACTGTAGGTTCTCCACCAGTAATCCCTATATGCTTTACATTCTCAGGCTTTAGCTCAAGTATTTGTAAATTCATATTGAAAAAATGACCAGAATTGTCGCAGACTTGGGGACACATAATACAAGCACTATTACATTGATTTGTAATAAAGAGTGTCAAATCTTGCCAACTACTACGATACAAAATAGAGATAATTCCATCAGGCATAATAGATACAATATCACCTGATTCATAATTAAGGAAGTCATTGGGTGAAAGCGTTAATGTAAGCTGACTATTTCTACAAATAATTAAATCATCTTCTATAGATACTTTACCTATATAGGGTTGTTTGATATTAATACCTTCAATTTTTGTACTTAACATTATCAACCTCAATAATTAATCCATGACCAAAAGACTTTATTGATTCTATCATCATTTAAACTTAATAAGTAAAAAATATAGTCTAAAGCCCCTTTAGTTTTTTGACAAAAACTACTACTTGGTCGATGCCCTTCAAGAGTCCCATTTTCAGCATAATACCGTACGGGATCTGCTCCACAATACAGTTGATATGCACAAGTCGCACATTCAGGTAAGCATTCAACACAGGATGCTTTAACAACCTCTTTAGCAAGATTTCCCTTGAATAACTCATTCCAGGTATTAGCTCCCACATGACCTAAACAGAATCGCTTATCTCCACGTCGTGCTAACATACGTCCTTCGTCTGAGGCATAAACATAGCCATTGTAATCGTAAATAACACCACTTATAATATTGCCACATGGAGATTGTAAGTCAACAAATCCAGTACTAAAAGGTGTTAAAATACGTTCTAATAATAATGCTGCATAATACTCTACGAAATAATAGCCTTCTATATTTTTTTGAATAATATAATTTAAAGCATTCTTATAAGCTTTAAGAAACTCTTCCGTTGAATAGCCTAGAGTGTTTACATTATCTACAGCATTACCATATGGGTTTAAAGCACGAATAAATATTCCATGAAAGGCATGTTTAATATACTCATCAACAACAAGATGTAACCTATTTAAATTAGTCTTGCTAACAGTAAGCAATGGAGAGGCACCATCTTGACCTAAAATAGATCTGGTCAGAGCTAACTTATCTTCAAATACCTTATATCCATCTATCGGACCTCGAGGCTTACGATTATAGTTTTGTATTTCTTGATTTCCATCAAGAGATGTAGAGATTGCAATATTATGACTTTTACAATATTCTAAAATTTCTTTAGTAATTAAAGTTAAATTAGTACAGATGACAAATTCTAATTGTCTTTTAGCAATACGGTTTACTATCTCTGCGTACTCTACAATATCTTGAATGATAGGCCAATTTAATAGCGGTTCACCGCCTTGAAACTCTATTTTTATAATTGGAGATGGAGATTCAAAAATCTTATTTACGATAAGTTTTGCTGTAGGCCAATCTAAATCCAAATCATGTTCTTTTTCATTAGCACTACTAGCATGACAGTACCGACAATTAAAATTGCATCTTGCTGTTACAACAATCATATGTAATGATGTAAAATCATCTAAATATGTTTTTCTACTCTTTAATTGGTTAGCTAATACATCAAGTTGAATTTCAAGGTCGTAATCATCTGCTAAAAACTGTTTATCCTTTAAAGCAAAATAAAAATCTGAATTTCTATCAATATCCTTATTTAAAATATGATTGAAGTCATCAAGATTTATAAATAAATGTTCTCCACCTTGATTAACTAGAACCATTATTCCATTTGACAACTCTGTAAACCAAAATGGCAGATAATGTAATTCAGGAAGTACTGACACTAGTCTATCCCTCCTGCTTTATCAAATGCTTTATGATAAATAATTTCTCGTAACTTACCAAATCTATCATCTAAGTCAATTTGAACCTGTTTTTTTAGTGCTTCATTACAAAAGTCACCCAATAACCTTTCTAACTTATCTTTATCAGCCTCTAACTTTAATTTGAACCAAACACCAACAGTGTCAAAGTCAACTTCATCAATTTTAATATAACATTGGTCTGTAAACATATTCGCCGCATACATTACCGCTTTAGGCTCATAGAATTCTTTCTTTAATTCAACGAAATAAACAAAATCATTTTCTTTTCTAATAAAATAATTTGCCATACTAGACACCTAATGCTTGTTTCATTTTTAAATAAATACGACCATTTTGTGGTAACCCATGTCTAGCTTGAAAATCATAGATAGCAGCCACAACATCTTGTGTACGACCACTACCAGAAGAAAATGTATATCCATGACGTTGTAGCCCTGCACGGACAATATTAATATTAGTGCTATTCAAATATGCCTCTGTTTGCCAATCAACAATGCCTGTTGCAGGTAAACCATATTCTATTTGGAAATTTTTAATTGCCTGAACTGTATTAGGCCCCTTTTGTCCATCAACAGTTCCCACAGAATAACCTAAATCGTTGAGTTGCTGTTGTATATTAGAAATTGACATAACATCAACAGGTTGAGCTGGTGCTACATATCCATAATCATTACTTCCAGAACTACTTGTACTACCACCTGATGTATAACCAGAACCGGAATAATGTGAATAATGAGATCTGTGAGAAGAGTGTGATCTATGACTATAATGTGCCATTTCAACTATATCATTAGAAAAAATTCCATCAATGCTATCAAAAATTTGTTTGTGTGGAACCATATTATTAGATTTAAACTTCATACCTTTGAAATTATTTAGATTAATAGCACTACTATGGTCCAAGGTATTTAAATCATCACTATACTTATCCCATGCATTAGCCGTTGTAGGCAATCCTAGTTGTGCTAATATCCAAGAACTTACAGTAACAAATGTTAACCACGCTTTTTTTGACTTTTTCATAATACCCCTCACTTTTTTAACCATGAAAATAAATCAACTTAGAATCCCATAAATGATCAATGCCATAAAAATCAATATTAGACAGCCACACCCAGTCTCTGTTTTACTAGGATTAACATCGTTTTTTGCAATCGTCTCACTAGAATTTACAGGGCTATTTAATTCTGTTTGACTATACAAAGATAAAAGATTGAAGCCACATTTAGGACAGTTTATCCATGACTTTCTCATATTATGACCACAATTAGGACAGACTTTAGTATATGGTACGCCTGCCATGTTCGCAGAATTGTTATCAAACTTTTTATATGAAGTATACGATAATCCACTTCCTGGAAGTCCTATAGTGTTTCTTACACCTAACTTATTTATCGTTGTATGTACACCTCTACGCCCCAAAGTAAGACTTGTACTTTTCTTATTGAAATTAATTTTAATTCCTGGTGCGATTTTTATAGAACGGCGAAATCTAAAGAAACCCATCTAATAACACTCCAACAACACAACTTCATTGATTATTCATTATTAATTATATTATCTAATTTTCATTGTAAAAATACAATCAATAGATTATAAACATCCTTAATCAACATTAAACATCTACTAGTTAAAGAGCTATTCAGATAATTTAAATATTGAATTTAAATTCATATCAATATAGCGTAAAATAGAATTGATATATATTTATCAATCAGTAGTATCTTTTAAAGGACATTATTATGATTATTTACTCATCCAACAAACAATCCTTTATCCAAGACTTTGAACAAGGTGTCTTGGTAAAAAAGTTACATCAAACATTAACAGAAAAATATCGCCGTGTTGGCGAATCTGAAATTCATTCATGGCAAGCTTCATTATCTTATATGGCTAATGTTATGCGTGACTTTGCTATACCTGACTTAGCTGGTGTTGCCATAGAATATATTGTTCCAAATACACAAAAACGGGTTGACTTTATTATTACTGGACTAGATCAACAGGATAAAGAGCATGTAGTCATTGTTGAGCTTAAACAATGGGGCGAAGCTTTCAAAGTAACAGATAAAGATAATATTGTATCTACCTATCTTGGTGGTGGAATCCATGAAGTAACCCACCCATCATATCAGGCTTGGTCATACTGTAGCCTTATTGAAAATTTCAATGAAGATGTACAAACTCGACCTATTGAACTACATCCATGTGCTTTTTTACATAATTTTGATGAAAGCATCTCCCCTGAGCTCCGTGATCCTATCTATAATGATATCTTAAATATCTCTCCGATGTTCACACTAGGCCAAATGGATAGCTTACGTAACTTTATCAAAACTTATATTCCAAAAGCTGATACTACAAATATCATGGAGTCCATTGAACACGGTAAGTTAAAACCATCAAAATCACTTCAAGATTCTATTTTAAATATGCTAAAAGGCAATAAAGAATTTGTTCTAATCGATGACCAAAAGGTAGAGTTTGAACAAATAAAAAAAGCAGCTTTGGAGGCTATTAAGAATAATCAGAAAACTGTATATATAGTACGTGGCGGACCTGGCACTGGTAAAAGTGTAGTTGCCATTAACTTGTTAGCTGAATGTATCCATAAAGGCTATATGGCTCAATATATTACGGCAAATGCAGCGCCACGAAATGTATATAGTGCCATGTTACAACAAGGATATACAAAATCTGAAATAAAGGCCTTATTCCAAAGTAGTGGAACCTTTCATACACGTAAAAAGAATGAGCTTCAAATCGCAATAGTAGATGAAGCACATAGGTTGCGTGAAAAATCGGGAATGTTCCAAAACCAAGGTGAAGATCAAATCAAAGAAATTATCAATGCCTCTGTTTTTAGCGTATTTTTTATCGACAGAAATCAACGTGTTACCTTTAGTGATGCCGGTACAATCGATAAAATACGATACTTTGGTAAAAAACAAAACACTTTAATCTATGAAGGCGCATTAGAATCTCAATTTCGTTGTAATGGTTCAGATGGGTATTTAGCTTGGCTTGATAATGCTCTACAAATAGCAGAAACTGCAAACTATGATGGATTTGAAGGTGATTATGACTTCAAAATTTTTGATAATCCTCATGATATGTATAACGCTATAAAAACTAAAAATAACATAAATAACAAATCTCGTATCTTAGCTGGTTATTGTTGGGATTGGCCAAAAGAAGGTCGAACTACATCATTAATTAAAGATATTCAAATACCCGAGTACAATTTCGGAATTAGTTGGAACCTAGGTAACTCCGATACATATGCTATTGACCCTGATTCTATTAATGAAGCAGGGTGTATTCATACTACTCAAGGTCTCGAATTTGAATATGTCGGTGTAATCATTGGTGATGATTTACGTTATGAAGATGGTAAACTTATTGTAGACATTAACAAACGTGCAAAAACAGATCAATCTATAAAAGGTATCAAGAAACTTTTAAAAGAAAATCCTACTGAAGCACATCGTATTGCCAATGAAATTGTGAAAAATACATATCGTACATTAATGACACGAGGTCAAAAAGGTTGTTATATCTACTGTACAAATAAAGGATTGTCGGATTATTTTAAATTAATATACAACCATCAATTAAGTTATACCTACGAGCAATCAACATTATCTAAATCAGATCAATTAGTAGCAGATATACCTAGCTCTGATATTGATATAACAGAGATAAATCCTCATAAAATTTAATATATCGAAAAATGAGCCAGTATCACACTTCAATCAGAGTAATACTGGCCCATTTTTAAATTGGTTTAAATATTCAATTACCAAACAATATAAAGTATCAAATTATATAAAGAAAGCACCATATTATACAAGCAAAATACCTCTATATGATGTGGTATTAATTTGCCTTGAAAGATACCGCATAACTATAGATTAAAGGTAATACTACTTTTCGGATTCTTCAATTTCGAAAAACCAGATTTCTCCAACGCATGTAAAATCTTTTGAATAGTCTTTTTGATATTATCTTTAGACACAGGTATAGAACTTACGATATATATAATGCCATCCACTTTTGCAGGATAAATACTAACAATACAATCAGGGCTATGTATAATGCGAAGCAGATACACATCATAGGTAGACTCAATATAAAAATCAAACTCCTGATTTTCATGTATTACATCAGGTATGTCGTGTACTGGTGCTACTGTACAATCAGATATCTGAAAAGAATCTGCATCAAAATGCACTCTACAATTATGTTTTCGTTTCATTCGTTCAAGTCGTTCATCTATCATGTTTCACCACATCACTAATTAGTCGCCCCAAGTCTATGGCATTTTTAGAGGTAATAACAGGCTTACCAGTTCTAGCTTCAATAGATTTACGTGCATCACCAGCAATAGAACCACCATCTTGAGCAACTTGTTTATTCTCGTCTAATCCTTGAGGATTAGTTGCCTCCGCAATATCCTTTGTAGCCGTTTCGGCTAACATATTTAAGATAAGTTCTGTAGTAGACATATTATCTCGTAGATTTTCTTTTTTTAGCCCCTTAAAGTCCTTATATTCTCTAGTCGTCATTCCAGACCAAGCTTTAGAGATTTCATTCGTTAGGATAGCATATTCATTACCAGCTTTAACACCATGATCTTGCCAAGTATCGGTTAATTCTTTACGAACCTGAATGGCCTGTAATCGTTGATTAATCCATTCTCGGCTATATCCCTTACGAGCATATGATTCTAAAGCCCTATCAATCGTAAGTTCCGGATCAATGATTTCATCAATACGTTCTTTACCAACCTCTGCTAACCACATTTTAAAAGGTTCTGCCTTAGGTGATGGAACAGATTGTATGATACGGAAAATACCTTGCATATCAGCTACATCAGTCTTATATGACTTACCATCTGTCGACTTAAGTTTCAGTTGTCGACAAAATGTCGACAACTCACTTCGTTCTTCTTCTGACATACGTTTTTTCACTCGATACCAATAATCACGTGGATTATTGCTTTCAGTCAAAGAACCTATAACATCAACTACACTAAAATACCACTCTTCCCTTTCATTATCCCACACAGAACGAATTTGACTACCTTCAAATATCTTTACATCATCACTCATACATCTTCCTCCTCTCTTTAATCACAAATATATGTTCTATATTATTATCTATAGTATACGCCTTTTAGCATAAGAAATAAAGATATTTTCTAGAAACATAGAGCTCTTTTTTAACTTTCACCATACCAAAAAGCTCTCTATCACAAGGTATATACCTCACAATAGAGAGCCTATAGTTACATGAAAAAATCTAACCTATGGTGAGAGTTACTTCACAAGGTATTTTTAGTCTCCTTACATTATCTATTATTTCGCATTCTTAATATCAACCGTCGCCATATCTTTTGGCATCTTAGCCCCAAGCCCACTTTGGAATGTGTTATAGTAGTCCTTATTATTATTAGTGTCTACATATTGCACAATATCTCGCAAGTCTTTTTCGACCAAAGAATTCGTATTATAGGTCATAATAAAGTGATTGTATACGTATTGTTTATCATGGGATATTAACATATAAATCGTTGTTTTAGGACGCTTAATTTGCATATATACGGATGACATAGCATCATTCCATACGGTAGCAAATTGGATTGGTTGATGCATCGAATACTTGTCAGTTAGAATAATACTGCGTACAGCTTTCGGGAAAATCTTTTCTGGATGTTGTATATCTTCAGCCTCAACTGGCATAACCATGATACCTTCTCTATACTGGTCACTATCGTATACGTACATATACGAATCATTTTTATCTTCCCGAATCATTTTACTTGTTTTTAGTGTTAAGAATGTAAAATCATTAATTGTTAATGCTTTGCTTTTTGAAAATATATCCTTCGCTGGTTCAATGGATGGTAATACATAGTTTACCAACGGAGACATTATCATGTCTTTAGTCTTATCAACACCTTGAGCTTTTAACACGCTAAACTGTTTTCTAGGCATAAAATTATAACCCACATGATACGAAATCGTCGGTGTATTCTTCATCGTAAAATTAAGGCTCCCCACCATTGGTGCATCCTTAGCATACGTGATATCCCATGTCGCTTTTTCAACCGTAGGATACGTAAATTTACCAGCATATAATGAATGGTCATCACCACGAAATACGCCAGCTGTTTTCTCTGCGATAACTTTCATATCATCAACAGTCAATTTGCTATAAGGAATTTTACTATCCTCCCAATTATTGCCTGCTGGTTGATGACGCAATTCATAAGCCATCATACCGTCGGGGCTCATAATCATTGCATTTCTGAAAGCAGGTGTACCATCTGCAATCTTCTCAGTATTCCCATATCGACTCGAGTAAGGCATGGTGAATTTTACATTGGCTCCATCCTCTTTCAAAATAAATATTGATGAAGAAAAATCTAATGCATGGTTCAACTCACGATTTGAATAAATGATATCATTTAAATCAAATTCGCCATTACCTACCACTTGTTTGGGCATATATGTTTTTATATCCTTTTCAACATCCCGTTCCATCTGTTGCGCATCCGCATCAGTCTTGCGATAATTCTGATACGCATCCTTTGATACAGTTGGATCTGCGCCAGGTATATTAATATCAATTGCATGACCACCCAATGTAACACAACTTAAACAAAGCGTAGCCATCAATACACGTTTCATCATAATAACGCTTCCTTTCACATAAACTCTCTCAAATAGTATATATATAGAATATCATATTTCGTTTGACTTATAGTAGTATAATATAAGTATAGAAACTAGGAGGTGATTACTATGAAATTTACTAAACGTATACTCATTATGACTGCTTTAGCCGTGACTGCTGTAGTGTCCACAGGATTTGCTTATGATTATGTATGCAATAATTCTCAGTACAATTGCAATACTAACACACAATACAACTGTAATAACAATGCTAACTATGCACCATGTAACAATAACAACCAAAACTATTGCGGTCCAAACTCTAATACTAGAGGATGCGGCGGATATAGAAGATAATATATTAGACATAACAGAAGCCTATAGTACGATTTTCGTACTATAGGCTTTTATCATCTATAAGTATACATAACTCTATAGAACATTAACATAAACAAGGTTAAATAAGTGTCGACAAATTGTCGACACTTATTTATACTGAACCTAGAGTCATCAACGTGAGTTAGGCTCATCACCGAAAAACGCCTAACGTATAAAAGCATTCACAGTGCTTACACGTTAGGCGCATTCTAAATTTGCAATTTTGTAGATGGGCCTAACGCTAGCTACACGTTGATGGCTCTCTTTATATTTATAATATAACATACTTTACGTTATATAGCAAAAATACAAAATTCAGATTATCTTAAATTTATCAACGTATAACTAGTCCCGCTATTCCCCACATCACGGCGATAACGCCAAATATAAATCCCCATATACTAAGGAATAAATGGACCATAGAATAATGTGGATAGACTCTAATAGAATACGTACTATAATCATCATCACTACTAATTAAATAGCGACGAATCGTACCAAATATCTTTACTATCCGACTAGGCTTATCGTTAAATAATAGCTGATACGTCCCCGGATTAGCATAAAATGTATAGAGTTCAAATCGTACGTCGATTACTTTAGTCACACTAACGGGTATCAAGTTAGCTCTTAATGGGACTTCCTTTTCCGTTTCACAGTTAATAAGCTGTAGTCCAAATAGCCCTAACGGAGCTTTTTTAAACCGATTACCATTAAGCCATATACCATAGCGACCAGCTGTTTGTATAGTAAATATCCCTTTATCTGTTCTATAAGGCATATCATGTATGGCCGTTACCGTATACACTTTCACAGTATGCTTAATGCTCAGTACGAGTAACAACAGTCCTAGGGGAATCATCAGTCCGAAAACAAACAATATAACGCCACCTTTATTACGAGTTCATGCGGTTAAAGTATTCAATGGATTGCGGTGTAAACCCAATATAAGTAGTGCCATTAGAATAAGGTCCTAATTCATATGGTTGGTAAACTAGATCGATGTTCCCCTTACCGCGTAGGCAGTAGTTATCAGTTACATATTTTACACTCCAGCCTTGAGGAATACGGCTCTTTGTATGGGAACCTGTGTAGTAATCTAATACATAAGATCGTAATCCTCTGTCCAACTGTTCTGCATTAGCGATTTTTACATAATTGTATAGAGGAACACGTTGACCTGTTATTTTGTTATATACAAGACCTCTAGTATTAGTCATACCATGAACGGCACCGGCATAGTAATGATAGGTCGTCAATAGAATGGAAACGACTTGGCTATCTTCATAGGTTACCTTATAGTTTTGAGCCACCTTATAAATATGTTGGTTGTAATACATATCCTTTGCTTCTAGCACATAGTTTGCAATATCTGTATTAATCGCTTGTTGAGCATAAGCAGAATCAGTATATACCAAAGGATATTTTAAATCTAAATTGGCATCTGATTGGCTACCAGTTACAACCTTTGCATAACCTGGTACGGCTAACATAACACCTACGGCCCCTAAAACTATAGCTTTCTTTAATACGTTCATACTAATCCCTCCTCTACCTGAGATTTGTTAACGAAATATCTATACTGAGTATTTCGCCATGAACTAGTAAATCTCCTTTTTATTGTTTCTGTACCATCGTACTAGAGGAGGCTTTCACCATACAAAAAAGGACCCTCCAAAGAGAGTCCTTAATTTGTTATGGTATGCTATTAAGCGTTTTTAGCTACTTCAACAAGTTTAGCGAATGCTGCTGCATCGTTAACTGCCAAGTCAGCCAACATTTTACGGTTAACTTCAACGCCTGCTTTAGTCAAACCAGCGATGAAACGGCTGTAAGTTGTGCCATTGATACGAGCTGCTGCGTTGATGCGAGCAATCCACAATTGACGGAATTCGCGTTTTTTCGCACGACGGTCACGACGAGCGTAGTACAACGCTTTCATTACTGTTTCGTTAGCTTTTTTGAACAAACGAGAACGAGTACCGCGGTAACCTTTAGCTAATTTCAAAATCTTTTTATGACGTGCATGAGCTGTAACGCCCTTTTTCACTCTTGCCATTGTATATTCCTCCTAAATTACGATATATCAATCTAATAGTTAGCGATTAAGCGTATGGTAAGCATTTAACTACGCGTTTGTAGTCAGATTTAGCAACCAATGTAGCTTTACGTAAATTACGTTTACGAGCTGGAGATTTTTTCTCAAGAATGTGGCTTTTGAAAGCTTTTGCACGCTTGAATTCACCAGTACCAGTTACTGCGAAACGTTTAGCCGCTGCGCGACGAGTTTTAATTTTTGGCATAATTATAATCCTCCCAATATCCTATTTACTTACTAAAATCATGGTCATATTACGACCTTCTAATTTAGCTGCTTTTTCAATAGACGCCGTTTCTTTGAGTTCTTCAGCAAAACGTGTCAACACTGCCATGCCAAGTTCAGGGTGAGAAAGTTCACGACCGCGGAACATGATGGTTACTTTTACTTTGTTACCTTCACCCAAGAATTTGGATGCGTTTTTCATTTTTACGTAAAAGTCATGGTCTTCAATATGTGGACGTAACTTAACTTCTTTTAAAGTTACGATTTTTTGTTTCTTTTTCGCTTCTTTCTCGCGTTTTTGTTGTTCATAACGATATTTACCGTAGTTCATAATGCGAGCTACTGGTGGTTTAGCGTTAGGTGCAATTTCCACAAGATCAAGATGCTTTTCTTCAGCCAATGCCAACGCCTCACGGCCAGACATAATACCGATTTGTTCGTTTTCAGGACCTACGACACGAAGTTCACGAGCACGAATCTCTTCATTAATGCGTGGTGTATCCTTGCTAATAGCTTTCACCTCCAAGAGAATAAAAAAACGGATGGCATACACCATCCGAATAGAGTTCTCTATATGTAACCTCATACTTCATGGTATTAGGTGAGTGGCGGATGGCCTCTGCTTCATAAATTACTTAATTATAATAACAAATTGACTGGTGAAAGTCAACACTAATCTTGTACTTTCCCATATATTTATTTCTAGAGTAATCAAACATTTGTGACAAATACTTATGCCTTTTGATTCATAAAGTACTCTGTTATAACTTGGTTTGGTGATTTAAAGTTTAAGACT
>NZ_KE150483.1:620522-626557 GCF_000411535.1 Veillonella sp. HPA0037
TTCCTAATCTTTTTAATACAATATCAAATAAACACTCTCGATCTTTTACTCCATAGTTTGTAAATTCACGACCATTATCTGTTTGTATTGTATGAATAGGAAATCCCATTTTGGCTTCTAAATTTAATAAGAAGCGACTTGTATTAGTAACACTTTTTTCATCTATAATTTTTAGAATTCTCTTTCTAGAAAACTCATCAATAGCTGTAAGTTGATAGTAAGATTTTCCTTGTGTTGAAAAGGCTAAACTCTCGCGAGGTACGTATTTTATATCAATCTGAACCTTTTCTCCTGGATATGTTATTATATCCGGTTTCCACTTGCTTTTAGGAACAGATTTAACAACCTTTTTCTCTTTAATATGACACCTGATTTGTCGGCACATAGAGCCATATGAGCGTTTATAACCACGCTTTTTTGCCTCAACATATACTTGAGACAGCCCTTCATGTTTAAACTTAGAATGCATACGCTTGATAAGTGCTAGTTCTTCCTCAGTGTGTTGATTAGGATGAGAATGTGGTTTACGACTATACAATCGAAGTGAATCAATAGTCCCGTCGAAACGCTTCACCCAACGTTGTACTTGTTGTCTACTAGTATGATAGCGACGTGCAGCTTCAGCATTATTTCCATACTTTATAGCATATTCACATACTCGTTTACGAAATCTTAATTCTTCAGTTATAATAGAATGCATGAGAAGGAACTCCTTTTGTTGTAATGTTTGGATTAAGCAACTTCATTATAACAGAGTTCCTTCTCATTTTTTATTCACTTGTCACAAATGTATTATACTCTTACACATACATCTCATTTTAATTATAATGATACCCTCGTATGTATACAATATTCTTATATATTATCACATATTTATTTATGAAATACTGTATAATAATAGCTACAGAAAGGAGTGTTTATTATGAGTACAGTAAGTAGTACTAACACAACACAACAAGCTGCGGCTCCTCCGAAGGGTCGTACGACAGCACAAAATATCGGACTTATTCTCGCATTTATTGTTTTAGGCGTCATTTTATTATTACCAACGCCTGAAACATTATCCACTGGTGGCCATCGCATGATTGGTGTCCTCGCCTTTGCCATCATCTTATGGATGACATCGGCCGTATCCTATCCGGTCAGTGCGACCATGATCACAGCCCTTACGGCCTTATTACTCGGTTTCTCACCAAATCCTGAGGCTCCTGCTAAAATGCTGGGCACCGCTAACGCATTAAAGCTCATTATTTCTGGTTTTTCATCACCTGCTATGATCCTCGTTGGTGCAGCCATGTTTATCTCCGTGGCCATGCGTAAAACGGGCCTCGACCGACGCATCGCCATGCTCGTTTTATCTAGCGTCGGCACCAAGGTAAGTCGCATTTACCTAGGCGTTATCATTACGGGCCTCATCCTAGCATTCTTTGTACCAAGTGCAACAGCCCGTATTGCTTGCCTCGCTCCGATTATCATCGGTATTGTTGAAAACTTAGGTATTGAACGTAAAAGCCGCGTTGCGGCCCTTCTCATGGTGGGCGCTGTACAGGCTGATACATTCTGGAATATCATGATTCAAACGGCGGCCGCACAAAACCTTGTGGCCGTAGGATTTATGCAAACACAGATGAATACATCTGTTAGCTGGATTGACTGGCTCACAGCTGCTGCTCCATTTTCCATCATCATGGTAATTATCGGCTACTTCTTAACACAAGCATTAATTAAACCAGAGTTCAAAGAACTCGTTGGTGGCGATGTTCAACTCGCTAAGATGCGTAAAGAAATTGGACCTATGAGCACCGATGAAAAGAAACTCTTATGCATCTCCATCGGTTTACTTGCATTGTGGGCTACAGGTGGTAAATTACATTCCATCGATACTACAACTACTACAATCATAGCGATTGCCCTATTCTTCTTCCCTAAAATTGGTATTATGGATTGGAAATTCGCACAACCAAACATCGACTGGGGTTCCATCGTTATGTTTGGTGCTGGTATCGGTCTCGGTACAGTTTTACTTAAAACAAAAGCAGCCACATGGCTCGCTCAAGTATTCGTTAACGCATTCTCTTTAGAATCCGCTACGGTGTTCTTGTTGATTGCCATCATGGCTGCGTTCCTCATCGTAATCCATCTAGGATTTGCCTCTGCTACCGCCCTTTCATCAGCGATGATACCAATCGTTATCTCCATCGTTGTAGGACATAATGCAGAAGGACTCAATCCAATTGGCGTAACCATGATCATGCAATACGCCATCTGCTTTGGTCTAGTATTACCAGTAAACTCACCACAAGGTATGGTGGCTTACGGTACAGACACATTCGACGTAAAAACATTTATGACAACAGGTATTCCTTTGACCATCATCGGCTATGTAATGATGCTCGTATTCGCACTTACATACTGGCACTGGATAGGGATAGCCTAAAAAAGAACAGGCCTGTTTTATTTCTTGGGACCGTTAATACACCTTCCTAAGATTAGAACAGGCCTGTTCTTTTTCTAGAGACGCATATACACACCTTCCCCAAATTAGTACAGGCCTGTTCTTTTTTTTAGAGGCGCACATACACATCTTCCTCAAATTAGTACAGGCCTGTTCTTTTTCTAGAGATGCACATTCACACCTTCCACAAATTAGTACAGGCCTGTTCTTTTTCTAAAGGCGCGCATATACACACACCTTCCTAAAATTAGAACAGGCCTGTTCTATTTATTTTTATTGGATATAATCCGAATCAATAAAGTTAGCTATAGGTTTCTTTGCCATTCTATTATGTATATGAATTAATAGTCTTGTTGTTTGTTCTCGTTGTTCTTTAGGTATTTGAGAAAACAAGGCCCCCATTACCTTATTATGCGTTGATGATATGCGTTCGTAGGTACGAACTCCTTTCTTTGTTAGCATAACATCTCGAGATCGTTGGTCGCTCCAATGTTTTACAGTGGTAACTAAACCTTTTTTCTCAAGATTTTTTATAACCCACCCCACATGACTAAGGTGTTTGTTATTTAACAAGGCTTTGAGTTCCGTATAAGTTACTACATGCCTAGTTTTATATACATGTTTAATAATAGAAAATTCTTCACGTGTTACATTGCCAGCATCATAGATTTTAGATTCTTTATCATAGAAATCTTTATAAACCAAGTCAATCATCCCCCATAATTGACGATGCGCGAGCGTAAGATTTTTATTCTTTTTACGTTGCAAAATTGAAGCTAAACTTGACTTCTCCACACAAGGTCACCACCTAATCATAATAAGATGTTCATTATAATTTCTCCCGCTACTATAATAAAAGAAAAATCCCCTTATATATGAACTGCTACTATTAGATTATAAAATCTAAAGATAACTGTCCAGTATATAAGAGGATTTTTTATACTAAATTATTATTAACCAAATATCGTTAAATCCATCAAAAAATGATAGATAAACAACCAGATATATCAACAATTATATAATTAGTTGCGTTCTTTAATTTCAATTTTAATAGAATTGAAGAATTCGTCGAATGGAACTGTACCTAATTCGTCGCCACCGTGTTTACGTACGTTAACAGAATTGTCTTCCATTTCTTTATCGCCAACAACGAGCATGTAAGGAACTTTTTCCATTTGTGCTTGGCGAATTTTGTAACCAATTTTTTCGTTGCGATCGTCTACTTCTACGCGAACGTAGTCATGGCGCATTTGTTTTGCCAATTGGTTAGCGTATTCCACGTGTTTTTCGGAGATAGGTAATACTTTCACTTGAACAGGTGCCATCCAAGTTGGGAATGCACCAGCATAGTGTTCAGTCAAGATACCGATAAAACGTTCCATAGAACCAAAGCATGCACGGTGAATCATGATAGTACGATGTTTTTGACCATCTTCACCGATATATTCTACGTTGAAGCGTTCAGGCAAATTCATATCCAATTGGATAGTACCACATTGCCATGTACGGCCCAAGGAGTCTTCGATATGGTAATCGAGTTTAGGACCATAGAACGCGCCGTCACCAGGGTTGATAACATAATCGATGCCTTTTGCTTCGATAGCGTTACGCAATGCTTCTGTAGCTGCTTCCCAAATTGCATCATCACCCATTGCATTGTCTGGTTTAGTAGACAATTCAACATGATATTTCAAACCAAATTGGCTATAGATACGGTCGAACAATTCGATAACTTTCATCAATTCAGATTGCATTTGTTCAGGCAACATAAATACGTGCGCATCGTCTTGTGTGAAAGCACGAACGCGGAACAAGCCGTGTAGTGCGCCGGATAATTCATGACGGTGAACTAAACCAAGTTCTGCATAACGAAGTGGCAAGTCACGGTAGGAATGCATTTCGTTTTGGTAAACTAAGATACCGCCTGGGCAGTTCATAGGTTTAATTGCATATTCTTCGTCATCAATGATTGTAGTATACATATTTTCACGGTAATGATCCCAGTGGCCAGATGTTTCCCACAAATGTTTATTCAAGATGATTGGTGTGCGGATTTCATCATATTCGAAATCATGATGTACTTCGCGCCAGAAGTTTTCCAATTCGTTGCGAAGAGCCATACCTTTTGGTAAGAAGAATGGAAATCCAGGACCTTCTTCTTTGATAACGAACAAACCAAGTTCTTTACCAAGTTTACGGTGGTCGCGTTTAGCCGCTTCTTCAAGCATGTGAAGGTATGCATCTAGTTCTTCTTTCTTTTCAAATGCTGTACCGTAGATACGTTGCAACATTTTATTCTTTTCATCGCCGCGCCAGTATGCACCTGCAATGCTTTGTAATTTGAAAGCTTTCACTTTGCCAGTAGATGCAACGTGAGGGCCTGCACAGAGGTCTGTGAAATCGCCTTGCGCATAGCAAGAAATCACAGCATCTTCAGGAAGATCTTCAATTAATTCTACCTTGTAGTCTTCGTTTTTAGATTTGAAGAACTCAATAGCTTCTTGACGAGACATTACAGATTTAGTAATAGGCAAGTTTTCTTTTACAATACGGCTCATTTCCTTTTCGATTTTAGTCAAATCTTCAGGAGTCAAAGTATGTTCCATATCGATATCGTAGTAGAAACCTTTATCGATAGCAGGACCGATAGCCAATTTTGCTTCTGGCCATAAGCGTTTAACTGCTTGTGCCATAACATGAGAAGCTGTGTGACGTAAAGTATGTTTACCACCATCTTCTTCAAATGTTAAAAACGCTACTTCAGAACCATCTACAAGTTCTTCACGAAGGTCTGTTAATTCTCCATTTACATTGGCTGATAACACTTTTTTAGCCAAACTATTAGATAATTTTTTTACTGCTTCCCCAAGAGTAGTGCCAGCAGCGTATTCCTTTGCACTACCATCAGGTAAAATGATTTTTACATCTGCCATTTTAATTTCCTCCAATTTATTATCTAGGATAGACTGGATTTTTGTAATAAAAAAAGACCCCCTATCCCTACAAAACAAGGGACGAAGATCATTCGCGGTTCCACCCTAGTTAATTCACCGCATCACAAGGATACAGTTCATTCACTTCATTAAGCCCGATAACGGTGGCGGCCGTATTTGCCTACTTAGGTTCGACAAATCAGTTTAAAGGGGGTAACTCAAATATATGTGTAAGGCATTTCCAGCATCTGCCTCTCTCTGGTACACAGGGATATGAGAATCATGTCCTTTGCATCACTTTTACTAAGATATCTTATCATAGGTCCTAAAAAATTTCAACCATATAAGTACCTCCTAAAAAATAGAACAGGCCTGTTCTATTCCTAAACACACTCTATTAGTGCGTCCCCAAAATTAGTACAGGCCTGTTCTATTTCTAAGCACACTCTATTAATGCTTCCCAAAATTAGTACAGGCCTGTTCTATTTCTTAACACACCCTATTAGTTATCCCCAAATTAGTACAGGCCTGTTCTATTTCTAAATACGCTCTATTAACGTGTCTCTCAAATTAGTACAGGCCTGTTCTATTTCTAAATACACTCTATTAACGTATCCCTCAAATTAGTACAGGCCTGTTCTATTTCT
>NZ_KE150483.1:626567-748988 GCF_000411535.1 Veillonella sp. HPA0037
GTGTCTCTCAAATTAGTACAGGCCTGTTCTATTTCTAAATACACTCTATTAACGTATCCCTCAAATTAGTACAGGCCTGTTCTATTTCTAAATACACCCTATTAGTGCATCTCAAAATTAGTACAGGCCTGTAGTATTTCCAAGAACTATCTATTTACGTTCAAAGTGCGCAGATAGCATAGATCCAATTACTTTTTCAATTTTAGAGTTTGTAATGTCTGGGCCCTTGAATAGGATCAACATTACGTCATCGGAATTGTCTTGTTTAGATACCATCAAGACTCCGCTACCACGAGCACCATTATCGTCGTAATCTTTTGCAACAATAATTATGTTGAGGTAATGGTCTTTCATGTATGTATATACTTTGCTTTGTTTAGCGGAGTTGCCGATGCTGCTCGCCATTCCCATAGCGCGGTTAAATACGATAGCATTCGCATTGTGCGGGTTATTGCGAAGTTGTTGTTTTTCTTCATCGTTTAGTGGCAATAGGTTAACCATCATGGATTCGCCCATGCGGCCACGAAGCATAGCTGGCATTGTTTCACGAACATCTGCAGGAATGTCGTTGCTAGAGTTTAGCTTTAAATCCTTAGGCACGGTCATATACAATGTACCCTTGCTGTTTTGGCCTTGTACGGTTTTACTGTTGTCGATAGCGCCCATTGTGAAAGTATCTTTAATGATTTCCATTTGTACGCCCAATGGTTTTTCCGGTACACCACGGCTAGCCACTTGAATATCGCCAGATTTAGTTTTCTTAATAGTTTCTACAGACCAAGTTGCACCTGTTTTGCCTTCATCGCTAGGAGATGTCAACGCAGCAGGCACTTCTTTGGCACCTGTAAATACATAGGTTTGTGCTGGCACGATTGTATAAGGAGCACCGGACTTGTTGAATACGGCACCATATAATACATTTGGTACAACAGTAGAACCAATTTTCAAATTATTGTTTTCTTGGCTTTCAACATCAAAGTTAATATTGCCAGCAAATGTTACATCTGGATTATGGTTAATCACAACAACCGTACCTGGTTGTGGAATCATGACAGGACCATTTGGCGCTGCAAAAGCAGCGGTTGCCATAGAGGCACCAAGTGCTGTTAAGACTAATGCGCGTTTTAATACATTACATTTCATTATTATTCTCCTAAATTTGGATAATTCTCTAATCGATGTTATTGAACTATATTTCTAAGGTAACCTCTGGCAAGCGCGATAGGATTTCGCTGGCTAGACTGCGCGTATCCGGTGTACACCGCACCATGCAGCGCCCCGACTTGTCTAGGCTAGTCATAACACCTACGTATTCATAGCCTTCTAAGATGCGATTGACATAATTGGTATGTTTTGGATCTATGTGAAAGTACAAATATCCTTCCTCACCTGTGCCGCTATACGAAGGTGGTTCAGGAAAACCAGACAATGAACGGGACGGCATCAATGGTTCTTGATTATCGCGTAACGGTATCGTCTCATCAGGTGTCGTTTCATCAAGCATTGACATAGTAGCAGTATTTTCATGTACCATGTTACTCTGCTTTCACCTTGCACTCGCGGCGCATCATGGAATATGGTTCCAATTTTGTATCCATATACAAGCGAACCTTCATTTGCGCATGAGGTGCTACATCGATAGGATTACCATCTTCATCTGTCATTTTTTCAATAACAGCCTCTACGAGTTCACCCTTAGGTTGGCAGAATTCTACCTTATCTCCTACCTTAAAGTTATTGCGTTGTTCAAGGTCCACATATTTTTCTTCATCATTATAGCCAAGCACTAAGCCGATAAAATCATGAGTTTGGGTATTCGTAGATTTGCCGTAATTTTGGGCGCTTTCATCAGGACGACCATTAGCAAAGCCATCTGTGTAAGGACGATGAGAGATTTTTTCCAATTCTGCAATCCATTCTGGACGAACGTACCAATTCTCACGTTCTTTCAAATATGTGTCGATAGCCGTGCGGTACACCTTAGCAACCGTTGCACAATAGTGAACGGATTTCATGCGACCTTCGATTTTAAGACTGTCGATGCCTGCTTCGTACAATTCAGGAATGCGATGAATGAGGCATAAATCCTTGGAGTTAAAGATGTATGTACCATGTTCATCTTCTTCGATTGGATAATATTCACCAGGGCGATTGGATTCTACAATGCTGTATTTCCAACGGCAAGATTGAGAACATTGACCGCGGTTAGCATCACGTGTACCTGTCATGTAGTTAGACAATAGGCAACGGCCAGAATAGGAAATACACATAGAACCATGAACGAAAGACTCGATTTCAATATCTACATGTTCCTTCATTTCCTTAAGATCCGCTACAGATACTTCGCGAGCCGCTACAACGCGAGCCGCACCAAGTTCCTTCCACATTTGCACAGTATGCCAGTTCGTCGTGGATGCTTGTGTACTTACATGAAGTTCAAGCCCTGGTGCTACACGTTTAGCCAAGCTAAAGATACCCATATCAGCAACGATAATCGCATCGACACCGATACTTTCAAGAAATTTCAAATAGTCCTCAAGACCTTCAAAGTCCTCGTTGTGAGGAATAATATTGCATGTAACGTGGATTTTTTTACCATGTTCATGTACAAATTGAACGGCTTCCTTCAATTCTTCGTCGGAAAAATTGGAGTTACCAGCACGCAAACCAAATCGTTTACCTGCACAATAAACGGCATCCGCACCATAGCGAATAGCCATTTTTAATTTGTCCATATTACCTGCTGGACAAAGCAATTCCATAAAATGTTCTGCCATTATTTGTTGTGTCCTTTCCACACACTCACACTCATGCCATCTCCCATCGGGTAAATGGTGGTGTTAAATAATTCTTTATTTTCTACATATGCTAAATACGCTTGTAATCGCTTAACAATAGTTTTGAATCGATGCGGAGCCTCTTTGTCGCCACGCACATAGCCTCTAAAGAGAACATTATCGGCAAGGATGACGCCACCTTCTTTCACATGAGGTAATATGACCTCTAGCTGATTAAGATATTGTCCCTTAGGCCCATCGAGAAATACGAGATCATATTCACCTTTAATTTGCGTTAATACGTCCTTCGCATCACCTTTAATCAACGTGATTTGATCCTTATACTCGGATTGACCTATATAGTATTTCGCCATCTCATGGCGAACCTCATCCAATTCAATAGATGTGATTTTCCCGCCTCGCTCAATAAGAGGTGCCATCAGTAATGTAGAGTAACCAATGGCGGTGCCCACCTCTAGCACAGAGGTGGGCCGGTATAATCCAATCAATTCTTCAAATAAATGCACCTCAGATTCCCGAAGGATGGGTACATTATTAATCATCGCGTAAATACGCTGCTCATTTAATATCTCATTTAATTCCATAAAATGTATTATAAATTCCCGCTATATATTTGACTATGAAAGTAATCATATACGCACAAGGTATGTGCGTATATGACATGCTAATACAATATAATAGTTTATAGTATCTAGATACACTAATTATCTATCAACGCCACCGCGATTATTACCAGAAGCAGGTACCGTTTGTGTACTAGGTCTGATCACACGAGGTTCTTCCGCTGCTGGCGCCGATTGAACCGGTGCTGATTGCTGTGGAACTACTTGTTGCATGCTTTCCGGTATTTGGCTAGGCGATGATGTTGTAGCCGGTTGTTCACTTGCTGCCGGTGCTGCTGGCGCTGGCGTTACTTGAGTTGCTGCCGGTACAGTTGTCGGTGTATATGTATATGTTGGTTCTACATCTACATATTGAGAATCTGCTGCTACAGCCTCTGCAGAGCTATAGTTATAATCAGGTTCGGATGTAGCCGCCACGTCATAGTTAGGACCAGCTTGTGCCAATGCAGGAGCCTGACCTTGATTAGAAGAGCCTGCACTCGCTTGTTCAGCACCATAAATTTTTTCGACCTCAGCCAAATGCTCAGCATATGTTTTGGAGAAATGATTATGACCATCTTTATCTGCTACAAAGTATAGATAATCTGTATCTTCAGAATGAAGTACCGCATCTAATGCCTTTTTACCTGGGTTTGCAATCGGTCCTGGTGGCAAGCCTTTACTTACATATGTATTATAAGGGCTTTGTAGTTGTGTATCACCGATACTTACATTTTCCTTTGCATAACCAAGTACATACGAAATGGTTGCATCAGATTGCAATGGAATACCATGAGCTAGTCGTTTCTTAAATACACCAGCAATGGTTGGACGGTCTGCATCATATAATGATTCCCGTTCAACGATAGACGCCAATGTTACAAAATCATGAATACTCATGTGTTGTGCTTGAATTTGTTTTTTAACAGCTGGTGTTAAATAGCGATTCATTTGCTCAGACATCATCAAAATGACATCCTTTGGCGTAGCACCAACTGGCACTTCATAAGTGCTTGGGAAAAGGAAACCTTCTACAGGGTATGTAGTCGGTTTAGTACCCTTCATATATGGGTATGGGACGAATGTTTTCGCCTCTGCCAAGAAATCAGAAGCTTTCATAATTTGAGCTTTTTCAAGAGCAATGGCGATATCCCCTACGGTATACCCTTCAGGAATCGTTAATTTAATGGACTCAACGTGACCCTCTTGTAATAAGTTAATTAATTCATGGACCGATACCTTATTTGGAATTTGGTAGTGACCAGATTGTAGTTTTGAACCGGTTCCACTAAGAGCTAACCATAATTTAAACACCTGTGTAGACCGAATTAGTCCATGTTCATAGAGCATATCGGCAATTTCTGTTCCTGTTGCATCCTTACCTATTACGAGGACTTGAGATCCTCCGTCATCGTTAAAGGTATTTGGTACAAAATAGGATGCACCTAAAGCACCACCACCTAAAATAGCAAGGCTAAGAACACCTACGGAAACATATTTTAAGGCTTTTCTCATGGATGAGTTCCTTTCTATTACAAACCATTGTATATCATCTTATTATACCATATTAAAGGCTTTCGATGTATCTCTTCTTTTATATTATCTATCATACCAAATTACCATGAGTCAATTAGTACACAAGAGATTACAATTACAAAAAAGACCCTAGTATAACAACCGTTATACTAGAGTCTTTGAGAGCTTAGAAATTACTCTTCTTCACCCATTGCTTCGTACATATTTACCAATACTTCGAAGTTTTCATCATCTTCATCTAATGGAACATATTCCTCTTCGCCTTCATCGTTTGTTTCGATGCGAGCCAAAATCATATATGTATCATCTTGACCTTCATGTTCTTCATCTTGTACATGAACAAGTACAGCGTATTCTTGACCTTCATAATTCAAGATTACATCTTCTGTAAAATATTGTTTGTTACCATCTTCATCTTCAAATTCGAGATAGAAAATTTCACCTTCGTAATTTTGATCAACCATGGGTATTCCCTCCTTTATTATGTATATAAGAACCTGTATGATATTCGCATTAGATATCTATGCGAATTAAGATTTACTAAATTGTAGTCTGTCTAAATAGCCTTGTAAAATAACGACAGCAGCCATTTTATCGATGACGCCCTTTCGTTTTTTACGACTCACATCAGCTGCGATGAGTTGACGTTCGGCCATAACGGTAGATAAGCGTTCATCCCAAAATGTAACAGGCAAGTCGATGACAGCCTTCATTTTTTCAACGAATTCTTCCGTTTTTTCAGCGCGATCACCCTTGGTGCCGTTCATATTTTTCGGCATGCCCACTACGAGTTCATGCACTTCGTATTCTGAAATCAATTCACGCAATCGGTTAAAGTCATTTTCTAAGGATGTACGACGAATCGTTTCTATACCTTGAGCAGTCATCAATAGCGCATCACTACATGCGATGCCAATGGTGCGACTACCTACGTCTAATGCCATAATTCTCATTATAGTTGTTTAGCCTTTGCGTATTCTTTTAATAATTCTTCGATTAAATCATCACGTTCTAAACGGCGAATATCACTACGTGCATTATTATAGCTTGTAATGTACGCTGGATCCCCAGAGATAAGATAACCTAAGATTTGATTGATAGGATTGTATCCTTTTTCTTGAATAGATTTATAAACGCGAGTCAATACCTCTTCGGCAGTCATCGGTTCATCGTCTACTTTACGGAATAACATAGTTTCATCTGAAACCTTCATGGGTATCCCTCCTTTGTATGAATGGGCCACGTACGTGGCCCACATATATGTATTGTATGTTTCTATTATAGCATATGCAAGATATACATCAGAATGTATTATGCGTTAAGAGCTTCCTTAACAGCTTCGCCAGCTGCTTTTAATGCATCCATCAATTTAGCTGGTTCTTTACCGCCTGCTTGTGCCATATCTGGACGACCACCGCCATTACCACCAGCTACTTGAGCTGCTGCTTTAACGATATTACCAGCTTTTACGCCTTTACCGACAACATCTTTGGAAACTTTACATACAAAGTTTACCTTGTCATCGCCCATAGCGGCACCTACGAGTACTACGCCAGAACCATCTAATTTATCAAGGCCCATATCAGCGAAATCACGCAATTCATCAATAGAGGATGCTTTCACAGATGCAGCAACAAATGCTACATCACCAATCATAACCTTACCAGCTACGATATCAGCAGCACCTGCAGCAGAAACCTCTTTGCGAATTTGGTCTAATTCTTTAGCTGTTTCTTTAGCCTCTGCCAATACTTGGTGCAAACGTTCTTCCACTTGAGCAGGTTTAGTTTTTAATTCACTAGCAATGCGTTCAATAGTCAAACGATCATATTTTGCTGCATCAAGAGCGGCACGACCTGTAATCGCTTCGATACGACGTACACCAGAACCGATACCGGATTCAGATGTTAAACGGAAGGAACTGATGAAAGCTGTATTGCCTACATGAGAACCGCCGCACAATTCAACGGAGAAACCAGGAACCTCTACTACGCGAACTACATCGCCATATTTATCGCCAAAGAGTGCCATAGCACCTTTCGCTTTTGCTTCTTCCATAGACATTTCAGCAATAGCAAGATCTGTAGCCTTAAGGATTTCTTCATTTACAAGGGCTTCGATTTGATCAAGTTCCTCTTGTGTTACAGGAGAGAAATGAGTGAAGTCGAAACGCAAGTAATCTGGTGTTACCAAAGAACCTGCTTGGTTAACATGTTCGCCAAGCACGCGTTTTAATGCAGCATGCAACAAGTGAGTTGCCGTATGGTTACGAGCCATTGCTGCACGACGAGCTGTATCTACTTCAAGCGTTACATCATCGCCTTCGGAGATGGAACCTTCTACAACAGTACCGATGTGGTATACAGTACCTTCTGGTAAGCGTTTTGTATTATGAACCTCTACCTTGCCCATTGGACCAACGATAAAGCCAGTATCGCCTAATTGACCGCCCCCTTCAGCATGGAATGGTGTAGTGCGTACGATAACAGTGATTTCATCACCATCAACAGCTGTTTGCAAGCGTTCAGAGCCTTTACCAAGCATCAATACAGAGGATGCCGTTTCCGCTTCATTTTCTACAAGTTCTTCGTCTTTTAAGAATGTAATATCTGGTGTAGCTACCTTTGCATCTTCTTTTACTCGAGCTTCACGAGCGCGTTCACGTTGTTCTTTCATGGCAGCGTCAAAGCCTTCATGGTCGATTGTGAAACCGCGTTCGGATGCGATTTCTTCTGTTAATTCCCAAGGGAATCCATATGTATCATATAGTTTGAATACTTCTGTACCAGGAACTACAGTTGCTTTTTCAGCAGCCAATGTATCGATTAAGGAATTCAATAACTCAAGGCCTTGTTCCAATGTTTGGTTGAAACGTTCTTCTTCGTTTTGAACGACACGTTTAACGAAGTCTTGTTTTTCAGCAATGGATTTGATACCAGGGCCAAGAATATCTACAACTACATCAATTAACGGAGTTAAGAATAGACCTTCGATACCAAGCAAACGGCCATGACGTACAGCACGGCGCAAGATACGACGCAATACGTAACCGCGGCCTTCGTTGGATGGCAATACACCATCGGAAATCAATGCGGTCACAGCACGTGCATGGTCAGCAATAACCTTCAAGGATACATCTGTATTTGGGTCTTCGTTATACTTAACACCAGCACATTTTGCAGTCGCTTCTATGATTGGGAAAATCAAATCTGTTTCAAAGTTTGTTTTGCAATGTTGCAATACGGAAGCCAATCGTTCAAGACCGGCGCCAGTATCGATGTTTTTATGTTGCAATGGCTCATAGGAACCGTCTGGCATTTTATTGAATTGAGTGAACACGAGGTTCCAAATTTCAAGGTAACGGTCACAGTCACAACCAGGTGCACAGTTAGGATCATCACAACCATGTTCAGGGCCTTGGTCGAAGAAGATTTCGCTATCTGGACCACATGGACCTTCACCGATTTCCCAGAAATTATCTTCAAGGCGTGTAATGTGGCTTTCTTCTACGCCACAATCGTTGTGCCATGTATCATATGCTTCTTGGTCATCTGGATATACAGTGACATATAATCTGTTTTTGTCGAGTTTAATAACTTCTGTTAGGAATTCCCATGCCCAATGAATAGCATCTTTTTTAAAGTAATCTCCAAAGGAGAAGTTACCAAGCATTTCAAAGAATGTATGGTGACGTGCTGTGCGGCCTACATTTTCAAGGTCACCAGTACGCATACATTTTTGGCTTGTCGTAATACGATGACAAGGAGGTACCAATTTACCTGTAAAGAAAGGCTTTAATGGCGCCATACCTGCCCCGATCAATAATAGAGACGGATCGTTTTCTGGGATAAGAGAAAAACTATCTAATTTTAAATGTCCTTTGCTTTCAAAAAACTGCAAGTATGCTTGACGCAGTTCATTACCTTTCATGTGTATATTCCTCCTAAAATAATTTACTCTTAATTATAACGTAAAAACCATAGAAAATCTATTATAACCTATATATATCCGGATATAATTAACCTTCATTAGCATTCTCTATTCCATCTAGTTGCCATAAAAGAGATACAAAAAAAGAGGTTATACAAATCAACAGAACATAATTGATTCGTATAGCCCCTTTTTATGGCTCATATATAGTTCACCAATGGTTCTACATGGAGAAACCATATATTATATAACGCGTTTCGCGCCAATATAGCGTTCACCCCAATAACCAGTATCAAGGTCTGCTACGGCTACGCCACGGCTAGATGTAGCACTGATAAATTTACCATTGCCAATATAAATACCGGAATGAGATGGACCTGGTTCATAGGTTTCAAAGAACACCAAATCCCCTGCCTTTAAGTTCGCGCGAGAAACTTCAACACCTACATTGTATTGTTCATCCGCTAAACGAGGCAGCGCAATACCTTGTTTTGCAAATACATATTTAACATAACCAGAGCAGTCAAAACCACTTGGTGTAGTACCGCCAAATACATACGGAACACCGCGGTATTTATCGGCTTCTGCCAAAATAGCATGAATATTGTTTGGCGTTTGTACCTTTTTCAAATTATTCAACTTAACGTTTTGGCCTGCAAGACGTCTAGATTGAGCATTTTGATTTGTGAAAGCAGATTTTGTTGCCACTGCTTTTGTAGCTGCATTATTGGATAATACTGCCTTAGTTGTACGAGGAGCACCCATCAATGCATTGTACGTTGCTGGTCCAATAATACCATCTACAGGTAAACCACGATCTTGTTGGAATAGGCGTACAGCCCATTTTGTTTCCTTACCATACACACCATTTTTATCGGTTGCATTATAACCGTGTTTAATTAATTGTTGTTGTACAGCAATTACGTTTCTACCTTTATCACCATATTGTAATGTTGTAGCGCTTGCCATCGCAGTGGTAGCACATACAAATGTTAATGTTAATGCCGCAATTTTACTCTTACTATATTTTGACTTCATATTCTGCCTTCCTAAAACTTCAAAGTGAGTTTACTTATTCAAAATATACTAACCGTCTCTCTATTTGCATCCAACAAATACAGCTAGTCTTTATCTTCTTCAGGGCCAGGTACTTGATTGGCTATAAATATATCAGCTTTTGATGGTTCATAAGCTATTTCTGGATTTTCACCATCAAAATTTATAGCAGCTTTCACCCAATATAATGGACGTTGTTTTACCTCTTCGAATACGCGTCCTACGTATTCGCCGATGATACCAAGTCCGACTAATTGGATACCACCAATAAATAATATGGACACGCCCAAGGTGGTCCACCCGTTTAATGCTTGACCCGTTAAGTACACGTAGAGCAAATGTAGTATTAAGAGAAAACTCAAGCCCCCACATAGGACACCTACATACAAAGCCGCACGCAATGGCACGCGAGAAAACGCAGTAACCCCATCAAGAGCAAAGCGAATCATTTTGCGCACACTGAATTTCGAAACCCCTGCAAAGCGAGGGGGCGCAACGAAGTGAAGTTCTGCTTGGCGATAGCCAAGCGCACCAACGATGCCACGCAAGAAACGTCCGTGTTCACGGAAATGTTTCAAAGTTTCTAGCGACTTACGATTCATTAAACGAAAATCAGATCCCCCTTCTACGATGGGAACATCTGCCATTTTATTCATCAGTTTATAATAATATTTAGAAGTGAAGGATTTTGCCCAGCTGGCATCCTCCGTAGAGTCGCGTATGGTACGTACCACATCGTAACCAGCCTCCCACAAACGTATCAGTTCTGGAATCAAAGCCGGCGGATGTTGCATATCACCATCCATAGTGATTACCGCATCACCTTTGGCATAATCAAGACCACATGTCAACGCAGTCTGATGACCAAAGTTCCGTGCCAATAACACAACCTTAACTCGCGTATCAAGTTTTGCAATCTCGCGCAAAACGACAACAGACGAGTCCGTAGATCCATCATCGACATAGATAAGTTCATATTCATATGGTAGACCTGTCATAACTTTTGTTACGGCATTGTAAAAAATAGCTATATTTTCTTCTTCATTATATACAGGTACAACAATTGAAACTAACATATATCCTCCGTCGATTACTTCTATATTTTAGCGTTAAATCGTCAATATAGGCAAATTTAAAAGGTTGACAATAAAGAAGATGAACCTCATAATCCCCATAGCTATGCTACTTTTCAGGATTTTAAGGTTCATTCTCTTCATATTATAGTCTTATCTTAAACACTTATTAATGAGCTATTCATTTATTAAAACGTTATATTTATACACTTTTACGCATATCATATATATAGGCATTAAACTATTTGTTTTATAGCCCCGCAGCATCAATCCATGTCGTAAGATCTTCTTCTGCTGTCACCATATCTTCATCAAAAGCACCTACTACTTCAGGATAACGAGCTACCTCTACCGTATGTAGGATTGAGTCATCACGACCATTTTTATAGGTACCAACCCAAATGCCAGAAAATTGAGATTCATACCATTCTACAGGTTGATCTGTTTCATTGAAGGTAATCGTAATATGTCCACGCCCCAAAGTTTCTAGCACCTCTACTTGCTCTTCTTCAGCAAGGCCTGTCTTCTCAATATATATGGAATAGGTTGCACCAGTTTCACGTAACTGCTTTAGAGCTTGACGCAACTCATTTAGAACGGCACGTACATTATTGTAATTTTCAATCATAGTGTCCCTCCTTTCTCATCCTATCAATCTATTCTTATTTATCTATAAACATATCAGTTTATTTAGGTTCGATGTGTACGCCCCATTCGCGAAGAACACGTAGAACGCGTTCTTTTACCTCAGGTAATGCCTTTTGTACAGGCGCGCTAGGTTCAAATCCTACGTCTAAGGACTCCGGTTCAACACCTATAACAATAGCATCTTCCAATGGATTTTCTTGAATGGCACGAATGCGCAATATATCTTGCATGCCTACTTCATGAACAGAAATATGGTCCGTAAAATACTGTTCTAATTCGCGATGTGGGAACTCATAGATTGTGCCAGGTGCTTCGCCACCATTAACGGCGTCAATCAAGAGGATTTTCTTCATGCCTCGCATGTAGGTCAATAATTCCATACCCATCGTTCCGCCATCAATCAAGCTTATCTGAGGGGTGAAAGTATAATTGGCTTTCAAATCTTCTACAACATGAACTCCAAGGCCCTCATCAGTAAGCAAAATATTACCTACCCCTAGAACGACAATAGAGTTCTCATAATCATCATAAATGGCATGTAAATCAATACGCGGGCTCTCAGAGCCCGCGTATTCTATGCCACCAAATTGTTCTTCAGTGGTTATATTAGTCATCTTGTAATTCCTTTTCTCGTGGATCGTCAGGATTGCTTGGACGATATGTAGTACCAGATGGTTTATCGATACGTTCACCACGACGGCGTTTACCGTTAAGGTCTTCAATATCGATAGGATCATGGGCATAATATTTCATGCCGGAAACCATAGCGGATACTTCGCCAGATTCTTCCATAACATCTTCTCGGAATGCCATGTACACATGAATAATGGTAAAGAATAAGAAGCCCCATGCAATATAGTGATGGATAATATGAACTTTATATTCACCACCAAATAGCGTAATAATCGGTGCAAAAAGAGTTCCTATAATACCATTAGGATCAATCATAGCATACATTGAAAAACCTGTGATGATTTCAAAGAAGAACATGATGTACACCATCATATATGCCGTTCTCGCCAAGGAGTTACGTAACCAGTGATGTTCATGCTTTTGTGGAATCATCAAATAGTGCAATGTTGTTTCGCGAAGGCCATACCAATACCGTTTTTGACGGAATTTAGGCAACAATCTATCTCCGCGATTCCAAAGTGCACCAGCAAATCGGAATATAAAGGAGAATGTCAAAATAACACCCGCAATGAAATGGATACGACGCATCGTCTCCATAGAGAACCAGCCATCAATAGCGAAAGTTGGTTCCGGATGACCTGTAATAGCTGCAAAACCTGGATCACCAATATAAAGGCCAGTCCAGAATAAAGCTGTTACAGAAAGCACCATTGTCCAGTGGAATATGCGTAGCCATAAACTAAATACGACATACGCTTTTTTGTCAGTATGTATTAACATAAGCCCACCACCCTTTATTTACACAATGCATCTGTATTGACGGAAACAATTTTTTCGCCTTTTTTATTGTATAAATGGGTTGCACATGCGAGACATGGGTCAAAGGAGTGGATAACTTTCAAGATTTCAAGAGGTTTATCCGCAATCTTAACATGTGTATCAATCATAGAATCTTCGTATGCACCATGTTCGTTAGCTGCTGTCTTAGGACATGCATTCCATGTAGATGGTACGATACATTGATAGTTTGCAGAACGACCATCTTTAATATGAATCCAGTGACCCAAACCGCCGCGAGGTGCCTCTACAAGACCAACGCCTTTAGCATCCTTAGGCCATTTATTTGGCTCAAATTTAGATGTATCCGCAACAGTAGTATCACCATTTTTAATGTTAGCTACGAGTTTATCAAAGAAGTATTGGCTAATATTAGAAGCCACTTGTGCATCAAGGCCACGACATGCGGTACGGCCAACCATTGTCGTCATCCATACATGAGCAGGCACACCCAATACTTGGGATACAGTATCGATTTGACGAACCATCATGGATTCAGCCCAAGTTGGATCAGTGATAATGCCTTGTTTTACCTTTGTATATACAACGATATATTTAGCTAGTGGACCCACTTCTGCTGTTTTGCCTTTGAAAGTTGGTGACTTGATCCAAGAATATTTTTTATCTTCATCAAGGTATTCCCATTTTTCTTTTGTACCAGATTTAGGACCTGTAAATTTAGGGTCTGTCACACCATCGAGTGGATGAAGTGTGCTAGTGCCATCTGGATATGCGAACCAAGAGTGATCAACCTCTTCACTGAGGTATTGAGGATCCATAAAATCCTTACCTTCTAATGGGATAAATGTAGCTTTATCTACACCTAATGCAAAGTTTTCTACAACACCATTAGAGCGAACGATACATTTTTTATGGTAATCGCCATCAGAAATACCTGTATACGCATCATCAGGATAATCGCCATAAGACATAACGCGTTTTTTCGCAAGGCCACCACCATCGACCATGCCTTTTTCAACGTAAATTTTGCCGATAGCTAATAAATCTGGCAAGTAGAAATTACTTACTAAATCCTTAGCCAATGCAATAGATTGTTCTACAGCAGCAAGACGCTGTGTATTGATAGGTGCATTCATGTCATTCATAGAAATAGAACATGGCATACCACCTACAATATAGTGTGGATGAGGGTTTTTACCGCCGAATACAACGTGAGGAATAACTACGTCACGTTGACGGTCTAGAATATTCAAGTAATGAGATACGGCCATCAAATGAACTTCTGGTGGCAATAATTGGTAATCAGGATGATCCCACCATTGAGCAGAGAAAATGCCTAATTGGCCAGATTCTACGATTTTCTTTACCTTTTGTTGTACAGCTGTAAAGTAAGCAGTTGTAGCTTTAGGGAATTCCTTAGGATATGCAGAATCTTTAGATGCTGTTTCAGCTGGCGCTAGACCGCTTACATTATAAGTAGCTAATACGTCATTTTGTAATTGTGCAGTTTTAGCTGGATCCGCACTAAGTGCAGCTACTGGGCTAACCCAGTCAAGTGCATGTAAATGATAGAAATGCACGAGATGGTCATGCACATCTAAAGAGCTATGCATGATATTACGAATGTAGTTTGCATTTTTAGGGATGGAAATACCAATTGCATCTTCTACAGCACGTAACGCTGCCAATGCATGTGTTGTTGTACATACGCCACAAATACGTTGCACAAATGCCCAAAGGTCACGAGGATCGCGGTCCTTTGCAACAAGTTCGATGCCACGCCAAGCAGTACCAGAGGACAATGCGTCCTCTACCTTACCACTTGCTTCATCAACTTTTATTTCTACCCGTAAATGACCTTCAATACGGGAAATCGGATCTACTACTACGCGTTTCATTAGTGACCTCCTCCATTATAATGTTTCTTTTCATCCCATAAGCCTTGTTCTTTCAAGCGTTTTTCTTCTTTCATATCAAGAATTTTATTACGCGTAAGAGTTGCAGCACCATGTACGATAACTGCAGCGGTAGCACCAACAGCAGCTACTGTGCCGATTGTATCAGCTGTGGTAATGGTGTTTGCCAATGGAATATCTGGTAATCGTTTGTAGAATACATCGTTATCCCAGAAGCCTTTTTCAGAGCAACCAATACAACCGTGACCGGATTGAATTGGATAGGACAAACCATTCCACCAACGCAAGTTACCACAAGAATTATATGTTTGAGGTCCACGACAACCTACTTTATATAAGCACCAACCAGCTTTGGATGCATCATCGTCAAATTCTTCAACGAATAGACCGGAGTCAAAGAATGCACGGCGGTAGCAAGTATCGTGAATGCGATTGCCATAAAATTGTTTAGGACGGCCTTGAGAATCCAAAGGAGGAATTTGACCAAATAATGCGTAGTGCATAACTACACCAGTCATAACCTCTGGAATTGGAGGACAGCCAGGAACTTTAATAATAGGTTTACCAGATACAACAGAGGATACAGACACTGTATTTGTTGGATTTGGTTTTGCCGCTTGAATACCGCCCCAAGATGCACAAGAACCATACTCGATGATTGCAGCAGCGCCTTTAGCAGCTTCTAATAAAGATTCCTTAAATGTACGGCCACCTACTGTACAGTAGATACCATTTTCATCCAATGGAACCCCACCTTCAACAGCGAGGATATATTTGCCATTTTTCTCAGCAATGATTTTTTTAAGGTGTTCCTCTAAAGGTTCTCCAGATGCTGCAGCCAATGTATCATCATATTCCAAAGAAATCATATTCAAGATTACATCGGATGTAAATGGTGAGGAAGAGCGAATAAAGGATTCGCTACAACCGGTACATTCGTGACCATGAAGCCAGATTACAGTAGGTAATTCTGTTGTTTCTGCAGCTTTTACAACTGTATCAAGCATAGTAGGTGGCAACCCTAGAATAGCAGTCAACGCCACGCAAGATTTCATAAATGTACGTCGACTGAGACGTCTCTCTTGGAAGAGAGTCCATAAACTGTTCACACGATTTTTCATGGAATACAGCCTCCTTACAACAACTTTGCAGCAATATGTATATATTACCTAATCAACTATAACTATTGAGAGATATATTATCTCGATTAACTTATTATATCATTTTAAATTACATAAAACTATGACATTATGTATATATATCAAAAAAATTGATAAAAAAAGCACCTAGCTAGATAATATCTACTATTATCCAGTTAGGTGTTCTCATCAATTAGAATTGTTTAATCACTTCATTGATCAAAGATTCTAATACAGCAGCTTTTTTGTAACCTGCAAGACGATCTAATAGTTTGCCTTCTTTAAAGAATGCCATGGAAGGAATACCTTCTACATCTTCTTTTAAAAGAATAGGACGCAAAGCCTTATCTTCTGCATCTACGCTGAAGAATTTAACGCGGCCGTCCAATTTTTCTGCTACAGCTTCTACTTCTGGACGCATAACTGTGCAAGGTTCGCACCAGCCAGCCCAAAAATCTACAATAACGAGCTCTTTAGAACCTAATACTAATTCATCAAATTGTTCTACGCTTGTAATAGCAGTAATAGCCATTGAAAGGCCTCCTTTATGTGTTACATATTATAAACTATATAAGAAGCAAGCAATCATTAAGCCGAGTTCTGTTCCGCTTACGCGGTGACGATTATCTTTCTAGACGTACAGTCGCCTGCACGCTCGAGCGACACAACCCGGAAGGTAGGCGGGACCACCGTTAACCCTTCCCTATTCGGTCTTGCTCCGGATGGGGTTTACCGAGCCAGCCTGTTACCAGACTGCTGGTGAGCTCTTACCTCACCTTTCCACCCTTACCACTGACGTGGCGGTTTCCTTTTCTATGGCACTTTCCCTAAGGTCACCCTCGCCAGACGTTATCTGGCATCCTGCCCTATGGAGCTCGGACTTTCCTCGAGTCCAACGGACTCGCAACCGTCTTTCATACTTGCTTCAATTCAGTTTATCATAGCTGTATATACTATGCAAGAATATCGAAATTTACTATTAAAATAGATTTTATTCAAAGAAAAAATCTGCTTGGTTCTCAAAGGATTGTACAGTAATATCCCAGCCACCTTTGTCAGATTGGTCTCGTAAATAATCGCGGATACCATCAGCCACAATCTCTTCCGTACCAAAATGGCCTGCATCTACGACGAGTAAACCTAGTTCTTTAGCTAGCTGTGCATCATGGTATTTTACATCTCCTGTTACATATGCATCAGCCTTAACTGCATTTTTGATAAACTCTGCACCACCACCAGAGCAAAGGGCTATCGTTTTAATAGAATCTTTTTTAATGCCTCCAAATCTAAGATTAGCATGTGGCAAAGATTCTTGGAGGTGCTCGCGGAAGCTTTCAAAATCCATAGTCTCAGGCAATTCACCGATACGACCCAACGTACGACCTACATTAGGTTCATGTAACGTAAATACTTCGTATGCCACCTCTTCATAAGGGTGAGCCTCTTTCATAGCATTGATAACAGCCTGTTTATGAGCACCATCTACGATAACATTAACGGCCACCTCTGGTACAACCGTCAATGTTCCAGCTTCACCAATGACCGGATGGGATTCATCATTACCTCTAAACCGACCTTCGCCTGCAAAACTAAAGCTACATGATTCGTAATTGCCAATACGACCAGCGCCAGCACTAGCCATTGCTTCACGTACTGCATCGGCAGTATCGGTCGGCACAAAGGTGGTAATTTTATATACCATATCAGAACCGGTCGGAACAAAGCCTCTCACATTCGTCAATCCTAATCGGTTCGCTAACATATCATTGAGTCCGCCAATGGTAATATCTAAGTTCGTATGTGCACTATATACAACAATATCATTTTTTATCAGTTTCTCGATTAATGTTCCTTGAGGACTATCTAAATGTAATGATTTCAGACCTTTAAAAATAAATGGATGATGGCTAATGATCATTTGGGCCTGTTCAACTATCGCATATTCTATGACCTCAGGTGTAATATCGAGAGTCGTAATGATTTTGGATACATCGCGTTGTTTCGAACCCACCATAAGGCCTACATTATCCCATGACTCAGCATAATGAGGCGGTGCCCATTGTTCCATCGATTCTATAATTTGTTTTGCTAACACCATCGTATCACTCCTAACCGATAATTAGCGCAGGCTGGCTAATTCATCTATTTCATGTTGTAATTGTTTATATTTCTCCGTATGTGAAAGTTCCACTGTCATGCCATCTAGCGCACATTGTCGTTGATATATCAAAAAATCTACATATTCATTCCACAATGCAGGTTTCTCTTTGGCCAATAAAGCCCCTGCAGACCAAAGAATAGAGGTTTTTGGCAATGTATCATAAAGAGCATCGTCAGAATGAATCGAATAGCTAGCATTGTCACCATATGTATCGATACAGTCAGAACGAACGGCTACAAATGCAGTGTACATTTTCCCCATATCCTTCATGATAATTTCTTTGACAATACGGTATCCTTTTTCCACCATATATTGGCGCAATTCAGCTTGGCCATTCTGAGGTTGTAACACATAAAACTCCAGCGGTTCTGGACCTTCCTCGACGATATCGCGCATTAAAAATCCACCCATACCGCAACAGATGGCGCCATTTAATTCGCCCTTTTTAGTAACTTGCAAGCCATCACCAAGGCGGCAGTCGATCACATTGCTAAGCCCTTGAGATGTAACATAGGACTTAGCCGATTCCAAAGGGCCCTTATGAACATCACCAGCGATAACGCGTTTGGCCTTGCCTCTCACAATTAACTCAACAGCTAAATAACCATGATCCGTTCCAATATCTGCAATAGCTTCTGCATGGGGAACGATATCAAAGACCGCCTCTAAACGATCCATCATAGCTCTTGCTTTCATAACTACCTCGTATACTAACAGGTCCATCGACCTTCATACTATCTACTCTTCATATCTATATTATAACAAAAAACCTGCTCCAATCGGAGCAGGTTTCATTGATTCAATTTATACAAGTTTGGTGGGCCCACCTGGGATCGAACCAGGGACCGACCGGTTATGAGCCGGTTGCTCTACCCCTGAGCTATAGGCCCAAGCTTGCGTATAAAATTATACTGAAAATTCTTGCTCACGTCAACTAGGTTATTTCCGAACATGCAGTTCTTCTCAAGCCTCCACCGCCTTAACAGTCTTCGGCCTAGGGCCTCGACTTAGCAAAGTCGTTTGAGAGGAACTGCATGTTCTACTCTATCCTATATTCCGTGAGCAAAGAATTTACAGCATCTACGGGAATCCCGAATTAAACAGGAAAAATCGTTTGTGGACGGTACCTTTCCGTTACACTTCGACATCTATGTAAGCAAGAAATTTTCAGTATCTACGGGGCTCCGGGCTTAGACAGGCAAAGTCGGTTGGACAACCCTTCTTTTTGTTACTATACGACAACTGAGCACCTAAGAGTTTTCAGTATTCACAGTGCCCTGGGCCCAAACAGGAGATAAGTCGTTTGAGAGGAACTGCATGTTCTACTCTATCCGACATTCCGTGAGCAAGAAATTTTCAGTATCTACGGGGCTCCGGGCTCAGACAGGATACATTCGTCTATGCATTTTTTAGTGTTAGGAATCGGTTGATCATGTCGTCTTGTTCGAAGACGCCTTTGGTGGCGAGGGTTGTGGTTTTGCTGTTGGCGGATTTTACGCCGCGGGCGCTGACGCAGCTATGGGAGCTTGTGATGTGGACGATGACGTCGTCGGTGCCGGTGGCAATGGAGATGACTTCGGCAATGTCTTCACCGATTTTTTCTTGTAGTTGTAATCGTTTGCAACACATTTCGGCAATGCGTGGCATCTTGGATAAGCCGATGACACGGCCACGAGGAATATAGCCGATGCTAATGTTCATATCATACATCAAGGCCATGTGATGTTCACAATGGGAAAAGCAAGTAATATCTTTTACAATTACCATTTGGTTTGTATCAACATCAAAGGTTTTACCAAACATTTCCGCAATGTCTGCATTCGTATATTGGATGCCTTCAAACATTTCTTCCATCATTTGGGCCACCCGTTTTGGTGTTTCTACGAGGCCTTCACGATCTGGATTTTCTCCCAATGCTTCCAGTAATTGATACACTAATGATTCGATTCGTTTTGTGTCCATGTTATACTCCTTTCGCATCAGGGTCCCAAATAAATTTATGAATTTGCAGCTGAAACCTAACGTTCTGCCAATTGTGGGCTTTCATATACTCAATAATCGTAGCCCCTTCAATATTGCCCCATACAGGAGACACGAAAATCTGCGCATCCGTAGGATATGTTTTTAGAATTTCATTCATACGGTCTAAATCTTGCATAGAACCAACTACGAATTTAATGATATCCGCAGGTGTAGCTACCTTGAATATATCTAGATTCATAGCCTCTTCAGCTAAGGATGACGGTGTCTTGTAGTCATAGGTAAACCATACATTATCTCTGTGAAAGCTGGGTATGATTGTACCATTCGTTTCTATATTAAAATCATATCGCGCATTACGTCTTGTTAACTCATCAATAAGTTCAATAATGGCCGGTTCCTGTAAAAGCGGTTCTCCACCGGTAATGGTGATGCGATGATTTTCTAATTGTTCAATCGCATCAGCTACAGCCTGAACACTCATGCTTTCAAAAGTGCTTTCAGGACCATAACTATACAATGTATCGCAATAAGAGCAGCGAATATTACAGTCATGGAGGCGCAAAAAGGTAGTCAAAAATCCTTGCCGTTTCCCTTCTCCATCAATGGAAGAAAATAGTTCAATCACGTTCATAGATAGCAACATTTCCTTCTGACTCTTGAACCTCTACCTTAAAACATTTTGGTCCTAATTCATCGGCAATCCATTTCGCCATATTTTCTGCAGTAGGATTAATATCCCCTAATACGTCGTTGATATGTTTATGATCAAGACGGCCATGAATCTTTTCTTTAATGATCGTAAAGTCAATCACCATGCCATTATGATCTAATTCTTCGCTACGCGCATGAACGGTTATAATCCAATTGTGCCCATGTAAACTCTGACATTTACTCGGATAATCTAATTGTAATTGATGAGATGCACTCACCTCTAAACGTTTGCTAACAGTATACATGTTATCCCCTATATATCTAAAAACTTAGTGTATTATATTACTTTTATTATAGCACAAAAGGGCTGCCATACATGTATATGTACTGCAGCCCTAATGGTTAAGACATTCTTATAGGAAATCTTTAATTTTATCGCGTTTACCACGATTACGTAATTTTGTTAATGCCTTACCTTCGATTTGACGAATACGTTCACGAGTTACGTTAAAGTGTTGGCCTACTTCTTCAAGGGTACGTGGTTTGCCATCTTTCAAACCAAAACGTAAAATCAATACTTGTTGTTCACGGTCTGTTAAGCATGTGAAAACGTCTTCGATTTGTTCTTGCAACAAGATGTAGCTAGCCGCATCATCTGGTGCCACCGCATCTTGGTCTTCGATGAAATCACCCAAATGGGAGTCTTCTTCTTCACCAATTGGTGTTTCCAAGGATACTGGCTCTTGTGCAATTTTTTGAATTTCACGAACACGTTCCGCAGTGATACCCATGCCTTCCGCAATTTCTTCCGGCGTTGGTTCTCTGCCTTTATCTTGCAATAATTGTCGGGAAATACGAATCAATTTATTGATAGTTTCAACCATGTGAACTGGAATACGTATTGTTCTCGCTTGGTCTGCAATAGCCCGCGTAATCGCTTGACGAATCCACCATGTTGCATAGGTGGAGAATTTATAACCTTTTGTATAGTCGAATTTATCGACCGCTTTGATAAGGCCCAAGTTACCTTCTTGAATCAAATCCAAGAATAACATGCCTCTGCCAACATAACGTTTAGCAATACTTACAACAAGGCGCAAGTTAGCATCTACCAATTTCTTCTTAGCCTTTTTGCTAAGTTGAATTTCTTTATATGTAGCATCTTCCTCTGCCCCTGCTTCAATTTGTTTTGCTAATACGATTTCTTCGTCAGCTGAAAGCAATGGAACACGACCAATTTCTTTCAAATACATACGAACTGGATCGTCGATATTAACACTAGCATCTACGCTTAGGTCAATGGAGATATTTTTTTCAGACGCCGCATCACGGTCCTCATCGACATCATCATCAGGTTCAAGGGCATCGTCTTTATCATCGTCCTCAACATCTGGAACAACTTCGATATTTAGTTTGTTAAAAGTAACATAAATATCATCTAATTGTTCTGCTGTTAAATCAGTTTGCTCATGAAGAGCATCTGAAATTTCTGATTGTGTCAACACACCGCTTTTACGGCCTTTTTCAAGAAGTTGTGCCACAATCTCCTCTATTTGACTTTTTTGTACTTTCTTAGCCACAGCGCTCTCCTTTATTACTTACTATTTAGACCATTCTCTAATTAGATTTTGTATTTCCTGACATTTATGTAATTCGCTAATAAATGCCGAATCTCCTGCACGTTTTAACTGATCGGCCAAAATTGAGTGCATTTTATATTGTTCCCGTAGGGAATGTAGCCGTATTTTACGGATAAGTACAGGTACAGCCTCATTTGCCTCAATTATCATAAGCCGTGAAAAAATTTCATATTCTTGAGGCGTCAATACGTCCTCCACAGATTCCGGCTGATATTGACCTGTTTGAGTAAATAAGGTGTATATCTTTTCTATTATACCCCGATATTGAATATTTTGAAAGTCCTCAAGTGGTAAATATTGTACAACCTCTTGTAAAGCCTTTGAATCTGTAATAACATGGGCCATCAATAACTCTTCATCACCACTGACAATCTTCTTAGGCTGTGTAGTCTTTTCATCAACTAATTCAATATTCCCCTTTTGGGTATAATTCCTAAAATAGCGGAATATAGTACTATTATCTAACCATAATGGCAATGCTAGTGCCTTTAATGCATCGTCTCGTACCGTTTGACTATGAATATTCGCAATAAATGGGAATATATCTTGCATAACTGCTTGTTTGCCTTCTGCGTCATTCGTATCATGCTTGATAAGAGACTCACTTAATAAATAATCGAGTGGCTTAACGGCCTTTTCTACTAATTCCTTAAACGCTTTTCCGCCGTGATTTCGCACATAGTCATCTGGATCCTTACCATCAGGCATAGCCAAGACACGAACTTTGAAATCCGTATTCTGTAGTAATTCAATAGCACGCGCAGCAGCCTGACGACCGGCACCATCCATATCGTAAGCTAGTATAATTTCATCTGCTTGGCGCATCAAGATATGACCATGGTCCTTTGTATATGCCGTTCCAAGCGAAGCAACTACATTGGTTACTCCCTTATTATGGGCGGAAATGACATCCATATAGCCTTCTACTAAGATGGCTTGTTTTTCTTCGCGTATCGATTTATAAGCCTTATCAAAGGCAAATAAAATCTTACCTTTTTCAAATATTTGGCATTCTGGAGAGTTCAAATACTTCGGCGTGCTATCATCCATAACACGGCCCCCAAAGCCGACTACACGACCTTTGCCATCCATAATAGGAAACATAACACGATTACGGAAGAAATCATAGGCCTGCCCTTTGTCATTCTTACGAATTAAATTAAGCTCGAGCAAGATTGATTCTTCGATCCCCCGTTCTCTAAAGGCCTTATATAATCTATCCCAACCATCAGGAGCAAATCCCAGTTTAAACTTTTCTATGGTTTCATCTGTAAGGCCCCGTTTTTTTAGGTACTCTAATCCAGCCTTACCAAGAGATGTTTTTAGCAAACAGTTGTGAAAAAAATTCGCCGCCAAATCACAGGCCTCATATAATTTCTTTCGTCGTTCCTCTCTTGCCCGCACCTGTGGTGAAAGTTTAGCTTCTGGCAATGGTATATTAGCTCGATTAGCAAGCCGTTCCAAGGCCTCAACAAAGGTAATACCCTCTAGTTCCATCAAAAACTTGATGGCATTTCCCGATGCATGGCAGCCAAAACAATAATAAAACCCCTTGTCAGGAGCCACACTAAAGGATGGCGTCTTTTCATTGTGAAATGGACAACAACCCCAATAATTCTTACCTTTTTTCTTTAAGGTAACGTGTTCTGATACAACGGATACGATATCATTGGCATCTTTAATTTGTTCAATTAATTCATTTTCAAAATATCGACTCACCAGAACACCTCCCTACATATTTTTATCGACTATACAGTCATAGACGAAACATGTCTATAATTCTATATTCGATAAAACTTTCAAAAATCCTCTAATAAATAAGTGACAATTAAAAAGGATAGGCTGCAATACAATATTGCAGCCTACAATTTTAAGTATAATGCCTATTTAGCAAAATCGACAACGCGTGTTTCACGAATGACAACAACCTTGATTTGACCAGGATATTCTAATTCGGATTCAATGCGTTTTACAATATTCCGAACAAGTAATGTAGATTCAGCTTCATCAATCTTATCCGGTTTTACTACAACGCGAATTTCTCGACCGGCTTGAATAGCAAAGCACTTTTCAACGCCTTCGAAAGATTCAGCGATTTCTTCCAATTTAGATAATCGTTTTAAGTAATTTTCTAAGGTTTCTCTACGAGCACCTGGACGGGCTGCAGAGATAGCATCTGCTGCTGCTACGAGAACAGCCTCTACGGATTGGAATTCTTCATCACCATGATGGGCTCCAATACAGTTGATTACTGCTGCGCTTTCACGATACTTACGGGCTACATCAACACCGATTTCCACATGGGAACCTTCGATTTCACGATCTAGCGCCTTACCGATATCATGAATTAAACCACCTCGTTTAGCCAATATCACATCACAGCCAAGTTCTGCGGCCATAAGACCTGCTAAATGAGATACTTCGATAGAATGTTTTAACACATTTTGACCGTAACTAGTACGGTATTTCAAACGCCCTAAAATTTTAATAATTTCAGGATGTAAGCCATGAACATCTGCCTCAAAGGTTGCTTGTTCACCGGCTTCTTTAATTGTTTGGTCCACCTCTTTACGAGCTTTTGCCACCATCTCTTCAATACGAGCTGGATGAATTCGACCATCGACAATCAATTTTTCCAATGCAATTCGCGCTACTTCACGACGAATTGGATCAAAGCCTGATAGAATAACAGCTTCTGGTGTATCATCGATAATTAAATCAATGCCAGTTAATGTTTCTAGAGCACGAATATTACGACCTTCACGACCAATAATACGTCCCTTCATTTCATCATTTGGCAATGCGACAACAGAAACAGTTGTTTCTGCGACATGGTCAGCTGCGCAACGTTGAATAGCGCCGGAAATAATTTCCTTAGCCTTTTTCTCAGCTTCGTCTTTAGCTTGCTGTTCCATTTCTTTTACCATGATAGCTGTTTCATGACGGATTTCTTGTTCTACATTAGTTAACAAGATGTTCCGAGCTTCATCAAAGGTCATGCCAGAAATACGTTCTAATTCTGCCATTTGCTTTTCATACAAAGCATCAATTTTTTCTTTGCTTTGAACTAAGTCAGCTTCTTTACGATGTAAAGCTTCCTCTTTGTGCTCAATATTGTCTAATTTTTTATCCAAAGATTCTTCTTTTTGAAGAATACGGCGTTCCATACGTTGTAATTCAGAACGACGCTCTTTATTTTCTCGTTCTACATCAGAACGGAGCTTATGAATTTCTTCTTTCGCCTCTAATAAAGCTTCTTTCTTTTTAGACTCAGCCATGCGCTCGCCATTTGCGACAATGCGCTCAGCCTCTTGCTCAGCTTGATTCAGTTTTCCTTCAGCAATATTTTTTCGTAAAAAATAGCCTACACCTAGTCCAATTAGCACCATTACTACTGCAATTAGACTATACTCTAAAATCAGTCTCACCTCCTGTATCTTCACATACGGGCACTACGCCCCTTGTTTCCTGATTTTTAACATATTAAATTAATAACCTATAATACATTATATGTTTACAAGGCTATTTTAATTTTATGCTTGAAAGCCCTTTCTGTCAAGATTGATAGGCCTCGCAAACCTTAGTAATAGTGCTCATAGAAAATCCCCTATTTTTTAGGAAATTCATTATTTTTATACGCGGAATATCGCTTATAGATTCACCATATTTTTTATCTACGATTCGAAAAGCGGCCGCCAGTTCATCATAATTTTCAATATCACGAGGCACATCAAGTCCTCTCTGTTTCATTTTTTGCTTTATAAGATATGCACCATATTTCTGCTCTCTCATCAAATAGGATACAACCTGTTTCGCTAAACGCTCATCATTAATGTAATCATAGTAAATTAATCGCTCTTCTACGTAATCGATGAGATCCGATGGAATCTGTTTTCGTTTCATCTTTTGGCGCAACTCATAAGAGCTTAAAAAGCGCTGTGCAAGAAATCGATAGGCTTGATCTAACGCAGCCTGCTTTTCCTCTTCTGTAAACATATCGTCTATCATAATAACCTCAATGAAAAAGGGCTACACAGTAGCCCTTTTTTATATGCTATATCGATTAATCTTCTTCTGGTGTAGCATCTTCGCCAACAACATCAAATGTTTCTGGTTCAGCTGCCAATGTATCACGAATGATACGATCGATTTCTTCAGCTACTTGAGGATTATCGAAGAGGTATTGTTTTGCCGCTTCTTTACCTTGTCCCATCCGTTCCCCATTATAGGAATACCACGCGCCAGATTTTTTGATAATTTCCATATTAGTACCGATATCGATAAGAGTACCTTCTCTGGAAATCCCTTGACCATACATCAAATCAAATTCAGCAGTTTTAAATGGAGGTGCCACCTTATTCTTAACAACCTTAACCTTTGTACGGGCCCCTACATTTTCATTATTGGCCTTAATCAATTCGCCCTTACGCACATCAAGACGTACAGAAGAATAGAATTTTAAGGCACGACCACCGGTCGTTGTTTCAGGATTACCAAACATTACGCCTACCTTTTCACGCAATTGGTTGATAAAGATAACAACGGTTTTTGTCTTATTAATAGTACCTGTTAATTTACGCAATGCTTTACTCATCAAACGGGCATGAAGACCTACGTGAGCATCACCCATTTCCCCTTCAATTTCTGCTTTAGGTACCAATGCAGCAACAGAGTCAACTACAACGATATCTACAGCACCACTACGTACAAGCGCCTCTGTAATTTCTAAGGCTTGTTCACCATTGTCTGGTTGGGAAATTAACAAGTTATTAATATCTACGCCAAGATTACGTGCATAGATTGGGTCCATTGCATGTTCCGCATCAATAAATGCAGCGACGCCACCTTGTTTTTGCGCTTCAGCTACAGCGTGAAGAGCAACAGTTGTTTTACCAGATGATTCTGGACCATAAATTTCAATGACACGACCACGAGGGAAACCACCTACACCTACAGCGAGGTCAATGGCAAGAGAACCAGAGGAAATAACCTCAACATTCATACGATCTGCCGCTTCACCTAGGCGCATGATAGCACCTTTACCAAAGTCTTTTTCTATTTGTTTTAATGCGTTATCCAACGCTGCTTGTCTACCATCAACAGCCATTATTTATCCCCTTTTTCTTGAATATACAAATTCATGTAGTATAATGCTAATTCAGCCGCACTTTGGCGGATATCTTCTCGATTTCCAATAAGATTAGCTTTGTGAGCAACGGTTCCATATGGTCCAGTTACGCCAAACCAAACGAGGCCCACTGGTTTATCCGGTGTGCCACCACCAGGTCCTGCTATCCCCGTTGTAGACACCGCATATGTCGTATTGCATACGCGTTTTGCACCTTCAGCCATCGCTTTGGCTACTTGTTCGCTCACAGCACCATATGTATCGAGTAAATCTTGTGGCACACCTAAGACCCGATGTTTTACTTCATTGCTATAGGATATAATGCCACCCATATAGTAATCACTACTACCACTTACGTTTGTCAATAGTTTACCAACTAAACCAGATGTACAAGACTCTGCCGTAGCAATGGTCGCAGACGATTCTTTTAACGTATTACCGAGTGTTTCCTCCATAGAAATATCTAACTTACGGCCAATCAAAGAACCTAAACGGCGACGAATGATTTCATCCCAAGGATTTAACAATCTATGTGCTTCATCGAGAGATGAAGCCTTTGCAGTAATGCGTAATTCAATGTAGCCTTTTTTTATTAACAAGGCTATGGTTGGATTTGATTGTTGCTTAATTAAATCCATCACACGTTCTTCTAAATCGATTTCACGAATATTATAAACGCCATAACGATAAGACGTTACAACACCTTGTGAGCCAAAACGCTTATGAAGGTAAGGTACTACACTTTGTGTAAACATCCCCTTCATCTCACCTGGAGGTCCTGGTAATAGTATATAGGTTACATCGCCATCTACGGTTACTACGCCTGGTGCAACGCCGACAGGATTAGCTAAAACACTAGAGCCATCAGGCAACATAGCCTCTCTACGACTCGCATCAGGCATTTCACGACCTACTCGTTTGAAAAACTGTCGCACCTCAGCCATAGCATCATCATTATATACGACACTGCGATTTAAGGACGATGCCAAAACTTGCCGTGTTATATCCCCCTGAGTTGGTCCTAACCCACCTGTACTAATCACGAGATCAGCACGTTGTGCCGCTTTTTTAAACACTTCAGACATACGGCCTGGATTGTCTCCCACCACAGACTGATACGCTATGGTATAACCTAATTTATTAAGTTCCTGAGCTAACCAAGAGACATTGGTGTTCACCGTATCCCCTAACAATAATTCAGAACCTGTAGAAATTAATTCTACAATCATTGTAAATACCTCCCATCACTTCAGATGTGTTAATAGTGGTATTACCTAATACACCAATCAATATTATTCTACGATAGTAGCTACTACATCGTAAGCAAAACCTTGCTCTACTTGTACCTGTACAATATCTCCAGCTTTAACCTTATCGCCACAGTCTTCGATATACATATTCCCATCTACATCTGGAGCTTGTGATTTCAAACGACCTTTTGCAAGAACAGTATTATTATCGCCTTCTTCTAATTCTTCAATCATGGCATAGTCAATAGTGCCTTCTAAATCGCGATTATTCTCTTCAGAAATAGCAGCTTGTATAGACATCAATGTATGATAGCGTTCTTCTTTAACCTCTTCTGGTATTTGATCTTCACGAGCCCCTGCAATGGTCCCTTCCTCTTGAGAGTATGTGAAAACACCCATATTATCAAACTTGATATCCTTCACAAATTCACAAAGTTCTTGGAACTGTTCATCTGTTTCACCAGGGAATCCAACAATAATCGATGTACGCAATGTAACATGAGTTGGTGCATTGCGGATTTTCTTTAATAATCGCTCAATATCCTCGCGAGAATCACGACGATTCATTTGTTTAAGAATATCGTTGTTTACATGTTGTAATGGTATATCAACATATTTACAAAGCTTCGGTTCATTGACGATAATATCAAGCAATTCATCACTAAAGAATGTTGGATATAAATAGAGCATGCGAATCCACTCAATTCCCTCAACCTTAGTCAATTCTTTTAACAGCTCTGTAAGTAATGGTTTACCATTATTTAAATCAATGCCGTAGCTAGTCGTATCTTGTGCAATGAGAACGATTTCTTTAACCCCTGACGCAGCTAATCGTTCAACTTCAGCCTTAATAGATTCAATGGAACGACTTCTAAATGCACCACGCACCTTAGGAATGATACAGAATGTACAACCATTGTTACAACCTTCTGCAATTTTTACATACGCACTGTAGCGAGGCGTCGTTTGAATGCGAGGCATGCGTTCATCATAGATATTAGTGATATTTTCCATGATGCAGCTACGATTGCCATGTTCAATCGCATCAACAGCTACCATAACTTGATTCCATGCACCAGTACCAATAAGGGCATCAATTTCAGGGATTTCTGTAAACAACTCATCTTGGTATTGTTGACTCAAGCAACCTGCTACAATTAAGCCTTTACAACGACCAGTTTCTTTATACTGAGCAGCTTCAAGAATCGTATTGATAGATTCTTCCTTAGCTTTCTCTATAAAGGTACATGTATTTATGATAATTAAGTCAGCCTCATATAAATTATCGGTAATGGTATAACCATCATCCTTTAACAATCCAAGCATAACCTCTGTATCTACTAAATTTTTAGCACAACCTAGGCTAATATATCCCAATGATTTGGTCATTCTAAATCCTTTCTTATTTATAGAATGTAACGATATTGTATAGAAATACTCTTCTATTAATCTTTTCTAAAACGTACTTGGCTAACCCAGTGATTCAATAAAAGTTCTTTTCCCTCCACTGTATAGCCGCCATTAACAGGCCATAACACTACGGAACGCCCTAGTGTATCTACGGGTTCGGTAACTTCAGGATTGGCGAATATATAGGTAAAATTATTATTCATCATATATTTTGCAGTTTCACTAGATAGTAACCAGGTAATAAACTCTATACTTTCATTTTTATGCTTAGAATCTTTTTGCACCGCTGCACCTGTTACATAAAATGATGTGCCATCACTAGGATAAATCATTTTTACAGGATAAGAATGGCGAATGTACTGTTGTGCATCAGAAAGATTCCCAATGCCAATATCCGATTCACCAAGAGCTGTTAGCCGTACAGGTGTGGAAAGGAACTTAGAATGTTGTATAACATGTGTTTTTAAAGCCAATAAATCTGCAAGAGCATCTGGCTCGCCTTTATATTCCACCAAATTGTACAAAAGATTAGCCGCATTTTGAGAAGCTCCGAAATCTGTCATCACCACACGCCAGTTTCCAGGCTTTTGCAAGGTATCCCAAGTCGTAATATGTTGACCTAGTTTATTGTAAAATGATTCATTTTGTACAAAAACGATAGGATCATACCATAAGCCGACCCAGTAACCATTTGAATCCTTTAGGCGATCCAAGACCTCATCTATGCGTTCATTTACAATAGGAGCAAACTTATCTTTACTAGCACCGATGACGAGGTTATCCTCAGATGTAATCACTACATCACCAGATGAATCTGCTAACTTAGAGGAAACCCGTTGTTCCATTTGCTCCTCAGTGAGTGGCATAATATTAACTTTTACGTTTTTATCCTCTAAATATTTATCAGCTAATAGTGTTGTTAAGTTATTAGGTAAGTCAGTATAAACCGTAATTTCACCGCGTACAGGCGCTTTTGATTTTTCAATTTGCTCCTCTCGATAAAAGTATATGCCATACCCCATCATACCTATGACAAAAAGCATTAAAACACTAAATGCCATCCATCGTTTCATCGCGTAAATCTCCTTTTACGTTCTCCCTTAGTCTTATTGACCTGTGAAGGAGAACCACTTCTAACATATCGAGATTGACTGCTTCTCGATTGTCCTGATTTTTTACGTCCTTGATTTTGCATTTTACCTTGTCCAATTGGTCTAGGTGGAATTAAGCACTCAGGTCCAAAGCCGATTAAATCACGCCGATTAGCTTCTATTAGGGCCTCTTTTACTAAGTCGTAATTTTCAATGTTTTTATATTGCATCAAAGCCCGTTGCTTAGCCTTGTCACGACCTTTTTTAGCCACATAAACAGGCTTGCCATCAAGAGGATTAATTCCCGTATAATACATGCACGTTGAAAGACTGCCCGGTGTAGGAATAAAATCTTGCACTTGTTCAGGGTACATATGCTGATCTCGTAAAAATTCAGCCAATTCTATGGCATCTTCTAATGTACATCCTGGATGAGAACTCATAAAATACGGAACTAAATATTGTTTTTTACCTAATTCACGATTTGCCTCTTCAAACCATTTTTTAAAGGTCAAAAATTCTTCTTTACCAGCCTTGCCCATCATAGTCGTTACACGTTTGGATACATGTTCAGGCGCAACCTTTAGCTGACCACTCACATGATATTGACAAAGTTCCTTTACAAAGGCTTTATTATTGTCGGCTAAAACATAGTCATAACGTAACCCCGATCTGACGAAGACCTTTTTTACGCCCTTTAACTTTCGTAACTTGCGCAATAATGCAATGTAATCATCGTGATTAGTATTCAAATTTTCACAAGGTTCCGGCGCCGCACAGGTGTGACCTTTACAAGCGCCAAAGACGGCTTGTTTATCGCATGCTAAATGTCTGAAATTGGCCGTTGGACCACCTACATCATGAATGTAACCTTTGAAGTCATCCATACTAATCATCAATTTCGCTTCATCAATCAATGACTGATGACTGCGATTTTGAATGATACGGCCTTGATGATTAGTAATAGCACAAAATGAACAACTACCAAAGCAACCACGCTGACTAACAAGGCTAAACTGCACCTCGCTTAATGCAGGTACGCCCCCTTTATCATCATACGATGGATGCCATTTACGTGTGTATGGTAAATCATAAGCCGCATCCATTTGTTCCTGTGTTAATGGTAAGGCTGGTACATTTTGTACGACATAGCGATCGCCATGTTTTTGTACAATAGGTCGTCCATAGAATGGATCTTGTTCATCATATTGAATGCGAAAAGCATCGGCAAAGGCCATTTTATCTACCTTGATTTCTTCAAAGGAAGGACATTCAACACAATCAATGGATGGTATGTCTTTTGACATATAACAAATACCACGTATATTGGGCAATGATTCTTCGAATCGATTTTGATCTAGTGCTTCGGCTAACTCTATAATCTGTAATTCACCCATGCCATATATAAGTACATCAGCCTTAGAGTCTACAAGAATAGACCGACGCACCGTATCAGACCAATAATCATAATGCCCAAAACGCCGCAATGAAGCCTCGATGCCACCAATGATAAGAGGCACATCTCTAAAGGCTTCTTTCATGCGGTTAGAGTATACCAAGGTCGCTCTATCGGGGCGATGTCCTGCCTCACCTCCCGGTGAGTAATCATCTTCACGACGGATTTTTTTAGCTGCCGTAAACTTATTGAGCATGGAATCCAAGTTGCCTGCAGTAACAAGCGATGCAAGACGAGGCTTCCCTAATTTTTTAAAAGCATTAACATCATTCCAATCAGGTTGGGCAATAATACCAACTCGATAGCCTTTGGATTCTAGATAACGACCAATTACGGCAGGCGCAAAAGATGGATGATCTACATACGCATCGCCACTGATGAGCACGAAATCGAGTTCTGCCCACCCGCGCGCTTCCATATCTGCGCGTTCTGTAACTAAAAATGTATCCATCAATATAACCTTCCTTTAACTGTAACGATGTATCTTAGAATAAAAACAACCATATCAAAAATATCACCATGAATACGGCAATAATAGCAAGCATAATGCGTTCTTGTTCAATGGACCGTTGTCGCTTTTTCTGTCTCGTTTCAAGCGACATACGACGTTTTGCCATCTGATGTTCAACGTACTCACTCTGCACAGAATTAATAGTTTCCTGTTTCTTTTGACGCATAATAGGACGTATTGTGAATGTATCCACTTCACCTACTTGATTTTGATAAACCTTCACTAAGCGATCTCCATCAAGGCCAAGGTAATTTCCATAATTGCGAATAAAACCTTTAGCGTATACACGTCCTGGGATAACTGCATAGTTTCCATCTTCGATGGCTTCTAAATAGGTTGTTTTAATATGAAGTACTTGTTCAATATCTTTAAATGTGAGATTTCTACGTACTCGTTCTCGACGTAATTCTTCACCTAACTCAGCCACAGTATATCCCTTTCTATTCCTCAGAATCAGAGAAGTATCGAGCTTTCACCTGTTCTGGACTCATTAAAATCTCTCGTGCTTTACTACCCATGTTAGGACCTACAATTTTAAGATCCTCCATGGTATCTACAAGGCGTGCAGCACGCGTATAACCGATACGGAATCTACGTTGCAACATCGACACGGATGCTTGACCAGATTCCATTACAAGATTGACAGCTCGTTCTAATAACTCATCACGATAAATATCTTGTTCATCATTATCTTGTGCTGCGGTTTCCTTTTCTGCCTCAGCCGTTACCGTATCATCGTATTCTGGTTCTCGTTGTTGTTTTACAAACTCTACCAAATGTTCCACTTCATCATCAGAGATGAAAGCACCTTGTACACGAATTGGTTTATTAGCCCCAATTGGAGAGAACAACATATCACCTTTGCCTAATAGTTTTTCAGCACCCGCCATATCGAGGATTGTACGAGAGTCGATTTGGGACCCTACGGCAAAGGAAATACGACTTGGCACGTTGGCTTTAATAGAACCAGTAATAACGTTAACAGATGGACGTTGTGTAGCTAGTACCATATGAATACCAGCAGCACGTGCCATCTGAGCCAATCGACTAATGGATTCTTCAATATCATCAGGAGCAGTCATCATCAAGTCCGCCAACTCATCGATAATCAATACGATAAGCGGCATTGCCGACTTAGGATGCGCTTCATTATAACTTTTAATATCGCGCTTACCGGATGCAGCAAATGCCTTGTAGCGAGCTTCCATTTCTCGAACTGCCCAACGCAATACAGCAGCCGCTTTTTTCATATCCGTTACAACTGGTGCCATCAAATGAGGAATGCCATTATAAACGGATAATTCAACCATCTTAGGGTCGATAAGTAATAACTTAACCTCTTCTGGTTTACGACTAAAGAGAATACTAGAAATCAATGTATTTACACATACAGATTTACCAGAGCCTGTCGTACCAGCCACCAATAAATGTGGCATCTTAGCCAAATCAGTAATCACAGGTTTGCCAGCGATATCCTTACCAAGGCCGACTGGAATACCACCACGCGCCTCTTTAAAGTCACTACAATCAAGTACATCACGCAAGTGAACGGCTTCTGTTTTCGTATTAGGTACCTCGATACCAATAGCAGATTTACCAGGAATTGGTGCCTCCATACGTATATGTTGAGCCGCTAGATTCAAGGCAATGTCATCTGTTAAGTTTACGATTCTACTTACCTTAACACCTTGGGCTGGTTCAATTTCATACCGTGTTACGGTTGGGCCTTGCGTAGCATTAACTACCTTGGCAGAAATGCCAAAGCTAGATAAAACATCTTCAAGGCGCATCGCATTATACGCGACCTCGTCATTATTATTTTGACCTACCTCCCCTTTCGCCAAAATATCAAGGCTTGGGAAATGATATGGTCTATCGTAAGTTCTATGAATCTGTCCATCTTTAGAAACGGCTACCTGTGCTGTATCCTCAGCAGTACTTGCCAAAGATGGTACAGATAATGGCATAGAACTCATGCCTGCACCAGCACTAACAGAGCTTGCAGCCGCACCACTTCCAGGTACAGCACTCGCAATCGCCGCATGATTGGTTTCTAACGAACCAATAGTTGTTGGTTGATAAGAGTATTCTGCTGGGCCTGATTCATCGGTGGTACGCACATCATCCTCAACACTATCATCTGTATCAAATTCTTCAATATCGGCATGTTCCTCATCATGATCATGGAGCCATGCAGGCATTGTTTTTGAATCATCACCGGTACTATCAGTACGAATTTCACCGTTATCGACAGCATCACCAGATTCTTCAGAGATTTGTACTAATCGTTCTGCCGCTCTATTACGAGCCTCTAACTCAGCTAATTCTTTCCAAGAAGAAGGCGTATGTGTATCGATTGGCTCAACTTCATAGTCATCATTAGCAGCTACAACACCTCTATTTTCAAGAGTCTCTACAGCATTCTGAGCTGCATCGGTGTATCGCATATCCTTTTCGCGGTCATAAGCCTTGCGCTGTGCTGCTTCTTTACGCTGTTCATTCCAATCTTCGATAACCTCTTTAGCTACCGCTACCTTTTCAACAGCTACTTCTTTTGCCTTATCAAGACCTACTTGCGTTTTATCAGCAGCCTTACGCAATCCGTTACCTAAGGATAGGCGCGTAATAAGGAGACCACAGCAAAGCATAAGTACGGCAACAACAATAATGGAGCCAACTTCACCGAACATAGTTCGTATAAAGGAAGCCAAGAAACCGCCCACAACACCACCTTGATCTGCCAGTGCTGTAGTCGCCAATTCATCACCCACAGGTACACGATATAGTGGAACCATGGTAATAGCTAATAAGTAAAAAACTGTTATGAGAAGACCACGACGTGTGATAGACATAAATTTACCTTGGTATAACAAACGCCATCCAAGCCATAGTACAGCAATGCACGGAATTATGCCCCCAAAGCCAAATCCATAGCGAAATATTCCCGTCAATATTTCGCCTACAATGCCTAAATCAAAGCCAAAAAAGCCTAGCAATGCCAGTATGGCAACACCTATGACAATAATGCCTTTTACTTCATTGCGCAGTGAAAATCCTTCTTTTTTTGGTGCCGGTGTAGCTCGTTTTTTGCGAGGCTTCCGCCCTCGTGTAGAAGTTTTTTTCTCTTCTGCCATAATCGTATACAAACCCCTTACTTTTATATAAAAATCTATTTCAAATCATCATTATATTATACCATATATTGACTATTCTATTTATCTTTACGTCTATCGTTCCAATCTTTTAATAGATTATGTTCTACCCCACGATCGACGCCCTTATAATACTCAGCATTTACCAAAGGATCCGGCAAATATTGTTGCTTAACGTATCCATTCGGATAGTTATGAGCATATTTATAAGTTAGCCCATGTCCTAGTTTACTCGCCCCACTATAGTGGCTATCACGTAAATGATCCGGCACTTGCCCACAATCTTTATGACGCACATCTGAAATAGCTGCATCAATACCTAGATATGCGGAATTACTCTTAGGCGCCAACGCCACATAGCATGCCGCCTCAGATAAAATGATACGCGCCTCTGGAAATCCCACCATATGCGCGGCCTGTGCTGCTGCATTAGCCAATATTAAGGCTTGTGGATCTGCTAATCCTACATCTTCGGCGGCACAAATGACAATACGACGAGCGATAAAATTAGGATCCTCACCGGCCTCTATCATACGCGCTAAATAATGAAGTGTAGCCTGTATATCGGACCCGCGCATACTTTTAATAAAGGCGGAAATTGTATCGTAATGACTATCTCCTTTTTTATCGTATGTATAAATGCGACGGCCTACGACCTTTTCAAGTATTTCTAAAGTGATTTCTTCGCTATCGTGCACCATGGCCGCAGCTTGCTCCAAAATATTGAGTGCCATACGACCATCTCCATTGACGAAGATACCTATATCCTCAAGCAACTCATCCTTTACCTGTAGGTTACGAGCCCCTAAGCCTACCTCGCTATCTGTAAGAGCTCGCTTTAAAATTTGATTAATTGCTTTCGGCGTTAAGGCCTCCAATGTAATAAGTCGTAGTCTCGATAATAATGGGCGATTGACTTCAAAAAATGGATTTTCTGTAGTTGCCCCAATAAGAATAATCGTACCATCTTCAACGCAGGGTAACAGTACGTCTTGTTGACTCTTATTAAAGCGATGTATTTCATCGAGAAATAAAATGGTTCGTTGTTGCAAAGAACGAACTCGTTTCCGCGCATCTTCTATAATATTTCGCAATTCACCGATACCTGCATTTGTCGCATTTAAATTGACAAAATGGCTGTTGCTCATCTTAGCAATGATACCGGCTAATGTCGTTTTACCAGTTCCACAAGGCCCGTAAAACAACATGGATGGTATTGTATCCTTTTCCACCATGGCGCGAAGGAATGTCCCCTTCCCTACCGCCTGTTCTTGACCATACAAATGATCAAGTTCTGTCGGTCTCATTCGCACCGGTAGTGGTTCATATTTATTCGTAGGTAATGCATCAAATAAACTATCCATGCTACCTCCATTCATTCTTTACATGCAAAAAAGCCCCACCATGCCGTAATGTACCGCGTTTTGATCCTGCAAGAGCAGGTGGGTGTCCTCCTCATCCTGCAGTTGTCCCGTGAGGGCGTAACGTTCAGACGAGAGTTCTGGACTCCCGAAGAAAATGTGTTGGCTCAAAACTGCGATATCACACGCACATGGCAGGGATATCTTATACATAAATAGTAGCAGAAAGATTTATCATTTACAAGACTTGACTTTTAAAATTTTAGCAATTCTTGCGGTCCTTTTATAATATGCTTACTTGCGATTATACCAAGGATTGTTCTTCTTCCTCTATATCTGCTTTTATGTGTAATTCTTTTAATTGTTTAGGTTCTACTTCAGATGGCGCTTGGCTCATGATATCAGAAGCGGATTGTGTTTTAGGGAATGCGATAACGTCGCGGATGGATTGGCGTTTAGCCATCAACATAACGAGACGATCAAGACCAAATGCACAACCTGCATGAGGTGGCGCACCATATTTAAATGCATCAAGCATGAAACCGAATTTAGATTTAGCTTCTTCTTCGGATAAACCAATTGCTTTAAATACTTTTTCTTGTACGTCAGATTGATAAATACGCAAGGAACCGCCACCGATTTCAACGCCGTTCAATACCATATCGTAAGCAATTGCTTTTACGCTACCAGGATCGGATTGTAATTTATCAAGATCTTCGTGGCGAGGCATTGTGAACGGATGATGCATAGCAACATAGCGTTTTTCATCTTCGTTATATTCGAACATAGGGAAATCTGTTACCCATGTGAAAGCCAATTTATCTTCGTCAATCATGTTCATACGACGAGCCATTTCAAGGCGCAACTCACCAAGTGCACGAGCAACAGTTGCTGGTTTATCAGCAATCATCAATACAAGGTCGCCGCCTTTAGCGCCCATTTTTTCACCGATATTGCGGATTGTATCTTCGCCTAAGAACTTCATGATTTGAGATTTAATGGAACCGTCTTCATTGAAGCAAGCCCAAGCCAAACCTTTTGCACCGTAGCGATTTACGTATGCTACCAAATCATCGAGTTCACGACGAGGAATACCAGCATCACCAGGTACAACAATACCTTTTACGATACCGCCATTGTCGATAACAGAGCGGAATACTTTGAATTCAGTATCTTTTACGAGTTCAGTTACATCTGTGAAAGCCATGTCAAAGCGAAGATCTGGTTTATCAGAGCCGTATTTATCCATCGCTTCATCCCATGTAATACGAGGCATAGGCAATGGAATTTCTTTGCCCAATGTCTTTTTGAACACTTCTGCAACCATTTGTTCCAATAATGCGTAAATATCCTCTTCATCAACGAAGCTCATTTCCAAGTCGAGTTGTGTAAATTCTGGTTGACGGTCTGCACGCAAATCTTCATCGCGGAAGCAACGTACGATTTGGAAATATTTTTCATAGCCTGCTACCATCAAAATTTGTTTGAAAATTTGTGGAGATTGAGGCAATGCATAGAATGTGCCTGCATTCACACGAGAAGGTACTAAATAGTCACGCGCGCCTTCTGGTGTGGATTTTGTAAGCATAGGTGTTTCGATTTCAAGGAAATCGCGGCTATCGAAGAAATCGCGCATAGCCTTTGTTACCTTATGACGTAAAATCAAGTTGCGTTGCATTTCTGGACGACGCAAGTCAAGATAACGATATTTCAAGCGGATATTTTCATCTACATCGATATTATCTTGAATGTAGAATGGAGGTGTTTTCGCAGAATTCAATACGCGAAGTTCTTCACAATACATTTCATAAGCGCCTGTAGGCAAGTTAGGGTTGATTGCTTCTTCATCGCGTTTTGTAATTTTACCACGTACACAAAGCACATATTCATTACGAACATCTTCAGCCTTGTGGAAAGATTCCACATTATGATCTGGGGATGCTACAACTTGAACGATGCCAGAACGATCTCGCAAGTCCAAGAAGATCAAACCGCCGTGGTCACGACGACGTTCAACCCAACCACATAATACAACCTCTTTACCTACTTCTGCTTCAGAAATAGTGCCACAACCGTGTGTACGGTGTAAGCCTTTCATTGTTTCCATTCTACTGTCATCCTTTCACCAAAGAAGATATACGTTCAGAAACAGATGCTAATGGCACTGTTTCTTGTTCACTTGTTTCCATAAAACGAATGATGGCCTCTTGCTTAGCCAATTCATCATCACCCACTATGATAACATATTTTGCATGAATTTTGTTAGCATATTTTAATTGAGCCTTCATACTTTTACCTTGTCCATCCATTTCCGCAGTGATATATGCACTACGCAATGTTTGGCAAATTTTGAAAGCTTCTAATTTTGCAGCCTCTCCAAGGGCTACTACAAATACTGCTGGTTCGATTGTCGGTTCAGGCAATAAGTTTTGTTTTTCTAAAGCCAACAACAAGCGTTCCATGCCCATTGCAAAACCAATAGCTGGTGTATGAGGACCATCGAGTTCCTCTACAAGGCCATCATAACGACCACCACCGGCAACGGCACTTTGCGCACCTAATGGAGTATATTGAACTTCAAAGGCAGTTTTTGTGTAGTAATCTAGGCCACGAACCAAACGTGGATTTAGATTATATTGAATATTCGCCGCATCAAGTAATGTTTTAAGTTCTTCAAAATGGGTATTACATTCTTCACATAGATGTTCATGAATTTCAGGGGCACCTACGGATAAGGCTTTGCACGTTTCATTTTTGCAATCCAATAAACGTAATGGATTTTTGTACAACCGCTCTTGGCAATCTTCACAAAGTTGATCTTTTTTAGGTTCAAAGAACTCGATCAATTTTTGACGATACGTAGGACGACAGTTTGGACAACCTACAGAGTTCACCTCTACATTGAGATCCTTAAGACCAAAATCTTTCAACAACTGTACGATCATACAGATAACTTCGCTATCCACTACAGGAGATGGCGAACCGAGTACTTCTGCACCAAATTGATGGAATTCACGATAACGACCAGCTTGCGGTTTATCGTGACGGAACATGGAACCCATATAGAACCATTTTGTTAAATTTTCTTTACCATACACCTTATTTTCAAGGTAAGCCCGTACGGCAGAAGCCGTATTTTCAGGGCGCAATGTATAGCTTTGTTCCTTGTCATCGCCAGTGGAGAAGGTATACATTTCCTTTGATACTACGTCCGTAGTTTCCCCAATGCCCCGTAAAAATAACTTTGTATCTTCAAAGGCAGGTGTACGAATTTCGCTAAAGCCATAAGCTTTACAAATTTCGCGCATATGCTGTTCTATATAATGCCAATTTACAATTTGTTCTGGCAAGAAATCTTGTGTACCTCTTGGTCTTTTAATAGCCATTACACAACCTCCCAAAATGATTTACATAATGCATGCCTCTTAGCTAATAAAGCCTTTAATGTATCTGTATATACATCTACATCCTTTGGCATGTGTTGCTTTTTCTGTCTAAACGCAGGAGCCTTAATCCATTTAGATGATCCACCTGGTCCCATAGACATAATTGTTTGCCGCTCTTCCATGATTTGAATATTATATTCACACGCTTTACCTGGCAATGTATACCCAATATTTTCAAGTTGACCTCTCATATATTGTTGACGATATAGATAATACGGCACATAACCTGCCTGCTCTAATCGTTCCTGAGCATACTGTACCATGTGTTTTACTATGGACTCATCAGGTACATCATGTTGCATGTTCAAATCATATAGCGGACTACCGCGTTTGATAGCTAACGTATGAATTGTAACATTTTCAGGCAAATTATGACAAATATAATCCATGTTATGCACCATATGTTTTATATTTTGCCCAGGCAGACCTGCTATAAAATCCATATTAACAGCAAAATCTGTATGTTTTTTAACATATTGATACATATCATCGATATCTTGTGCGCTGTGTCCACGCCCGATGCGACGTAATATGGTATCGTCCATCGTCTGAGGATTAATGCTAATGCGATTCACATGACACGCTTGCATAGACTGTATTTTTTCAGTGGTTATAGAATCTGGTCTTCCCGCTTCAACCGTGAATTCATGCCCTTTATGTATCAATGTAGATAATCCAGTTAAAACACGATGAAAATCTTCATCATTCAATATAGTGGGTGTACCACCACCCATATAGAGCGTTTTAATGTGCAAATTGTAACTTTCACAAATCTGGCGCACATCATCTATATCATCTAATAAGGCTGCTATGAATTCAGATTGTCGATGATACTCTTGATATAAACCGTATGGAAATGAACAATATATACAACGTGTTTCGCAAAACGGAATTCCACAATAGAGGCTTACATCCTTTGCAGAGTGCGATTCTAAAAAAGGTCGTTGATAGTGCCCAATTCGACTGAGAATATCTAATTTTTCCAAAGACACAGAAAACTCGTCCCTAATGTGACGAGTTGCATCCTCTAATGAACCATATTGGTCTATATATTTATGAAGTAATTTAGTAGGACGCACCCCTACCATTGTGCCCCACTCATTATGAGCAGGCAAGCCCTGTTCTGTACGCAACAATACGAGTAATGACTGCCCTATTGAGCGTCGCCCCATAGAAGATACGGGCCCTGTTAAGGTATGTTCAACACCTCGAATAGATACGGTCAAAACATACATATCATCACATTCGACAGCCTGAAGGATTACATCAGCCTCTTCATTGCGCGAAAACAATCCGGCTGCGCCACAGTTGTGGGCCACTACCGATCCAAGCGGTAGTGGCCCCGTGTAATGATATCCATTAAGCATGATGTGCCATTTTATCGAGCTTTTCAAGTTCTGCTGGCGTCATATGCGCTTGGCAATCACTGCAGTAACCATATACTTTTAATTGATGGTCAATGGTACGGAAATTCAATTTCTTTGCAATGATAGATTCCAATGTTTCTAGCATATCATCTTCAAACTCGGAAACCTTACCACATTTCACACAAATCAAATGATGATGGAAATGGGCAAACTCTTCGTCATTTAATTCATAACGGTTACGGCCATCACCAAAGTCAAGGCGTTTTAACAAGTCAAGTTCTGTAAACAAGTCCAATGTACGGTAAATGGTTGCAAGACCGATATCTGGTGCTACTTCTTTTACCAATACATATACATCTTCTGCGCTCAAGTGATTTTCTTCAGCATCGATGAAAGCTTGTAAAATCGTTTGACGTTGTGTAGTCAATTTGTATTTTTTATCTTTAATGCGTTCTTTTAATTTTTCCAATGTTGTATTCATAATTACTATCCCCTTTATAAATAAATTAATTAAGCACCTACAAATGGATTATATTGTTTTTCATAACCAATTTGTGTTTCTGGACCATGTCCAGGATATACCATCGTATTGTCTGGCAATGTATATAACTTTGTTTTAATCGCGTTGATGAGGGCATCATAATCACCTTCTACAAAATCAGTACGCCCCACAGATTGATTAAATAAAGTATCCCCAACAAATACTAAACCCGGCATATAGTAGCATACGCCGCCAGGTGTGTGACCTGGTGTTTCGTATACTGTCAAATCAATAGCACCACATGTGATGTGATCACCTTCATGAACCTCTATAATGCGCCCTTTTACGGTAATCGGTGTAGGATTGCTATAATTGCTTAGATTCAATTCCGGATCACTTAAGTATTTCACATCATTATGATGTATATAGATAGGCACATCGTAAGCATCTACAATGCCTTGTACGCCACCGATATGATCCCCATGACCATGAGTTAAGAGAACTGCTTTCGGCTTTACATTATGTTTTTTTAAAGCATCGAGTACCTCTATCGTAGCAGGATCGATGATGAACGCTTTCCCCTGTTCCTTATCGCCTATCACATAACAATTGGTTCCAAGCGGTCCCAACGGCATACGCATGAGAACTAAATTTGATGTATCCATTATGCACCACCTTTACTACGTTGTACCGTGTACACTTCACGGATACGACGCAATTTAGTCATAACAAAATCAAGTTGCGATATATCTCGAATTTCAACAACGATGTTGATCATTACATTTTTCGTGTTTTCAAGAACTTTGGCGTTCATATTGGTAATGGTAATTTTCAATTCTGAAAGCACCGCCATTACCTCCATGAGGATTCCTGATCTATCATAGGCTTGAATATCGATGCCTACATGGAAGGATTCACTCGATGCTTCATCCCACGAAACTTCAATCATACGCTCTAGATCTTCCGGTGTATGACCAAGGCTTGTACAATCGGATCGATGTACGGAAACACCACGACCTCTTGTAATATAACCGATAATATCGTCGCCTGGTACAGGATTACAACATTTTGCCATACGAACCATAACACCAGGTTCGCCTTTTACGAGAACACCAGTGCCATTCTTAGCTTTTTTGGCCCCTTGTACCTTTAACTTTTCAATGATTTGTTCCGTTGTTTTACGAGCATCTTCATGCTCTTTAGATTTTTTGTATAGTTCAACTAATCGCAATAGAACGGTACTTACCGGTATTCCACCATAGCCACAAGCAGCATATAGTTCATTTTCAGTATTGGACTTCAACTGTTTTACAACTTGTTGAATGCGATTGTCACTACAAAGCTCTTTCCAACTATAATTGAGGCGTTTTGCTTCGCGCTCAAGTGCTTCAAGACCCTTTTCAATATTTTCTTCTTTATTTTCTCGTTTGAACCAATTACGGATTTTGTTCTTACTTTCAGAGGAGCCTACAATATTGAGCCAATCAAGGCTTGGTTTACCAGTTTTAGAGGTAATGATATCGACGATATCCCCATTTTGCAAGGTGTAATCCAGAGGCACAATTTTACCATTAACCTTTGCCCCTACACAACGATGGCCTACATCGGTATGAACGCGATAAGCAAAGTCGAGTGGTACAGAACCGATAGGCAACTTAACCACATCACCCTTAGGTGTAAATACAAATACCTCACCAGAGAATACGTCTAATTTCAAAGCATTAACAAGTTCCTTAGGATTAGACGTATCTTGCCATTCTAACACTTGACGAAGCCATGCAACCTTTTGGTCAAATTCTTTATCAGCGCCCTTATTACCTTCTTTATAACGCCAGTGAGCGGCGACACCATATTCGGAAACACGATGCATTTCCCATGTACGAATTTGGATTTCTACAGGTTGCCCCATCGTACCGATAACCGTAGTATGCAAGGATTGATACATATTGGATTTCGGCATGGAAATATAATCTTTAAACCGATAAGGCAACGGTTTCCAAATGCTATGAGCAATACCTAGAACGGCATAGCAATCCGGTACAGTATCAACAATAACGCGTACAGCCAATAAATCATAAATTTGAGACAAGTCGCGATTATCCTTTTTCATCTTTTTATAGATACTATAAAAATGCTTTGGTCGTCCCTTGATATCCGCTTTGATACCGGCCTCACCAAGAGCCTTCGTCAATTGTTCCATCGTATCGTTAACGATATCTTCACGGGCTTGACGCTTTTGTTTCATTTGATCAACGAGATCATAGTATTTATCTGGTTCTAGGTACCGGAAGGATAAATCCTCTAGTTCCCATTTTACGTTGAAAATACCAAGGCGATGAGCTAAAGGAGCAAAAATTTCCAACGTTTCCTTAGCAATGCGTTTTTGTTTATCGCTACGCATATGTTTTAAGGTACGCATATTATGCAACCTGTCACCCAGTTTGATAACGACAACGCGCACGTCTTTCGCCATGGCTAAAATCATCTTGCGATAATTTTCCATTTGGCGATCTTCTTTAGTTTCATATTGGAACTGATTTAATTTTGTTACCCCATCAACGAGGAATGCAACTTCAGCGCCAAATAATTTTTCAATATCTTCCTTTGTATACTCCGTATCCTCAACGACATCGTGGAGCAAGGCTGCAATCAATGTAATATGATCGATTTGCAAATGCGCCAAAATCTCTGCCACTGCAAGAGGATGCATGATATACGGTTCACCAGAGGCTCTAAATTGACCTTCATGGGCTTTATCTGCAAGGGTGAAAGCCTTCATGATTTGGTCGCATTCATCATCTCCTAGATACGAATGCACATAATCCATAAACTCTTTTAAGGCCTCTTCTTTATTAAAGCCTTTTTGTTCAACTAAGGCTTTGCCTTCTTCATTTATGGTCATCATTGTATCACCTCCTGCTGACTATATGTAATAAACGTAACGGATGTTGTCAAATCAAGCTTACCGTTGATGACATTCCAACGGATCATCGCTTGTCCATTATCGTTCGTTTCTTCGCTAATAATACCTAATTCTTTGAACACATCAAGGGCCATCAATGCAGATGAACCATTTTGATTGGTGGGTTTACGCCGCAAAATTTCTTGTTCCACATAGTATAAAGAATTAGCGCCGCCTTTTAATACGAGGCGTACAATTGTATATATTTCACGTAAACCTTCAGCACTTAATTGAATAGGTTCTTCTATGATAGGCTCTATATCTTGAATCATGAGTTGTGGAGATACAAAACCTTGCCATTCATTTTTTTGAAGTGTAAAGGCAACTTTCACATTCATGCCTTGAAAAATATGTCTAAACAAATCAGGGCGATTCCAAGCGATAGCATCAACGCTACCATTGGCGGTGGCTAAAATCACCTTACAGTGATTTTTAAGTTGCCCCATCAGCATAATGTCCTGCACCTTAGCATCCATAACGCCAAATATAGGGGTACTATTGCCCATCCCATACGGTTCTAAGGCGGACACACGATCTACAATATCAACATCGATATCATCAACGGGCAATGTGGCATCAATGGATACAACAGGAATATACTCATCAGGAGAAACATGAGCCTTACAATACTCGGTTAAGCGCTGACGCAATTCATCAATACGGCTAGCATCTATACTAAATCCAGCCGCTGCGGCATGGCCGCCAAATTGAATCAATATATCTTCACAGGATTTTAATGCATTATATATATTAAAACCTTCAATGCTACGACAAGAGCCTTTACCTACGCCATTATCAATGCTAATAACAAGTGTAGGCTTGTAAAACTCTTCTACCAATCGCGATGCGACGATACCGATAACACCGGGATGCCAATTTTCTCCAGCCACTACGGTTACATAATCAGCTAAATGACCTTGAGTAGCTACATTAGCGCGGGCTTCTTCATGAATAGAACGTTCTATTTCTTGACGTTCCATATTCGTTTCTTGTAATTCTTGAGCAATTGTTTCTGCCAAATCTACATCGTCCGTAACAAGTAGCTCAACGGCACGCGTTGCATGAGTAACACGGCCTGCCGCATTTAGGCGCGGTGCTAAGGTAAATCCAATATGTCCTGCGGTGATCGTTTTATCATGTAAGCCGGCCACATCTATAAGTTTATCGATGCCTAAATTAGGCAACTCGTTCATCTTCTTAAGTCCAGCCTGAACGATGATGCGGTTTTCTCCAACCAACGGAACGACGTCAGCAACGGTTCCAAGTGCAACGATATCTAAATCATCAAGATACCACTCTCCGCATTGACGCAACCATAATGCTTGGCATAGTTTAAATGCAACCCCCACACCGGATAAATTTTTATCCCTATAAGGACAATCTGGTTGTTTGTGATTAATAACGGCACGGGCAGGTGGAATTTGAGGCGGTGCCGTATGATGGTCTGTAATAATGATATCGATGCGATCACAAACAGCCTCCACAATATCATAAGAACTAATACCACAGTCCACGGTTATCACCAAAGATGCGCCATCAGAGATAATATGCTCTAATGCCTCTAAATTTAATCCGTATCCCTCGCTTTGGCGTTCAGGAATGTAATAACTTACACGAGCCCCCATTTTAACTAAAAAGCGATATAACAGCGATGTAGCCGTAATACCATCCACATCATAATCTCCATAGACGACTATAGATTTTTTTGCTTCTATGGTTTCTAAGATGAGCGCAACCGCCGTTTCCATATCCTTTAAGGTAAAGGGATCAAGCAAATCTTTAAGTGTACCTTCTAAGAAGCGATGGCCTTCATCGCTATCTATATTCCGATTTACCATCAATCTTGCTACAATCGGATTTACACCGAGTTCACGGATCAATGTATTTTCTTTTTCTGCATCCCTTGGCATAATATGCCAACGTTTCTTCTTCATAATCCAAAACCTCGGTGACATGTATATAAAATAATGTTGATGAATAATGTAATAATTCATAATCAATATTAACATTGTTTATAAATCTATTATCATTATCATTTTCTTTCATTATACAACAAACGCCCTTATAAATAAAGGGTTTTATCATTATTTTTTATATACAACCCACTTGTTTTTCTCAACAAAACAGCACTGCTTATTATCATTCTCATAATAAGCAGTGCTTGTTCATATAGTTATATACTATTTTTTACACATGAAATATTCAGAAGTTTTAGTGAGATATTAGAAACGAAAATCTCGTTTTCCATCTTCCATTTGAGCAATGTAAGCCTTTGCCTTATCTTTTACCAAATCATTCTTGATATTTTCCAATTGGTCTTCAATAACCTTGGCACCATGTTTTTTAGTCTTTTCATCGCCGTAATCCATGATGTATTCATTCAAAGTCATCAACGCATTAGGTTGGCAACAGTTATGAATTTGACCTGATTTAGCAAGCGCCATAAAGCGGTCCCCAGTACGTCCTGCACGATAACATGCAGTACAGAAACTAGGTACATAACCAAGGCCCAAGAGCCAATCCACAATTTCATCCAAAGTACGTGTATCGCTGCGATCGAATTGTGCAGAGTTATCTTCTGGTTTTTCCTCTTCTTTGTAGCCGCCTACACTCGTACGAGAGCCACCACTGATTTGAGAGATGCCTAATGCCAAACCACGTTCACGCATAGATTGGCTTTCACGAGTGGACATAATCATGCCTGTATACGGTGTAGATACGCGAATAAGAGCCACGATTTTTTCAAAGATATCATCCGGTACAGCATTGCTAAAATCATCTACATCGATGTCATCAGCAGGGCAAATACGTGGCACAGAAATCGTATGAGGGCCTACACCATGAACGGCTTCCAAATGCTCAGCATGCATCAATAAACCGACGAAATCGTATTTATAATGTTCTAGGCCATACAATACGCCAATGCCTACATCATCGATGCCACCTTCCATAGCGCGGTCCATCGCTTCTGTATGGTACGCATAATCACTCTTCGGTCCTGTTGGATGTAAAGCTTCGTAATTTTCCTTATTATAGGTTTCTTGGAATAATGTATAGGTACCGATACCAACATCATGCAATTTCTTATAATCTTCTACGGAGCACGCCGCAATATTTACATTGACGCGACGAATTTCACCATTTTTATTTTTAATGCTGTAAATGGTCTTAATAGATTCCAAAATATAATCAAGAGGATTGTTAAGAGGGTCTTCGCCAGATTCGATAACAATACGCTTATGCCCCATTGCTTCTAAAGCAATAACCTCCTCTTTAATTTGTTCTTGGGTCAATTTTTTCCGTTTAATATCGCGGTTCTTAGAGTGATATGGGCAATATACACAGCCATTGATACAATAATTAGATAAATATAGCGGTGCAAACAACACAATGCGGTCACCATAAATAGCTTTTTTGATTTCCTTAGCCAGTGCAAATAGCTTTTCTTTATATTCAGGCAACGGACATTCTAAGAGAACAGCTGCTTCTCTATGATTTAGCCCCTTAAACGTAGCCGCTTTCGCTAAAATTTGATCTAATAATTCACGATTTTCTTTATTTTCCTCTGCATAGGCAAGAGTATCAAGGATCTCTTGATGAGAAATAAATTCCTCCGCCTTAGGAGATTTTACATCATACATAGTACTTACCTCAAATCTTTCCAGTGGACATGCCACTCTAGTTAGGTCTGTGAAAGCTATCATTACTATTTTAGTAATCTTTCACCGATACTGTACTAAGTATACCACTATTCCTACTAAAAAGCATTGGAATTTACTATAACAAATAATCATTTTCCCCATGCACTGTATACGATAAACCATAATTCACCTAACCAATAACACAAAAAATCCCTAGTGGGTAAACCACTAGGGATTAATAGTTGTAAAATTAAGCTTCTACAGGGTATACGCTAACTTTACGGTTATAACGACCAGCACGTTCAAATGCTACTTTACCAGGCACAAGTGCGAATAAAGTGTCATCTTTACCGATACCTACGTTAGTACCAGGGTGGAAGTGAGTACCACGTTGACGAACGATGATGTTACCGCTCTTTACGATGGAACCATCATGGCATTTAACACCAAGACGTTTAGATTCACTATCACGACCGTTACGAGTACTGGACACACCTTTTTTATGTGCGAACAATTGCAAATCAAAAGTAAACATGAAGTTCACCTCCTATATTTCGTGTATTTGGACAAACTCTGGATACTGTTTACTAATTTCTTCTAGTCCGAGAAGCATAGTATTTAATATATCCTGACCGCTCCGGGTTATTTCACCAGAGAGGACCATATCACATTGGCCTTCACTATTAGAAAACTCACCGTTTTGCTTAGCAATTTTGGTAAGCCCTAACATAGCTGTAGCAGACAGTACAGATACTGCTGCACACACTATATCATAGCCATGTTCATCATATCCTGCATGACCGGACATATGACAACCAATGACTTGGTTATCCTTGTTCCGCTGGATTTCAATGGAAACCATAATTAAGCTTGGATAGATTCAATACGAACTTTTGTGAACGGTTGACGATGGCCTTGACGACGACGGTAGTTGGATTTAGCTTTGTATTTGAATACTAAAACTTTTTTACCTTTACCATGTTCAAGAACTGTACCTGTAACTTTTGCACCGTTTACAAGAGGAGCGCCAACTTTAACGTCGCCGTCATTCACTACAGTCAAAACTTCTTCGAATGTTACGGAATCGTTAGCAGCTGCTTCCAATTTTTCGATAGTAATTACATCGCCTTCAGCAACGCGATATTGTTTACCACCAGTTTTAATAATTGCGTACATGAGAACACCTCCTTGTTATCGAACTCGCTGAATTCGGTATCCCGACCCGAACATCGGTCGGGCGTTTAAACCTGCTTCACGCGGATTGCAAAGTTCAGTAAACCGAACTAATACTGATATAGTATATCGTATTTACAACTTCATGTCAAACACAAATCGGTAGAATCCGCTCAGCTTCTGACACTTTCATATATATACAGCCTTTGAAATCATCCGATAATCCCCAGGTGTTGCAAGAGTATCTTAGTACCGATGAGGATTAGGACACCGCCTCCGAGTATGTCTGCATATTTTCCAACAAATTGGCCCATAAATTTGCCCAAATATATCCCAATCAAGGATATACCAAAGGTAATGACACCAATCATGGTCGATGCTTCCCATACATTGATAGGTAAGAAAGCAAAGGTTAAACCTACAGCCATCGCATCAAGGCTCGTTGCTACAGAGAGCATAAACATTTCCCAAGCACCTAAGAATTGCTTATCATCATCCTCGTCATCGTCATCACTAAGACCTTCGCGAATCATAGCAACCCCAAGGTACCCTAATAGGCCAAAGATAATCCAGTGATCCCACTCGGAGATAACATCGATAAACTGACGACCAATGAGCCATCCAATAACGGGCATAAGGAACTGAAATAGACCAAATAAAAAGGCTAAGGTAACCTTTCGGCCATTTTCACCTACGGGCATAGTCAATCCCTTGCCAATAGAAACGCCAAAGGCATCCATCGCAAGGCCAATACTAATTAAAATGATTTCAAAAACAGACACGATACTCACCTATCAACATACTACTTACTTATTCTGCTACAGCCATCAAGGAGTACCCTTCTCGACTGATTTGTGGATTGACTACGATTGATATACTGCGACCAATAGAGGCCCCCAAATCGTCGAGCACAGATTTAGTTAAGTATTGTGCTACCTCCGGATGGACCTCAATTTCTAAATTGGATTTAATGCGACCTGACTTAAAGAGTTCACGAATACGCCGTACAATCTGCATATACACAGTTCTACCAGACAACATATATCCAGTGCCGCCACATTGCGGACATGTATCAAACATCAAGGTTTGCAAACCTTGACGTGCACGTTTTCGCGTCATCTCTACGAGCCCTAGCGAACTGATACCGCAGACAACGGTTTTCATCTTATCTAATTTGGCTTGTGCACTCAACAATTTTAACAATTCTTGTTGATGCTCTTTATCCTTCATATCAATAAAATCGACAACGATAATACCGCCAATATCGCGCAAGCGCAGTTGTCGACAGATTTCTTTGGCCGCCTCTTTATTAACTGTGAAAGCTAAATCTTCTAGCTTATTGGATTTGCCAGTATAGTGAGCCGAGTTTACATCAAATACGGTAAGGGCTTCCGTATGATCGATGCGAATAGATCCTCCAGAAGGAAGATTAATATCGCGGGAGATAAGATCCTCTAATTGCGGTTCAATGTGGTTCGCTTTAAAGATAGGCGTACTATCTCGGTGGCGTGTTACTTTGATTTGTTGAGATGTAGGTCCGTGGCCTAATAAATCTAGCAATCGAGATTCGCCCATATCGGAATCGACGATAATTTCTTCTACATTGCGATGCGCATAATCGCGCACGAGGCGGAACCAAAAGTCCGCATCACTGTAAAGGTCTGTACCGCTTTTGGCAACCTTAAATCGCTTTAACACATGTTGCCATGTACGCCACAAGTAGTCCATATCGCGAGCGATTTCATCGGCACTGGCCTTAGCTGCAGCCGTACGGATAATGAATCCACAACCTTCTTTTACATAAGGCGCCGCCAACTCTTGTAATTGAGCACGTACAGATTCATCGGTAATCTTTTTTGAAATATGCATGCCTTCAGAATAGGGCAATAGCACCATAAATCGTCCCGCTAAACTTACGTCTGCTGTAACGCGTGCCCCCTTGCCAAGCATTTCTTCTTTCACCACTTGAACAAGAATTTGTTGCCCCACAGATAACCGTGGCAATATTTTCTGTTCCTTACCTTGTTGAAGGTTCAAATAGGCATTTTGAGAGCCTCCAATATCGACGAAAGCAGCTTGCATGCCATTCAAAACATTTTTAACAGTACCCTTGTACATATGATTCGCCATGTGAGACTCATCAGTTCGTTCCAAAACAAAATCTATAAGCTGTTCCTTTTCATCGATGACAGCCATGCGAATTTCCTCGCGCATAACATTGACCAAAATTTTATGCATCCTATCCCTCCCTTCTGTTCAGTTTAACTATAGTATATGCCAAATCAAACACATAGCCTTAATAATTAATTTCTAATGGTGTAAAACGACCTTCTTCATTTTCTACCATAATCGCTTTACGGTGAATTTCGTAACCAGAAGTAATAGGCCAATTATATTGATCCTTGCCAAGATTCCATACTTCACTCGGTTTTATAGTACCTTGTGGATAAATACCAATCCCCATCGTTAGTGTCACCATACCATCGTGCACGGACGCTACAATCGGTTCTTTTACGAATTCTTTTACATCGATAATACGCGTCTTTTTAGGGGTAACCTTTTCATAGGAAATTTCAGTAGCCTCATTAAAAGGCTTAAGTAAGCTATCCCAGTCAACATTCTGTTCCGTTACAGGACCTGTTACTTCGTAGATTGCGTAATTGCAGATGGCCATCATTTTCTTAACCTTATCAGGCATGATCTTGCCACCGAGAACCTCAAGTCCACGAGGAGCCACTGCATTTAATCGCGCCATAATAGACTCTAAGCTATCATCTTCCAACACATCCATATCAATATATTCTGCTTCTGCCGTTACACCTAGTGCTAGTGCAGAAGAAAAACTAATTTTCATGTGCGGATTAAATCCCTCGGAATAGGCCATTTTGATTTCTGCACGGCGAATCATGCGCTCTACGGCTTGTGCAAAATCGAGATGCGACAAGAATCGTAATTCTTCGCCTTTATGTAAGGCCAAACGTAATTTTTTCAACTCTGCCACCCTCCTTATAATCTACAATAGCCGTATCTAATTCAGGGCATACATTACAACCCTTACATGGTCCACGACGACAATCTGGCGTTAACTTCTCAGCAACGGCCTGTTCCCATTCGCGTTTAAAAAAGGCCTTGCTTACAGTACAATCCAAATGATCCCATGGCAATGGCTCATCAAAATCACGGGTGCGACGCGCATAATACGCAGGATCAACACCGCAGTTTTCAAAAGCCTGTAACCATGTTTCATAGCTAAAGAACTCAGTCCAGCCATCAAATTTACAACCAAGTTTCCATGCTTCTACTAATGCCTTGGATAATCTACGGTCGCCACGGGCAAATACAGCCTCCATATAACCGGTATAGCCATCATGATAATGATAGGAAATATTGCGATTATTAATAAGCGATTTTAAATATTTTTGCTTACGATGGATTTCTTCCACATCTTGTTGACCATACCATTGATATGGAGAATGTGTTTTTGGTACGAAAAACGATACACTAACGGTTACGCTACCATTGCGCTTACCCGTAATATCGCGATGCAAATCGAGTACCTTGTACGCCAAATTAGCAATACCTGCTAAATCTTCATCAGTCTCAGTAGGCAATCCCATCATGAAGTATAGTTTTACCGTGTTCCATCCGGATTTAAAAGCATTTGTACAAGCGGCTAGCAAATCTTCTTCACTAACACCTTTATTGATAACATCACGCATGCGTTGAGAACCTGCTTCTGGTGCAAAGGTAAGGCCACTTTTACGCACTTGTTGTACCTTCTTAGCAATATCAATAGAGAAACTATCGATACGCAATGATGGTAAGCTGACGCTAACCTGTTTATCTTTAAACTCTTCCATGAGCATATCTACCAATTCTGGTAACTTGGAGTAGTCAGCAGAGCTTAAACTCATCAAAGAGATCTCATTGTAACCTGTATTTGCAATCGTTTCTTTTGCAATTTCTAACAACCGTTCAGGAGTTCGTTCACGAACAGGACGATAGAGCATACCGGCCTGACAGAATCGACAACCTCGCGTACAACCACGGAACAACTCAAGAACAGCCCGATCATGAACGATATCCAAAAACGGTACCACCGGTTTTGTAGGGAAAAATACATGTTCTACATCTTCTATGATGCGTTTTTGAATTGTAGCAGGCACGTCTTCAAAGCGTGGTGTAATCGATTGAAAATCGCCTTGTTCCGTATACTCTACATCATATAATGCTGGGCAATAGGTACCGGGAATTTGTGCTGCTTTTCGCAAGAAAGCTTCTTTACCACCAGGGAATCCCTTCGCTTTTTCTGCTTTCAATAGGTCGATAAACTCATCGCCCCATTCTTCAGATTCACCGAGGGACACAATGTCAAAGAAATCCGCAATTGGTTCCACATTATACGCACAAGGTCCACCACATACGAGCAATGGGAAATCCATATCCCGATCCTTTGCATACATCGGTATACCTGCTAAATCTAGCATATTTAGAATATTGGTAAAACTCATCTCATATTGTAGTGTGAACGCAAGTACATCAAAGTCCTTTATAGGCGTACGTGTTTCTAAAGAGAATAAAGGAATATTGCGTTTTCGCATTTCCTCTTCCATATCGTGCCAGGGTGCAAATACACGCTCTGCTACTGCATCTTCACGGCGATTGACTAAGCCATATAGAATCTTGATACCCAAATGGCTCATAGCCACTTCATACACATCGGGAAATCCTAGCGCCATAGTTATATCAACAGTACTGTGATCTTTCACTATACTGTTATATTCACCGCCCGTATAACGAGCTGGTTTTTGGACATGTTGTAACCATGACGTATCTAATTGAATCATACATCCTCCGTCTTTTGTGAAAGACTTCTTTCAAACTCATTCCTAAATTAGAATGATAACTAAAAAATATATTTTTTACGCTGCATTGATATATTTAATAAAATACCAACACTTATCATATTTGTGGTCAACGCACTAACACCATAACTGATGAATGGCAATGGTATACCTGTAACCGGCATAATCCCCATGGTCATGCCAGCATTGACCAATACCTCGAAGCATAACATGGATCCAATCCCTGTAGCCAATAACATACCGAAGCGGTCATTACATGAATATGCTACCTTTATGCTTCGATAAATAAGCATAAATAAAAGAATTAATACAAAAATACAGCCTATAAAGCCTAGTTCTTCACCTATAACAGAAAAAATAAAATCTGTGTGATTTTCAGGCAAAAAGTTTAGCTGGCTTTGTGTACCATTAAATAATCCTTTACCAAATATAGTACCTGAACCAATAGCAATCTTAGACTGAATGATATGATATCCAGAACCAAATGGGTCGATATCAGGATTCATAAATACGAGAATCCGCTGCTTTTGATAGTCTTTCAACACAAACCAAGCCAACGGCATTAGTAAAACGCCTACCGTAGCGATAATACGAACTAAGCGCAATCGTATGCCAGAAACAAAGAGCATGCCCACAAAAATCGCTATATAAACGAGGGACGTTCCTAAGTCTGGTTGCATGAATACTAGCAAAATAGGTATGCCTACATATAAGATAGGCACAACAAGAGATTTAAAGGTATCTAATTTATTGTAACGAGACTCTAACATCTTTGCCATACAGATAATCATCAGTAATTTAGAAAACTCTGATGGCTGCAGCGTAATAGGCCCTAACTGGATCCAACGCTGTGCACCTAAGGCAGATGTCCCTACAAAGATTACGGCTAACAACAACATAATCGTTACTATATATATGCCGTTAGCCCAATCTTTTAATTTATGATAATCCATAAATTGGATGCCAATCACAAGGGCTATATTAATAAGAAAAAAGATCAGTTGCTTCGCTACTAATGTGGAAAAATGAAGTCCTGTTTGATTAATATGGGTGGCACTACCGATGGCAACTACCCCCATGGCAACAAGTAATAGTGTACATATGATGATTGTCCAATCACAATCACGCCAAATTCTTTGTAACATATGGCACCTACTTTATACGAACCCGACGCCACATACTTTCTTTACCAGAAAGAAGTCGATTTCGCGTAGACCAAGAATTTGTATATATTACAGGATTAGTAGAATTATCATCATCGGACTCAACAGGCTGAGCTAATGTGGCCGTCACAGAAGGTTCAGTAACTTTTACAGTCGTCACTTCGTTGAAGCGCTCAATAAGGTCTTGTTCATCCCAAGCATCTCCAGAGGTTATGTACTCTACTACAGGAGCTAGCATATGGCGATATGCTTTTGGCATATCTTGAATGAGTACACCATCCTGTGTATTATCTAGTATTTGTGTGTCATAAGGTAATATAGAGCCCACATATTCAGCACCGAGTGCATCGAGCATATCATACATATTCGGCATATCCCGATCCGTACGGACTGCATTAAATACAACGGCATAATCACGATGGCCATATTCACGACAGAATTGAATGGTGCGTGCTGCATTTCGTATGGACACCCACAAAGGTTGAGTAACAATTAGAAACCGCTGTGCTAGCTCTACAATAGATTCCAACCCACGACCGATACCTGCAGGACAATCTACAAGTACATAATCATAAGACTTAGCTAAGTGGCTTACAAGTTTTCGATATTTTTTGCGTCCCATATCTTCCCAGCGCACACTTTGACTAGCTGGCAAAAAATATAGATTATCCTGAACTTTCATGACTACATCATCAGCCATGGATTTATCTTCTAATGCATTATATGCATCAAAACATACCTCATCTTCTTTTCCCAAGATAATATCTAAGTCGCGCAAACCAAAATCGCCATCACAAAGAAGAACTCGATATCCTTGTTCGCTAAGCGCAGCCCCTAAGCAGGCTGTTATCGTCGTTTTACCTACGCCACCTTTACCTGAGATAAGACCGATTATATCCCCCATTGTATATCCTTCCTATTCCTTTACACTTGGCTTAATTTCCTGTGTTTCTTTTTTATTGGTTGTTGTTTTTGTATCAGTTGTTTTTGTGTCAGTCGTTTTTGAACTACTAGTAGGCACCTTAAAATAGGCACTCAAAATATCCCGTACAATCGGTCCTGCAGAGCCTGCACCAAAACCACCTTGCTCAACGAGAGCAACGACGACAATTTGAGGCTTATCATATGGTGCATACGCAACAAACCAGCCATGATCTCGGCCATGTGCGTTTTCCGCAGTCCCTGTTTTACCTGCTACGGCAACAGGAAAACCTTTAAACAATTCACCAGCCGTACCACCTTCGCTAGTTACATCGCGAAGACCTTCGCGAATAAGGTCCATAATATTTTTAGGTACTGGAAGTACGCCTAGGTTCTTAGGTCCAAAAATTTCAGCTGGTGTCCCATCGGGATTATCAACACGACTCACCACATATGGTTGGTAACGAGTACCTCCATTCGCCACTTGACTGAGAAGTACAGCCATCTGTAATGGCGTTACCAAATGGAATGATTGCCCGATAGCCGCATCAAAGGTTTCGCCTAAATACCAATCTTGATCAAATACTTTCCGTTTATACTCTGGACTCGCCACATTACCAGCTGCTTCACCGACCAGATTGATACCCGTTTTTTCACCTAATCCAAAGTAGCGGGCATAGGTATCGATATTTTCAATACCTAGGCGATTACCCATTTCATAGAAATACACGTTATCAGACTTAGCCAAAGCACGATTAAAATTCAACCAACCCAATGCTTCGCCTTCTGCATTTCTCTTATCAATGAGCCAGTGTTTCCCACTATCAAAAATCATTTCATCAGGAGTTACCTTTTTCAAGTCTAATGCAGCTGTACCAGTTACAATTTTAAAAGGTGATCCTGGTGGATATTCACCAGCAATGACCTTATTTTCAAAAGGATGACTCTTGTCATTGTTCAATTGATTCCATTGAGTCGATGTAATGCCCTTGGCAAACCAATTAGGATTAAATTCTGGCGCACTTACCATGGCAAGAACCGCGCCAGTATTAGGGTCTAATGCAACCACGGCTGCACCCGTTGCACCTGAACTACGCAACTGATCCAATTCCTTTTTAACAGCCTCTTCTGCCGCTTTTTGAATATTCACATCAATAGTAAGATGAATATTTGAACCCGGTACAGTATGCTTGCGATCGACCTCTGCTACAGGTCGGCCAGATGCATCAACCTCTAATTGCTTGCCACCGTCAACGCCACGAAGCACTGAATCATATAATTTTTCTAAACCAGCACGGCCTAGGATAGATCCAGCACCAACCGTTGTATTAGGATCTTGTTCCTTAATTTCTGCTAGTTCATCTTCACTTACTTCACCAACATACCCAAATAGCTGAGATGCCATAGTTTCATATGGATAATATCTTAAAGGTTCTACATCGATAGAAACACCAGGCAATTCATGACGATGTTCTTCGATACTAGTCACCACGTCCATGGAGATATCGTTAGCTATACGTATCGGTTCATAGCCATGTTTGTGGTCATCTACCTTTTTTTGAATTTCTTCTGGCTTTTTATGTAACAATGTAGCTAGCTTAGCCAATTCATCATCATCTAAAGGTTTGCCATTAGGCATAATAGAAATGGTATAGGCCGGTCTAGAACCGACTAAAATCTGACCATTTCTATCATACATAACCCCACGAGCAGCCGTCATAGGTACAATGCGCAGGCGGTTACCCTCTGCTTTAGCTTGATAATAACCACCCTCTAATATTTGCATAGCAAATAGACGGAGCCCTAGAATAACGAAGATACCCATTACAATATAGAAAAGCACATCAAAACGGCTCGTTTTTTTCCTTTTATATAAACTTTCAAGCACCTATGATTCCCCTTATATGCTTTACTAAATCAGCAATTCTACCAAATATAATCCTCTTTTTCTTCCATAAGGCCCATCATTTTATGGCCTATACCACCTAATATGGCATTCCAAAATACAGTTGGCATAACCATGTGTCCCATGTAAGAAATGAATTGGATATCACCACCACTGGCACCGATCATGATGCAGCGCATAATTCCATCTAAAATCGTACATACACCGATAATGCCGCATGACCAATACCAACGTTCTTCGTAAACACTACTTTTTACAAGAGACAGTAGATATACTACGACAATGTACGGAAAGAGATGTAATCCAAAAAAGTTAGATATCAAAATATCATGAATGGATCCACCTACTACGGCAGCAATAAGCCCCATTTTTCGACCTTTAAAAATCGTGACTAAAACTACAGCAGTCAGTATACAATTGGGTAGCCAATTCGTATGAAATATGGCCGGTAATAATTGAGCTTGTATAAAATACAACGCACAACACACGAGAATTAATGCAATATATCTCATTGATTTACCGCTCCTTTAGCCCCTTGCACTTGGTCACGCTGCGTTTGAGGAACTAATTTAGGTTCTAATTTTGCTTTATCTGGTGTTTGCACTGTAGAGGCAGTAATAATAAACACCTCTTCTAAGCGATTAAAATCAACGCTCGGTTGAATAGCCGCGTTTTTCACGAAACCTTCTGTATCATTTGTAATGGTTAATACATTACCCACTAACAAGCCCTTTGGATAAATTCCACCATAACCAGAGGTAATCAATTTATCGCCTACAAGGACATCACCATCACGTGCAATATTGACCATCATTGGCTCATTAGGATGATTACCATCCCCTTTTACTACACCGGCCAAACGTGATTCAGGACGCTGTACGATAACACCAATTGCACTGCGAGGATCCAAAATAGTTTGAACACGTGCCGAATTAGGATATACATCGGTAACAAAGCCCACAACGCCACTTGGTACGACAACAGCCATATTAGGTTGTATGCCGTCATTCTCGCCCCGGTCAATGGTAAATGTATTTGACCATGTACCGAAATCTTTAGTAATAATGCCCGCCAAGGTCATCGTAAACTCTGGGTGGGACGATTTATAGTTAAGCATCTGACGAAGGCGAATATTTTCGGCCACAACTTCATCGTGATTTAGTACCTTTTGTTGCAAATCTGCAATGGTATTATCCTTATCATTGCTTTCAACAAAACCCGATATAGCATTATCAATGATACGTATGCCGGTTTGAATCGTTGAAAGTACGCGAGCTGAACCATATGTGAATGGGGTAACAATTTTTTCAAATGGTACGGTTACAAAGGGGATACTAGTTCGCTGTTTCCAGGCAAAACCAAGAAGGGCCATGATAATACAGCCGAGGACAACAAAGATTAATAATTTACGATCTGACTGTATCATACACGTCCCCTTCTATCCTTTGAATTAATAATAAAACGAGCTAACTCTACAATTTGACCGGAACTACGATGCAAGCCTTGTACGACCTTTAATTCTGGATCAGAAGCAACCTGAACAGGTACCCCCATTTCGGTGCTAATTCGCTCTGCTAGCCCCTGCAAACGAGCCATACCACCTGTTAACACAATTCCATGCTGCATAATATCAGCCACTAATTCAGGAGCTGTAACGCGTATCATTTGTTGAATTGCATCTAAAAAGTCTGCAAGGCGTTTATTAATCACTTCGTAAATTTCAGATTGATGAAGTACAGCGCGTCTAACAATACCACTCGTCATATCGCGACCAGTAAAGGAGAATTCACAATCCTCCGCAGGTACAACCGCAGTACCTATAGCATGTTTAATATCCGTTATAGTTTGCTCGGATACCATTAAACCAAAACACTGATTAATATATTGCATGATGGCGCGATCTAAATCGCCGCCGCCAAACCGTATCGTCTTACTAATAACCGTGCCACCTAATGAGATAATCCCCATGTCGGCAGTACCTTCACCAATATCAATAACCATAGATCCACGAGCCTCAAAAATTGGTAAACCGGAACCTATAGCGGCAGCCACAGGGCGTTCAATCAGAAAGACTTCCCGCGCGCCTGCTTGAATTACGGCATCCATCATGGCCCGTTGTTCTACATCAGTCATGCCACAAGGAACGCCAACGAGTACACGAGATCTACGCAATGTATTGGATACCTTGTGAAGAAAATATTTTAACATCGTATGCATTACGCGGTAATCGACGATAAATCCATCTTGTAGCGGTGTCAACTCCATCCACATATCAGGCATGCGTCGTACAATGCGATCTGCATCATCACCGACAGCAACAATTTTATCTAATTTTGTATCAGTAGCCACAATGGAGGGCTCACTCATCATGGTCTCGCGCGTGCCCCCCATGACACGTGTCATAGACGTACCAATATCGATACTCACGTCTTTTCCAAAAGACGGTAAAATGGAATTCATAATGCTAATCTCCTTCATTACATCATCATTCCATTTTACCACAACTAGCTTAATTTACCAATTTCACTCAAGCTTGTAAACTCGCCATCACCAATGACGATATGGTCTAAGACTGGAATGCCCATAAATTGCCCAGCACTAACAAATAACTTGGTAACACGTATGTCATCATCACTAGGTCTACTATCGCCGGATGGATGATTGTGAATCAAAATAATAGCGGCTGCATTACAAGCAATGGCTTTTCTAAAAACAGCCCGTTGTTCTACAAGACTCGATGTGAGGCCTCCATTAGATATGGTCTCGATGTGAATTAATTTATTCCGAGACGTCAACATAGCCGCTAATACATGTTCTTCTGTTTCATGGCGCAAGCGTTCCATTACATATTGAGCGATAACATAAGGCTGAGAAAAATCTTCGTATGTAGAGGTGATTTTTAACTCACCCAAACGCCGTCCTAACTCTACAGCAGCACAAATAGTAACCGCTTTATCGATACCAACGCCCTTAATCTTTACTAAATCATCTACGGTCATATGGTTTAGCCCATGAATACCATCTGTGAAAGAATCGATAATCGTATGTGCTAAATCAATAGATGATTGACCTTTTAAACCGGTACGTAATAATATAGCCAATAATTCTTCCATCGCCATTTGTTTAGGGCCTAGAGCAACGAATTTTTCACGTGGCCGTTGAAATGGCAACATATCTTTTACGCTGATAGTTCTGACTTGCATTGCATTTCTCCATTCTTACAATACATAAACAAATCAGCCTCATATTTCTACCATAACATTAGAATATCTATTTGATGTGTTAACATGACCATCAATATTAATCTAAGACTTTACACCTAATGCTTTACATAATTCTTCATATACATGTTCTACAGGCAACCCTACAACATTTGTATAGGACCCTTCAATCTTATCAACCCACAAAGCGCCCTTTCCTTGGATGCCATAGGCTCCAGCCTTATCCATCGGTTCCATGGAGTCGATATATGACTCGATTTCAAAATCCTGCAGCGTTTTAAAATACACCTTTGTTTCATTGTGAAAGACGATTTCGCGTTCCTTAATGAGTAAGGCTACACCGGTAATAACAGAGTGAACTTGACCAGATAATGTACGAAGCATTGTACGTGCCTCATCCTTACTATGCGGTTTCCCTAGTACCTTTCCATCAAATACAACAATTGTATCAGCACCTAGTACGATGCTACCATCAGGCACATCATTTGCGCAGCGCGCTTTACCAAGAGCTTGTGCTTTCACCATTTCAATAGGATCTGTAATCACTACATTATCTTCTACATAAGAACTAGTAACAACAGTATGGTCTATACCCACTTGATGCAATAATTCCGTTCGTCTTGGTGATTGACTTGCTAAATATAATCCACTCATTCTTGTTCCTGTTCTTCCGCACTTTTAATTAGACTGTCATAATATTCCTTAACATCGATGCCTTGTTTTACCGCATCAGCACGTACCGTAGCATAGAAAATAACATCCGCTTCTGGCACGCGCACACGATTAGGTACAAACTGTTCTAGTGTTTCATAGAATGCATCCTCTGCTTTCAACATAACACGGCCATATTGAACCTTTTTCCCTTTAGTAATGGAATATACCATGAACCAAATCGGTCTATCATCGGAGGTAGAACACTTTCTATATTTATAGCGATAACGTAAATTCGTTAGAAAATCGCGATTATACGCATAAATACCATCAATATCATCATATTTTACAGAATATGTACGTTTTCTAAAAAAGGATTTTTCTTTGATGATAAATTCAGAATCCGTCAATATATATGTATAGCGGCTCACAGCTTGTTTAACAATGACAATGAGCGCCATGATTTCTATAAAATATTCTGAAAGTAATATATGGCCCTGCGCAATACTTCTATAGGTGGTAAAACCCATAGCCCCCACCAACAAAATAACAAATACCACTACTAATAATTCTGCACTACGGGTGCGCTGAGATTGTTCACTATATAAAATATTCATACGTAACCCCTTTCAAAAGACTCTGCATACTATTTATTATATAGGATTCAGCTCTGAAAAACTACAAAAACCCCGCCTATATCTAAGATATAAGCGAGGTTTCTATATAAGAGTTTAGATAACCATTAAGAGGTTATATTATTTTTTCAAAGCGCTTGTAATACGTTGAGTATCGCGAGCGATCATGATTTCTTCGTTTGTAGGGATTACGAAGATTTTTACTTTAGAACCTTCAGCACTGATTTCTTGTTCTTTACCGCGAATATTATTGCGTTCAGGGTCAATACGTGTGCCAAGGTATTCCAAGCCATTACAGATAGCATCGCGGTTACCGATACCATTTTCGCCGATACCAGCTGTGAAGATGATAGCATCAACACCGCCCATAACAGCAGCGAACGCACCGATTACACGACGAACTTTGTAGTGGAACATGTTAAGAGCCAATTGAGCGCGTTTATTACCATTAGAAGCAGCTTCTTCGATTACGCGGAAGTCATTGGACACACCGGAAATACCCAATACACCGGATTCTTTATTCATAACACGGTCAACTTCTTCATAAGACATGCCTGTTTTATCCATCAAGAATGGAACGATAGCAGGGTCGATATCACCAGTACGAGTACCCATGATCAAACCAGACAATGGAGTGAAGCCCATTGTAGTATCGATGGAACGACCACCTTTGATAGCGGATACGGAAGAACCATTACCCAAGTGACATGTAATGATGCGAAGATCAGACATATGTTTACCCATCAATTCTGCGCAACGTTGTGCTACATATTTGTGGGATGTACCATGGAAACCATAACGACGAATGCCGTACTCTTCATAGTAGGAGTAAGGAAGCGCATACATGTAAGCTTCTTTAGGCATTGTTTGGTGGAATGCAGTATCGAATACAGCAACTTGTGGTACATTTGGCATGATAGCTTGGCAAGCTTCGATACCTTGGATATTTGGTGGGTTATGCAATGGAGCAAGGGATGAACATTCTTCCAAAGCTTCCATTACTGCAGGTGTAATCAATACGGAATCAGCGAATTTTTCACCACCATGTACTACACGGTGACCTACTGCATCGATTTCATCCATAGATTTGATAACACCAAATTCAGGATCAACTAAGATGTCGAGCAAGATGCGTAATGCTTCTTTGTGATTCAAAATTGGTTCAACGCGTTCTAATTTGTCTGCGTTTGGACGTTTATGAGTGAAGATAGCGTCTTGATCACCGATCTTTTCAAATAAACCTTTCGCCAATTCAGTTTCGTTTGTCATATCAAGTAATTGATATTTCAAGGAAGAACTACCGCAGTTAACTACTAATACGTTCATTGATTAACCCTCTTTCTTTTGCGTAACGTAAATCTTATCTTTAATTTGTTTGCTGATATCAGCGCCTATTTGATCATCCGTAGGATATCTATAGGTTATATTCCACAATACGCCCTTATCCATAAAGACATATTGAGAGAAACTAGTTTTAATTTTGTTAACGTAAAAATCACCGGTAATGAGCTGTGCTTGCACCCCATTTAAATCGATAGATTCCACATTAACAGTAGCACCCAATTTTGCATATTCAGATTTCTTTTGATCCACAAACTGTGCAACCGTTGGCAACGCTTTATTCGGTGCCGGTTGACGGGCCTCTACAGAAATCAACATATGTTGGCTTAGGCTACCATACGCATCCATAGGATATCCATCAACACTCGTCGTTTCTGATGTTTTCCCCATTTCATATGGCAAGGCTACAGTCACTTCCGATTGACCGGAACGAATGACTTGATTACCAAAGCTATATATATCCATCACATTATCAGAACCACATCCGGCTAAAGCCAATAAGGATGTACCTAACACGATGGTCTGTAACGCTCGTTTCCACTGTACTTTCATCAAATCACCTCACGTCAAATCAGAATTCACAGATAATTATACCATTACACCGCCTCCCATTCTAGTACTTTCACAAGAAATTCTATAATTCCTAACAAGAAGGCCAAAAATTCCATACATTACACATGCCACCCATTATATAAATTCTTTAATTTATTATATAATAATAGAAAATAAACCTATGAAAGGAACTACGATGAAATCAATCGGTATTATTTGTGAATACAATCCGTTTCACAACGGCCATGCGCATCAATTACATACATTACGTACTACCTATCCTGATGCATTGCGTATCGCCATAATGAGCGGTTCCTTTGTACAGCGGGGCGAGCCTGCGTATTTTAGCAAATTCGACCGTGCTCGATGGGCTATTCATGGTGGTGCCGACGTCGTTATCGAATTACCTACGGTCTATTCTCTAGGCAGTGCAGAACTATTTTGTACCGGTGCGGTGCGACTTATGAAAGCGATACACATTCATAGCATTTCCTTTGGCTCTGAGCTTGATGATAATGCCATATTGCACACAGCCGCCGAATTTATAAATACGCCGCAAGGGCAAGATGCCATTCAACACCATATAAAAACCGGTATTTCTTATGGTACGGCATTACGCCAAGTGATTGCTAAGTATGTACCAAATGGAGAACTCATTGACAATGCGCCAAACTCATTACTAGGCCTTGAATATATTCGCGCTGCCCAGCGATATTTTACTAATCTTATGGTCATTCCCATTACTAGACAATCATCACATCATAGTCCTACCCTGTCTCAAGGCCAAGATTTTCCTTCTGGAACCGCATTACGTAAGGCACTCGTAGAAGGCACAACCATCGATGCCTATGTACCACATACTATCATAGATGATATGCACAAAATCATAGCACATGATGTCTATGTGGACTACGAAAGATACAATGATATTCTGCATGGCCTCAATCGCTTACTTTCAGCTGCAGAATTAGAAACATATGGAGATTTTACGGAAGGCATTGAGCATCGTTGGCACAAGGCTATGCAGCAAGTAAGCTGGACGCACGCACTGGAAGAGATAAAGACAAAACGCTATACCTATGCAAGACTACGTCGCATGGCAGCCTATACTGCGCTACAAATCACTAAGCCAATATTACAAGAAGCTCATATACTAGGTCCTCAATACGCGCGATTATTAGCATTTAATCAGCGCGGTCGCACGTGGTTAAAGCACAATACACCGAGCATTCCGCTTATTCAAAAATGGGCTAAAGCATCAACCATAGTTTCCGATTTTGGTCGCCGAATGATGGAAATCGATACGAAGGCTACTGATCTACAGGCTTATAGTTTTAAAGCCCCTAGGGCGCGCACTGGGCACGAAGATTTTCGCTATTCTCCACAATATATTGAAATATAGTTTATGACAATATAGCCTTATCATGTTATTCCCCTACCAAAAAGACTCGACCATGTACGTCGAGTCTTTTCATATGTCGATTTGTTATATCTACCTATTATTGTTCGATAGTTACGCCATCAGATCCATCTAATTCTTGAACCTGTACGCGTACCTTTTCCAAATGAGACGTAGGGATATTTTTCCCCACATAATCAGCGCGTATAGGCAATTCTCGATGGCCTCGATCTACCAATACTGCTAGTTGAATAGATTTAGGACGACCAGATGTCATCAATGCATTTAAAGCAGCACGAATGGTACGACCTGTATACAAAACATCATCTACTAAGATAATGGTTTTTTCTGTAGTATCAATTGAGCAAGGATTCCCTTCCTTAGGTCGCGTATCCCGATCATCGCGATACATGGCCACATTTAAAGGTTCACACTCAATACGAAGGCCTTCAATAGCTTCAATTTCACTTTGCAATCGTTTAGCTAGCATAACGCCACGTCGTTCAATACCAACAATAACTGCATTTGAAAGCCCCTTATTACGTTCTAATATTTCATGACTAATACGTCTAATGGCACGTCTAATGGCGTCTCCATCCATTAAAATACGTTTTGTTTCCATAGTCTTATCCCTTATCTACGTTCTCTATATTCCTTTGCGAAGGCGATACAATTTTGAAAGTCCTCCGGTACAGGTGCTTCAAAATGCATAGGTTCACCTGTAATTGGATGCACCACATCCAATGTATGAGAATGAAGTGCTTGTCCCTCTATAGGGAAGTCCATGCGGCGATATCCATAAAAAGGATCGTTAACAACTGGATGTCCAATATGAGCAAAGTGAACGCGAATTTGATGAGTGCGTCCCGTCTCTAACACACATTCCACTAATGTATGATATCCATAACGTTCTAACACTTTAAAATGAGTCACTGCTTCCTTGCTGTTTTCAAACACTACAGCCATTTTCATACGGTCTTTAGGATGTCTACCGATAGGAGCCTTAATAATCCCCTTTTCCTCCACGATATTGCCTTGAACGAGAGCTAAATATGTTCGTTTAGCACTGTGTGCTTTCACCTGTTCAGCTAAACCAATATGAGCTGCATCATTTTTAGCAGCCATCATGACACCAGATGTATCCTTATCTAAACGATGTACGATGCCAGGGCGAATTTCACCATTAATACCAGATAAGTCCTTACAATGGTAAAGCAAAGCATTCACTAGCGTTCCTGAGTAATTACCAATTGCTGGATGTACAACCATGCCACGAGGCTTGTTGACGATAATAATATCATGATCTTCATAAAGATATTCAACAGGAATATCCTCTGGTAAAATTTCTACCGATTCTGGTTCTGGAATATCTACAGAAATAGTGCTATCTGCATTAAGGCGTAAGTTAGCCTTACTAACCTTGCCGTTTACCAAAACATGACCAGATTTAATAAGACTCTGGATATAACTACGAGAACCTTCCATCACATCCGTCAGAAATACATCAAGACGCTTTCCCTCTTGTTCCAAAGATACTTTATATTCGTTCATCTATTTCTCCTCATGTTCAGATGTTAGTAAATAATATATGACACATACAACGCCTACACATATACCAATATCCGCAATATTAAAAATAGGCCAAATTCTAAAATCAAAAAAGTCCACTACCCCATGTAGTACATATCGATCTATGCCATTACCTATGGCTCCCGCAATCAACAATGCCGTTCCTACTCGTAATGAAAGTGGACCATTATTAACACGTTTACGATAGAAGCCATATACGATAATTAATACGAAAGCAACGGCTAAAAAGAACCACCGCTGATTCGTCAACATGCCAAAGGCTGCACCGCGATTAATAATATACGTAAGATGGAATACATTGTGAATAACCGGTAGTGATTCACCAAGAGCAAAATGGTTCATCACATAATATTTAGAAGCTTGATCCAATACAAGCCAAATGATTGCAATAAAATAAAACAAGTTATACTCCCTTTTAATAATATATATCTTAATAGTCCTATTATACTAAGTTACATGATTTTAGGCAAAATAAAAAGCCCCTCAATGAGGGGCGTATTTTATTTGTGATTACTCAGCGGAAATTACAGATACTGGGCAAACGGATTCGCAAGAACCGCAGTCGATGCAAGTATCGTTGATTTCGTATTTAGTTTCGCCTTCAGAAATAGCAGCAACTGGGCAAACAGATGCGCAAGAACCACATTTAATGCAACCATCAGCAATAACTCTCATGATAAACCTCCATAGGAACATTATAAAAGAAAACTTATTATTATCATTTAAAAAGGCACTTGCCTTAACTTCTGTTCTCATTATCACACAATAATAATTGAAAGTCAAACGAAAATGATAAAGTTTTGTATATTATTTTGCATAATAATTGTTCCTTTTTATCATATAAAGTCTATGTTTATCATAATTTTGATATTTCTTTTCATTTATATATTTAAATATATCTTTCAATAATTGAGAATGCACAAATTATCATTTTTATCAAAATACGTACTATTATACTAGGAATTCAATTATCAATATTTATTATCATAAAAACTATTTTTTTATTACAACAGATTTAACGCTTATCTATATTTTAATCTAACATATAAACTTCACTCTAAAAAAGGCCGAATCATACGATTCGACCTCATTTATATTTATAAAGTAAAGTAATATCTTTACTATTATTCACTATATAACAATAATACTATTTTTTTCTTATAGCACTTAGAAAGATGTTAAGAATGTTAGTGTACCTAAAATAACGCCTGCAAGGTTTGGTACGATTAAAATATAATCACGTTTAGGTGATTTTGTCCAACCATATAATACCCAGATCAAACAGGATACTGCTGCAAATAATGGTTGCCATGGTTGACTAGGTTGACCATGAAGATTAGCAATTATTTGTGGGATATAGGCTAAAAATACAAATACACCAATAAATGCACCAATAGAACCAACTAACATGTTAAATCTTTCTTTTGTCATAGATAACCTCCATATTCAACATTACATTATTATATCTTACACAATATACTATATCATATTTTTTTCGATGTAGTCAATTGTGTAAAATTAATCATGCAAATTAGTTTAATTCATATTGCTTTTGATTACACTTATATGTAATCTATATTAAAATCATATAGGCTAAAATCATAAAAAACGAGGCCGAATCTTACGATTCGACCTCGTGTGTGCTTGTATAGTAGAGTAACCTATTCCCTATTATTTACCAGGGAAGAATGGCCATACCATTGGGATAATAATTAAGCTTACTACGAAGCAAACTAAAATCAATGGAACGCCGGCTTTTACATAATCAGTAAATTTGTATTGACCAGGGCCAAGTACTAATGTATTTGGAGGTGTACCTACAGGTGTACCGAATGCACAAGATGCAGCAACACCGATAGCCATCAATACGGCATGAGGGTCAGCATGCATACCTTGAGCAATGGAGATACCGATAGGAGCCAACAATGCACAAGATGCTGTGTTAGACATAAATTGAGTCATAACACAAGACAAAATAAACAATACTGCTGTTGCAAAGTAAGGGCTAGGGTCAGAACCCATAATACCGATAACTGCATTAGCAATCATTTTACCTGCACCAGATTGATCTAGTGCAGTTGCCACTGGCATCATACCTGCAAATAAGAAGATTGTAACCCAGTCAATGGATGTATAAGCTTGTTTTTCGTTCAAGCAACCAGTCAATACGCAAAGCATTGCGCCAATAACGGCAACCATGCTCAATGGTAAGTTAATACCATAGCCTTTTAGGAAGTCACCTAAAATCATAGCGATGATTACGCCTAAAAGAATAAGACCAGAATATAATTGTTTCTTAGGATCGTTAGAAATATCTTCAGCAGCTACTTCTTGTTCAACGTCGCCAGCATCTTGAATTTCATGTTTAGGAAGCAAATGCTTACCAATTAACATCATGAAAATAATAGTAGCGATAGTCAAAGGAATACCGATCCAAGCAAATTCGAAGAACCCAAATGGTTGTTCACCAAATTTAGTCAATGTACCACTTACAATGATGTTTGGTGGTGTACCAACCATTGTAATGATACCACCAATACCAGCAGCAAATGCTAAAGGCATCAATTGACGAGAAGCAGGAATCTTCGCAACAGCACAGATACCTACAACTACTGGAAGTAATGCAGCTGTTGTACCAGTGTTAGATAAAAATGCAGACATAGTTGCAGTAACAACCATGATGGCAAGCATCAAACCATTTTCACTAGTGCCTGCATGGGAAACTACGGTTTCACCAATCTTTTGAGCTAAACCTGTGTAGAATAACGCAGCACCAACAACGAACATGCCGGCGAACAACACAACTGTACTATCAGATAAACCAGAGAATACAACCTTAGGAGTAATAATCCCCATAAGGCCAAGGGCAATTGCACCGCCTAAAGAAGTGATAGCTAAAGGAATAATTTCCGTAACGAATAAAACAGCCATGACTGCAAGGACGATTAAGGTTTGTTCTGCAGCACCCATACATCATCATCTCCCTTCAGAGAAATGCACTGATTGTAGTTATATGAGGTATAAAACATAGCCTACGATACTAATAGCACAAGCCATTAAAAATGTAACCCCATATCCCTCTATAGTTTTGGGATAACCAAAAAGTAATGCTTCTCCTAGAAATCCTCGGCGATTAAACCAAGAATATTTAGTTCTTCTTTGGAACCATTGTGATTTGCGTTCAACACCAATAATCAGTGCAGTAACTAAAAAAACAATAAATGCCCATACGAAACAAATCAGTATTTTTAATTCAATTGATAACAAGATGACCACCTCTACTATTTTGAAAGCACTAGAAGGTTATTTAGTGAAATTCTTGCTCATCACATAATGACCGATCTGACAAAGCATTTATTGCTAATATACCCCTTTTCTGCATGTTTACATACGATACAGGGGATTTTTTATTCACCAATAGGTGTACCTAAAATGGCACACCTTGGTGAATAATTATTAAACTATTAGTGGCTGGACAACATAGCAAGCATTGTACCTGCTGCTACTGCTGTACCGATTACACCAGCTACGTTAGGACCCATGGCATGCATGAGCAAGAAGTTTGCTGGGTTAGCTTTAGCACCTACTACTTGGGATACACGAGCTGCCATAGGAACTGCGGATACACCAGCAGAACCAATAAGTGGATTTGTTTTACCACCATCAACTAAGCTCATTAATTTACCAAATAATACGCCACCAGCTGTACCACCGATGAATGCAATCAAACCTAAGCAGATGATAAGGAGAGTTTGCAAACTTAAGAAGTGTTCCGCACTCATTGTTAAACCAGTACCAGTTGCTAAGAAGATAGTAACAGTATTGATCAACGCATTTTGAGATGTATCGGACAAACGTTCAGTTACACCAGATTCACGGAACAAGTTACCTAACATCAACATACCTAAAAGGGATGTAATGGAAGGAAGCAATAAAGAAATGAAGATTGTTGCAACGATTGGGAATACGATTTTTTCAAAACGTGTAACTTCACGCAATTGTTCCATTACAATTTCACGTTCTTTTTGCGTAGTGAATAATTTCATTACAGGTGGTTGAATCAACGGTACCAAGGACATATAAGAATATGCGGCAACCGCGATAGCACCTAATAAATGAGGAGCTAGTTTAGTAGCTAAGTAGATAGATGTAGGACCGTCTGCACCACCGATGATGCCGATAGCTGCAGCTTCTTGAGCTGTAAAGCCGAGCATCATAGCGCCACCTAACGCAACGAATACGCCGATTTGTGCAGCAGCACCTAACAACAATGTTTTAGGGTTAGCAATAAGCGGACCAAAGTCAGTCATTGCACCTACACCAAGGAAAATTAGAGGTGGGAAGATTTCTTGAGAGATACCAGCACTAATAAGCGCCATAACGCCTTCTTCGAAGCCGTTACGAGGGATATTAGCAAGTACACAACCAAACGCAATCGGACCCAACAATAATGGTTCAAACTCTCTAGCAAATGCTAAATACAATAGGATCAAACCTACAAGAATCATAATAGCATTGTATGTTGTAAATGCGAGGAACCCGCTATCATTTATAACAGATTGAATCGCAACAGCAAAAGCCTCCATATGCGTTCCCCTTTCACAAATATTAAATTGTTATATGACGCGGCGCAGCCGCGCCATAAGACAACACTTGGTATTAGCCAAGAACAACCATATCATCGCCAGTGGATACAGTTTGGTTAGCAGCTACGCGAACTTCTGCAACTACAGCATCATGAGGAGCTGCGATTTCGTTTTGCATTTTCATAGCTTCAAGAATCAACAAAGTTTCGCCTTTTTTAACTGCTTGACCAGCGGATACTGCTACAGATAGGATTTTACCAGGCATTGGAGCTTTTACAGTTTCAGCACCTGCTGGAACTGGAGCTGCTGCTGCAGCTGGAGCTGGTGCTGGTGCAGGAGCTGCTTTAGGAGCTGCTGCTGGAGCTGCTTTAGGAGCTGCTGCAGGAGCTGCAGCTTTTACTTCATTAACTTCTACATCATATGCTGTGCCATTTACTGTAACGTTGAATTTTTTCATCTTAAATTCCTCCAAAATGTGTATATCTACACAATACTTAAATTTCATTTACACATATAGTTCTGATAATCCTATCGATTACCTAAAAACGTTAATCTTATCGATTACCGCGTAAGCGACCTTCCATTTTCCAATTGTAGCTTACGATTGGACGGATATGCGCGATTTGATCAGCGGAATAACCCATTGCCGCTAATGCGCCAACGATAACTGCAACAACATCTTGAGATGGTGCCTTACCGTTAGCTTTTGTAGCATTGCTCATGACAAATGCCTCCTAAAAAAATATTAATTTCTACCGCTTAAACGACCTTCCAAGCGCCATTTAGCACTAGTTGCTGTAGGTCGAATAGATGCAATTTGTTCAGATGAGTACCCCATCGCCACAATGGCACCCACGATAGCTGCTACTACTTCATCCTCATTTTGAGCAGATGCACTTGGTGTAGCCACTGGAGTAGCTGCAGGAGCTGCAACAGGAGCACTTGCCGGTGCCTCTTTTTTCTTTTTCGTAGGGTCAATCAAATGAACGATTGTCATCAAAACGCCTAAAAGAATCAACACAACAAATACAACTGTCATATTAATGGCCATGATTAACCAGGGATTGGTAGTAACTGCTTGTCCTTCCATAATCATTCCCCTTTCTAAAAAATAAATAAAGAAAGGTATCTCCCAAATTCGATGATATGATTACCGAATCGAATTATAATGGAATATTACCATGTTTCTTTGGAGCACGGTTTTCACGTTTACTTGCAAGCATAGCCAACGCATTGATAACAGCTGGACGAGTTTGTTTTGGTTCGATTACAACATCAACGAAGCCACGTTCTGCAGCTTTGTAAGGAGTTGCGAATTCTTCTACGTACTTAGCTGTTTTAGCGTCTTTATCTTCATCTTTTTTGAAGATGATGTTAGCTGCACCAGCAGGACCCATTACAGCGATTTCGGATGTAGGCCAAGCGTATACTTGATCAGCGCCCAAATCTTGGGAACACATAGCGAGGTAAGAACCACCGTATGCTTTACGAGTGATAACAGTAATTTTTGGTACTGTTGCTTCAGAGTAAGCATACAACATTTTAGCACCATGACGAATGATACCGCCCCATTCTTGATTTGTGCCAGGCAAGAAACCAGGAACGTCAACGAAGTTAACGATTGGAATATTGAAAGCATCACAGAAACGGATAAAACGGGAAGATTTATCAGATGCGTTGATGTCCAAGCAACCAGCCATTACTTTAGGTTGGTTAGCAATGATACCAACAGATTGACCATCAAAACGTGCGAAGCATGTAATGATGTTTGTAGCATAGAATGGTTGTACTTCATAGTATTCGCCATTATCTACAGTAGCTGCGATAACATCTTTCATGTCGTAAGGCATGTTGCTGTTATCAGGTAACAAGCTGTTTAAGCCTTCATCTTCACGAGTTGGGTCATCACCTGTATCTACCAATGGAGCATCTTCCATGTTGTTAGAAGGTAAGAAACCTAACAAGTAGCGGATTTGAGCGATGCAATCATCTTCATTTTCAGCTGCGAAGTGAGCAACACCAGACACAGAGTTGTGAGCCATTGCGCCACCAAGATCTTCAGCTGTTACTTCTTCACCAGTTACAGATTTAATAACTGCAGGACCAGTGATGAACATTTGAGATGTGTTTTTAACCATGTAGATGAAGTCAGTCAATGCTGGAGAATATACAGCACCGCCTGCACATGGTCCCATGATTACGGAAATTTGTGGAATAACGCCAGATGCATTTGTATTTTCAAAGAAAATTTTACCGTAACCAGCAAGAGCATCTACAGCTTCTTGAATACGAGCCCCGCCGGAATCATTGATACCAACGATAGGAGCACCCATTTTCATTGCTAAACGTTGTACTTTAACGATTTTAGCAGCGTGCATTTCACCAAGAGAACCACCTTCTACAGTGAAGTCTTGTGCGAATGCATATACCAAACGACCATCGATAGTACCATAACCAGTTACTACACCTTCGCCTGGTAATTCTTTTTTGTCTTGACCGAAGTTAACACAACGATGTTTAACGAATTGATCAAGTTCAACAAAAGAGTTGTCATCGAATAATTTAGCCAAACGTTCACGAGCAGTCATTTTACCTTGAGAATGTTGTTTCTCAACGCGTTTTTCACCGCCACCAGCTTTAACTTTTGCTAGTTTTTCGTGCAACAACTCAATTTTTTCTTGCACTGTTTGCATGTCAGCACCTCCATAAAAACTTGTTACAATAATATTTTATTTCATTCGTTGACAAAGTTCAAGTAATACGCCACCTGTAGCTTTAGGATGAACGAATGCAATAGAGGAACCGCCAGCACCATAACGAGGTTTTTCGTCAATCATACGAATACCTTTCGCCATAAGATCAGCAATAGCATTTTCAATATTATCTACACGCAAAGCAACGTGTTGGATACCATCACGACCGCCATTTTTTTCGATGAATTTACCGATAGGGCCGTCTGGAGTAGTAGTTTCCAAGAATTCTAATTCAGCATCGCCGCATGGGAAGAAGGATACTTTTACTTTTTGTTCTTCTACTACTTCATCTTCAGGAAGATGTTGAATTCCCAAAGCATTTTTGTAAAATTCTTTAGTTGCTGCTAAATCATTAACACCAATACCGATGTGATCCACTTGTAATACTTTAAAAGCCATTTCGATTATCTCCTTTATAAGGCTAAATCTCTAATGCTATGTAGTCGCCGTCTACTTTAGCACGTTTGTCATTACGCCGTTAACAACTGTGTATGGATCGCTTTCGCGTTCATTAACAGCTGCCACTTGGCTATTAAATTCGTCGCTTGTAATGATTTTATCAGCTACATAACGACCAATTTGTTCATTAATCATTGCGATGATTTCATCGCGAGTACGTTCTGCCCGACGAGATTCCAATTCACCGGAATCTTCAAGATACTCAAAATGTTCATCTAAGGCTTCGATAAGTTCATCTACGCCTTGGTCTTTACTAGCAATTGTGCGCTTAATTGGTGGGCGCCATTTTACTTCACGAGAATCTAGGTCAAGCATCATTTCAATTTCAACATTCAAACGATCGCAACCATCTCGGTCAGCTTTATTGATAGCAAATACATCGCCGATTTCAAGAATACCCGCTTTAATAGCTTGGATATCATCACCGAGACCAGGAACAAGAACAACCAATGTAGTATCTGCATTTTTTACGATATCTACTTCAGATTGACCTACGCCTACTGTTTCAATGATAATCAAGTCCATGCCAAAGGCATCCATTAATTTTACAACGTCTGCAGTCTTTTTGGATAAACCACCTAGACTACCACGCGTCCCCATGCTTCGAATGAATACATTTTCATTTAATGTCAAATCATTCATTCTAATACGGTCCCCCAAGATAGCACCACCAGAGAATGGGCTTGTTGGGTCGATGGCAACGATGCCGATTTTTTTACCTTGATCTAGATAATGTTTAACAACCTTATCTGTCAAAGTACTTTTACCAGCACCAGGGGCACCAGTTATACCGAGAATACGTGCATTACCCGTTTTAGGGTAAATTGCCTTCATAATATCGATGGCATTTTCATACTCGTTTTCTACAGCAGTGATGGACCGTGCTAAGGCTAGTCTTGAGCCTTCAAAGAGGCCTTTAACTAAATCCATTCGCCTCACCACCTATCTTAGAATATGGGAATAGAGGGGAGCCAACCATTCCAGTTGAGCCCCTCTCTTGCCCAGTTAATTATTTTACGTTTTCCTTGATGAAGTCTACGATATCACCAGTTGGAGTACCAGGTGTGAATACAGCTGCTACGCCAGCTTTTTTCAAGCCAGGAATATCAGCATCAGGAATAACGCCACCGCCGATTACTAATACATCGCCCATGCCTTTTTCTTTCAAAAGTTCAACAATTTTAGGGAACAATGTGTTGTGAGCGCCGGAAAGAAGGGATAATGCAACTACATTAACGTCTTCAGAAAGTGCTGCTTCTACGATTTGTTCTGGAGTTTGACGAAGACCTGTGTAGATTACTTCGAAACCAGCATCGCGAAGTGCGCGTGCTACAACTTTTGCACCACGGTCATGACCATCAAGACCTGGTTTTGCTACGATTACTCTAATACGTTTTTCTGCCATGATAATTACCTCCGAAATTAGCCGATATTATAATGTGGAATGAGCTTGGTATTCACCGAATACTTCGCGCAATACATTACAAATTTCACCCAAAGTAGCATATGTTTTAACTGCTGCAAGAATTAATGGCATCAAGTTAACGTTTTCGTCAGCTGCGCCAGCTTTCAAATCAGCTAAAGCTTTGTCAACTGCTGCTTGATCGCGGTTAGCGCGAACTGCTTGAGTTTTCTTAGATTGGTTTACACCTACGGAAGCGTCTACGCGAAGCAAGTCTTTTGGAGCTTCTTCTTCAACTTGGAATTTGTTTACGCCAACGATTGTGCGCAAGCCAGATTCAACTTCCATTTGCCATTTGTAAGCGGATTCTTGGATTTCTTTTTGGATGTAGCCTTTTTCGATTGCTACTACAGCGCCGCCCATTTCATCAATTTTCTTGATGTAAGCCATAGCTTCGTCATAGATAGCGTTAGTCATAGCTTCTACATAGTAGGAACCGCCCAATGGGTCAACTACGTCTGCTAAACCAGATTCGTAAGCCACGATTTGTTGTGTACGAAGAGCTACTTGTACAGATGCTTCTGTAGGAAGAGCCAATGCTTCGTCACGGGAGTTTGTATGTAAGGATTGAGTACCGCCCATTACAGCAGCTGCAGTTTGAAGAGCAACACGAACGATGTTGTTATCAACTTGTTGTGCAGTCAACATGGAACCAGCTGTTTGAGTATGTACACGAAGCATCATGGATTTTGGTTTTTTAGCACCAAAACGTTCTTTCATGATAGTTGCCCATAAACGACGGGATGCGCGGAATTTAGCAACTTCTTCAAGTACATTGTTATGAGCATTCCAGAAGAAGGAAAGACGACCAGCGAATGTATCAACATCAAGACCAGCTTTCAAAGCTGCTTCTACATATGCGATACCATCAGCAATTGTAAATGCGATTTCTTGTGCTGCTGTGGAACCTGCTTCACGGATATGGTAACCGGAAATGGAAATTGTATTCCATTTTGGAACGTATTGAGAGCAATATTCAAAGATATTAGTGATCAAACGCATGGATGGTTTTGGAGGGAAAATGTAAGTACCACGAGCTGCGTATTCTTTCAAAATATCATTTTGAATTGTACCTTTCAATTCTGTGGAAGGTACGCCTTGTTTTTCAGCTACTGCGATATACATTGCCAACAAAACGGATGCTGGAGCGTTGATTGTCATGGAAGTGGATACTTTGCCAAGGTCGATGCCGTTGAACAAGATTTCCATATCTGCCAAGGAGTCAATCGCTACACCTACTTTACCAACTTCGCCTTCAGCCATAACGTCATCAGAGTCATAGCCGATTTGTGTAGGTAAGTCGAATGCACAGGAAAGACCAGTTGCACCGGATTCGATAAGGTAACGGTAACGTTTGTTAGATTCTTCAGCTGTCGCGAAACCAGCATACATACGCATAGTCCAGAAACGACCACGGTACATTGTAGGTTGTACGCCACGAGTATATGGATATTCACCAGGCATACCCAAATCACGTTCATAATCAAAGCCTTCAATATCAACTGGTGTATACACGCGGTTGTATTTCAAGTTTTGACGTTCTGGAGTTTTTACACACTTTTCGTCACAAAGTTTATTGTACTCAGCAATTTGGGCTTTAAGGTTTTCGTAAGCCATGTTTTCATCATCCTCCTAAAAAAACAGGTTATTTTTTCATGCTTCCAGTTTCTGTGAAGCGTTTATGCCAAGAAAGAGCTTCGTCGAGCAACATTGGTGTATGGGCATTCTTAGTTGCAGCGAGTGCTTTTTCGAGGTATTCAGTTAACATTGGTTTGTAGTCTGGGTGAGCACATTTTTCAATGATCAAACGAGCTCTTTCCACTGGGCTCAAACCACGGCAGTCAGCAACACCTTGTTCTGTACAGAAAATCATAGTGTCATGTTCTGGGTGATCCACATGAGATACATATGGAACGATAGAACTGATGTCGCCACCTTTTGCAACGGAATTAGTACAGAAAATAGTGAGATATGCACTACGTGCAAAGTCACCAGATCCGCCAATACCGTTCATCATTTTGCTACCCATAATATGAGTAGAGTTTACATTGCCAAAAATATCAAATTCGATAGCGGTATTCATGGCAATGACACCAATACGGCGAGCAATACCAGGGTTGTTAGAAATTTCTTGTGGACGAAGAATAATCTTTTTACGATATTCATCGATGTTATTATAGAAACGTTTCAACCCATCTGGAGAAGGACTTAATGCAGTACCGGAACATACAGTTACTTTACCTGCATCGATTAAGTCAAACATACCATCTTGGATTACTTCTGTATAAATGGACAAATCTTTGAATGGGCCTTGAGCCAATCCGCTGATTACTGCATTTGCTACAGAACCTACGCCAGATTGCAATGGAAGCAAGTTTTCAGGTAAACGACCTTCACCGATTTCTTGTTCAAAGAATTTGATAAGGTGTTGACTCATTGCTTTTGCATCATCATCGATAGGTGCCAAAGGTCTTGTAGTATCAGGAACATCACAAGGAACTACTGCAATGATTTTGTCTGGGTCACAAGGAATTGCATCAGTACCAATACGATCACCAGCATGTTCCAATGGAATTGGTTTGCGATATGGTGGATCAAGTGGTTCGTAGATATCATGCATACCAACCAAAGATAATGGTTGAGATACGTTTACTTCTACGATAACTTTTTTAGCTTGGCTAACAAATGTTGGAGAGTTACCAACAGATGTTGTAGGTACTAAAGAGCCATCTTCATTGATTTGACAAACTTCTACGATAGCTACATCTAAATCACCAAAGAAACCATAGCGTACATTTTGCGCCATTGTACTTAAGTGCATATCAATGTATTTAATGTCGCCGCTATTTAAAGCTTTGCGTGTATCCCCATTTGTTTGATAAGGGAAACGACGGTTAATACCATGTGCACGTGTTAATGCACCGTCGGCTTCATCACCTACGGAAGCACCTGTCCATAAATCAATTTTGAATGGTTCTTTTTCCATTCGTTCAGCCAAAGCCAATGGTACAGCTTTTGCATAACCAGATGGAGTAAAGCCGGAAATACCAACTTTATCATTGTGGTTAATCATTTGAGCTGCTTCATAAGCTGTGACAATTTTGCCTTGGAGGGCCGCATTTTTAACGCGATCTTTGATGTCTATCATCGTACCATCTCCTTAAAATCACCTTGTTAAACGACAGTTGATCAATCTCTTGGTCTAAACCGTTCCTTAAACCAACTTCATCGTATGCTTTTACAATCGCATTGTCAACTTATATGCATAAAATGTATTTTTTGTCACATATTTATGGGTCATTATGACTAAAAGTCATGGATTTTCCATTTTTAGGATAAATTAAATTCACATCGTTATAACTCTCAGGAATTATAGATATATTTTTATAATTTCATATATATAGTTAAAAAAGAGTGAATCGAAGAATTTCTATACAATATATAGATTCTCTTCAATTCACTCTTATTCTAATTCTTATTATACATAACACAACAATTTCGATTTTTTTCGATGCGTTTTAATTATGATTGATTTTAGTCTGATTTTGTTGAACTTTCACAAAAGCACCTACCCATCCTAGCAATAACCAGAATGTAATCGTTACTTGGTGACTATATAATTCAAAATCAGACAAACCGCTCACAAGAACACCAACTGCTAAAGCACCGACACCGATGGAGGCAGCCTTACGGAACACATCACCTTTTAGACGTATAGAGGTAACCACATGACCTATTAATACAGTTATAAAGGAGATAAGTCCTGGTATGCCTATTTCAGCCAACATATTAAGGTATAAATTATGAGCGTGATACATCAATACATTAGGACCTTGAATATAATAATTATATTCTGGATATACTAAGTAAAATGTATTCCACCCAATCCCCCACACAGGATTTTCACGAACAATGTACATCGTGCTATCCCACAAGGCCCATCGTAAATCAGCCGATGTATCATGACCTTGGAATATAGACCAAAGACGAGTAGCAATTTCTCCATCATAAAAATATAGAATAATGGGGATTGCTAACAAGGATAATAATAAACGGCGTTCTACAAAAATTCCCCAGTAAATAATCATGGCACCAAAACTGATCCATATGCCACGTGAATACGTTAATAGCATGGTAACAAAAAGTATTAATGCTATGGGAATCATCATGTAGATTTGTTTCTTATATTCCTCCGATAAGATTTTATCGGATAAGCCCTTCCAGTAAACCAATAAATAGCTAATACTAACGCTTAGAATCATCAATAAGTAAGCGCCCAACAGATTGGGATTCGTCAATGTTGACGACATGCGTCGCATCAATTTTGGAAATTGGATGGCATCAACCCATTCTTTTATATGATGATTAGGAATAAAAATATATTCATAAGCACCTATACAACAAACGAGAATCGCCGTTCCCAATGTACATTGAAGAAAATAACGCCACTGTTTTGGCGTACTAATATAGGTACGTACTAAATAATAGATACCGCCACCGGCCACAATCTGATAAAACCAACTTGTCAAAGCCCATTGCGCATTATCGGAAAGGGCAGCTGATACGCCCGTCCAAAGGACAAAAAACATAACCGTCCACGATAGCCATCCCGTAGGCAAGCTAAGACTATGACTTCGTATTAAATCGACAATGGCAAGCCCAACGGCCAACCACAAGAGCACATCCCCTACCATCGGTTGTAGTGGCATGGCAATAGCCACACCATAAATAAGTCGTTCAATATAAAACTTCAACTTTGTTTCCGTTGGAAATAATGAGTGATCCATAATGATTACCTAGTGGCTCATACGGTTTTGTAACCAGCCGCGAGCTTCGCCAAGAATATATAATGATCCACACACAACAATGATGTCTCCATCTTGTGTCGATTGTAATGCTAAATCAAGAGCACTGCTCACAGAATCTTCTGTCTGTGCCACTACCCCTTTCACACATTGCCGAACGGTTTCTACCAATTTCTCTGGCACCTCTGTACGTGGTGTTGGTGCAGCCACTGCAATGACTGTATCTTTTGGTTTTACAACTTCGTGAATAATCCCCATTTCATCCTTATCTGACAAAATAGCCATCACCATTGTTTTTGGCGTATCTCCAAATAATTCATGGTAAGTCATACCGAAAGATTCTGCACCTGCTGCATTGTGGGCACCATCAAATATGAATGTCCGATCCAAAGCTTTTTTAATCTCAAAACGACCAGCCCAAGTGGCACGGGCAAAACCTTCGCGCATTGTTTCTTCGCTAATAGCATCATCATGTTCCATAACTAGGCGTACAGCTTGTAATGCACAAGCCAAATTGACAGATTGATGAATCCCAGCCATCGTTGTAAATAACATAGCAGGCGGTGCGCCAATAGCACTGACCGTAATCAATTGCCCACCAGGCACTACACTACGGCTATCGATACCAAACTTTTTGTTAAACACATATAATGGTGCATGTTTTTCTTCAGCTGTCTCTTCAATGACCTTTAATGGTCCTTCTTGAGCCGCCGTTACAACAGGAACACCTTCTTTTATAATGCCCGCCTTATGCTTGGCAATCTCTTCAACCGTATTGCCACAATACGCTTGATGATCAAGGGTAACATTAGTAATAACGGAAACCACTGGTGTCACAACATTCGTTGAATCCAGTAATCCACCCAAGCCAGCCTCTACAACAGCATAGTCTACACCTTGTTCTTTAAAGAATAGGAATGCTGCGGCCGTTAGAATTTCAAATTGCGTAGGTGGCTCTACCCCATCAGCAATAATCTTATCTACGCCTTGTCGAACACAATCGATCAAATTGCCAAAAGCGTCTTTGCTAATTTGAACATCATTAATTTCTATACGCTCCGTATAAGATTCAAGGTGAGGCGATGTAAATCGCCCCACCCGTAATCCACTGGTAAATAGAGCATACGAAATATAGGTTGTTACAGAACCTTTGCCATTTGTACCCGTAACATGAATGATTTTATAATCTCGTTCAGGATTCCCCAACGCTTGCAATAATGCACGAATACGTTCTAACCCCGGTTTTATACCGAAGGATGAGGTATCTTCTAAATACGTTAAGGCTTCTTCGTATGTCATATAAACCTCCTATAAGGTTTTTAAGAATTCTTCACGTTCTAACAACGCTTGTTGCTTTTGTTTATATTCTTCTAGTTTTTCTTTTTCTTTTGCTACAACTGCTTCTGGTGCTTTTGCAAGGAAACCTTGATTGCTCAATTTACCTTCTAAGCGTGCAATTTCTTTTTGCATTTGACCTTTTTCTTTTTCGATACGTTCTTTTTCTTTATCTGCATCGATAAGATCCTTCAAGAGAAGATATACTTCCATACCATTTACAACAGTTACGGTTGCATTTTCAGGTTTTGGATCATCAGCACCTAGAATAGTTACCTTTTCAGCCCATGCAAGTGTTACGAAATAATCGCTATGCTCTGCAACGGCCTCAGCAATAGACGCATCAGTCGGTGCTACAATAACTTCGGCTTTTTTGCCCAAAGGTACATTCATTTCGGCGCGCATGTTACGGATACCTTTAATAGCATCCATCATGATTTCCATTTGACGTGCAGCCTCTGTAAGATTTGTGAAAGCTAACGCTTCTGGCCATTTAGCAATCACAATGCTTTCACCTTCATGAGGCAAGTGTTGCCAAATATGTTCTGTAACGAATGGCATAAATGGATGCAACAATTCAAGCATATGACGCAAGATTGTTACAAGCAAATATTGTACAGTACGACGATCGCGTTCATTAGCATCGCTATACAAACGAGGTTTTGCAAGTTCAATGTACCAGTCGCAATAGGTATTCCAAATGAAATCATATACGGAGCTAGCCGCTTCACCAAGCTCAAATTTATCAAGATTTGCAGTAATACTTGCTACAGTTTCATTGTATTTTTCGACAATCCATTTGTCAGCCAATGTTAAATCAGCCTCAGTAGGAACGAAACTTTCATCATAATTCGTCAAATTCATGAGAACGAATTTAGAAGCATTCCAAATTTTATTAGCGAAGTTGCGGTTTGCTTCTACACGTTCCATGTAGAAACGCATATCATTGCCCGGTGTATTACCTGTTACAAGTGTAAAGCGCAATGCATCAGCACCATATTCGCCGATTACATCTAATGGATTGATACCATTGCCTAAGGATTTACTCATCTTGCGGCCTTGGCTATCGCGTACAAGACCATGAATAAATACATGTTTGAATGGAATTTCATGTTCAAACTCAAGAGCCATGAAAATCATACGAGCAACCCAGAAGAAGATAATATCATAACCAGTTACGAGTACACTTGTTGGATACCATTGTTTAAGCTCTGCTGTATCTTTAGGCCAACCCATGGTAGCAAATGGCCATAAACCAGAACTAAACCATGTATCGAGCACATCTGGATCTTGTGTTACATGTCCATGACAATGAGGGCATTCTGTAATGTCTTCACGGCTAACAATCGTTTCACCACAGTCATCACAATACCACGCTGGAATACGATGACCCCACCATAATTGACGAGAAATCGTCCAGTCGCGGATGTTTTCGAGCCAATTTACATATGTTTTAGTAAAACGTTCAGGAACGAATTGAACGTCACCATCTTTTACAACCTTCAATGCTGGCTCTGCAAGAGGTTTCATATCTACGAACCATTGTTTAGAAACCATTGGTTCAATAATCGTTTTACAACGAGAACAATGGCCAACCGCATGGTCATGATCTTCGATTTTTTCTAGCAATCCTAATTCATCAAGCTCAGCTACCACTTGTTTACGCGCTTCTTCGCGTGTCATGCCGTTAAATTTACCAGCACCTTCGTTCATTGTCGCATCATTGTTCATAACAACGATGGATTCTAAGTTGTGACGTTGCCCCATTTCAAAGTCGTTAGGGTCATGGGCTGGTGTAATTTTTACACAACCTGTACCAAAGCTTGCATCTACATAGTCATCAGCAATAACAGGAATTTCACGATTAACAAATGGCAAAATTAATGTTTTACCAATTAAATCTTTATAACGGTCGTCTTCAGGATTTACTGCTACCGCTACGTCGCCGAACATTGTTTCAGGACGTGTTGTCGCAACGATAACAAAGCGACCTTCTTCACCTTTTACAGGGTATTTAATATGCCATAAATGACCGTGTTCATCTTCGTGTTCTACCTCTACATCAGACAACGCTGTTGCACAACGAGGGCACCAGTTGATGATACGTTCGCCGCGATAGATCAAACCTTTTTCATAAAGGCTTACAAATACTTCACGCACTGCATGATAGTATCCTTCATCCAATGTAAAACGTTCACGGCTCCAGTCACAGGATGCACCTAAGCTGCGAATTTGTTTAACAATGGTATCGCCGTATTCTTTCTTCCATTCCCAAACGCGTTCTACGAATTTTTCACGACCTAAATCATAGCGAGATTTGCCCTCTTCTTTAGCGAGCATTTCTTCTACCTTGATTTGTGTAGCAATACCAGCATGATCTGTACCAGGCATCCATAATACATTGTAACCTTGCATACGTTTAAAACGAATCAAGATATCTTGTAATGTATTATCTAGTGCATGCCCCATATGCAACATACCTGTTACATTTGGAGGTGGCAATACAATGCTAAATGGTTCCTTGTCAGTGTCTACTTCTTCGTGAAAGTAACCTTGGTTTTCCCAATAGGAATACCATTTACTTTCGATTTCACCAGGATTGTAGGTGGTTAAATTTTCGTAGGTTTTCATCGTTCCTCCTGAAAGTAAGTACTTATCGTTTCATCACTTTAGCTAACACAAAGAGGCTAGTTTCATATAATAATATCATCGGCAATGCAATCATGGTTTGTGAGAACATATCCGGTGTAGGTGAAATTACTGCACCTATAATAAAGGAAAGCAAAATAAATATTTTGCGTTTCTTCTTTAAGAATTGGGATGTAATTAAATTAAAATATCCCATAATGATAATGACCAATGGCAGTTCGAATATAAAGCCGAACGGTAGTACAAAGGCCAATACAAAGTCCATATATTGACCAATGGAAAACATCGGTTGCAATTCATCGGTGGCAAAGCCCATAAAGAACTTAACCGCAGCAGGCAACACTAAGATATAGGAAAAGAAAATACCTGTTACAAACAACAAAAAGGCTACTGGTAAAATCCAGTTTGATAGATGTTTCTCGCGAACTGTCAATGCTGGTTTCACAAAGAGCCATATTTGATGCAGTATGATAGGCGATGCCAAAATTATGCCGCCTACGATGGATACCTTCATATACGTAAAGAAGGCTTCTGTAGGTCGCATGTAATATAACTTGCCTGCAGGGGCCAATAAAATATCTAATAATACGTCTACATAATAATAGGCAATGCCTGTTCCTATGATAATAGCAACAACCATAATTATAATACGTCTACGAAGCTCTGATAGATGACCTACCAACGATAAGTTGGCAGCTTCGTCCATCATCTTTTGTTCCATCTCCGTATATAACGGCTCGGGAGCACCCTCTTCCTGTTCAGTATTTACCACAGCATATTGCTCTTGTTCTGCTTTTTGTGCTTGTTTCCGACGCTTTTGTCGAACTACGCTATCAAATGAAGGTTTCTTTATGGGATATTCGAAATCTTTAGGTTCGAAGGCCTCCATATTATACCTTTCTATCTGCTAAATTTTGAACAGCTAATACTAAAAACTCTTTGCCATCAAAATCACGTATAGATTGTAATGCAGATAACGCATCATCACAATATTGTTGTGCGACCCGTAATGTATTATCTATACCACCCTGAGCGATAACATAATCGATAATCTCTTGTTCATTACCGCCATGATTAAGGTTCTTAATATCTTGCAACAACTGATTTTGATTGCTTTCATTAACGATACTAAGCAATGGATAGGTTAACAAGCCCTCTCGAAGGTCATTCCCCACAGGTTTGCCTGTCGTGTCTGAGGTTTCGCGATAATCCATAATGTCATCGGTAATCTGGAACGCCATCCCCAACGCATGACCATATCGTTTTAGGTACATAATTTCATCACTAGACCAGCCACCTAACAGACCCCCTAGTTCCATGCAGCCCTCCATAAAGTCGGCTGTTTTCTTTTGCGTCTTTGTCATATATCGATCTATGCCTTGGTCAATGCGATACACATCTTCCATTTGCATAAATTCACCTTCCACAAGACAGGTGATGATATGAGAAAAGACCTTTAAATATTCCATATGTGGCATTTCGGATACGATACGAAATGCCTTAGCAAATAAATAGTCACCACTTAAAATGGCAACCTTATTGCCTTTGTGCTTATGAATTGTCTCTTCACCGCGACGTATTTCCGCTTGATCTAAGACATCATCATGAATCAACGTCGCTAGATGTAACATTTCTACAGCTTCTGCAATCTTAATACGTTCCGCCTCTACCGATGTACCCGCATTGGCAATAAGCAAGCATAATTGCGCGCGCAAACGTTTACCGCCGGCCTCGGATAAAGGTCTAATCAGTGTATTAAAATCTTCAGACCCTGTGTTAAAGGATGACGCAAGAGCACGTTCAACACCCTCTAAATCAAGAGCGATGCGTTCCATCATCTCTAATTGGTTTGAATTACTCATGCTTCCTCCCCTACTAGTACTTGATTAATTCGTTGCTGCAATAACTCACGGCCCGTATGTTTCAATGAGCTATACATAATCGGTGGAGAATCAGTTGGATACATAGCTTTAATTTTTGCTAAATTTACTGATTTCTCTTTAGCATTGAGCTTATCTACCTTCGTCACCACGATTTGAAGAGGCACATCGGCCTCAACGAGCCAATCAAACGCCACTTTGTCGATAGGCATCTCTGGATGACGCCCATCGATAAGCAAGCATAATAACATTAATCGTTCAGAATGCAATATATAATCAGATATAAATGATGACCACATATTGCGATTATCTTTATTCGTCTTTGCAAAACCATATCCAGGCAAATCCACTAAGAACCAGTGGTACCGACGTTCTTCAGTTTCACTAATATCCTCTTTTGATTCAATATCAAAATAGTTTATCGTCTTTGTTTTCCCTGGCTGTCCACTCACAAGAGCAAGACCACGATAATTACACAAAGAATTAATCAATGAGGATTTGCCCACATTAGAGCGTCCTAAAAAGGCTACTTCTACCGTATCCCCTTCAGGATATTGATCTGCTTTTACACAGGATGTATTATATTTTGCTGCTATAATGCGAGGCCCCTTAATTTCTTTTCTTGTATATTGTGGTTTTGGCCCCATATGTTTTGTGGATTTTTTCTTCTTTTGCATTATACAAGTGCCTTTGCTAAAACTTCATCCATTGTCTTAACAGGTGTGATGATAAGACCTTCTTTTACACTATCTGGTAATTCAGGAATATCCTTTTCATTACCTTTTGGAATTAAAACCTCTTTCACACCGTATGACAATGCTGCCAACAATTTCTCTTTAAGACCGCCAATTGGTAATACGCGGCCACGCAATGTGATTTCACCAGTCATAGCGAGATCAGCGCGCACCTTACGTCCCGTCAAGGCAGATACCATTGCTAATGTCATCGTAATCCCTGCAGAAGGCCCATCCTTTGGTGTTGCCCCTTCTGGAAGATGAACGTGAATGTCTAACTTTTTATAGAATTCTTCATCGATTTTCAAGGATTTTGCATTATGACGAATATAGCTCATAGCAGCATGACCGGATTCTTGCATTACTTTACCAAGGCTACCAGTTAGTGCTAATTTGCCAGTCCCTGCCATTGTTGTCGCTTCACAAGGTAATACTACACCACCTACAGAGGTCCAAGCAAGTCCGTTAACATAGCCTACTTGAGGTTTCTTTTCACGCTCTTGATCAATAAAGATAGGCGCGCCTAAGTATTCGTGTAAATTCTTGACGGAAACCTTCGGAGTTTCAATATCTTGTTCTACTACTTGGTAAGCCATTTTTCGGCATACTTTAGCGATAGTTTTTTCCAAGGTACGAACGCCAGCTTCACGAGTATATTCGGATACAATTTTCTTTAACACTGCATCAGATAGTTTAATCTTATTATCTTTTAAACCATTCTTTTCGATTTGTTTAGGTGCTAAATAGCGCTTAGCGATTTCTAATTTTTCATCTTCCATGTAGCTTGAAAGCTCAATAATTTCCATACGGTCTAATAATGGGCCTGGAATATTAGAGGCCACATTCGCCGTAGTAATCCAGAATACATCAGAGAAATCAAATGGAATTTCAATAAAATGATCGCTAAATGTACTATTTTGTTCCGGATCCAATACTTCTAATAATGCAGAAGACGGATCACCTTTATAATCGGATGCCAATTTATCGATTTCATCAAGCAAGAATACAGGATTACGTGTACCTGCATTTTTAATGCCCTGAATCATACGACCTGGCAATGCGCCAATGTATGTACGACGATGGCCACGAATTTCAGCTTCATCGCGAACGCCGCCTAAGGATGCGCGTACGAATTTACGATTCATCGCTTTAGCAATGGATGAAGCTAACGATGTTTTACCAACACCAGGAGGTCCTACCAAGCAAAGGATGGAACCGCTATTCTTACCTGTCAATTTTCGAACTGCCAAGAATTCTAAAATACGTTTCTTAACCTTTTCTAAGCCATAATGATCAGCCTCTAAGATGTCTTTAGCTTCATTGATATCTAGACGATCATCGGTAACATCGTTCCATGGTAAGCTCAATACCCAGTCAAGATAATTTCTGAGAATGGTCGCTTCTGGCATCATTTGTGGCATGCGACTATAGCGAGAGATTTCTTTATCAATACGATTGTGAACCTCTTCACTCAAATTAAGAGCTTTTAATTGTTCTCTTAATTCATCTGCTTCTTCCTCAGGGTCGCCCTTATCACCCAATTCATCATGAATGACGCGAATTTTTTCACGCAAGAAATATTCTTTTTGTGTTTTTTCCATAGCTTGACGAACTTGATTGTTGATGGAATTTTCCAAATCAGAAATTTGTAATTCCATATTAAGAATGCCTACAATCATGTTCAATCGTCTTGCAACAGATAATTCCTCTAGTAGCTCTTGTCGTTTTGCATTATTAACAGGCAACATAAATGCTACTTGATCGGCTAGTTCACAAGGGTCACGCAATTCCATAACGCGTGTAACGCCTTCTTCAGTAATCGTTTTAGCTTCATCAGCCCATTCATTGAATTTAGACTGTACTAAACGACGATACGCCTCAAGTTCTACATCATCTTCGAAAATGGATGCTACACGTTCATAGTCCCCTACATAATAAGGATCCATGCTCGTAATGTTCATAACACGAATACGAGTAATACCTTCAACGAGAACACGAACAATACCACCTGGTAAGCGCAACATTTGTTTAATTTTTACAAGTGTACCCATTTGGGCTAAATCATGAACGGTAGGTGCATCTACAGAATCATCCTTTTGGGATACCACTGCCATAATGCGATCTTCGTTCATTGCGGCTTCTACCGCTTTGATGGATTTGTCTCGACCGATATCGAGGTGAATCACGATATTCGGATATACAACCATCCCTCTAAGGGGAACGGTAGGAATACCTACTTCGAGTAAATTCATATGTCCTCCAAGGATTTATATTATGAAAAGAAACTCATTCCTACACAGAAATGAGTTTCTTCGAATTACGATTTCAGCTGGATGTCTTTGTCTGCCTCATTTTTGAGTATAGGTTCACCTGTGCCCTTTACGGCTTCTCTGGTAACTATGCATTTTGCCACATCATCCATAGATGGAACTTCATACATAACATACTTCATTACCTTCTCAATAATGGCACGCAAACCACGAGCACCAGTTTTACGCTGTAATGCTTCATCAGCGATTTCTTCTAATGCATCATCTTCAAATGTCAATTCTACACCATCAAGGGATAGAATTTTTTCATATTGCTTAGTCAATGCATTTTTCGGTTTTGTAAGAATTTGGACCAATGCATCCCGATCTAATAGGTCTAATGTTACCATAACAGGCAAACGACCAATAAATTCAGGAATCAAACCAAATTTCAATAAATCTTCAGGTACAACCTCTTTGAGAATCGCAGATACATCGCGTTCTTCAGCACGTTGTACATCAGCACCAAAACCTAATGTTTTCTTAGCGGTACGTTTTGTAATAACCTTATCCATACCATCAAATGCACCACCACAAATAAAGAGAATATTAGTAGTATCGATTTGTAACATTTCTTGATTAGGATGCTTACGACCACCTTGAGGTGGCACCGAAGCAATGGTACCTTCTAAGATTTTTAAAAGTGCTTGTTGCACACCTTCCCCTGACACGTCACGTGTAATGGAAGGATTTTCAGACTTACGGGCAATCTTATCGATTTCATCGATGTAAATAATACCGCGTTCAGCCCGTTCAATATCATAATCGGCGGCTTGAATGAGTTTTAATAGAATATTTTCTACATCTTCCCCTACATAGCCAGCCTCGGTTAAGCTTGTTGCATCTGCAATTGCAAATGGAACCTCTAACATTTTTGCCAATGTTTGAGCCAATAATGTTTTACCACTACCTGTAGGCCCGATAAATAGAACATTGGACTTTTGTAGTTCTACATCATCTACCACATTATCTGTTTGTAAACGTTTGTAGTGATTATATACTGCCACCGCAAGGGAAACTTTAGCATCATCTTGACCAATGACATATTGATCAAGATGAGCTTTAATTTCTTTTGGCGTTGGCAATTCTTTTAATTTAAAGTCTTCTGTACCGATGTCACCAAGTTCATCTTCAATGATGCGTTCACAAACTTCTACGCATTCATCACAGATGTACACATTAGGACCGGCCACTAGTTTTCTTACTTCATCACTTGTGCGTCCGCAAAAGCTACAACGCATAGTATCTTTATCTTTTGCCAATGAGCGCCTCCATTACTTGCTTTCTAGAGTATCGCGAGTTAACACCTCGTCAATCAAACCGTATTCAACGGCATCTTGGGCACTCATGAAGTTATCACGATCAGTATCACGTGCTACCACTTCAATATCTTGGCCACTGCGAGCTGCTAGGATACCATTTAACTCTTCACGCATACGAAGAATTTCACGGGCATGGATTTCGATTTCAGATGCTTGACCTTGTACACCGCCCAATGGTTGGTGAATCATAACGCGCGCATGAGGCAATGCAAAGCGTTTGCCCTTTGCACCTGCTGTCAATAATACAGCCCCCATACTTGCAGCGGAGCCTACGCAAATGGTAGACACATCTGGTTTAATATATTGCATCGTGTCATAGATAGCCATACCAGCAGTTACAACACCACCTGGGCTATTAATATATAGATGAATATCTTTATCTGGATCCTCTGCTTCTAGGAAAAGCATTTGGGCAATCACCGCATTTGCAACATTATCATCAATAGGTCCACCTAAGAAGATAATGCGATCCTTTAATAAGCGAGAGTAAATATCATACGAACGTTCACCACGTTCGCCTTGTTCAACTACGATTGGTACATACATATAATCACCTTTTCATGTACCTAGTGAGCAAGCATTATTCTGCTGCTTCTGCACCTTTTGCATTATCGATGATGAATCGAGCTGCTTTTTTGCGAGCTACAGAGCCTGCTAACATAGCTACACGACCTTCTTTTGCAATAATATCCCAAACTTCTTTAGGATCTGCCCCAAAGTTTTGAGCCATAATGAAGATTTCGCGATTCATATCATCTGGAGTTACTTCGATACCTTCAGCAGTTGCAACAGCGTCCAATACTAAGTCAGCGCGTACATTTTCAGCTGCGGAATCTTTGTATTCAGTGCGTAAATCTTCGATAGTTTTATTGGAGAATTTCAAGTAGTCATCAAGTTTCAAGCCACGGCCTTCCATGTTCATAGCCAATTCTTGAATCATTTGTTCTACACGATCATTGATCATCACTTCTGGAATATCTACAGTTGCATTTTTAACAGCTGCTTGAATCAAATCAGCATTGTAAGTGTCGATGGCACGACGGGATGCTTCTTCTTCCATTTTAGCGCGAAGATCGTTTTTCAATTCTTCAATTGTTTCGTAAGAGCTTGCTTCTTTTGCGAATTCATCGTTCAATTCAGGCAATTCTTTACGTTTAATATCATGGATATGAGTTTTGAATTCTGCTTCTTTACCAGCTAATTCAGCTACGAAGTAGTCTTCTGGGAATGTTACTTTTACAGTTACATCATCGCCAGCTTTTGCGCCGATCAATTGATCTTCGAAACCTGGGATGAAGCTACCGGAACCAATTTGTAATGGGTAGGATTTACCTTCGCCACCATCAAATGGTTTACCGTCAACAGAACCAGCGAAATCGATTACTGCGAAGTCGTCTTTTTGAATTGTAGCGCCTTCTTCAGCAACAACCATTTTAGCTTGTTGTTCACGGATATTGTTCAATTGTTCTTCGATTTGTTCATCAGTTACAGTAGCGTCTTGTTTTGTAGCTTCTAAGCCTTTGTAATCGCCAAGTTTAACTTCTGGGCGTTTTGTTACAGTTACTTTGAAGATTAAATCTTTACCTTCTTCGAATTGTACGCGTTCTGTTTCTGGATCAGATACAGGAACGATATCGTTTTCACGAAGAGCAGCACTATAGTTTTGGCTAGCCAATACGTCAAATGCTTCTTCCAAGATAGCTTCTTTACCAAAGTTCATTTCCAATACACGACGAGGTGCGTGGCCTTTACGGAAGCCAGGAATGTTCACTTGGTTTGCAATGCGTTTTACCGCTTGTTTGATACCTTTGTCTACTTCTGCTGCAGGTACTTCGATAGTTAAAGTTACTACGTGTTGATCAACAGGATTTACAGTTGCTTTCATTAAAATATGTCCTCCTTGAAGGGCAAACGCCCAAATTTCTGTAGTATATTATGCACTCCTTATAATATCATAAATGAAAATTCAATGCAATTCTTAGCATTATAAGGAAACAGCCACTCATAGGGAGTGGCTGTTTAGTATTGCATATATGTAAATAATTAGTTATCTTTTGCAATCAATTTAATGATATCACGACGAGATAAAATACCAATCAAACGGTACTCTTTATCTACAACAGGGATGTTTTTCAAATGTTGATCAAGCATAACGGATACGATTTCTTCTACATCTTTATCCGGTGTTGTAGTAATAACATCGCTAGTCATCAATTCATATACATGGGATGCTAACAATTTTTTGAATTGTGCATTGTATTCACCAATACCATTGTAATAGATACTAGCGCCCAAAACATTTACATAATGAGGTACATGAGGGCGAACCTTTTTGTATAACAAATCACCTTCTGAAATGATACCTAACAATTTATTTTCTTCATCCACTACAGAGACAGCTGTTAAATTATATTTAACTAATAAGTCTGCTACATCAGAAATGGGAGCATCTTTACCAACTGTAACAGGATATTTATTCATTACGTCTTGGATTTTCATAGGGAATTCCTCCTTCATATAACTTTACTCTTTATTATACTATTCGACCTTAGAGTTGAAAACTCCTTTTTCAAAAATTGTATATAAATAATATTTAGTTAAGTATATCACCAATGGTATGGTTCATTGCGATTTATCTTGGCACTGCGGTAAATCTGTTCTACCAACAACAATCGAACCATTTGATGAGTAAAGGTCATCGGGCTAAAGGATAACTTAAATTTTACAGAACGGCGCAATTCGTCACTAACGCCAAAGGCACCACCTATGATAAAGGCCATATCGCTGATGCCATCTACCTCTAATTTAGATACCATAGAGGCCAAATTTTCAGAAGATATCGTTTTACCATATACATCTAGCAATACGGTGTATCCCGATTTAGGAACAGCCTTTAATAAACGTTGCCCCTCTTCTACGACTACTTGTTTACGGTCCGCATCACTAGGCTTATCCCCTATTTTACTTTCATTCAATTCAGTAATTGTAATACCTCCATAAGGGCGCATACGTTTTACAAACTCTGCAACCCCTTCGCGGAGATACGCTTCTTTTAATTTACCAATACAGATTACATGAAACTTCATACAAGATGTACCTCTAATTTTTGCGAACAGACTGCATGGATACTATTTCGTTAGGTTGTCCATGCTGTAATTTCATTTCTGGGCCTATTTTAACGCCCCCATCGACGAGCATTTGTCCAATCGTTTGTGTTACGAGGACAGGGTTATTATTATTTTCAGAGCGATGTGCCAAAATGACCTGCATAAAATTAGGTCGTTTCATCATGAGTAAGGCCTGTGCCGCCATTTCGTTACTCAAATGACCTTCATCACTGGCTACGCGTTGCTTTAAAAACGGTTGATACGGGCCGAAGCGCAACATCTGAGGATCATAGTTAGCCTCCAAGACTAGCAATGTGCTGTCATCTAATCGATGCAATATAGTATCCGTAATCACCCCCGTATCGGTGACAACCGTAGCCTTATCCTTGCCAGAATATACATTGATGCCTATAGGATCTGCCGCATCATGACTAACACTAAAGGGTTCCACTGTAAGATTTCCAAGCTCCAAACTCCCCTTTGTCAATTCCACCAGTTGATGTTTTGGAACGATTAACTTATCTTGGATTTCACGCCACGTGCCTTGCTTAGTATATACAGGAATATCAAAACGCTTTAATAGTTGTTGTAGCCCCGCAATATGGTCGGTATGTTCGTGGCTAATAAATATTTCCTCAACCTGGCTCATATCGATATGTAATTCTTTCAGCCCATTAACGATGCGCCGGCAACTAATACCCACATCATGTAATATAACAGAATTTCCTTTTTTTATAACTGTACAATTACCCTTGCTACCGCTGGCAAGAACATGGACCTCTAAAGGTGAGGTTTCACTCATTAAACTACTCCATATAATTAATTATTTCTATTGGTGAAAGTCTTTCAATCACCGTACGATTGAGTTAGTGAAAGTCCAATTTTCACAACTATTATTGTTTCAATTGTGATAGTTCTTCTAATCGATTAACAAAATACGCCATATTCGACTCAAGATCTGGTCCACGACGGAACATATCGCCTCCAACGAGGAACATCGTATCATTTCCATACAACTCAACTAATTCTGTAAGGCGCGCATCAGTCACGCCACCACCAGGAGCCGGACAACCTGCTTTCACCAATCCTACAGGATGTTTAATATATGCGGCAATACGCTTACATTGCTCTTGGGTAAAAGTAAAGCGCCCTCCATAGGATACAAAAACCATCATATCAGCGCCAAATAATCGAGGCAAGAATCCCAACTGTAAATAGTCGGCAATACCGGATACACCAGGGCTCACAAAGCCACCAGAATAGGCAGGGTGGTGAATAATAGGCAAGCACAATTTTTCATCGGTAGCCAATTTATGTAACCAACCAGAGCCTACTAAACCTGTGGCTACCATAAGGGCCGTAGCACCCGCCTCTTTAGCGAAATAAGCACGTTCTAATACGTCTGTGCCATCACCAGACACATTAGCTGCATATAATGCGTGTTTTCCATGCGCCTCATTCATCTCACGCACCGCAGCAGCACATCGTCTTACACGATCCTTAAACTGCGAAAAAGATTGGTTCGTAATGCCATGATCATCCTTGATAACATCGACGCCACCACGCGTATACGCTGCACACATGCGAGCTAGTTCTTCATTAGGCGTTCCCATAGGTTTAATTACAGCCTGAATCATCGGTCTTGTAGGCGTTTCAACCAATCTACGAATACCATGCAATCCAAATCGTGGACCTTTGAATACGTCAAATAATGTAGGACATAGTTCTATGTCTACCACCCAAATATGAGGTTGTAACGATGAGTTACCAAATACAACATTTAAAAATTGCGTTGCTTCTAATGCGGTAGTATCTACATGATATGAAATGCGAGCTAGATAATACCGAGAAGCATCAATCACTACATTCGACATCACTCCCACAGTTGCATATGCGGAATCTGGCGCCATCGGTTCGAGAGATTCCAATCGACCGGTAATTGTATTTTTAATATATGGATCAGTTACAAATTCATAAGGGAATTCAATCGTTTGTTCTACTTGAACAGCCCAAGCAATAGACTTTGCGTCTTCATATGTGTTGGCTTCAATTCGGTAGGTAACTATAAATCGCTCGTCCTTCATAATGCGTCTCCTTTGCAATAACATTATTTAATTATATACCAAAGCAGTACACCTTTCCATAAATAGATACAAAAAAGACTATAGCGATGTCACATCCATCGCTATAGTCTTTATATAATATGAAGTTGTTATGCGTTAGCTAATGTTTTACCCAATTCTTGGCATTGTGCATTGCCGTCATCATCTGGTTCACCCAAGATTGCCACACCGTCAGCTACTAATTCGCCGCCAGCATCTTTAATGCGAGTGCCCCAGTCTTCTAACCAAGTGCCACCCCAACCATAGGAGCCAAAGATTGCTACTTTTTTACCACTCAATTTACCTTCTAATTCAGTGTAGAATGGTTCGAATTCGCCTTCTTCTAATTGTTCAGCACCCATGTCAGCGCAACCAAGAGCCAATTTATCGTAAGCTGCTGCTTCATCAACAGATACTTCAGAAACGGATTTTACTTCTACTTCTTGACCTGCAGCTTTGATACCTTCAGCTACTTCATAAGCCATTTTTTCTGTATTGCCTGTACCGGACCAAAAAATTACACCAATCATCTTGTACCTCCTAGGCCGTTCTTGCGACCAATGAACTAAATGTTTTTCCCAACATCAATTGAGTTTGACAAAATTCACGACATGCTTTGTAACATAAGAAAGAGCGTTGTGCATCTACTACATCGTGGTAAACCTTCCATTCACCACACATAGAGTATCCATTACCGCGACGAGAAATAAAATATTTCACATCCATTAACGGATATCCAAGGAACACACCAATTTCATGAGGGAAATCAACGCTTGATTCCATACGATATCGCAAATGTTCAAGCATCTCCATAATGCTCATACTATCTTGATAACCGTAGGCTTTCAAAAATGTCATCACCGCAGGTTGCCGTACATAGTCTCGTAATTGTGTTTCACGGAACACCAATAGTAGTCTACGTGCTTTACAGCGACATAATTCAAAGAAGAATAAACCCTTTTCATTAAACTCTTTATTATATTCAGTCAAAACGAATTGGATTTGTTCATTCATGTCCCGTGGAATAGAAACCAAATTCGAGACCTTAATGCCTCGAATTGCCGGTGCACAATGAAATCCAATGATATTGTCAATTGAATTCATCATAGTCGTACCTGCCTGTTGCATATCTATATAGAATCCGCCTCATTACTTGAGATTGATTACTATATACACATAGTACTCTCGATGAGAAATATTGTCAAGATAATTGATAATTTATTTCAATAATTATTTATTATTTACTAGTTAGCAAGTTGCTCACGCGAGGAAATACCTTAGCATCACTTTCTTCATCTATAGCGATAAATCGCACACTAGGGCCCTCGTATTTACTTTCAGAAACAGCAATATGAAGAATCTCATTATAAGAATTATTATTATCTTTACTTGTATATTTTAGTGCACCTACATATGTTTTATTATGCTTAGCCAAAGGTGTCACCACTTGGTATTGGCCTAGCTCAGCAGCTTTACCTCCATTGATAGATGCCACCAAATTACCGACATCACTGGCATCAGTGCTCACATGCTTGGTGTTAACAAGATTATGTTTACCACCTACGACCACATTCGCAAATACAGCGTAATTCATTTCATTTTCTCGTTTTACGTTAAGCGTATATACCTCGGCACGGCTGGCACCAGCTTGCATAAGAGCCGTTTTTACATCGGTTTTACCTGCACCGGCGAACAAAGCCTTTGGCGCATTGGCATAAATCGTAACACCTTCGTTAAGTTTCATACCATTATACGTTCCATATGCAGCGGCATATTTACTAGCATTAATATTAGCCGCATCAACAAGTACAGGTGTGCTCATCGCTACAACACCAGCGAGAGCTAATGCTATCATTGATTTCATAGTTTTCTCCTAAACAAAACCGCCCCTTAAAGGGGCGGTATAATCACAACTATTTCTTTTGTTGTTTTGCCCATGTATCACGTAAACCTACGATGCGGTTTACCACAATATGATCGGCAGTGCTATCCTTATCAGTTACGAAATAACCTTGACGCAAGAATTGGAATCTATCGCCAGGAACAGTATTAGCAAGGCTTGCTTCACCTTTACTGTGCATAACTTGTAACGATTCATGATTAAAATCAGCTAAGAAGTCTTTACCATCGGATTCTTCTTTAAGCAAGTAGTCATATAAACGAGTTTCAATATCTACAGCCGTAGAAGCTTCAACCCAATGCAATGTACCCTTTACCTTACGTGTGCAACCACTGCCGCTCTTCGTTTCAGGGTCATAGGTACAATGGATTTCGGTAATGGTACCGTTATCATCCTTTACAACAGATTGGCAAGTAATGAAATAAGCGCCTTTTAAGCGTACTTCTTTCCCCGGAGCCAAGCGGAAGAATTTCTTAACTGGTTCTTCCATAAAGTCAGCGCGCTCAATATAAATCTCGCGACCAAACATAACTTCACGAGTACCGAGTTCTTCATTTTCTGGATTATTTTCAACCACACAAGGTTCTGTTTGACCTTCTGGATAATTATCGATAATAACCTTAACAGGGTCGATAACAACCATTGGACGTGGAGCTTTTAATTTCAAATCTTCACGAATACAAAATTCAAGCAATGCAATATCTACGGTGCTGTCCGCCTTAGCTACGCCAATGCGGTCGCAGAAATCACGGATGGCTTCTGGTGTATAGCCACGACGGCGCAAGCCAGAAATGGTAGGCATACGAGGATCATCCCAACCGGATACGAGGCCAGCCTCTACAAGAGCACGTAATTTGCGTTTAGACATAACCATTTTTGTTACATTTAAACGAGCGAACTCGATTTGGCGAGGTTTTTCAGTGTCTTCCCAATCTTCGAGAACCCAATTATACAATGGACGATGCACTTCAAATTCCAATGTACATACGGAATGGGTAATGCGTTCAATAGCATCCTCGATAGGATGTGCAAAGTCGTACATTGGATAAATGCTCCATTCAGAGCCTGTACGGTGATGCGCTGCATTTACAATACGATACAATACAGGATCGCGCATGACGATATTAGGATCCGCCATATCAATTTTAGCGCGTAATACCTTTTCGCCATCCTTATATTTCCCCTCTTTCATTTCTTCAAAGAGTTTTAAATTTTCTTCTACAGAGCGATCGCGATATGGGCTATTTGTACCTGGTGTAGAGAAATCGCCACGCGTTTGACGGATTTCTTCTGCAGTTTGATCATCTACGTAAGCCTTACCCAAGGAGATAAGCTTTTTGGCATAATCATACATTTTGCCAAAGTAATCAGATGCATAACGTACGTCGCCATCCCAATGGAATCCAAGCCATTCCACGTCTTCTTTAATGGAATTTACATATTCCACATCTTCCTTTTCAGGGTTTGTGTCATCAAAACGTAAATTTGTTAAGCCCTTGTATTCTTCGCCTAACCCAAAGTTAAGGCAAATAGACTTAGCATGACCAATGTGTAAATAACCATTCGGTTCTGGTGGGAATCGCGTATGTACACGGCCACCATATACGCCCTCTTCATTATCTTTATTTATTTCAGCTTCGATAAAGTTAATGGATACAACTTCTTCAGGAGCTACAGTTTGTTCAGTATCTTTATGTTCCAACGTTACAACCTCCATACGATAAATATTCTTTTATTTTACCATATTTTATATAGGACCGCACATTTTATAATTCACCTCTTCATTAACACATGTTTGTAGAGGTTTTTTATGAACACCAGCAATGATATTATTCGCTGTCAACATGGACATATCATATCGCGTCCGATCTGTATACGAACCAATATGAGGAACAATTAGACAGTTATCAATGGACAATAATGGATGATCTGCTGGTAGTGGTTCTGGATCAGTTACATCAAGTGCAGCATAATCGATTTCACCAGTTTTAAGGGCATCGATGAGTGCATCTGTATCAACGATGGCACCGCGACCTACATTGACGAACAATGCGGTCTTTTTCATTTTCTTAAAAAACTCGGCATCGCACATATGATACGTTTCATCCGTAAGTGGCGCCATGATACATACCACATCACTCGTAGCGAGTAGCTCATCTAATTCCATATACGTCGTTCTATACAATTTATCATCATTACGTTGATGTCGATTATGATATACAACAGTCATACCAAAGGCGCGAGCACGTCGAGAAATGGAAACACCGATGGCGCCCATACCAATGATACCCAATGTGCGGCGACTCAAATCAAAGCCCTTAATATTAGAAGGACGCTCAGCCCAACGGCCATTTTTTACAAAAATTGCATTTTCAATAATGCGACGACTGGCCGTAGCAATCAATGTGAAAGCGAGTTCTGCTACGGTTTCGTTGAGAACACCTGGCGTATTGCCATAAGGAATGCCCGCCGCCGTAAGTTCATCAATCTTTACATTGTCATAGCCTACTGAGGCTTGTGCAATGACCTTTAAATTAGGCGCATCTTTCACAAGGTCCGCATCAACCGATATAGAATTAATAGACCACAAACCATCAGCATCGCGTAACCATTCTTTTAAAACCTCTCTAGGCATTTTAGTTTTTTCTGTCCACTGACGTACGTCAACATGTTCTTGTAAATAGGCAATAGCATCACGTCGCACTAAGCCAGGTACCACTACTAATGGTTTACGTTCCATAATCATTTCATCCCTTCTATATATATTCTTAAATGCTGTAACAACATATCATTTACAACGAAAACTATATGTATCTATATTGTATCCTATAATTGGAAATTTACCAAAACTCAGGGCTAAGTTACAACAAAAAAGAGTTCTAAAAGCATTATGCTTCTAGAACTCTTTCTTAGTGTGTTGATTATTTTAAATCAGATGTACAGTTAGGACATTTAACCGCATCAATATTGATTTCTGTTTTACAGAATGGACATTCTTTTGTAGTCGCTGGTGCTTCTTCAGCTTCTTTCTTAGCACTTTGCATTAGCTTCGTCAACCCGCGAATCATTAAGAATACAACGAATGCTAAGATTAAGAATTGAATAAGGTCAGTAATGAATGTACCGTAAGGCAATACAGCACCAGCAGAGCGAGCTGTTGCAATATCAGCACCATTTACAAATGCCTCTTTAGATGCTTCACTTAATGGCAAATATAGATTGCTAAAATCAATACCACCAGTGAACACACTGATTAATGGCATGAACAAATTGCTAACTACAGAATTCACTAATGCTGTGAAAGCTGCACCAATAATCATACCGACAGCAAGGTCCATCATGTTCCCTTTGAAAGCGAACTCTTTAAACTCTTTGATAAATTCCTTCATGTTTAACTCCTACTCACACTTAAAACCGTTCGGAAAAATTAACCTCATTAATCATAAAAGAAAACTGCATCCATGTCAATATTTTTCGATATAGTTTATTGAAAATTTTTAATATGCTTATCATCCTATTTTCATAATAGATGATTCTAGAGATAAGACTTTAGCCCTTTCAATAACCGCAATAAAGGCTGGCGGAATCATATGATCCGGTATATAGTAGGCAATTCTACGCCCTACAATCACACCTTTATTGCTATAAAACCAAGAGAAATAGTACGCCAATAATGTATCTATATCCTTTGCCTTGATATTCTTCAAACATCGTTGTACCACTTGATGATCATCAAGTCCCAACTTAGCAAAACCGCGGCGGGCCATATCCTTTGTTACCATACCACGCCCTGTATCGATAATATCGTGAATAATGCTGTCTAATACATCCCGATGATGATGTTGAATTAAATGGGACACTACATCCATTTCAAAACAGATTTCATTCGTGTAAAACACATTAGTGTGAGACTTGCTATGCTTATCCATTACATCTCGGTCATAAAGTGCTACCGTCGGAATGGCAAAGCTTTTAAATAATTTATGAAGCTTACTAATAGAAGATTCCCCGCGTGCATTGATAAGACATATGCCAAAATAATCAAAATCTACATTTAGTTTTTTGGCGATACCTGCAAAACTGCCATACTCAGTTTCCCCTTCTACCAAGATGATACAACGTGCATAGAGGGCTTCCTTCGCTTCAGGAAAATGCATAATCAAATGCTTCTCTACTTCTTGTGCAAATTTAAATGTCACCCCGCAAGCGGCGCGAACGAGACCCGTTTCATCACGATACATACGTATAATATGACGATAATCATCTACCAATGCATCAGTACTATGAGTTACTACAAATAATTGACCTAATAGACCATCAATTTGAAATAGCTGTTTAATTAACGCTAAAAATTCAGCATTTTCATTGGTTGCAATTTGACGATAATAGCTGAGTACAGCCCGTTGCAAATAGGGACTCAAATGTAGTTCTGGTTCATCAACACTGATAAATACCGGTAAATATCGACGGCCCTCACTATCATACACGAGCAGTGATTCTAAATTAGTAGATGCACTCTGTACCTTCATATATATTTGTGCCAAAATCTTTAGTGCTACCGCCATGATGAGCCGTACATTATCTATGGAATACTTACGTATTAAATTTGCCTCTGTAGAGGATGTTAATAACTCTACAAGGCGCTGTATATTAAGAACACATTCGGGATCAAGCCCCATTCTAACATTGATAAAACTATCTAATGCGATGGCATCGGCTGAAGTTAATCCCGTCTTAGGTAAATAGGCAACAAGTTTTTTCCCCAGTTCCATATATACCGATGTAGGAATAGAATAGAGTTCCGCTTCCGATGTATCGCGATGACACATATAGATTGTATGGCGCAACATAGACAATGGTACAGGTGTCAATTGGTCCCCCTCCACCTTATAGAGTCGTGGATATACCTCTTGTACCACTTGTTCAAGTCGTAGATACATGCCATCTTCTGGACCAAGTATATCCTGAAATGAGGTAGTCAGTTCAGAAAAAGACAGTTTACACTCAATGCGTATCGGTTTATGCACATCAGCAAAATCACTTTCTTGAAAGCCTCGTACATTCATCATTTGCTCTAAGAGGTCAAGAAAATTAGATTTCCCCACTGCATTTTCGCCTACAAAGTAATTGATATCATTGTGAAAGTGTAGTTCAATATCTACGAGATTACGATAATTCTCAATTTTAATCCACTCCATAAACATAGTCATCACACTCCTACAATATACAAAAAGATGCAACCATACAATAATATCTCTAATTGATGGTCGCATCTTAATTATGCACCAATACTACTTATATAGTATTCGACATTTATTTTGTTTTTTCCTCTATGACCTTGCCTTCACGTATAGGCCCATTTTGCTCTTTTAAGCGTGCCAACATAACGGACGCCACAAACATGGCAATACCAGCCCCCACCGTTTCGATGGATAGACTTTCACCAAAGAATAAAAATCCATAGAAGGAACTAATGAATACGCCTACATATTGCAAGAATTGTGCTACTACAGCATTCGTTGTAACAAAAGCGCCCGTTAAGAAGAATTGCGCCACTACGGTTATACCGCCAATAGCAGTAATGATTAGCCATTCTTGACCTTGAGGCATGACAAATCCATCTGTCGTCACAAGGCCCGCAATCATTCCTGTAATTAAGAAATAAGCCATGATCTCAAAATTACTATGTTGTCCATGCTTACTAATGGAGCGAATTGTTGTATACGCAGCGGCAGATAACGCTGCACCTAAGATGGCAACTAAGGCATACCAGGTAAATCCGCCATAACTAAATGGATTAACCATAACCATTACAGCTATGAAGATTAAGATAAGCCATTTACCAGCGCCCTTCGGAACGCGTTCCTTAAGGAAAAAGGCGCTAAAGATAAACACGAAAATTCCCGATGTTTGAAATAATATGGTAGCATCAGACATCTTCATATGTACCAAGGCTATAAAGTTACACACCATGCCAAAACCGCCATAGAGGCCTCGCATAATAAGCAGTCCTCGGTCCTCCGTGGAAAATCGGATGCCCTTCATATACATAACGACAAGGACAGCAACGGTGCCAAATAAGCCGCGAAAGAAAGCAATCTCTCCAGATGGAATATTGGATCCCAGCATCTTAACAAATAAATTCATGGTACTCAGCAATAGTGCCGAAAGGAGTGCATAAATTAAACCTTTTTTTGCCATATATCCCCCTATCTCATCAATACAATATATCGATAACCATTACAATAAGAAACCGCCCCTCCAAGGAGAGGCGGCATAGTATTATTTAGAGAATGTATCGACAAAATCTAGAATTTCTTGTTTCATATTTTCTTTGTCGATGGCTTTTGTAAAGCGTAACGATTTAGCCTTTAACGCAGCCAATTGTTTAGGGAATGCTACACCGGTTACAGCTGAGATGTTATCCAAGCTTTCATAAGGCGTAGAACCAACCTTAATATCAAGGGCCTCACAAATAGGTGTTGGGAATTTGAATGGATGTGCAGTAGATGCGATGATTGTATGACGAGCACCATCTTCTGGATGAGCTTCTAGTTCTTTCATATACGCACCCATCGCAACAGCTGTATGAGGATCCATTAAATAGCCATAGGAGTTATACACTTGCTCAATAATAGCCTTTGTTTCTTCGTCATTGACATAGGCACCGCTGAAATTAGCTTGTACACGTTTAAATTCTTCTTCATTAACAGATAATTTACCTGTGGATTTCAAATCTTTCATCCATTGAGCTGTTCTTTCACTATCCTCGCCGGAGATATAGTACAAGAAACGTTCAAAATTAGAGGACTCAAGGATATCCATGGATGGAGAAATCGTCGTATAGAATGGACGATTCATATCATATGTACCAGTGTTAAAGAAATCAGTAAGCACGTTATTTTGATTGGATGCACAGATCAATTTACCGATAGGAATACCCATCTTTTTAGCATAGTAAGCAGCCAAGATGTTACCAAAATTACCTGTTGGAACCACTACGTTAAACGCCTCATCTTCATGGATAGCACCTTGTGCAACAAGCTCAGCATAAGCATTTACATAGTATACTACTTGCGGTGCTAAACGACCGATATTGATGGAGTTCGCACTGGAGAACATAACGCCTTTTTCGGCTACTTCTTTTGCTGTATCAGCATCGACAAATAAGCGTTTCAAAAATTGTTGAGCGTCATCAAAGTTACCATGAATAGCAGTTACATTAACATTAGCGCCTTCTTGCTTTTGCATTTGTTCCGCTTGCATAGGGCTAACGCCATCAGTTGGATAGAATACTTGAATATGTGTACCAGGTACATCTTTAAACCCTTCAAGGGCAGCCTTACCTGTATCACCAGATGTAGCCGTCAAGATAAGAACCTCTTTATCTTCGCCTTCTGCTTCTTTCGCTGCTACCAATAAATATGGAAATAGTGAAAGCGCCATATCTTTAAATGCTTGTGTACGGCCGTGGAACAGTTCTAACACAGATAGTTTTTCAAGCAAAGAATGTAGAGGTGCAATATCACGAGTGCTAAAGTTTGCATCGCTGTAAGCGGAGTTAATCATTTCCTTGAGATGTGCTTCGGAGAAACAAGGAAATAATTTAGCTAATACAACAGCAGCTACCTCTTGGTAAGATTTATCTTTAATGTCGTTATAGCTCAAGCAATTCGTTGGAAATAAAGCTGGTACGTATAAACCGCCATCTTCCGCCAAACCATGTAATAATGCATATGTTTCATTTACGGCAACAGTGCCACGTGTACTTGTATAATTCATGGGCAACCTCTACAAACTAAAATTCTACAGAATCAATAATATTCTTTAATTATAGCATAAAAGCGCCCCCAAAAGGGCGCTTTCTATAGATTTATTGCATATTATTTTATCATTACATATATCGTAAAATTATAACGATTATAATTCGCCTTCTGCAATAGCATCCAATGTATCAAGGGATGGAATGAAGAATAACATACCTGTAATAGGTTTAGAATAATCTAGCAATTTATCGTTTTGAGTAAACATGTTTGTAAGCATTGTTTTCGTTACATCCCAATAACGAGCATAGCCGATGAAATATGTGCCACGCACACCTTGACCAGGTTGTGCAAATGGTACATTCATACGAACGATTTTATGTTCTTCATCATCACGATTATCTTGAGCTACTACATTGTGAGCTGCTGGATCTTTTTCATCGTCTTCTAACTCAATATCGCTAAATTTACGACGGCCGATGAATTTTTCTTGCATTTCTGTAGGAAGTGCGCGCCAAGCATCAAGATCGTGTTCGTATTTTTGTGCAAATGCATAAGAACCATTCGTGAATTCAGGATCTTCATCACCGATAACGCCCCATTCTACCGCTTCTTGGCCTACAGGATTTTCCGTACCATCAACGAAATCGATAATAGCACGACCTTGTTCATAATGGAATCCATGAGTCTCATCAACTACGGATGTAACAGGACGCAAGAATTCCATGATTTGATCCACTACGGTGTATGTAACAGATTCATCATTGGAACGTACATGTAAGAACAAGTCAGCCGCTACAGCTGGCACGTCTTGTTTATCACCTTTAATACCTTGGAAGTCTTCTAACTCTTTTGGTACAGGTGCATTAGGGAATAAATAGTCCCATGCTTTACGACTAAAGCCAAACGCAATACCTAAGCCTTCACCATTAGCACGAATACTAACAGAACGTTTAATCGCTTGAATACGATCAGCCATGTCTTGAATTACTTCTAATTCTACATCGCGATCTTTACGATTTAATAATAATGTTGTGAAATTGACATTTTGACCAGCATCTTTATATACATCTTGTGTTCTTGATACATCTACTGCCATTGGGGGCCTCCTAATGAGAAAAACTACTATGTTCCAATCATAATCTATTACTAATTTATTGTCTATGCGATATTTATCAGAATAAATTTATAAAGACTTTATTTCTTTACCATATAAGCGTTCCATACCTTGTCTAGTGACGAGCCACATTTTCCCCGATTTTCTAAATTCTCCTTCTAAAAATCCGTTTTTTACTCGCCCTCTACAGTTTTGTTTAAGAGAATCAGCAGTAACATTCCAACGTTCTGCCGCCTCTTGTGTTGTCATAACATCTTCTAGTTTCATTTAAATTCCCCTAATAATCAATAATAATACTCCGCAAAAGAAAAACCCGCACAACTGTGCGGGTTTATTTTGGTGGACCACCAGGGGTTCGAACCCTGGACACCCTGATTAAGAGTCAGGTGCTCTGCCAGCTGAGCTAGTGGTCCATGACATGAATTATTATATGCTTATTTTATAGGAATGTAAAGAATATTTATTACATTCCCATAAAATATATCAATTTGATTTATACCATCTCTATATGTATAGGATATTAGAATTCTAACATCCAATTCTTTATCGTTTCACAAGCCTCGGTAGGAATGATATCCGTAGTCCCCACACATTCCTCGCCATGGTAAATTTGAATAACGCTATGGGTACGACTTACTTCTTTCACAATGATGTCTGTTACATCAGCCTTAGGCACGCTAAATTGTAATCCATAACGTCCTATATAGGTAAATATAAGCTTTTGTGTATCATATTCCATGTGGACTTGCAGCATTTTGCCACCAGGCCAACAAGATTGAACAAACTCTTTATTTCTCGGTTTTAGAAAATCAAAGAATCCCATACTACCCTCCGATGCGCCACATAGGACGTTCTGGTTGATCCATCGTAACACCATCATGACGTTCTTGCTTACGTTGCAGTGCCCATTCAATATGACTGGCGAGTTCAGTTTCACTTATGCCGCGACGTACGAGAGACACTAAATCGGCCTCATCATCTCGCAAAAGGCAGAGTCGCATTTGACCATCTGAAGTAAGGCGAACACGATTACATGTATCACAATAACTATGAGACATGGAGAAAATAAAACCAATCTCCTTACCACTCGGTAAATTGTAATACGTGGCAGGTCCAAAACCGTACACACCGTGATTTTCGGTGAGGATACCACCGCTAACGCGTTCTAATTGAGCCTTCCATTCATCGAAGGTCGGCCCATGAAACGCATCGCCCTGAAATGGCATATATTCAATAAAGCGCCAAATTACCGGCCAAGTTTCTACGTATGTTAGTAAAGCACGAACTTCATCATCAGTCCAGTGTCGGGATAATACAGTATTAATTTTAACAGAAGTAAAGCCCGCATCAATAGCACTTTGAATACCGCTTAGAACGGAATCGAGTTGGTTAGCTTTGCCCACACATAGCGCAAAAGCATCGCTATCAAGGGAATCAAGACTAATATTGACTCTGTTCAAACCGAGCTCTTTCAATTTCTTGGCCCGCGGCGCCAATAGACTACCATTGGTTGTCATAGAAATATCTTCAAACCATCCAGTCTGCTTGATACGTGCTAATAACTCTTCTATATGAGGATATAGTAAGGGCTCACCACCGGTGAGGCGTACAGCTTTCACCCCTACTTGGTGAAATGCACCTAAAATAGTCATCCATTCATCCACAGATAAGAGTTGATGTTGGCTTTGTGGTGTAATCTCTGCTGGTCTGCAATATGGGCAGCAAAAATTGCACGCATCTGTCAATGACAGACGTACATATTCAATTGTTCGGCCCCATGCGTCCTTCATAGTACACCTCATTTACAACATTATTTAATAATCGAAACGTCATCACCTACGTTAATTGTACCATTTTTTAGCACTTTACCAAAAATACCTTGTGTAGGCATGATGCAGGATCCAACTTGTTTCATAATTTCGCAGCCATGATGGCATTCTTTACCAATTTGTGTGACCTCTAATAACACCTCAGGGCCTAGTTGTAATTTCGTACCGACCGGTAAATCATACAATACAATGCCTTCGACGGTGATATTTTCAGCAAAATCACCAGGTTTTACATCGGCCCCTTTTTCACGCATATGCTCAATGCTCTTAATGCCGAGTAAACTAATTTGACGATGCCAATTACCTGCATGTGCATCGCCTTCCATGCCGTGATCTACGATAAGATTGGCAGATTCAATATTATGTTTCTTTTGCCCTTTTTTCTCGCTAATGGAGATGGCAATAATTTTACCTTCAGCCATAAACTCCTTCCCTTCTTATGGGAACAAATCATCTAAATTTATCAATTTATTATACCATAGTATATAGGTGTAACCCCTGTGAGTTTAGTCACTATTTGGAGATTATTACTTTCAAAAAAAGAACCCTACCCACTACGAGTAGAGTTCTTAGTATTAATAATGGTGAAAGCCGATTAACGACGACCCATTTCTTTGAATTCATCGCCCTTGTTCACGCCATTGAGCAATAGGTTAAGGAGGATAGCCATGATACTACCGAATGTAATACCAGATTTTAATAAAATTTGAGCCCATGCTGGGAAATGCGCATAGAATGTTGGTGCAGCGATAGGAATCATGGAAACACCGATACTAATCGCCACAAGCATCAAGTTTTGATTGCCATCAAAGTTAACCTTACCAAGAGAACGGATACCGCTAGCAATAATCATACCAAACATGGCAATACCAGCACCACCGAGCACTGCATTTGGAATGCTTGCTACAACAGCCGCCAATTTAGGGAATAAGCCTAATAGAATTAAGATTACACCAGATGCAGCTACTACAAAACGACTTTTAACGCGTGTTACAGCGATAAGACCAACGTTTTGAGCAAATGCTGTATATGGGAAACTGTTAAGAATACCACCAATAACAGTGGAAAGACCATCGGCACGGATAATGGATGCCAATTCCTTACGATCGATTTTTTTATCTACGATTTCACCGATTGCGATACTATCACCAGTTGTTTCAACCATAACAACGAGCATAACAACTACCATGGAAATCACAGAGGCCCAATCAAATGTTGGTAATCCAAAGTATAATGGTTCAATAACAGCCAGCCAATGAGCTTTACCAACCTCAGCAAAATTGGCTACCCCCATTGCAAAAGCGATGGCAGTACCTGCAATAAGACCAATTAAAACGGAAAGATTACCAAGAAAACCTTTGGCAAATTTATAAGTAAAGATAACGATTAAGAATGTAAGGAATCCGAGACCGATGTTGGTAAGACTACCAAACTGCGGATTGCCTACACCGCCCCCCATCCAGTTTACCGCTACAGGCATGAGGTTAATACCAATGATTGTAATAATGGTGCCTGTTACAACAGGTGGGAAGAGTCGAATCAAACGACTAAAAAATGGTGCTACTAAGAAAGTAAAAATACCGGCTATGATGATGGCACCGTAAATGGCGGTCATACCATGTTGGGCCCCAATCATGGCCATAGGTCCAACAGAGGCAAAGGTTACACCTTGAATCATCGGGATACGACCACCAATATTGCCAAACCCTAATGTTTGGATAAGTGTGGCAATACCACAAGTAAACAAGTCCGCTGTAATAAGTCGGATTAAATCCTCTACAGGCAAATGCATAGCTTGCGCAATAATGATTGGTACCGCTACAGCACCGGCATACATTGCTAATACGTGTTGTAAACCGTAGGCAAACAGCTTAGGTATTGGCAACATAGAGTCAACAGTATTGTTTTGTTCTGACATAATGGTCTCCTGTTTTCTAAACTACAAACATTACACTTATATTTTACGTTATTATTCGGATTTTAACAATAGAAAAAGAAAAACCTTAGAAATTTTATTTTCTAAGGCTTTCTATTTTATTTTTTTTCCGAACATTCTTAATGTAAAAGTATGTTATCGTCCATTTATTTGTACAAGGCTAAAACGGATGCTTCCTTTTCGTCTAGTTCAGATTCTATTTGATTCATTTGCGCTTTCAAATCAGCTACATATCTTTCATCCTTAATGCCAGATATATTGATACGCACATTTAAAAAGGCTGCCTTTACCGCAGCTCTTGCATTAATAGCTGCAATAATACCATCGGTAATGAGATTTTGGTTGCCCTTCGTAGCCGCAACATAAGCAAGATCAAATATTTCATAACTAATCATGCCTATTTCTAAAGGTACATTAGCCGCATCCTTATAAGCCTGTTGAATCGCAGCAGTACGCGCTAATTTTTCTTCATCCGTATTTTTTGGCAATGCCAAGGCATCCATAAACAAATTAAATACATTCGCATCTGCTTGTGCTAGTGAAAGCGCTTTCTCTCGAATAAACTCTGCTTTTTGTTGTAAAAGATGCATCTCCTCTTGCACATCTTCGTACCCTTTTTTATCAAATGTTAAATTCGCTACCATTTCAGCCAATGCTGCGCCTGTGGCTGCCGTCAAGGCTGCAATAGCACCGCCACCCGGAGTAGGCTCCTTTGATGCAGTTGCCGCTACAAAATCTTTTACAGAACTCGTCAATAAATCCATATATACTCCTCAATAACAAAGGGGGCTATTGCCCCCTCTGTATACTATGTCAATAAAAATACTATGTCGATTACAATACTATAGTATTAGAACAATCCTTTAATGGTACCGTCCGCATCAATGTCCATGTTAAGTGCAGCAGGACGTTTAGGCAAGCCTGGCATAACCATAACATCACCGGTACGGCATACTAGGAATCCTGCACCATTAGCAACGCGAATATCCGTTACATTGATTGTAAAGCCTGTTGGTGCACCTAATAACGCTGGGTTATCGGATAAAGAATATTGCGTCTTTGCCATACATACTGGCAAATTATCAAGGCCCCACTCTTTTAATTGAGCGATTTGTTTTTTCGCTTTAGCCCCAAATGTAACACCATCACCACCATAAATAGTGCGAACAATTTTACCGATTTTGTCTTCGATGCTATCTGTTAATTCATATACAAATTTAGGTGTTGGTTCACTACCTTCCACGAGTTCCACAACGCGTTTCGCCATGTCGATACCACCTTCGCCACCTTTTTCCCAACATTCATTGAGCTCTACAGGCACGCCATAGTCATTGCACAAACGAGTTAACTCCGCGATTTCCGCATCCGTATCGGTAACGAATTTATTAATAGCAACCATAACAGGTACACCGAAGAAGCGCATATTTTCAATAGCTTTACGCAAATTGCTGAAGCCCTTTGTTACAGCCTCTACGTTTTCTGTATTTAACTCTTGTTTTGATACGCCACCATGCATTTTAAGAGCGCGCAATGTAGCGACGATGACAACGGCATTTGGGAAGATATCGCCATAACGGCATTTAATGTCGAGGAACTTTTCTGCCCCTAGATCAGCGCCGAATCCAGCTTCTGTCACCACGATATCACCAAGTTTCATGCCGAGTTTTGTAGCTACTACAGAGTTACAACCATGTGCAATATTAGCAAATGGACCGCCATGAACGATGGCAGGCGTATGTTCCAATGTTTGTACAAGATTTGGTTTAATAGCATCCTTCATAAGAAGTGCCATCGCACCTTCACATCCGAGTTGATGTACATACACCGGTTCACCCTTAAGATTTGGACCGATGACGATGCGACCAAAACGAGCTTTCAAATCTTCTAAATCCTTAGCTAAACACAAAATAGCCATGATTTCAGAGGCAACGGTAATCATAAAATGATCTTCGCGGGGGAAGCCACAAACTTTTCCGCCCATTGCGACAGTAACATTACGCAATGCACGATCATTCATATCGAGAACACGAGTCCAAGAAATTTGACGCAAATCGATTTGGAGCTCATTACCTTGGTGGATGTGATTATCAATCATAGCGGATAAGAGATTATTCGCTGCTGTAATGGCATGCATATCGCCTGTAAAATGAAGGTTAATATCATCCATTGGTACAACTTGTGCATAACCGCCGCCAGCAGCACCGCCCTTGATACCGAACACAGGTCCCAATGATGGCTCGCGAAGTGCGGCGATAGCCTTCTTACCAATTTTATTTAATGCTTGCACCAAACCGATGGTAGTTGTAGATTTCCCTTCCCCTGCTGGCGTTGGTGTAATAGCCGTAACGAGAACTAATTTCCCGTCTTTTTTATTTTCTAAACGCTTAATGGCATCAAAGGAAATTTTTGCCTTATAATGACCATATTGCTCTATATCATCAGGTGTAAGACCACATTTATCAGCAATAACCTGAATTTTTTCCATCTTATTTTGTTGAGCTATTTCAATATCGGTAAGCATAATTCCTCCTCATATCCACCTGTTTTGTCTACTGTGAATGTATATTTGTACACTCGTTACTTTTTCTATTATATGTGAAAGTATGGATTATGTCTAATCATTTCTTACTTATATGTATATTGCTTTTTCTAATCCATAGACTAAGGCATACATAGACTAAGGAGTTCAACAAAATAAACCCGCCACCAATGGTGACGGGTTAGTATGACTTACCTATATAAAATTATGGGTTAAATGGGAATAAAATTGGCAATAATACCAATGATACAATCGCAGATACCACGATTAATGGTACGCCAGCTTTCACATAATCCTTAAAGCTATAACCAGCTACGTTATATACCATAGTATTTGCAGGCATACCGATTGGGGTAGCATACGCTAAGGAGCTAGCGATTACGATAGCTGCAAGCACTGCTTTTGGATCGAATCCCAATTGAGATGCTAAGCTAAGACCGATTGGTACCAATAATGCACAGGTAGCAGTATTAGACATGAAGTTCGTCATGAACACACCAAGCACAAAGATTACTACTAGAACAACAATTGGAGATGGACTAGCACCAAGGCTATTTACGATAAGATCTGCAATTACAGAACCAGTACCTGTTTTAACCATTGCGTCCCCAAGGGCCATAGAGCCAGCGAAGAGCATGATTGTTTTCATATCGATAGATTTTACAGCTGCTGTTTCACTAATAACATTTGTAGCTACTAATACAAGAGCACCTACCCAGGCACTCACATAAAGTTTTACACCTAATTGTTTTTCAAAGATCATAGCACCAACTGTCAAAATCAATACAAGTGCTGAAGTCCATTTTTTCCAAGACGGTACATGGCTATAATCATCATTACCTTCAAAGGCACCATCTGGTTGATGACTTGGAGCATCTGGCAAGAAACGTTTACCAATTGTAGCATAGAAAATAGTACCAACAATTAGAATTGGTAAACCTACTAGACCATAATCAAAGAAACCAAAAGAGCCTAGGCCCGCTTGTTGTAAGCCCGCTTGCGCAATCATATTGCCAGGAGCGCCGATAAGTGAAATATTACCACCCATAGCTGCGGCAAATACAAGAGGCATCAATAATTTAGTTTGTTTAAAACCACTTTTTTTACAAATACCAATAATTACAGGAATCAGTACAGCAGCGGTACCAGTATTAGATAAGAAGCCAGATAAAATACCTGTAATCATCATAATTGCAACGAGCAAAGACGTTTCGGTTTTGGCAAACTTATGAACTACATTACCTACCCCCACTGCTACACCAGTTGCAAAGAAGGCTTCACCAATAACAAACATGCCCATAAATAGTAAGACATTTGGATCTACAAAACCGGCGAATGCTTCTTTAGCGGATAAGACTCCACTTAAGTGCAAACCTACTGCTACAACCATAGCAGTAATAGATAATGGGATTTTCTCCCATGCAAACATGACGATGGCAAATACCAAGAAGCCAAGAGTTATCATTACACTCGTATCCATACATACCTCCCAATACGTGTAATATCCCTAAAAAAGGGTACAAAAAAGGAGGATTGTACAAAATCCGTATAATCCCCCTATTAAATTGAAGTTCACAATTCGATTATTTAATGAAGCTTACGTGTTTATAAATCTCTTCTAACACTTCATCTTTCTTCGCATTGTATTCTACTTTTTTATTTTCAAAGTAGTTATTCCCTTCCGCATCGATGGATACGATGAGCGGACCAAATTCTTTTACACGGCAAGTCCACAAGGTTTCAGGCATACCGAGTTCACGCCAGTTCGCAGATTCGATTTCTTCTACCTCTGTAGCAGCAAGTACGGCATTACCTGCTGGGAATACACAGTGAAGAGCACCAAAATCTTTACATGCACGTGTTGTTTCAGGACCCATGCCACCTTTACCAACGATAAGGCGTACACCAGTTTGTTTTACAAATTCGTACTCGAATTTTTCCATACGCATAGATGTAGTAGGACCTACGGAAATCATTTCAAATTTATCGTCACCATGATCGCGTACGATTGGACCTGCATGTAGGATAGCACCGTTGCGAACATCTACTGGTAACTCCCGTCCATATTCGACGAGACGACGATGAGCAACATCACGGCATGTTGTGATATGACCATTTAAGTAAATAATATCTCCTGCTTTAATTCCTTTAAGATCAGAAGGTTGAATTGGTGTTGTCAAAATATGTTTAGCCATTAGAATGTCACTCCTTTGTGAGATAAAATTTCGTACTTACCGTCTTTATCAAATACTACATGACCGCGACGATGGTTCCAACAACCAACGTTTACAGCTACGGAAATTACAGATGGATGACGAGAACCATGTTCGATATTTACGCCCATTACGGATTTATCACCACCCATACCTTGAGGTCCAAGATGCAATGCGTTAATACCGTCTTCAAGTAATTGTTCCATGTACGCTGCTTTTTCATTATCTGCTTTGGAGGATACAGGGCGCATCAACGCTTTTTTAGACATAGTTGCTGCTGTATCGATAGATGTAGCAATACCTACACCAACCAATAATGGAGGACATGCATTCAAACCATAACTTGTCATCAAGTCCAATACGAATTTAGCTACCCCTTCATAACCTTCGCCTGGCATCAATGTTTTACCAGATCCTGGCAAGGAGCAACCACCACCAGCCATATATGGGAAAATTTCTACATCATCACGACCAGGTACGATATCCCATGTAATGTAAGGTGCCGTGCGACCAATATTTTTACCAGTATTGAATTCATCAAATGTTTCTACACAGTTATGACGAAGTGGCGCATCTTGCGTAGCTTGGTATGTGGCATTGCGCAAGATTTCTTCAAGTTCACCAATTAATGGATAATTAGAACCAACCTTCACCCAGAATTGCAATACTCCTGTATCTTGGCAAGAAGGACGATTCAATTCATACGCAAGGTCCATATTTTTATGCATCGTTTCATAAATTGTTTTAGCTAATGGATTCTTTTCATCGGCTGCCAATTCTTTAATTTTAGCTTCCACATCATCAGGTAATTTCTTTGCCATATAAGCAATGAACTTAGCAATGACATTCGTCATCTCTTGTACTTGTTGTTCTTTCGTACTCATCGTAAACCTCCAACAGGACTTCATTATTTAAAACTTAGCATTTATTTTGTATCGGAACCTTAGCTCCTTTCGATGATTTCATTGTACTCTTTTTTCAGGATATAACTATCCAATATACAAGTTGATTTTTGAGAGTGAAGTCCCTATACAATCATAATGAATCACCTATATAAGTAAATTTTAACGCATATAAAATATACAATTTTACCTACCTATAAACACGAAAAAGAGCACTACTTATTGAAAAGCAGTGCTCTTTTTATATTTAGGAACCGGGATTTTTAGTATATACAAAATTACCTATACCTAATGATTGTATATCTCCCTAAATTTAAAACGCAAAACCATAAAATTATAACAATTTACAATGGCTGTACTAATTAAGGTTAGGATTGTAATTTTTTAACAACAGATTCAAGCTGTTCTCTAACAACTTGTAATTTTTGATTCGCTTCCTCTAGCTTTAACTTATAACTAGAATCATGTTCATAAGGCAAACAAGATTGTAGTAGTTCTACAATATCTTCCTCTTGTGTAGATATAATCTCTTTCCAATCATGTAATTTGGTCTTACGCCCTAACTCTTTTGCTTGCTTACGATATTCTGATGGTGTCGTATGAAAGTGCTTTTTAAAGGCAACATTAAAGGCTTTAATATCTGCAAAGCCACAACTACTTGCAATATGAGCAACCCCATCATCAGAATTAGCTAAACGAACTGTAGCCTCCCTTAGCCTCATCCGCAAGAGATACTCTAAAAAGGAAACGCCTAATTGGCGTTTAAAGAACTGAGATGTATAGTTCACATTATAGCCACCAATTTGGGCAATATCTTCTAATTCAATCTTTTGCTGATAATTTTTATCTATATAGGCAATCATCTTATCAAAGGTAGCTACCGTCATATCAACAGGCTTACCATGCATCAACTTAACTGCATCAATCTCACTATATAGATTACTAGCTAATGACAAATAATGATGCTCTAACCACAACCGATTATCTGTGCTTTCACCATCAGCCATCAACAACATCATCATAGCTGCATTATGACGCAAGGATGTAAAGAATGGATTGTGACGATTCGATTCATCTGAACGTACTACAAATTGATACATTCCAAAGTTCGGATCAAATTGTTGAAAGAAATCCTTACCTACATGAATAACCAATGCCGTCGTATCCTGCTCTAATGCCAACGTCGCATGCCCCACTTGGGGAGAAATAATGATAGAGTCGAGAGGTTCCATTGTAAAAACCTCACTATTACAACTCATCTCAATGCGCCCTTTTAAGAGAATAAGAATCTCAGTTTCTCCATGCCAGTTATAATGATAAGTACTTACCTTATATATATGGCTACTAAAATCGATATGATTATGTTTATAGGTATAGTAAAAGTAATCCATAATTACCTCATCTTCTAACATAAAAATGCATCCCTAATAAATCCAAGGGATGCATTTATTATGATATATATAATTAAAAACGGTCAACAGCATTTTAAGATTATTTATTGATTAAGTTACATCAAGTCCCACGAAAGAGAACTCGATGTGAAATGCTTATGTAGAAAATTACATAAGAGCTGTAATAGCTGCTGCTAAACCGAAGAAGATGCCTGGTGCATTGGCCAATGCAACTGGAATATCTCTATGTTCTTTAAACAAGCCATATGCTACCCATAATGTGCAGTTGATAGCTGCTACTAATGGTTGGATCCAATCGCCTGTGCCTGGATGAGCTAGGTTGTTCATAATTTGTGGGAAATAAGATACATACATTGCTACTGCTGTAACTGTTGCAACTTTACCTACATTTTCCATGAATTTAATACGAGTCATTATATCCTCCAAAATTAGTAACTCAATACGTGTTTGTTATCTGATGAATCATATTCTACTCGTTTTGGTCGATATAACTATCCATATTAAAAGGTAATTTTTTTAGGTAAAATCATAAAAAACATATGGAATCATCACTATTTTCTCATTTTGATCAATCTAAAATCTATAGATTTTCCTATAAAAAGAGCACTACTTATCAACAGTAATGCTCTTCTAAGAAATATATGATTTTTAAATATATAGAAAATCACCTAGGTCTAATTTTTCTATATGCTACAAAAAATATTTTGCATGAACAGCAAAAGTCCCATCATTGCCACACCATACTATAGATAGTAATTATAATTCGCTAACAACATCGGCAAGCTTCGCTTTCAATGATTCTAGCTTGTGGCTCATGTACTCTAACTCCGCCTTTGCTCTAGCATCATCTTCATAAGACAAGAAGGATTGTAATAGGTCTAGTACATCTTGATTTTCAACCGAAATAATTTCCTTCGAATCTTGTACCATTGTTTTACGTCCAATTTCTTTCACTTGCTTACGATATTCTGTTGGCGTCATATGAAAATGCTTTTTGAAAGCTACATTAAAGGCCTTGATATCTGCAAATCCACAACTACTTGCAATCCTTGCAACAGCCTCATTCGTACTAGTTAATTGTGTCGTAGCATCTCGCAGTCTCAACCGCAACACATAGTCCACAAAAGAAATGCCCATTTGCCGTTTAAAGAATTGTGATGTATAGGCCACATTATAGCCACCTATTCTCGCAATATCTTCTAGTTCTAACTTTTGTTGATAATGCTCGTCGATATACTCAATCATTTTATCAAAGGTAGCCGGTTTAATATCACCAGGTCTTTCATTTTCATGAATTTTTTTGACTGGATCAAATTCTCTAAATACATCCCCCGCTAAAGCCAGGTAATGATGCTCTATCCACATACGATGAATTGGGTTTTCACCTTTATTCATTAACAACATCGTCATGGCCGCATGATGGCGTAATGTCGTAAAAAATTCATTACGACGTGTACTCGCATCAGAACGAACAACAAACTCATACATGCCAAAATCTGGATCATACTGTTGATAAAATTCATTACCTACATGAACAACAAAGGCAACCACGTCCTCTTCAAGCGCTAGTGTTGAATGTCCCACCTGAGGCGAAATAACGACAACATCAAGAGGTTCCATCGTAAAAACCTTATCATTACAACTCATCTCAACACGACCCTTTAAGAGAATAAAAATCTCTGTTCCCCCGTGCCAATTGTAAGTATAAGTACCAACCTTATATATACTACTGCTAAACTCAATATAGTTGTGCTTATAGGTATAATCAAAATAATCCATAGCATCTTAACCGCTCCATATGCAAAAAGCATCTCTTCTAACTTATGAGATGTTTTCATTATCATATATTTATTTAACTGTGGTCAATAATATCTTTTAATATCTATTCCGATACATACTGTTCCACAAATTAGTACAGGCCTGTAGTATTCGCAGCATGCCCATACATATAGTTTCAGAATTAGTACAGGCCTGTTCTATTCGCAGCGATCCTATACATAGGGTCCTAGAATTAGTACAGGCCTGTTCTATTCGCGATGAGCCTATACATGCAGTCCTAGAATTAGTACA
>NZ_KE150483.1:749148-861755 GCF_000411535.1 Veillonella sp. HPA0037
CCTATACATGCAGTCCTAGAATTAGTACAGGCCTGTTCTATTTGCGATGAGCCTATACATGCAGTCCTAGAATTAGTACACGCCTGTTCTATTTGTAACGAGCCTATACATATGGGCCCAGAATTAGTACAGGCCTGTACTAATTTAAAAAGGGACTCATACATGAGTCCCTTGCAATTTATTATATTGTTGGTAAGAGGCCTAGCAAATATACCTTAAATATATCTCCTTCATGTACCTCATGTACGCCTTTAGGAATGCAGGCTAAGGCATTAACGGTATATAATCCAAGCATGCTGCTACTGTTAAAGTGACGATTTGCCACAAAACGAGGTTGTCCATCACCAAATATGACCTTGCCTTGCACGTAGCGATCAAAGGCATTACGTTTAGATAGATCACAATCCATTACACAATTAAGTACTGGGGTGGACCAATTTTTAATACCTTTATATCTACGCAAGGTAGGAACCACTAATAGGTGCCAACCATTAAAGGCTGCACCGGGATTTCCCGATAAACCAAAGATAAGTTGACCTTTAGGCGTAACGGCCCCATAGGAGGCTGCACCGGGACGCATTTGGATACGACCGTATAAGGTTTTAGCTCCTAACTTTTCATATATAAGAGGCATTGTATCAAACATACCTACAGATACTCCGCCTGAGCTGATGATAATATCTGCTTGTTCACTGAGTTCAAGAACGCGTTCAATTTCTGCGTATAGTCTATCCGGTGCATCACTCACATGATAATGGGTAACGCGCCGAAAACCTAAATCAGCAAGTAAACTACAAATCATCATGCGATTTGAATTGTAAATTTTTCCTGCACTTAAGGGTTCGCCCGGCTCAATAACTTCATGGCCTGATGTAAGAACCAGTATACGTGGCATCGCATACACAGACACATCGATGCAACCAAGGCCGATCAAAATTGTCTGCACCGTAGAGGTTATTTCTGTGCCTTTTGGTATGACAACGGTCCCTGCGGAACATTCTTCACCACGAGGGATAATATGGCTACCCTTTTGTTGCGTACCTTGTAAAGTAATTGTAGCCCCTACTTCGCCAGTACCTTTCACCTGTTCTTGCATAATAACTGTATCACAAGTACTTGGTACAGGAGCACCTGTCATGATACGTACGGCATGACCAGTAGTTACAGGCTTATCCCACACGACACCAGCGCCGATGATACCATCGACGATATAGGTATCACAATTAGGATCATATGCTAAGGCATACCCATCCATTGCGGATTTATGAAAAGCGGGCACATCGGTAGGTGCCAAAACATCTTCGGCTAACACACATCCTTTTGCGTCGTCAACGGCAATGGATTCGATGCTATGATGTTGTTCTCGTAAAGCCTCATTCCACAAATGAAGCGCTTCATCAACAGTAACGGCTATCATCTAAATTCCTCATCATACTTTGTATTCGACATACCAACGCTGGTAAACATTGATCTAATTCAGTAACCTCTATGGTCCCTACGCGTTCTATATCACTAGATATAAGTGATTCTGTATACCCCTCTCTGGTTACCTCTACAATCGGAAATATCCCTTGAGATCTCGTTTCTAGTATAGCAATATCTACAGGTAATTGCTGTACCAAATCGTACAGATTAGATTGCTTTTCGGTGCGAATTCGTATGGCCGTTTCCGTTGGGCCTGCAATGGCTACGGCCGTGGCGCCTGCATTCATAGCGAGATCTGTATCGGTTCCTTCATAGTCCATGTGAAAGCCATGTTTATCGCTTTTTACAACGCCTACAGAGAAACCAATTTCTTCTAATTCCTTCACGAGTCGTGTTACCACCGTAGTTTTACCAGTCTTACGTTTTTCGGCAACTACGCTGATAAGTGGAACATGACGATTTGCATTAACAGCCTCTGCGCGGGCCCACTTATAATCCTCTATATGATTAACATTACGTAAATGATGACCGTAATCACCTGCATCAATGGTTACCACAGGTCCTACAATATCTAATGCATGCTGCAAAGATACATCCTCTCCTGCTAAAGTGGTTTGCAATAATGGAGCAATGGATGGCTTATATATCCCCGCCATAGGCTCATAACGTCCACTTTCACCAACAGGCACAATAACACGCCAGTCATCGCCCTCTACTTGGTAGAGCCAATCGTAATATAAATTAAAATTCATAAACGGCATATCTACAGCTAACACCGCATAAGCATGACTCTTGCCTACGGCCAATGTGCTATATAATCCGCCTAATGGACCACTTCGAGGAACAGAATCCCGAACGATAGAAACTTTTTCTTTCTCTTTATTCGACAATGTGTCGATAATGTTAGCCTGAATGGCTTGGCCTAGACTTTCATCGTCACCGATAGAAATGAGAATGTCATTAGCATCATGTTCTAATGCATTGCGCAACGCATGAGAAATGAGACTTTCACCATTCGTCCAAGGCAATAAAGCCTTAGGATATCCCATGCGTGAACTTAGGCCACCGGCCAAAATAATTACGCCTAAATTAAGCACCGCGTTTCAACCCTCTTTTTACCCCTTGGTAAATAAACAACAACACAACAATATTAAGAATTCCATCCGGCACCATATAAGATGCATTATAAATCATAGAGTAGATCCATGGATTTTGACCTTGCGGTGCATAGCTAGCAAATACAACAGCACCACTTGTTACGGACGCAAACCAACGAAGCGCAATAGCAACAATAGATCCGCTAACAAGACCTGTCATATTGTCCTTGAAATACCCGCACACACCAATAACACCGTAAGCAACAAGATAGTCTAGGATGATGCTTAGATAATGGATAGATGATTTAAAACCGAGCAAGAAATGAAGTATGCCATATACAACGCCAGCCAAAATACCGCGTGCACCACCCCAGCGATATGCAAAAATCATGAGAGGTACCATGGATGCGGCCTTAATGGAACCGCCTTGTGGCATATGAAAAAGTGTAATAAAAGATAATACTTGTGCAATAGCAATAGCTACACCAGCTTCTGCTATCATGCGTGTCTTGGAATGCTCCATTAAAATAACCTCCTATTAATATAATGTGTATATAATGGGCTGAACATAGAGAAAATGTAAGAGTATAATACATTTGTGACAAGTGAATAAAAAATGAGAAGGAACTCTGTTATAATGAAGTTGCTTAATCCAAACATTACAACAAAAGGAGTTCCTTCTCATGCATTCTATTATAACTGAAGAATTAAGATTTCGTAAACGAGTATGTGAATATGCTATAAAGTATGGAAATAATGCTGAAGCTGCACGTCGCTATCATACTAGTAGACAACAAGTACAACGTTGGGTGAAGCGTTTCGACGGGACTATTGATTCACTTCGATTGTATAGTCGTAAACCACATTCTCATCCTAATCAACACACTGAGGAAGAACTAGCACTTATCAAGCGTATGCATTCTAAGTTTAAACATGAAGGGCTGTCTCAAGTATATGTTGAGGCAAAAAAGCGTGGTTATAAACGCTCATATGGCTCTATGTGCCGACAAATCAGGTGTCATATTAAAGAGAAAAAGGTTGTTAAATCTGTTCCTAAAAGCAAGTGGAAACCGGATATAATAACATATCCAGGAGAAAAGGTTCAGATTGATATAAAATACGTACCTCGCGAGAGTTTAGCCTTTTCAACACAAGGAAAATCTTACTATCAACTTACAGCTATTGATGAGTTTTCTAGAAAGAGAATTCTAAAAATTATAGATGAAAAAAGTGTTACTAATACAAGTCGCTTCTTATTAAATTTAGAAGCCAAAATGGGATTTCCTATTCATACAATACAAACAGATAATGGTCGTGAATTTACAAACTATGGAGTAAAAGATCGAGAGTGTTTATTTGATATTGTATTAAAAAGATTAGGAATAGAGCATAAAACGACAAGACCATTTTCTCCGTGGCAGAATGGAAAGGTAGAGCGCAGTCATCGAATTGATAGTGAAAGATTTTATTCTCGTAAGTTTAATAGTATGGAGAGTTTTCTAAAAGCACATAGTCGATATGCTAATAGATATAATAACATTGCACAAAAAGTCTTAAACTTTAAATCACCAAACCAAGTTATAACAGAGTACTTTATGAATCAAAAGGCATAAGTATTTGTCACAAATGTTTGATTACTCTAGATATAATGGGCTGAACATAGAGAAAATGTACAGACAAGCTACCTATAAAATTGTATAATAACTATATGAGTGTTTTTAATATTCGGAATGTATTGAAAATTGAAAACAAATTCAGTATAATGGTACAGGTTCAATTTATTATACCTCAAAGGAGATATAGAAACTATGATTAATACAACTAACATCTTCGATTATGAAGACGTACAACTGATTCCTAATAAATGTATCGTAAACAGCCGTAGCGAATGTGATACTCATGTTAAACTAGGTAATCGTACATTTAACTTGCCTGTAGTTCCTGCAAACATGCAAACTATCATCGATGAAGAGTTAGCTGAAAAACTAGCAGAAAAAGGCTATTTCTATATCATGCATCGTTTCCAACCTGAACGCCGTCTTGACTTTGTAAAACGCATGCAAGAAAAAAACTTATATTCTTCTATTTCCATCGGCGTAAAAGAAGAAGAATTCGCATTAGTTGATGAATTAGCAAAAGCTAACCTTATTCCTGATTATATCACAATCGATATCGCACATGGTCACTCTAATGCTGTTATCGACATGATTCAATACATTAAAAAGAATTTACCAACAACATTTGTTATTGCTGGTAACGTAGGTACTCCTGAAGCAGTTCGTGAACTTGAAAATGCTGGTGCTGATGCTACAAAAGTAGGTATCGGCCCTGGTAAGGTTTGTATCACAAAATTAAAAACTGGCTTTGGTACTGGCGGTTGGCAATTAGCGGCTGTACGTTGGTGTGCAAAAGCAGCTACAAAACCTATCATCGCTGACGGCGGCATTCGCGATCACGGCGACATCGCTAAATCCATTCGCTTTGGCGCTACTATGGTTATGATTGGTTCCCTATTTGCTGGTCACCAAGAATCTCCAGGGGAAGAAAAAATTGTTGACGGCCAAGCTGTAAAAGAATACTTCGGTTCCGCTTCTGAGTTCCAAAAAGGGGAACGTAAAAACGTAGAAGGCAAAAAAATCTTCATTCCTTCCAAAGGCTCTATCTTCGATACATTAATCGAAATGGAACAAGATTTACAATCCGCTATCTCCTACGCTGGTGGTACAACACTACAAGCTATCCGCAAAGTAGACTACGTTCTTGTTAAAAACTCCATCTTTAACGGCGACCGCTAATCGGTTACTAACATACCAAGAGGGGCTACGATTCATACGAATCGTAGCCCCTCTTCTTTTTATTTGCAGCATTTAAACGAAGAAACTATTCTTCTACGCCACAATTTTTATTCATTAAATAATATGCATATTTACCGATGCCAGCACTGATAACAAGCAATACAGTCAAGACGACGAATGCAATGGTAAGACTCGTACCATGAGCAATGAATCCAATCAATGCAGGTCCCATCAAAATCCCCATATAACCGAGCATGGTAGATGTAGCCACTGCTTGTGTCATAGGAATTACATTTTGTTCCCCCATCGCAGAGAATAAATTTGGCACAACCATGGCTAATGAGATACCTAATAATAAGTACGTATACATAGACGCATGGCCAGGTAGGAATACGATGAGTGCCATTGCAATAGCACCTAGTAGATAACCACCTACAACAACTTGTTTAGATGTTACATGTTTACCAATTGTATTACCAAGAAGGCGACCAATACACATAGTCCCATTAAACAGCATAACGCCCATTACGGCTTCTTGAATAACAATGCCTTTATCTTCAAATAAGTAAAGTGCACTCCAGTCCCCTACAGCCCCCTCTACCAAATAGGATACAAAGGACAATAGACCAAAAATGATGGCAATTGGATGAAATGATAACGGACTTTTAGACTTCTTCATAACCTTTGCATTTGGATCACGACCAAAGGTTAACATAAATTGACTAACCGCGATCATCGCAATAAAGAGTATGATAAGAAGCCCCCAAATACTTTCATTAACAGGTAAAGATAAGATTTTTAAGAGAACAAGCAATACACCGGCACCTGCAAAGCCACCTAAGCTCCACCCACCGTGATAAGCACCCATTAAATGCTTTTTACTTACCTTTTCCGTTAAAATAGCTTGCAAATTAGCAGAAGCACCACTAAGGCCTACGCCAATGCCAAAGAAAAATAATGCTATTGTGGTTGTCACAATTGTAGAACACATGGTAACAATAGCCAGAGACAACATGCCGATAAAACTAGCTAATAAAACGACTCGCTTACAGCCAAAGCTTTCTACAAGTTTACCAGCTATAGCCATGGATAAACAAGAACCTACACCGAGCAACAAAATCATGGAACCTAATACATCCTCACCGATGCTTAGTTTCGCTTTTAAATATGGCACAAATCCGGCCCATAAGGCAGTGTACATACCAGGGATAAAAAATGCACCAAATGCACCACGAATATTAGATTTTGAAACAGAAACTTGTTCGCTCATCATGTCCTTTCTGGTTTCTAGAACCGTTCGGCGAAGAAAGGCCCTTTTGTATCCGCTAGACCGCGATAACATGCGTTTCTAGGGGAAACCATTTTAACTACAAGAAAATTATATTGAGAATATAGTAACCCTCTTTACACATAATGTAAAGAGGGTTCTTAAAATTTAAATTTAAATTAAAAACGTAAGGCCCATAGCGATAAAAATAGCAGGTAATAAATTAGCTAAACGAATCTTATTAGGCCAAATCATATTAATGCCTACACAGAAAATTAAGATGGATCCTACATAGGATAAATTGTCGATAGCCTGCTGTGTCATAAGTGGCGCCGCAACATGCGCTAAGGCCGTGATCAACCACTGCGTGATACCTACAGGAATGAAGGAAAATAATGCGCCCTTCCCCATAGATGAGGTCATAACCATAACGATAACACCATCAAGAATTCCTTTGAGTAGCAAGGTTTGGTAATCTCCTGTCAATCCATCTTGAATGGAACCGAGCACGCCCATTGCACCAACAGTAAACGTAAGTGATGCAGTGATAAACGCTTGCGTAAACTTAGGGTCCCCGGTATTACCGGTTTTATCTTTCACCAAGTCACCAAAGACCGTAATCCATCGGTCTAAATCAATGATTTCACCAATCACAGCACCAACTACCATGCTGATAATCATCAACAAAGGTCCAGTAGTTTGCAAGGAACCATTAACGATAACCAGCATAAATTGCATGGCCCCGCTCATCCCTAGTAACAGCACGATGATACCACATACTACCATAAGGGTTTGTTTTAAATTATCCTTCATAAATCGGCCGCACGTGAGCCCAATAATACTACCACCGATAATGAGCCCCATGTTGATGGCCGTTCCTAACCCAATCATACTTGTATCCTTTTCCTTATTTCTGAAAGTTATTATGAAAGTAGTATATCAACTACATCGATAACAATCAATATAAAATATCACAAAAAAACCGTATCTATGTTTCAGTAGATACGGTTCTATTTATATTAATCATCTATGGTCATATAAACCACAGGATTAGCCTCATTGATTTCATTAAAACAAGGGCAATCCTTACCGTGATCGTTGATGAGACCACTAGCTTGTAAATGGGAATAGATGGTCACAGGTCCTACAAATTTGAACCCTCGTTTCTTAAGGTCTTTGCTAATGCGCGTAGACAATTCATTTTGAGCAGGCACCCTTCCCTCAGAATGGCCTTCATAAATAAGAGTCTTATGATTGGTGAAAGCCCATATATATTCGCAAAAGGATCCAAATTCGTCTTGAATGCGTTGGAACGCCTGTGCATTATTGATGATGGCCTCAATCTTCTTGCGGGATTTTAACATTCCCTCTGTACTCATAATACGCTCTATATCTGTTTCCGTATATTTAGCTACTACATCAACATCAAAATAGTCAAAGCACTGACGTATAATGTCTCGTTTATTTAAAATCGTGAGCCAACTCAGACCGCATTGTAGGCTCTCCAAACATAAATGTTCAAATTGATGTTGGTCATCATGAATAGGACGCCCCCATTCATAATCATGATACGCCTGATACAGTGGCGTTGTGGGCCAGGAACAAGTGACTTTCATGAAGGCTCCTTTCTATGCTACAACTAGCCTGTTACTAGAAATCGCGCTATACATACAATAATACCCATGCTCACTAGATTTGTAAAGAATACCATACGTCGTATTCACCGCCCCTAATATGTAACTCATCTATTAATAATTTAAATGTTTTTAAAATAAAATTGTAGAAATTCATTTACAATTCACGAAAAATGTTATATTATTTTAAATATATTTTAAATGTGTCTGACACAAAGTCTTTATAAAGCGAGTATATATCTATCTTTCATTATATAAGAGAGTATTAAATCAACCGATAGCTATATATTCATTTATGAAGAGTCTTTCACAATATAAAAATAAATTACAAATTAAGTAATATAGTTGAGGTGTAAGAGAATGAGAGCGAGAAATAAGATGTTATTGTCCGCTGTAATGATGACTATGTTATCATCTACAGTGGCCCTCCCTAGCACGTGGGCGGCAGCAGGCCTTGGTTCTAATGGCAATGTATTTGCAGTAGGTTCTGAAAGTAAATTTGAAAGCACTGGCAATACGACGGCAACAGGTGTCATTGCATCAAACGGTGGTCAAGTGACTATTGCATCCTTGGATACGCCTGATCAAAACCAATTGCCTAAGCGCCATCGCCAACCAGCTTTCATTACAGGCATGCTAGATAATAGTTCCATTCAAGTGGATGGCGGGGTTATGAACGTGAATACGGCCCCATGGGACGCACCCTATCCATTAGCATTTGCCTATAACAGTAAAATTAATCTTGGTATCGATGATTCAGGTACTGTAAAACATAAAGTATTTAATATGCAAGGTAATATACTTGTATCTGATAAAACGATGCCTCCATACCAACAACAGCAACCATCCGTGATTAATATTGGCCTCGGCCGTGCGCACAATAGCCCTAATCAATTTACCGGCAAGGCTGTGAACACATTAGAGGATAAGGGTGGCGAAATCAACATGACCTTTGATGGTGGCATGTGGAGCCACGATAACATGGGTGGCTTGGAGGCATTCCAAATTAAAGGCAACGAAGCGCGCAGCAGTATCAATACACTCAAAGGCACTCGTACACGTGAAGGATTCAGCCGTATTTCTCAAGATTCTCGTAGCGACATCCACGTTAATAATTTAGACGGCCACATCAATGTCATTTACGATATGAGCGCTGGTACTGGTTTGAACTTCTCTAAACCAGCCGCTCAAAAAACAGGCCTTGATGCATCTGACATCGAAGGCGGTAACTTCATCGTAAAATCCGCTACAACAGGGTCTGGTGTACATGGCTATGTAACAGGCGATCATCTCGATACGTCCTCTGAAAGCAATGTAAACAAGATTCTAGATAACTTGGCGCATAAATTCTATTACGAAAATTATATGAATGGTGAAAGGAACCTTTCTGGTACTGTATCCATCGCTTCTAATGGCATCGTGTCAAGCTTCCAAAAAGCGTTAACTACAGACCAAAAAGAAGGTGCTATTACATGGCAAAACGGTAATGGTCAAGGTTCCTATTCGGCTCCTACTCCAACGCCTACGCCAGCTCCAACACCAGTAACTCCTGTTACTCCGGCACCTAGCCCTGTTACTCCAGTTACGCCAACACCTTCTCCTGTTACTCCGGTAACTCCAGCGCCTAGCCCTGTGACACCTGTCACACCTGTAACTCCCGTTACCCCTGTGACACCTGTTACTCCGGCTCCTACTCCTGTAACTCCGGTTACGCCTGTTACTCCAGCACCTACTCCTGTAACACCAAGTCCTGTAGTAACGCCTGGCGCTTATGATACACCACAAATGCGCGGCATTCGTTCTGCTGTAGTTGGTACTATCAACGCATGGCGTACAATGACGAGCGATATGAATCGTGCTAACCAATTACAACAAGGTTCCCCAACAGGTATTTGGGCTCGTATTGGTGGCGGTCGATATAATTATGCTAATGACGGTATCAATACAGCTACTGATTACACAAGCATCCAAGGCGGTTATGATACTAAAACTAGCCGTGACTGGACCGTAGGCGGTCAAGTTTCTTACCTACGCGGTTCTGAAGATTATGTATTCAATGGTTCTAGCAAGGTAAAATCCTATGCTGTTGGCGCTTATGGATTGAAAGACCTTGGTAAGGATCAATACGTACATGTAGAATCTCAAGTAGGTCGTATCTCTAATGAATTTACAGCGCGTAATGAACTCGGCCAAGCTAAATCTGGCGATGTAAAATCTAATGCGTATAGCATCGGCGTTCGCTACGGCAAAACTATAAAATCTGCTAATGGTTTCTATGTAGAACCACAAGCACAATTGAACTATACACACTTCGGTGGTCGTGACTTTACAGCAGGCAATGTTTCCGTTAACCAAGCTGGTGTAAACAGCACATCCGGCAAACTCGGCCTGGAAGTAGGCAAACAATTTGGCAATGGTAACCTATATACACGCTTTGCTGCAGGTCATGCTTTCACAGGCAATGTAAAAACTACCTATGCTAGCGGTAATGCGGTAAAATTGACAGAACAAGACCTCAAAGGCACTTGGACTGAACTCGCATTCGGTGGCCGTTATGGTTTCAATACGAACAACAGTGTATATGCGGACATTACTACCGGTCTATCTGGTGATTACCAAGCTGACTGGGGTGTAAACGCTGGATTTACTCATAAATTCTAATTTATATTACATACCGTTATATACGGCCATATAGTTGTACAACCATAGATATCTCCCCTGTATATCCCTTGCATATCTATGAGAGACGCATCCTAATATATTTCCCCTTTTTATGCAATACTACTTCCCATAGGATGCTACTTCCCCCCTCTTATCGTAAGCTGTATGGCCTTATATACATACATTTAGATTCCGTCTAAATGTTTACTAACTTTCTTACTACAATGCAAAACGCCCTCTTCATGAGCAACCTTAGATAGTTGCTGTGAAGGGGGCGTTTTGTTTTGCTAATAGTCATTTTATTAAGAAATATTAGATTACTATGTAAAATGTATACCTATAGCTCTATTTTACGATATAATATATATAATTATTAATTCTTAACATAAAGGAGGTGATGCTATGTGCAGATATATCCTAATGCATAAAAATATTCCTGTGTTAACAGCAATATTAGATGATACTTTAACAGTAACAAAGGTTACTGAAATAATAAATCCAGACCGCAAACCATTGAATATGATGGTCATGGACAATCAAGAAATCGCACTTAATGATTTTTTAAAGCATCGTGCGATTCCCGGTTCGCGACCTAATTTAGAAGATTTACTAGAGGCCTATCACGCATCAGATGCATTAGAATTTTCATTAAAATCATATCAACTTAATCTATCTGACCACTATTGGATGAAACCAATACACTCTAATTTAGATTGGGATACTATCAATTTTTATGACCATCCTATAATTGACACGCCTTTATTCTTATCTGATTCCGACGATATCGATATCGATTTAATTACACCGAATTCATCTGTAAATGGTTCTCTTCGTCAGATGTGGGTGCAACAAAAAAAAGGTATTCGCCTATTAAAAGCTGGAAACTTCCTCAATCAACAACCATTTAATGAAGTATTTGTGTCAAAATTATGCAAAGAACTAAACTTTTACCATGTACCATATGAATTAGAAACAATCGCATCTGGTGAAATCGTGTCATCTTGCCCACTATTTACGAGCGGAGACATTGAATACATCCCTGCCTGGCACATAGCAGCGCCACTTAAACGACGCGATAATAAATACCAAGTGTTCTTAGATGAGTGTACACATTTTTCAATTCCAAATGTGAAAGCCCATTTAGATGCGACACTTGCTTTGGACTATCTAACATTAAATGACGACCGTCACTACGGTAACTTTGGATTCTTACGGAATTCTACAACACTTGAATTCCTTGGCATGGCCCCGATCTTCGATAATGGCAATACCCTATGGTACAACGAAATGACGATTAATCCACATAGACCATTCCATACGTATCCATCATTACCGTTTAAATCGAAACATGATAAGCAAATAAAGTATGTAACAACACCACTAACAATTCCGCAGTCATTGTCTAAAATAGCAATGGAATTGATGGATTCCATATATGCAAAAAATTCAAATATTACGGAAGATCGCCTTACTATGATGAAAACATTATTTGCTGAGCGATTAGACATGCTAAATGCATATCTAACGAAATTAAAGTAATATAAAATTTAACAGAATAAATTCAATATCAGAATAAAAGTAGCATTACTAACGTATAGACATAGATGGCATATGCCAGGTGCCCTATATTATGTATAGTAATGCTACTTTTTTATTGTAAATTACATCATAATCGAAACCTAGTCAAAGATCAGGAGATATATAGAATAAATTTTGGAAAATGATATTTCAGGAATCCTTATATTCAAATAAAGCCTTATAGTAAGCCTAATAATTTTAACAAAGCTAAATAGTTTCTGTCCCCATTAGGGGATTATTTAATTTAACATTCTTATTGCTGGTTCAGTAGGTTCTGTTGAACTAGAAAAAATGTTTCCGTCCCCATCAGGGGATTATTTAATTTAACCTTCTATATATTACCGACACATATTACTGCCGTTACACATTCAAGTTTCCGTCCCCATCAGGGGATTATTTAATTTAACATTATATTCGTGATATTGTCGAATTGGTAGAGGGTGCATAATGGAGTTTCCGTCCCCATCAGGGGATTATTTAATTTAACATTATATTCGTGATATTGTCGAATTGGTAGAGGGTGCATAATGGAGTTTCCGTCCCCATCAGGGGATTATTTAATTTAACATTATATTCGTGATATTGTCGAATTGGTAGAGGGTGCATAATGGAGTTTCCGTCCCCATCAGGGGATTATTTAATTTAACGTTGCAAGAAAAGCGTTACGTTTTAATTGGGGGTGACACAATTGGGTTTCCGTCCCCATCAGGGGATTATTTAATTTAACGTAGACATGGATGGTTGTCAGAGTGGTTTATTGAGTTTCTTTGGTTTCCGTCCCCATCAGGGGATTATTTAATTTAACTTAGTAAAAACGAACAAGTTTTCAAATGGAACAAAGATGAAATGTTTCCGTCCCCATCAGGGGATTATTTAATTTAACTCTGTATCTGAAACAGTAGATGTTATCTAGCCATAAATCACCATTAACGGCGGAGATCATAAGTCGACCTCAAACAGCACTTTAGAACGCTAAAATAACACCTATAAACCGCACCACTATCACAACGGCGGAAATTTTATTTCACAAGGTTATAATCTAGATATATTATAGCATAAATAAACAAAGAAATTGCAATAGTAGAATTATCAAGGATATCAAATTAAAGATAGATAACTAATAAAAACAGATGATTCTACCATTGCTCAGTAAATAACATCTCTAATAAATACATTAATTTTCATTACAATATAATACAATCTTGCTCTTTTCGTTCTCCAATTCCCCATGTATAGATATTAATTATATCGTCAAGTATATATACACGTAGGGAATCTTCTACGGGATTGATAATTCGACTGGCACGCCGCATCATAGCATCATATTGCTTTCTATTTAGTAGTGCCTCAAATGCTGATTTTTGAACACGCACGCCATAACGCTCTAAACATTTTACTAAACGATTACGCGTTTTATTATCTACTACATCATAAATGACTAATACTATAAACTTTTTCATATCAGTGAATCTCCAAAGGTGTATACAAATCTACGTCTTCGTGCATAATGGCACTAGCAAATTGCTTACACTGCTTATAGATTGATTCCCTATAACTTTTACGATCCTCAATATATTGATTTTCAGAACGAATTTTCTTATTATACGCGGTCAAAAGTCCTTTTCTACCTTCTGGAGTCATATAACAACCTTTATCTGAGTTATCAAAATCAGATAGGTCCACCATGTTACGACTCACCATAGAAAGAACTAAAGAATCTATAATAGGAGCTCTCCATTCCTCGATCAAATCTGATGCAAGTGCAGGGTGCCCCTTGCCAAGGCTATGCATAACACCAACAAAAGGATGTAAGCCCGCATTAATTAAACCTGCTAGAATTTCATTAAATAGCATGCTGTATCCTAAGCCTAGCATGGCGTTAAAATCATCTCGCGGAGGTTGTTTAGATCGCTTAGTAAAAGAAAATGTAGGCGGAACAATTTTTCCGAGAGCCTCAAAGTACAATCGACTAATTATACCTTCATAACCCATGAGTTCAGAAATACGAACACATTCACCAATGTGACTACGAACGGATTTAATATTATCAATCTGTGTATCTATATTTATGTCTACATCTAAATTACGAGCATACCGACGCAATATAGTTAGCTGATTACGAACCTTTGCACGAATAATTTTACGTGACATTGCCAGTCTAAACTCATGATTATCTAATAAATCAAATTGTTTCTTGTGTTTATTAATATCAATAGTATTTGTATTAATTAAGGTACCAAAATACTTACCATATCCAGATAACCAAGTTATAGGTACACCACGTTCAATAAAATCAGTAATGAGTGAACTAGATATAGATACTGTATCAAAAACTGTAATATCTTCAATACGTTCTAATGGAACTTCAAATAGAATTTCATTATTACGGCCTACTACAACATGACCGCCTTGTCGTTTAATAAATGAACCTGCTTCTGTAACATATAAGGATGACATAATATCGCCTCCTTTACGCTAGTATATCTATTGTATTTGTTCTAACACATATTGATTAATAACATCATATATAAGTTTATTCTGTTTTGCTTGTCCAGTAATAATAAAGAATACGCCTTTAATCTGATGTAAGAAAGATTGTAATGATTGAATTTCAGCAGCCTTACAAATATCTTGTTCAGTAAAGACAACAACCTCATGAGCCATTTTATTACGAATTTTTTGCTCAATTCTACGTATCTCTTTTAACTGCTTCAATAATAAGCTATCAACTATATCCTGCTCTTCTAGCATATGTAACATGTGATAAAAGGATAGCTGAAGTTCTTGTAGAAAAGGAGTATGAGTGTTAGCCTTCCATGATTTATATAGTTTAGGATATTGCTTTTCAAATGCTACCATATCAAGGCGTATTCCCTTGGATGTTTTTTTCTCAATTTGACGCCAGTTTACATGGATCTCTTTAGTAAAATAATAACGCATTAACTCATACATAAATGGAGTGGTTTTTAAAATAAAGTCCTCAATTTGCCCTTGTTTTAACCGCACTTCCATAAGCATTAAAAACTCATGTAATTTACGCACTTCCTTATTAGCAAATAAAGAGGACAAGGATATAGCTCCCACTTTACGAGACTTTTGTAAAGCACCATCATAGTCTAAGCCCAAACGTAATTGAGCATGTTCTAATAATGGTAATACATCATTAGCAACACCATCTTCAAAGCTTCTTTTATAACTATGATAAGCGCTTATAGCCTCTTTATATTTATAGCTAGCAATAAGAGTATGAAGGGATTGCTTAATATTATTCCGTTTAATATATCCCATTTTAGGCTCATGGCATCGGTTTTCACTGTCGTCTTGATCATCAAAGTTATTTTCAATAACAATTTCAATATTTTCGTCATCGTTTACGGCAGGCTCAGAGCGATTAGAACCACGTTGAGGACTATCAACTTGAATGCCTCGTACCGCATCATGTTCTACACTAAGATAAGACATAATCAACTTCATTTGAGGTGTTCCAGAGCTTAAGTTAATTAATATCTCTGCATCAGGGTAGTTTGAAAGCATTTCATAGAAATGGTCAACAAACGATTGTAAAGTGTCGATACGGTGTACGTCTTCAAGGCCTGTATGTATAAGCGTAATATCTAAGTCAGCTTTCACATGTTTTAAAGCTTTGGTAAATCTATGATTAGCAGCTTCCTTTTTCTCCATATCCTTACTCAATACTAGAATTGCTATATCAGGATTATAATGCCTCACAATATGAAGCATGCCCCCATCATAGCACCCGCGAATAGGATCTGTATCCCCTACAGGGGTATAAAGAATTCTCATTGTACTACCTCACTTTGTACGCCACCCATTCCTAATGCAGTCTTAATACCGAGCCCTGTGAATTGGCTATAATAGGTTAATAAAGATAGGATACGTTGCATCACAAGGTTCCGCTTAAATTGCATAACAATCTCTCCACGGAAACCACGAATTTTAACCCCTTCTAATCCATACATGCCCATACGCAAATTATAATCACGGATGAAAGTCGCTGATTCAAGTGCCGCTAATAAATCATCGGAATCCATCATTTCAAACGTTGTAAATTGGTTCCATTGACGTAGCAAGTACCGATAAATACGGAACGCTTCAGGGAAAATCGTATACTGTTGGTCTACCTTAAAGCTTGTTGTTGTCACACACCGCAATTTAGCCTGCGTGTATTCCACTTCACCACTCCAAAACTTAGCCATTAAATCTTCATATGAGGTTTCCTCTAAGATAGTTCTATTTTGAATATAAATATGTCCTCGCTTTTGTTTCAAAAAAATCTTTTCAGTCATATCTAATGCAGGTCGTAATATACGTTCAACAGCCTCTGCAGTTACAGCAGAAAGTCGCCAAATATATTGACCTTTTTCTTTATCAAAAAATATATATTGACTATAAGGGCGCAGGCCTGTTTCATGCAACTTACCTGCGTATTCTGTTCCTATTATCTCCATTAGCACACCATGCAATAAGCTGCCTATAGACTGCACAACTTTAATCGATGGATCTGCTGTTATTTCTAACTCTATGGCCATAATTTCTACATTATCTGCCAATATGAATGCCCCCCATCTCATAATAATGACCATTCCACTTTACTAATTTGATTGCACGAGGTGCCATAAAATGATCCTTGCTAGCATGCTTAGCCTTTTGGAAATTAACATCTAAAATAGCTTTAATAATATCAATTCCTGTTTTTTCGTCATCTATAAAAGCAGCCATAATAATAGTTTTTTGAACAAAGCCTGTATTGCTACCAATATAGGCATTAGCTGGTTCTAAAGCTTTAAAGATAGACGAACTAACTTTCTTAAATTTAGAAGATAATAACTCATGAGTAGCATCAAAATCCTCTTGTAAGATTTCTAATACTTGATTAACACTAGTAATCCCGATTTCCTTTGTTATTGCCGTATCAAGAGTTAATGTAAAGGAAAACTTCTGATTTGGTAAAATACACTCACGATGCACCGAAATAGCGTGAGTCCCATCTTCATCAACACAAGAATCCTCTTTCTTTAATATCTCTGTTTGAATCGCACCCATAGGCATAGCATCAGAAACAGAAATACCTCGGAAAGCACTAGCTAAAATACCATTAACTCTCTTTTCTGAATTCTTGAATAGTACTTGTATATTACGATCAATCAACTTATTCACTTCTCGTAATACAGAACCAAATTCACTTTTACAACGTCTCTTATCATATTGGAAATCTCTATATTTATATAAAATTTCCTTTAGCTTTTGCTGTACCGCAGCTCTAAATCTAGCATCTCTATGAAGCATATGTGAAATAATAGCACTGTCAATAACACCTTTAATAGAACTACCAGGAATATAAACTTCTCCATTTGCCCCACGAATCTGAGGGGTAATATCATTTAATGAGTTTTTACGGCCTTCATTATATATCGATGATTTCATAATTGAACCAATAGCAGGGCCTAATACATCTTTTGTTAGCTGAGTTGCTCCAATAGTATTTTTAGCCCAGTCATACATAGTTCGACCATTCGGTCTTACCATTTCATTCTGCATGTATATTTCAAACTCTGCTAATTTATTATGACGAGCTAAAAAGCGAAACCATTCATAGTTATTAAGGAGATATACTTCACCGGCATCGTAATTGTACATATAGTCTTTAGTTGTTAGTTTTTCAGGGCCACCAATATTGGTAGGACTCACAATAGTGAGTGATAATTGTGCATGATCAATACGATTACTCATAATCCACCCCAATCCATAAGCCCATACCATTACGATATACAGGATGCGGTAAACTATCCCCCGTAATAGTAAGCATTTGTCCGACTAATGCTTTTGGACAAACAGAGCCTTCTTTAATAACATAATAGGAATTACGTTTTACTTGAGTCTCACTTCCAGTAGAGCCTACAAAGCCACCACGCTTTTGTAATTTATAAGAACCTTGTTTTAAAGTAGCCACTTCATCATTAGTCGGAACACAAGCACTAATACACATCATCTGTCCGTGCTTATTATGAAGCAATGCATATAAAGCAGAATCATCTTCATAGACACCTTCAGATTCCAATTCAATTGGATCATCGGCTAATTCAAATTTCCCATAGCCGCCACTACGCTTGCCACCAAGCCCAGAAAGACCTAACATTTCAAGAATAGCTTCAAATAAATCACGACTAGAATCATCACTAAAACCAGCAATAATATATAGTCCTGTATGTGACATAAATTGATAGTTCCCCACATAATATGGTCGACTCTTCTCTCCACGCATATTTACTTGTGTCACAGCTTGCTTAGTTCCAAATATAGGCATATGTTTTTGTAAGGTATCTGCCTCTATATATTGACTAAAATTTTGTAACTGTGATGCTCGAATGTACTCAATTTTCTTTATCTTTTTTTGTTCCGTTGCTACCCGCTTGGCTTCTTCAAAACTTGTTATCGGCATCTCTTTTGAATCGATTTGCATAATAGGTGAGGGAACATATAATTGATACTCACCATTATCTATACAGTACGGAAACAAACTAGATAGCACAATATGCTGTTCTTTTACAGAGTCGATAAAAGATTGTAGTAAACCTGTATCATTGCTAATTTCATGACAGCATGCACCAAATAGTGCATCAGAGCTTAATGTAAGGGAAATAGTTTCTAAACTACCACCCTCTGAGGTATCCCCAAAATGCACTGGTGTAAGAAAACGCAGTGGATATAGATAGTAGTTCATAGTAACAACCTACTTTCTTAATATATCTAATAAATCCTGCGTATTAATAGCACTATTACCTACTGACTTTACATCATCAATAGAAATACTTACACGACCATAACCTCGAGAACCATGTCCTCCAAGATAATCAATTTCTAGTAATGCAAGACCCTCTTGTAAAATCTTCATATCTTCAGTGACTTCAGCTTCGTTTTCAATATTATATGCCACCTTAAACTCAAATACTGTACCCGCTGGAACACGTTCAATTTGTCGAGGCTTAGCACTACCATCAATACGATTAATAACGTTTTCAAACTTAACTTCACCCATATAAGTATCAGTAGCTATATTGGCAAACAGTTGACGTGTTTCGTCTGTAATAAACAAATCATAAAACTGTAAACGTGCTGGCATTATAGGGTCTGCTGATCCAAATAAACGTTTGATTTCCAATTTATCCTTATCTATCGTATTCATTATATAACTATCACAATGACTTTTAACGAGTAAGGTGCGTAATTTACCTTTAATTGAACTGCCAGGAAGAATTGGCTCCTGAGTCACTACATCACGAATAAACGGTGCATCAACAGCACCGATAGGAGCAAAATCTTTACTAGCCCCAATATGCATACCAGTTTCTAGATTAATAGTGCCCGTAATTAGTAATTTACCATGTAAGGATTTTAATGTATCGTTGCTCTCCATATTAAGCGCCTCCTATTATCGATTACCAGATGATGGACGATTATTTTGGTTCGTATTAAATGCTGGTTCTGGTGATTTAGATAACTCTACTGAACGGTACTTATAGAATGCTACTAAGGCCTCTATATATTTACAAAGCAAATCAAAACGCTTAACATCGGTTCCAATATCTTCAATCATATTCAAAAGCTTACTAATATCAATCAATTGCTTTACTGGATAAGCCTTTTTATTACGACCAATAGGCTCTTCAATTCGTCCAGCTTGATACAAAAGCGTAGTTTTTAAAAACCGTACATCCATTGCAATATCATCAGGTAACTTATCAAAAGATTTATTTTTTCGTTGAGCAACACTCAATTTATTTTTTATCACTACTACGCTTGATAAAATTTTACGTAGCTGCGCATATTTTAACAAAAAAGCATTACCATCTTTATTCTTATCCAACTTATTAATAACGGCTTCAGCCACCTTAACAAGGTCTTTACTCCAATTAAATGTATCTTGTGCCATATAGTTATCCTCATTTCGTATCACGCATATAGTAAAGAATGAGGTTGCAAGCTGTTAATAACGCTTTACAATCTGCTTCTGTTTGAATCCAAGTATGAATTGCTGTAACAAATTTTTTATATGATCCATATTTAGGGTCATCTTTCTTAGGTTCTAGACAAGCCAACAAATAAAGAATACGTGCTACATTAATATGCTTTCCTTGTACTCTATCATTTAAAAGACCTTGTAATAAGTACATCAACTTATAAATTAAGCCTTTACCTAATACTAGTTTTGAATCATCCTTAACATTAACACCTGGAATAACAAATAGTTTCTCTAATCTATCAAGTTTATCTTTTATTACTTGCTTAATTAAATCATCCCACTTATACACATGTCGACATATACGTTCTTCACCACTCGCATTTTTATTTGTTTCGAAGCCAAATAAAGCGATACTATCTTTGCCATCATTATCTTTAGCCACACTTTCAAGTAACCCTGTAATCGTTGCCATTTGACTAATTGGATAGGATGGAGAGAATAAAGCTAAACCAGCAGACATAGTGATTTTTTTATCTGTAACCTCAGCTAATTTCTTACGAATATCGATGGCTAATTCTAATAATTCATCCCATGCACCAACAAGGAATACATCATCACCACCAGAATAAATAACGTGTATTTTTCTAGTCGTAACTTGTTTATTTGCCCAAATAGTAAATGGCATAACAGATGTACCGAAACCTTGTACATCGCCTTGAGCTATTTTATTAACGGCAACCTTAAAGAACATCGCTAAATCACGAGATAAGTCAGCATAGCGTGATAATGTACCATATTTAAATTTATTAGAGCCCTCAGAAATAAAGCCTCCAATAAAAGCAGCACCAAGATTATCTACGTCAGCTCGTAATACACCAAGTCGCTTAATACCTTTATCATCACCTAAACCACTAGATGCAGCAAGTTCTTCAAATTCATAAACTTGACCATTGTCCTTACGTGCTACATAATCTGCTAACCAGATACGATTGAATACATTATGTCCAGTTTTAGCTGTATTCTTAGAGTAGATTCTTAGAATCTCATGATCAGTTTCAAACTTTTGTAGTGATGATTCAGTAACTACATAGAGATAGAGTCTCAAATTATCTGCATCATCATTCCAGTTGTTAACATATACTTCAACCTTTGGAATACTTTCACAAGTATCACTATTATTTTGTCGAGCTAATACAAAAACAGTATCTCGACTATCAACAATCTGTTCCCCTAGTCGGTACAAACCATTACAGATAGGACAAGCCTCTGCATCTACATCCTTACCATAAGGAGACAGTGTTGCTGTTGATGTGTGGCAAATGGAACATTCTCGTTCACCATGAAGAACTGTATTATACGTACTATTGGGATTAAATAGATCTGCTAAGTGCTGTTCAGAATATCGTTTAGACTTAGCCTCACCAACAGATTGGCTCACCTTGCGGAATAATGTACGTTGCGATTGAATTAACTCATCGGCTGTTGCTGTGGCGGAGCCAAGCGCTAAATACAATTTAGTACCGAATACTGTTAAGAACCATTCATTAATGGATTTCTCCATAGCTTCAATAGCAGTACTAGTTTTTGTTGTATTAGGGGCCAATATATAAAAATGACCGCCACCATTGTAAATAAGATTTACTCGTGTTAACTGCAATGCATCTAACAACTCATCTACAATTTGTTCCATCAAGATTTCTAAATAGAATGAACGACCACGTAATGATTTCAATGCACCTTTAGACGGAATCGTATAAATAAAATTCTGGATACCAGAAATATCTCCAGATATGAGTCTAAAAGCTGGCATGTTACGGAACTTTTTAGAATTCTGATAACAGTATTCTTTATAATCAGTAATCCCCTGATCTTCAAAATAATGTACTATACTATGTGCAACAGCAGCTGTTATCTTTGAGTGCATATACAAAGAAATATCATTAGCCTGATCTGTTGCTGTGCTAGATGGCATATAAGACACAGTATCTTCATAAATTCTCAGCAACTCATTAACGGACATCTTATCGATTGGTTGTTGCTGAAAGTTACATACTAATACATCATATAACGCCTTATACTTATCACTTGATGCACGTATCGTTTTATCGCTTTCAGGATAATTAAAGTGATCAGATACATCAATGCCACGTAGGTAATACTGTAAAGGTTTATTACTAGTATTACCACCAAATACACGAAAAATTGATTGGAGCGGTAACTCTTTATCAAATTTTTGTGTAGAGGTATTTTCCCCCTCATCAAGATCCCGACGATCTACAGCAGCCGCAATATTATCTGCTTCATACACAATGTATGCATAATCATCATTTTTTAGTTGAGCTGCACTAAGCTCTTTCTCATGATGATACTTTAAACAATGAGTAATACTTTGCTTCAAGCCCATATCGGAAAAATAGGGCTCGATGAAAGCAGCGCCGCGCTTAGAATGTGCATCAGTTCCCTGATTAGCTCGATACACAACTTTGCCGATATCATGAAGCAATGCACCCTTTACCAGTGCATCCCATTTACCCATCACATCGCCTCCAAACTTTTATTACGAAATAAACGACTTATTACTTTCATTATATATTCATCTCTGTTTAAAACCAATAGAGAAATAGTCTTATTTATACAAAAAATCCAGCATATTCACAAAAAAAGAATATACTGGATATATTTTTGTACTCATATGAGTTTTTGAGATAAGACTCATTACCCTATAAAGGGATTTAGTTAACGATAAAAATAGAGTTAGAGAAAGAACTAGAGTTAGAGTTAGATATTTTCGTCCCCATTATGGGGTTATTTAATTTAATGGGATGTTATTTTGATTGTTAATATTATTGAGTGTGATATTGATTTCGTCCCCATCAGGGGATTATTTAATTTAACTTGAGGCTCAACGACCAAAAGTGATATTTGCTGATGCGGTAAGTACGTTTCCGTCCCCATCAGGGGATTATTTAATTTAACGTGTAAATATCCATGTTTTATTTAAGAAAGGAATGTGCTATGGTTTCCGTCCCCATCAGGGGGTTATTTAATTTAACCGCACACCAACGATCGTGAAGCCTAAGCCATGGACTGACATGAGTTTCCGTCCCCATCAGGGGATTATTTAATTTAACCGTGTTAGGGTTAGAAATGCAAAAACAGCCACGATTTACAAGCGGTTTCCGTCCCCATCAGGGGATTATTTAATTTAACAAGTATTACTAGGCATTGCAGGTACATTTGGAAGTGAAAACATGTTTCCGTCCCCATCAGGGGATTATTTAATTTAACGCACTCACCACTTGAAGAGTTTAGACAATATGTACAAGAGATGGTTTCCGTCCCCATCAGGGGATTATTTAATTTAACTTTGCGGGAATGTTATAGCATTGTGAAGAAAAGTATTTTAAAGTTTCCGTCCCCATCAGGGGATTATTTAATTTAACTATCAGCAAGTTGGAACGCTTAGTGGATGAGTTAACGCAAGAAGTGTTTCCGTCCCCATCAGGGGATTATTTAATTTAACACTCCATAGGGTAATTCCTCCTTGAATAAAAACATGGATATTTACACCTACCGTCCCCATCAGGGGATTATTTAATTTAACACAATACGATGTAAACTATTATTATCAACTTTTGAAATAGTCACTACCGTCCCCATCAGGGGATTATTTAATTTAACACCCTGTATCTGAAACAACAGATGTTATCTAACCTAAAACTACCATTAACGGCGGAGATCATAAATTGGGCTTAAAAGGTACTTTAGCATACTAAAATAACATCTATAAATCGCGCCACTATCGTAACGGCGGAAATTTAATTTCAGAGAGTTAATATTTGTGTATATTATAGCACAAAATTTTTAAGGAAGTGCCATATCTTATATAATTAAAATTTGCATATAAAAACAGAGACTCTATAATCTGGTAAATAAATCCATGTTATAACGCTCCCATTATCTATTGCGATAATGGGAGGCTTATTTTTTTCGTTACAGTATTCGTTATTATATTATCCATTAATATTAATATTAGTATAATATCCATATCCCCAAACAACTCGTAATTAGTGCTACAAGTACAGGCACAGAGGTTCGTTTAAGTAAATCTACAGATTTAATATGCGCTACCCCTGCTACACCGACCATAACAGGGCTGATAGGACTCAAGAACAAACCTAGACTAGCCCCATTTTGCATGCCAAGCATGGTCGTAATCGGATCTAGTCCGAGATTAGATACAATATTAGGCACGAGTGGCACTAATGTAAATAAAGGTGCTACATTACTGCCAGTTACCATGCTAAGGCCTAGCATGCCTCCACCCATAACAGAGGTAAGTTCCTCTGAATTTAGAGATAAAGTTTGCAGTGCACTAACTAACGAATCAATAAGTCCTAAACTCACTAAGCCTTGTGCAAAGACTTGTCCACCTATAATGAGGGTTACCGCATAGGAAAACTGATTTCCCATGCCTTCAAAAAATACAGTTGTACTTTTAAGGACGGTCCTTAAATTACGATGACGAATGAGTTCTGCCAATAAAGCAATGCCAAAGGCAAGCATCATGGCAAGGGTTACATTCATCTTTACGCCAGGCAAGCCATATTGGCTAAAGCCCAAGATGAAACATAGTGGTAACAAAGGGAATATCATGTATGGCTTAGGCCCAATTGGCGCCTCAGAAATACTTTCACAGTCACCTACATCCATAGGACCATCTAATCGATCGCGATATCGTTGCCATAAAAAGTGTGCTACCGCCGTCACAACAGCCACCAAGAAATAGAGGCGTAACTGATAACCTACGAAATAGTTTGGTACCGGTATATTAAGTGTCTTGGCTATGAGCAATGTCGAAACGGCACCGGGCCCTACATCCATCAAATGGCCTGTAGCAATAACTGCAGCAGCACCGACAGGACTCACCCCAAGACGCAACAGAACAGGATAGATGGTGACCATCATAAGCAAAGCAAGGCTCAACGGATTCGGTACACATATGGATAACCCCATATTGAGTAGAAACATAAGAGCTAGCACTATGTATGGCCTGTTAAGACGATACAAAGGCTTTATAAATGTATGAGCCAGCCTCGTCCCAGCCCCAATGTGTTCCATATATTTTGCATAACCAGCACAGGTCATGATCATGAGTCCTAAGCTCACTACATTCTCTGATGTTGTAATCCGCACAATATCCATCGCATCAAACACCAGAACGCCTGTAGACTGAGATTCATCTAATATGGCATTAATCCAGTTACCTTCATAGGCGATATACATCATCAGGATGCCCATGCCTATCAAAATTGGCTGCGGTTGATAGCGCTTCATCAGTAATATACCGGTAATAACAATAATGATGAGACATATAAGTATATTCATAAATACCTCTCATATAACAATTCTTGTATTATATATTTATAGTATACACAAAGTACAAATAAAAATACATGATAAAAGCACCATCATCAGCTACGATGATGGTGCTCTATAGTTTTTATACAGTAATACTATTACTTATGCTCTTTCAACCACGCAATAGCATATTCCGCATACACCGCCGATGCAGCAGATAGTACGCTATCGTCCATGGTGAATCGATTGTTATGGTGATCAAAGGTTGCACCCACCTCTGGATTCTGAATACCAATAAAAGCAAAGCACCCTGGTTTTTCTTGTAAGTACCATGCAAAGTCTTCGCCAGGCATAACCTTGCGCATTTTGGAAAGTTTTTCTTTTCCTAGTGTGTCGATAACAACACGTTCAGCTAGTTCACTGGCAGCTGCGTCATTAATGGTTGGCGGTACTTTCTTTTCATAAATCAATTCCGCAGTAGCACCATAAGCTAATGCTGTATGTTCTACTACGCGACGTATAGATTCTACATAATAATCTTCTTGCGTTGGATCAAAGAAACGAATGGTACCACCCATTTGTGCTTCGCCTGGGATGACATTCCATTCTGAGCCAGAATGAATATTACCGATGGTAAGTACAAGAGAGTCTAGGGCGCTCACATTACGAGACACTACAGTTTGTAGGTTCATAACGATGGCACTGGCTACGACAACGGCATCAATGGCTTGATGCGGTTGCGCGCCATGACCTTGTTTGCCCTTTACACGAATCGTAATTTTACTGCTAGCTGCCATGCGTGGGCCTTCTTCTACAGAAATAAGACCAGCTGGTAAATCTATCCATACGTGACCGCCAAAGATGGCATCAATTTTTTCAAACCAATTATCAAACTTCATGAAATCAGGAGCGCCTGCACCGGTTTCTTCGGCCGGTTGGAAGGCAAGGTATACGTCACCTTCGATACGGTCTTTCATAGCAGTAAGCATCTTAGCCGCACCGAGTAATATCGCCATATGTCCGTCATGACCACAGGCATGCATCTTGCCATCTACATCGGATTTAAAATCAAATGTATTATGTTCCTGTACAGGCAAGGCATCGATATCTGCACGAAGGGCAATCGCTTTACCAGATTTAGCGCCATGAATAATGCCGATGAGACCAGTTCCACGTTCTGTATCTACATGAACCTCTACGCCCATGGACTCTAATTCTTTGGCTAGTGTTTTTGTGGTTTCGAACTCTTCATTACTGAGTTCTGGATGTTTATGAAAATACCTACGCCAATCTTGTACATAGATTTTATATTGTTCAATTAAATCGCGACTATGCATGGTATCGCCTCCTTAGCTTTCAGCACAGATTAACAAAATATACTGGAAATCCCCATATTTATGGGAATAACAGGGTAAATGTAAAAGAAAACGACAGGCAATGCCATGTCGTTTTCTTTATGCTTCTCTTATCGATTGCGCAATACTGCTTGTACCGCCAAGGATACAACAGCAGTTGCTACCGCTACAGCTGCTGTAATTTTTGCAGTTGTGCAGAGCTCATCTTTTGTTGGTTTTGCTTTTGCTGCAATGTCTAATGTTTTAGCAACAGCAGGAACCAATACATCATTACGTAAGGATTCTGTATTCATATTTACTCCTCCAATATAGACTATTTATTCTAGGTTATCACGAATAGAATATAAAGTCTACATATTCATCGGATTTTATCTATATATTTATCAATTGTTCATACAAAACGAATGAATCTATCAATGTAAGACTATTTGCTAGCCAATTCACCAATTACATCAGCCAAGATGGTAATTGCTTTTTCTAGTTGTTCTTGAGGGATATTAAGGGCTGGCAATAAACGAACCTTGTTTTTAGCAGATAAACATACTACGCCTTTTTCTAGACATTTAGCAATGACGTCTTTAGGATCTACAGTTGTTTCGATACCAATCATGAGGCCCATACCGCTAACGCCAATAACGCCTGGTTCCCCTTCTAAGGCGTGTTTTACGTAATCTCCTTTAGCTTTCACAGTAGCCAAAAATTCTGGTGTTAACCGTTCAATGATAGTGCAACCTGCAGCCGCACAGATTGGGTTACCACCAAATGTAGTGGCATGCGCACCTGCGGTTAATACGAATTGCGTTTTTTCATTGAATAAAGTAGCTCCCATAGGCAAGCCACCAGCTAAGCCCTTAGCCGTAGATACGATATCTGGTTCGATACCAAATTGTTCATATGCATACAGGCTACCAGTCCGACCATTACCCGTTTGCACTTCATCGATAAGCACGAGTTGATCGTGTTCATGCGCGTATTTTGTAACCGCTTGTACGAATTCCTTATCGAGAGGCATAACGCCACCTTCACCTTGAATTGGTTCCATCATGATAGCGCAAACTGCTGGATTAGCAAGGACTTTCAAAGCCGCATCAATATCATTAGCAGGCGTATGAACGAATCCTTCTGTGAATGGGAAGAAATGTTGATGAAACACATCTTGACCTGTAGCGGACAAGGTTGTTACTGTACGACCATGGAAGCTATTTACAAGCGTAACGATGACATTACGACCATCGCCGTATTTGTCATGGCTATACTTACGAGCTGCCTTGATAGCACATTCATTAGATTCGGCACCAGAGTTACAGAAGAACACCTTTTTCATGCCTGTCCGTTTACATAACATTTCAGCCAATTTAATTTGTGGTACGGAATAATATAAATTTGAAATATGGTTTAATGCATGAGTTTGTGCAATCACGGCCTTGGACCATTCATCATCGTCTACACCAAAGGCGGTAACACCGATACCAGAGCCAAGGTCAATATATTCTTTGCCTTCTACATCCCATAACAAAGAACCTTTGCCTTTTTCAAAGCAAACGTTAAACCGGCCATACGTATTGGCTATATACTCTTTATCTTGTTGTTCAAAATCTTGTGTCTTACTCATCATATCCTCCAAACGTACGGCCTAGCCGCCGTCAATCTATATGCAATGTAACGATGGCAAATGATGTTACCATCGTTATATCTACTATATTACTTTACAAACATTGTGCCAAGACCTTCATCGGTTAATAGTTCGATGAGAATGGCATGTGGAATTTCACCATTGATGATGAAAACCTTTTGAGCCCCTGCATTGATGGCCTCTAAGCAACAGTCTACCTTTGGTATCATGCCACCAGCGATGACGCCCTCTTTTTTCAACTGTTCCGCTTCAGCAAGAGTAATCTTTGAAATAAGGGAATCAGGATCGTTTACATCCCGTAGTACGCCATCGATATTCGTCATGGCCACCATGGTTTCCGCATTGAGGGCACCTGCAATTTTTGCAGCTGCTGTATCGGCATTGACATTATATACATTGCCTTCTGCGTCACAACCAACGGAAGAAATAACCGGAATATATCCCTTACTGATGACATCGTCGATAACCTTTGGATCGATTGTATCAACTTCGCCTACATAGCCAAGTTCTTCATTTTTCTTGTGCACTTGAATGAGTTCACCATCCACGCCACAAAGGCCGATAGCACGGCCACCAAAGCTGATGAGGTCCGCTACGAGGCCTTTATTGACCTTGCCGGCCAGCACCATTTGTACTACATTCATCGTTTCTTTGTCGGTAACGCGCAAGCCATTACTGAATTTCGATTCAATATTCATAGCCTTCAAGGTGCTATTAATATCTGGACCACCGCCGTGAACGAGGACTACTTTCACACCTACCAATTGAAGTAGTAACAAATCATTCATAACGGATTTTTTTAATTCCGGATCCGTCATGGCATTGCCGCCGTATTTTACGACTACGTATTTATCTGTATATTGTTTGATATATGGAACGGCCGCCGTTAAAATGTGCGCCCGCATTGCATTTGTTACACTGTTCATAGTGAAAGCCCCGTTTCTTCTGGCAATCCAAGTGCGATGTTCATACATTGTACGGCTGCACCAGAAGCGCCCTTACCTAAATTATCAAAAATAGCGTGAACGACCATGCGGTCATTATTGCCCGTTACAGAGATAATCATGCCATCCGTATTGCTTAGTTTATTAGCATTTAACAATTGTTTATTGTCTTCTTCTAAGTTAAGTGGTGCTACCTTGACGATAATGCTATCCTTGTAGAAATCTACGAGTGCAGCATGCACATCTTCTACGGTAACAGATTTTGCTAATAGACGTGTATGTAGGCCAACACTGACCTCCATACCGCTGTAGTAATCGTCTACGATAGGTATGAATATTGGCGCTTCTGTAAGGCCACATACATGGGTTACTTCTGGCAAATGTTTATGTTGTTGACTAAGGCCATATTGACGTGGTGCGTAAAGGAAATAATCCTTTGGCTCCGATTCATATTGACCAATCATCTTCTTACCGCCACCGCTATAGCCTGTTAAGGATGTAATGGTAAAAGGATAATCTACTGGGGCAATGCCTGCTTTCACAAGAGGTGCAATGCAAGCAATCATGCCGCTTGCATGACAGCCAGGATTGGCAATATGTTGTTTTGTTTTAATATCGTTTTCATAGCTTTCACCAAGTTCAGGAAAGCCATAGGCCCAATCATCAGCCGTTCTAAATGCTGTGGATGTGTCGATAATCTTGCAAGGGTAATCGCCGATAGCAGCCACCACCTCTTTGGAGGCCGCATCAGGCAAGCACAAGAACACAATATCCGCGTCCTTTGCAATACTCGCAATAACATCAATATTTTTACGGTCCTCATCGGAGATGGATAATAATGTAATATCCTTCCGACCGGATAGCCGTTCATGAATTCTAAGGCCCGTCGTTCCTTCGTGACCTACGATAAATACCTTATATGGATTCATATGATAACCTTCTTTACTATACGTGCTAGATGACCTCTCCCGCCATCTGTGTTCTAACTATTATTTCATTGGATAGTCGCCAAATGTAGCAACCATAACCGCCTTAATGGTATGCAAGCGATTTTCTGCTTCTTGGAATGCCAAGGAGTTTGGACCTTCAAATACGTCCTCTGTGACTTCGATACCATTCATGCCGAACCGTTCAAAGATATCTTTACCAACTTGCGTTTCCGTATTGTGGAATGCTGGCAAGCAGTGACAGAATTTCGTATTTGGATTGCCTGTTAAAGCCATCATATCCGCATTGATTTGGAATGGTTTAAAGAGGTTAATCCGTTCTTCCCACATATCGTAAGTATCGCCCATCGTTACCCATACACCTGTGTAAATCACATCAAGGCCTTTCACGCCTTCCGCCACATTATCTGTGCATGTAATCGTAGCGCCTGTTTCCTTCGCTACCTTCAAGCATTCTTCGTAGAACGGACCTGCTGGCCAGAATTGTTTAGGACCGATGAGGCGGAAATCCATGCCCATTTTCACGGCACCGCTCATCAAAGCGTTACACATATTGGATTGACCATGGCCTACATAAGCATAGGAAATTTCGTTCAATGGCTTGTCGATATTTTCTTGCAATGTAAGGAAATTAGCCAATGTTTGTGTAGGATGATCCATATCGGTTAGGCCATTCCATACAGGCACGCCTGAATATTGTTCCAATGTATCCACGTCTTCTTGGTCAAAGCCACGGAATTCAATAGCATCATACATGGAACCAAGAACACGCGCCGTATCCTTTAAGGATTCTTTTTTATTCATTTGGGATCCTGTAGGACCAAGGTATGTCGTATGCGCCCCTTGGTCTGCTGCCCCTACTTCAAAGGCACACCGTGTTCTCGTAGAATCCTTTTCAAAGATGAGTACGAAATTTTTGCCTTCCATCGTTTTGATTTCTGTGCCCGCTTTTTTATCTGCCTTTAATTTAGCAGCTAGATCTAAGTAATATTTAATTTCTTCTGGTGTGTAATCTAGCATTGTCTTAAATGATTTATTATGTAAACTTTTCATGATAACTCCTTCAATCTATACGGTATATATTTATACAATTTTATTTTTGTTATTTGTGAAAGCTACTCTTTCGGTTGTAAATATTCTGCAGCTAGTGCCGCCATCATGGTAATACCGGATTCTAAAATCTTTTCATCAATGGTAAACTCTGCATTATGAAGTGCTGGATTGCCTTCAAAACCGGTTCCCAACCAAAGGAAAGCACCTTTGATTTTGTGTAAGTATGCAGAAAAATCTTCTGCCGCCATAGACGGATGTTCTGGATGTACCACAGCGTCTTTGCCAAGGTATTTTTCTACGATTGATGTAGCATAGTCGATGGCATCTGGGTCATTCGTTGTCGCTCCGTGGCCGCGTTTATAATCTAAGGTACTCTTTGTTTTGTACATCATATCCAAAGCTTGTAAGCTTTCACCTAAACGACGTTCAATATAGTCACGTTTCGCTGGTTCGTAGGTACGACAAGTCCCTTCGAGGTATACATCGCCGCAGCCTACATTATAGCGGTCACCACCGTTGATTACCCCAATGGTGCATACGAGATTTTCCATTGGATTCGTCTCACGGGCCACCATGGATTCTACATTAACAATCCAGTTGGCCGCAGCCACGATGGCATCGATACCATTGTGAGGTTCTGCACCATGCGTAGATTTACCGTGGATGTGCACGAAAAAATGATCAGATGCCGCCATAAGATGACCTTTCTTAAGGCCTACCGTGCCTACCGGCAATTGAGGCCATACATGAAGTCCAAAAATTTCATCTACATCATCTAGGATACCGCTGTCCACAATGCCTTGTGCACCAGGAAATAACGCCTCTTCTTCAGAAGGTTGGAATACGAGTTTAACGGTACCGTGCAATTCATCTTTTATAGATTGCAACACAGCCGCCGCACCAAGCAAAATCGATATATGTCCATCGTGTCCGCAAGCATGCATAACACCTTCGTTTTGTGATGCAAAAGGTAAACCCGTCTCTTCATGTATTGGCAATGCATCAATATCAGCTCGTAACGCAATAACAGGGCCTGTGTGAGCGCCCTGTATTTCACCGATAACTGCATAATCTGAAACATCATTGACAAATGGAATCCCTAGTTCTCCAAGAGTCTTTTGAATGAATAAAGATGTTTCTTTTTCTTGACCAGATAATTCTGGATGACTATGAATATGTCGACGCCATGCTATAACTTGTTCTTTATATTGTGCTGCATATTTTTTTATTAAATCTTGTAATGTATTCATGACGTTATCTCCTTTATACACACCATGTATAATTTATACATTTATTGTGTATTTTTATAACCTATGTACGTATTATAATACTATCACTTATATTATTCAAGTTTTATACATATATTTTGTATTTTTATTTGTTATGCTATGCATTAATTTTAATCATAGAACTATAAGCTATAAATTATATGAATTTCTAAGTATAAAAAAAGCTGTAATAGCATGCGTTGATGTAACGCATACTACTACAGCTCTATTTATTTTTCAATGACAGACTCATCTATCTGTGTACCATCAGCCAAAAAGGCTCTTACAACTAATCGATTTGGTGTAACCGTCATAGTCATATAATTACTTACCTCTCGATCTGGTATTACATATACATCGAGGGGATGTTGTTTCCACTTAGGACGCTGCGCATCCCCTGCTATACCGGTAAGAATATATAAAGGCCCCGATGCATCGCGGTCAAAGTTTCGTACATGGCCCCGATTACGATAAGAATGTAAATGAGCGGATAAGACTAAATCTACATGAAACTCATCGAAGATAGGCATGAATAATACACCTTCTTCATCAAATCCTGCAGCACGGCTAGCGCCAGGTCGATCAAAGGCATATTGAAATGGATCTCGATGCATGAGGACTACGGTCCATTTCTTCGTATTCGACGCTAAATCTTGTCTTAGCCACTGCACCTGTACATCGTATAAATCAGGGTGATGTGTATCGTGATTATCCTCATGAGTACTTTCATATAGCTGCGTATCCAACACAACATAATGGACATCGCCATAATCATAGGAATAATACCTACGATTGAAAGTGGCATTACCATTATTCGGTACATCAAAATAGCTCAAATAGGCACGAGGCTCACGCATCTTCCAATCTAAGGTATACATCTCGTGATTGCCCAGTGTAGGGGCCAAAGGAATACGTGCACTCAACGGCTTAATGGAATCGAGCCACGTACGCCATTGATAAGCCTGTTCACCATTATCTACGAGGTCCCCCATACTGATATACAAGGCCGCATTTGGATTCCTATCAGCAGAATTCTTTACAATTTGTTCCCACCCAGAATAATCGCCAGATTGAGAATCTGGATAGATGAGAACCTCATACTCACCAGCACCTGCCGTTTCTAAGGAATACCAATCACTACGGCGGTCTGTACTATAACCAACGCGATATTCATATTTAGTATTAGGTGTTAAATCCGTAATTGTCCCTTCATGAATATACGTCGTACTACCATCATCTGTGAAAGCAGTATCCGTAGCCGATAATGTCTTAATATCATCACTACCAACTAGCCGATACTCAATAACCGCATCAGGTTCGCTACTATCCGATTGCCACATAATGGTTCGACTCGTGCTATTATCCTTTGCTACGATTTGGCGTATATAACGACTTTCAGAATCAAGGAGAGGTTTTATCTCTTGGCCACTTACAACAGCTACCGTTCGAGCGATTCGACTTTGTATGGCATCTTTATATATATAGCCTCCAGTAACTAAAGCAGCTAGCGCTACAATAGCTACAGTCATTTTTACTAATCTATTTTTTCTCATAAAATTCTTGAACATCTACTTTTCTATATCTAGCAGAAATACATCCCAACATATTTAATTGCGGTATGTTCCATTCATTAGGTAAATAGATATCACAGGCTACCTCAAATGTATCTAATCTATCTATATTACTCAATTCACAATACCTCTATTAAAGAATTTCTCTACTATTTTTCGTAATATTGTTTCATTTGTGTATAGCCATTGACGATGACCTCAATTTCACCAGTTCTAGGATGAAAAATAAGACCATGAACAGGTACGTCTTTTGGAATCAACGGATTCATACGCAATTCGTCCACTGTTTCCTCTACATTTTCAGCAGGATGTGTAAACCCATCCGCCCAGTGTTCCATTTCCTTTTTAACCATGTGAATCGCTTCTGGTGCAATACCACGAGCTAACATTTTCTCTGTTAAGTTTTTAGCTGTTGTTTTAGCCATACCACATTCATGGTGACCGATGATAAAGATTTCATTAACACCGAGTTCATAAATGCAAACCAATAAACTACGAACAACACCATCAAAAGGTCCTGTAATACAATTACCTGCTGTCTTAACAATCTTAGCCTCACCACGACCAATATCCATGGAATCCTCTAAGAAATTCACAAGGCGCGTATCCATACACGTTACAATCGCCATCTGACGGCTCGGCATCTTACTGCATTTTGTATCCGTTTCTACATAACCAGTATTCTGGTCCTCTACATACTCACGATTGTGTGCCAAAATATCTTCTAATAAACTCATATGTCCTCCTACTCAAAAAGACCTTGTCTAAATTAAAGCAAGGTCTCTATATTTAATACATTCGATATTTTATTATACCATAAATCTGAATCCCCGATTTCTCCTGTCCATAGACTTCGGCTCGCTTAGTGACAGTAATAAACCGAAAGGAAGAGAGTGTTGAGTAGTCCGTGCTCGCGAGCGACTTTGGCCCTGCGAAGCCCGAAGGGCGAAGTCAGACCCGGCCGGTGGAGCGAGCAAGTATGGGCTACTCAACCTGAATACTCTAGGTCTATATGTCACTAGCGATCCGGAGTCGCCAATGCTTCAATAGCGACACTACCACCACGGACGACTTCGATGCGATTAACGAACATGTCTTTAAACAAGGCAATCATATCATTATTCTTAGACACGGTCTTTACGCATTGTACAAGTACGGATTTTCGATTGTAGTCGATGACCTTAAGGTCAAAGGTTTCTGCAATGCGGAATATTTCTTGTTTGTCTGCTTCTTTACAGCTATTAATCTTGATGAATAGTAATTCTTTTTTTGTAATCGGCATATCCGTAAAATCGATAACCTTAATGACTTCTACACTGCGGTTAAGTTGCTTAATGATTTGTTCATATGTCAAATCATCGCATGTGAGCTCTATGGTCATACGTGACATGGTAGGGTCTTCTGTTTCACCGACTGTCAACGTATCAAGGTTATAGTTTTTACCAGCGAAGAGGCCTGAAATTTTGGCCAATACGCCGATTTGGTTTTCTACATATGCTGAAATGCAGCGTTTTTCTAAATGTAATTCCATAGCCCCTCCTATTTTTTATCCTTTAATAACATGTCGCTCAACGATTTACCTGCTGGTACCATTGGCAATACATTTAACTCTGTTGGAACGATACATTCAATAAGTGTTGGTCCTTTTTTGAAAGCATCCGCTTTTGTAAAGGCCGCTTCTAGTTCTTCAACTTTTGTAACACGTATACCTTGTGCACCATAGGCTTCTGCTAATTTCACAAAGTCTGGTACATATTCAAATTCATCGTTATCAATCATATCACGAGTGACAATAGCGCTTTCATCCATCAATAAATTAGTACATGCATAGCGTTTATCGTAGAATAATTGTTGCCACTGACGTACATTGCCAAGATAGCCATTGTTGATGACAACCAAGGTCACAGGCAAATGGTAATGCATAGCTGTTGCAAATTCTTGAATATTCATTTGCACGCCCCCATCCCCACAAATGGCGAATACGCGTTTTGTAGGATTGCCAAATTGAGCACCAATAGCCGCAGGGAATCCATAACCCATCGTACCTAAACCACCAGATGTCAACAATTGATGATTGCCTTCAATTTCGAGGAATTGCGTAGTCCACAATTGGTTTTGACCTACATCGGTTGTCACCACTGGACGGTCATAATGATTATTAATGTAGTCGATAATATTTTGAGGCGTAAGACCTTCTTCACCAGCTTGCGTAACAGGACGCTCTTCTTTTAACTGTTGCAATTGAGCTGGCCAATCGCCTAAGTCGTGAGGTTCAATATATTCTAATAGAGCTTCAATCGCTAGTTTTGCATCCGCCACGATTGGAATATCTACCTTAATATTTTTAGAGATAGATGCAGCATCTACGTCAATATGTACAATTTTGCAGTTTTGTGCAAATGTACTCAATTTGCCAGTAATACGGTCATTGAAACGAGTACCAATGGAGATCATCACATCACAATCGGTAATAGCCACATTCGGTGCATAACCACCGTGAATGCCTACATTGCCTAAGTACAATGGATGACGTGAACTAATAGCACCTTTCCCCATCAAGGTAGTGACTACAGGGATACCCGTTTTATCTACCAGCTGTGTCATCAATTCATTAGCACCACTGATGCTAATACCGCCACCTAATAAGAATAAAGGACGTTTAGCCTTAGCAATAACGGAGCACGCTTTTTTTACCTGACCAATGTGAACTGTCGTGTTTGGCTTATAACCACGAATGTTAACTTCATCAGGGTATACATCAGAGCCCATCGCTTTTTGGATATTCTTCGGAATATCTACAACAACAGGGCCTGGACGACCTGTTCGAGCAATGTAAAAGGCTTCTTTCAAAATACGTCCTAAATCTTTACGGTCACGAACGGTAACAGCATATTTACTTACATTACGAACAATGCCGACCGTATCTACTTCTTGGAATGCATCATTTCCCATCAACGCCAAATCAACTTGGCCTGTAATACACACCATAGGTACACTATCTGAGTAGGCTGTAGCAATACCGGTAACAAGATTTGTCGCACCTGGGCCAGAAGTAACCATGCAAACGCCAACCTTACCAGTGCTGCGTGCATAACCATCAGCAGCATGTGCTAATGCTTGCTCATGGCGAGGTAAAATTACTTTCACCTGATCTTGTTTGTATAATTCATCCATAATATCGATGGTTGCTGCACCAGGATAGTTGAATAAAATCTCAACATTCTCCTCTTGCAATGCTTTCACCACATATGCGGCACCTGAAATCATAGCCATCCTCCTATATACCAACCTACAAATGCTAGTAGATTATATCTAAAAAATTGAATATTACTGTTATTTATGATATACTTTTTAATATATCATATCTTAGTTGATGTGAGTATGAAATAACTCAATAAATCACTAAATTTAGTCGTATTTTCTGAAAGGACTGAATACTATGAAAGAAATTTTAGGTTTCCACTTAAACGGTTGCCCTTATTGCCATAACGCATTCCGTGCAATCGAAGAATTACAAGCAGAAAATCCTGCATATAAAAATATCAAAATCAACTGGGTTGAGGATCAAGATGCTCACGAATTATTCAAAACGCATCCATATGAATACTACCCTAACCTTTGGTTCGGTACTGATAAACAATACGAAGCACAACCTGGTGAAAGCTATGACCAAACTAAGGCATACATCAAGGCTGTATTCGACAAAGCGCTTGCATAAAACTATATAACTAATAAAAATGCACCTCTAACATACAATTTAATGTAAGAGGTGCATTTTATTATGCCTTAGTATTAATACTTTTTTTGTCTTTCCATTCTAAATACATATGACGAATAACCTGAATTGGAGAATGTAGTAGCATCCGCGGACCACCATAGCGCATGATTTCACGGATTTTTTCTCGGTAGGTCGGCGCATAACAATGTGTTTTGCATACGCTACAGAACGTCTTATGCTCCATATGTGGGCATACATCGATACGATGCTGTGCATACTGCCATACCTGTTCACAATCTTCGCATAGTTGGCCCTTCGGCGTATGATGTTTATCATGACAATAGATGCCAATGATTTGACGCATCGTTTTTAGTTCTAATTGACGCTTCTCTTCTACTGTCATAATACCTCCTACTTAACCGACCACGATACCCATGCAACCGTATCCACTGTTTTATTATGAATTTTACCATCTATAGTACGAGGTTCAATGAGTTGTCTAATTTCTCGCTTCATATCTTCTATGGTCCCCCACTCAGTATTGTGGAGGCGCAACGTAAAATAATCTACCGCTTTATCGATGCTCATAACCTCTGTTTCAGGAACTGTTTTGTAGGTAACTTTCACATTATGACCTATCTCATGAATGGCATCTAAACATTCTTTCATTTTACCAGCCCACGGAAATGAATCTCGTCCGAAGAAATGTTTTGACAACATATCTACCGTTTCATCCATACGTTCACTAAACGCAATCCATAGACATGTATCATGGCTTGCATCATGCATGGCACGTATATTCTCTACATCAAACATGATAGGACAGAAAATACTATATGCCAAATCAAACGTTTTATTCCAACCTAATCTTTGTCTAGTTTCTTCAGACCATGGTGCAATATATAAACTCACATCAAGGCCTTCTGTATCTGCCAGTTGTTTTGCACCCTGAATCATACCATCGGATAAATCAATGCCCGTAGTTTTATAGCCTTCTCTAGCTAGTCCAAGTGCGTAATCGCCGACACCACAACCAATATCGAGGGCAGTCCCACCATTTGGAGGTAATAGATGTTCGTCCTTTAAAAATGAGAGAAAGTCAGTTACCTGTGCCTTACGATCTGCTCGATTATGTAGTTCTACGAAAAATTTAGATCGATTATTCCAGGCCGCTTGTTCATCGCGCCAATCATGGAGATCAACGGATACTTCTTGTATTGTATTATTCATATTATATCCTCTACTATGATACTGTATATGTGACTGTAAATATAGTTAACGCAATATCCATATGGCCCTATCGTTCCAAATGGGCAGTTCAGATTTTGTATATGGATACTATATTTTTATTGTATATTATTCTCAATAAAATTTGTGTTACTATAGTCACATTTACATATATTATCTAAAGTATCGAATATCCTATTCTATATATTTACATTGTATCGGATAAAATATATCGTATAGAACGTCCCTTGCCAATCTGTTTAAGTCGCCCCTTCTCCACTAATCGTCGTAACACTCTACCGCTCGTGGCCTGTGCTACTTTTAATTCTGTATCAACATCACTCCGTTTGATGCTTCCACAATCACGAACTAGATTTATAATCTGCTCTTCTTGCTGATAGCTAATTTTAGGTACATTATGTTCAGATATAGGCTCATCAATATTGCAATTTGGTAATATTAATTTAAATGCATTAGTAGTCACAATAATTTGAGGTTTAACTGTTTTATTTTTATAGGCATCCATAATTTTTTGTAAGCCTGTCCCATAGGCTTCAATTAATTCTAACCGATAAAATACATTAGCTAATTTGGGATTCCGGCACAATGAAAACCCATCTAATAAAATATCGTCTAAACTAGTTCTAGGTGGCAAACCGCCAAGCGATGTAAACTCAATACGATTATCATATATGCCTATGGTTGGACTAGCCATATACGAATAATCTCTATGAACTAGCATATTTAATAATGCTTCACGAATAGCAATCTGTGGATAATCTCGTTTATCCTTTCTATGAAGCCCTTCAATAGTGGCTTTAACTGCATTTCGATTATCTATATACGCGTACGCTTCATATAATTGTTCTAATAAGGCCCCTCTGATTTCACGCCTGTCTCTAAAAATATATCCATCGGTTCCCTGAAATACTGCAATTTTCAACTCATGAGGACATTGATCAGACAATAGTAACCCCAGATTGGTATAAATATCATCAAATTCAGTAATGCCTAAGGTTCTTTTTTGCGAATCATTAAAGGCTAGAGTTTTATCATCAAATTCATGTTTTAACCGTTTAAATGTTAATTTTTGTTGTAAGGATCTAGCACTTTCGTAACTATCTCCGTCAGTATCGCGAATCATATCCTTAATTAACATATCACTAGCTGGCACAGAAGCGAAACCTTGTCGCACATATACACCACTAGGTTTTAATCCCTTACTATGAATATAATAAGGCCTTAACGTGCCACGTTGGACTGTAATTTTTAATATATTTTTATCATGCTCTACCAAATTATCGTAATGAATAAATGCAGTAATATCTGGCTTAATGGAATCTCGAACTAAATTACCTATTTTCAACATAAGGGCATCACAATCATCTATACCTACAATATCGCCATTATCATCAATACCAACATAAATAGTACCACCATTAGTATTAGCAAAGGCAATAATCTCCTTACGAATATCCGCTGTATATTCTCTTTTTAATTCTATTATTTCCGATTCTTTATACATAAAATCCTCCTTTCCAATCTAATCTAATCTAATCTAATCTAATCTAATCATATTGTACTATTTTAATGATTAGAAAACAATATATTTCATTATTCCCCCATAATCATCAAAAGGGACTATAACCACATGCAATACATTTGCATAAGGTATAGTCCCTTATAGTTAGATAAATTATTTTTTATCATCTTGCTTAGTTTCTTCTGTATCTACAGATTTACCAAGCTCATTTTGTTTTAAAACTTGTTGTTCTAATTCTTCTACACTAGTTGGTTGTTCAGATTGTTCAGGTTTATCTTGAGGTTTAAATTCAGCAGGTTTCTTATCGAATGTATCTCTAAGTTTATCAGTACCTTCTTTAGCTAAATTTTTGATAGCCTCAGGATCTGCACCGCTGAATGCTGCAAGAGCTTCTTCATTCTTAGGATCAAAGAAAGGCGCTTGTTTAAAGCCTAACATAGCTGCTACAAACACCATTGGAATTTGAGCGATAGCACTGTTGTATTCTTTAACTTGGAAGTTATAGATTTCCCGTTTATTAGAAATGAAAGTTTCATTTTCACTAATTGCTTCTAAAAATTTACCATATTGACTATCTGCTTTTAACTCTGGGAATTGATTAGCTAACGCCGTAATATTTTGAACAGCCTTAGCCGTTGCACGTGCCATTTCCAAGAAATTATCAGACACCTTTAATTGAATGGATTTCTCATAATCGCCATATTCATCAACTAAACCAGAGTATTGATTGATAATAGCTACCTTTTTCTCATAGGCTACGATAATATTAGCGCGAGCTTCTTTAATCTCTACAGTTAATTTTTGCAATGTATTATATTGCTTAATAAAGAAAATTACCAATGCTAATATCAGCAGAAATATTAATGAACTCATATAATCCTCTCTCCATTTCTGTAATACTATAATGAAAACCAAACTAACATGAACAACATAAATAATTTGGTAACATTATACCATATCAAATATATAACTGATATGAAATTTTATTCATGAAGTGTAAACTATAGAATACATTTCAGATATACCTTTACTCCATTTAGTAGTACGTTCATGTATGTCCATTCATTTCTCTCCTATTAATACATACAAATATCGCTTCAATGTTAACGATAAAAATTATTTCGTACACCACTTATATTTATTATAATAAAGAAAAGGAGGACTTGAAAGTATGGGAACCTATATACTAATCCTAATGTTTGTATTAGTTGCTATTGCCGTGACATTTGCTACTTATAACTTATCTATAATTAAATCCATGCCGCCTGAAGAACGTTATAAACTCCTCTATTTTAAAGATGATCAAGTCTCTATAGGCATTGGATTAGTAAGAAGAACATATAATTTAAAAGATATTCGCGAAGTGCGTTTCTCTAAAGGCAAAAAATTCCGCAGCATGGGTAGCTGGGCCGGTAGAATGAAGATTTGCAAAATAAATGGTAAAACAAGTCGTTGGATAGAGTTTGATGGTACTGTCTATTACAAAAAAATGGTATATATATCTAACGAAGAAATTATTGATAAATCAATAGACATACTCATGAAAGAATTTAGATCCAGAGGAATCCAGTGTAATAAATATAGATAGTAACATACAAAAACGGCTTCTCGAAATTTCGAGAAGCCGTTTGCTATTGGTGCGCCTAGCAGGATTCGAACCTGCGCACCCGGTTCCGGAGACCGGCGCTCTATCCCCTGAGCTATAGGCGCATGTGTACTAAAGAATTATACCATATTACAGCATGCTTCGATAGTATAAAGTATATTAGCATATGGTCATATAACATACGCCCCTATCATTAACTAATCGATGAAATAATAATAGAGGCGTATTATTTTACATATTCTTTTTAATGACCTGTAAGAGTGCATCACAGCTACGACTGACATCATCATAGGTTTCGTCAAAGTTTCCCGTATACCAAGGATCTTTTACATCTCGGCTTTCACCAACAAAGGACATAGCCTTATGCACCTTATGATCCACATCATCACCGATAATACGACGTAAGTTTCGTGCATTATTTTCATCCATGATGATGAGGTAATCAAATGTATGGTAATCATCTACAGTCACTTGACGAGCCTTACGACGAGTATAAGGAATCCCCATTTCATCTAATTTTTGTTTAGTCCCATAATGAGTATCATTTCCTATCTCCTCACGAGATGTGGCAGCGGACTCGATATAAATTGACTCAGTCAGACCAGCCTTATTAACGATATGCTTCATATAAAACTCTGCCATCGTAGAACGACAAATATTTCCGTGACAGATAAATAAAACATTAACCATTATATCTCCTTTAACACCACACCAAGTGCCAAATTATTAACGTACAAAGTTCGTAGATACATTTTTCTCTGTATCTGGATATGGCACACCTTGCTCCTTGGCTACCGCAAAGCTACGTATCATCCAAATCATATTACGAGCCAAGTTACGCATGGTTTGCATGCCTTCTTCATCTTGCTTAGCATCCTCTGCTACTAGGCCGTGGCTAATATTCCAATACGTAGAGCCTGCAATTGGCATTTGAGAAATACCAAAATATTTATTAAGCACATCAAAGGATGCCGTTGTGCCACCACGACGAGCTACCGCAATAGATGCACCTGGTTTAAAGGCAAATGGATTTGGTGTTACATTTTCTGCACTGAAAAATACACGATCTAAAAAGGATAAAATACGACCACTTGGATGTGCATAATATACAGGTGTGGCAAAGATAAAACCATCTGCATCCTTCGCTTTTTCTACAAATGCATTTACATCATCATCTTTGAATACACATTCACCATGTTTAAAACAATAGCCACATTGAATACAATCACGAATAGGTTTATTGCCAAGCTGAATGACCTCTGTCTCTACATTGGCTTCGCTGAATACCTTTTGTACCTCTTGTATAGCTTGCATAGTCGTACCATTTACATGGCTACTACCATTTACGATCAAAACTTTCATATTCTATTCTCCTAATTTTTACTTAAAAAATTGTATAAGCTCTAGTTTTTATATATTAGCATAGAAATGTGAATTTGTTAAATTAATAGATTTAGATGCCCGAATCCTCTTTTCAGAATTAAAGAAAATATAATTACACATTATCGCCGTAAAATATAGCCCTAGTAATTTTAATAAATAATCAATTGTCATATTATAAAATAATAATCTTTTATCTTATAAACAAAAACATCGACTACTATCATATGAATTGTAGTGACCCCAAAAAGTTAGACTTATTATTCCGAGTAACTTAAACTAGTTGCTCGGAATTTTTTATGCTGCAGTAGTAGCTAAACGATAGTCAACTGGACTTAGCCAGTTCAATTTCTCCTTAATTCGTTTAGTATTGTAATACATAATATAGTTTTCAATCGCCTCTTTTAATTCATCATAGCTATGAAAGGTATTGCCATAATACAGCTCTTGTTTTAAGATGGCAAAGAAATTTTCCATTGGTGAATTGTCGAGACAATTACCTTTTCTAGACATACTTTGGAATATATTATGCACTTTTAAATTATATTGATACGTTTTCATTTGGTAACCCCAGCCACGGTCAGAATGAAATGTTCGCCGATACTTAGCATCGGCAGTCTTTTCAATCGCTTGTTGTTGTGCTGAAAGTATGGACTCAGCCGATGGTGTAGGACTTATACTAAAACTGATAATTTCAAGATTATATAAATCCATAAATGGATCTAAGTATAGTTTTCTGACTTTTAAAGCACCATTTGCATCTATTTCATAATATTTAAATTCAGTTGTATCTGTAGTAATTTTTTGATGTGGTTGAGTGCAATGGAATCTACGCTTGATGCGATTAGGTGCAATCCGCCCTTTAACACCTTTATATGAGTTATATTTTCGGCTCTTACGGGAGAATGTTATTACTTGCAGATTAAACTTTTGCATAATTCGTTGTAATCGTTTCTTATTAATAACAATACCTCGTGATTGTAACAAGGGTAACAACCGTCTATATCCATAGTGGGGATGGTCTTTACGAATATCTTCAATAGCTATTCGTATTTGTAAATCTGGATCCACTCGGTCCAAGCGCTGTTGCCAGTACATATATGTTGCTTTGGGAAAATGTAAGGCAGCAAGAATCTCAGTTAGATTGAATTCTCTTCGGAGACTGCTAATGATTCTTGCTGCTCTTTCATTTTTCGAGCGTCCTCGAGGCGCAATCTCCTCAATTCTTTTAAATAGGCATTCTCTATTTGTGCATAGCGTAATTGTTTTTCTAATTCTAAAATACGAGCTTGCTCTGGTGTTAATTCTTTTTTCTGCTTTTGGCTACGTGATTTAGTATGTGTGGTAATCTTTACTTTTTCATCTGTCCGTCTCATAGTAGGTACTCGTCCTTTCGGTCGCTCGACAAAAGCATTGGCCCCATATTTCATAAACTCCAATTTCCAACGAGTTACTAATGAAGGATTATTTAGACCATATTGAAATGCAATTTGCCGATATGATAGTTCACTAGTTAAGTATGACTCTACCACAGCTAGCTTAAATTCTGAAGTATATCTTGTATTATTTCGTTTTCGACATAAACCATCTTTACCAAATTCTTTAAATGCATTAACCCAACGCAGAACTTGCGTTGCATCCTTTACACCGTATTTCTTAGCTAAAGAGCTATATCCGCCCTCGCTATTTAGATATGCGGTAACGACTTTTAATTTAAATGTAAAGCTATATTTTGCCATAGAAAAACCGACCTCCTTAACGTTAAGATTTTTGGTCTAACATTAAGGGGTCGGTTCAAATTAGTCGATGTTTTTTGCACTATAAAGTTAACTATTCATGGCCGTCTAAAACTTCTATTAAAATAAACCTACAAAATAGTTATATATTCAATTAGAAATTATGTCGTACCCCCGCATCGATACGCCATATATTATCTATAGTAGCACCAAAGTTTTTCGTAAATGTGCCATATAGGTATGTACTAGGGCGAACGCTCCAGGAACCGCCTATTTCAGCATCGATCCAAGTATCTTTCAAATCGAGTTCCGTTTTTACTGTTGGATTGCCAGGTGCGGAATAGGTTGTATTCATCTTACCAGCAAATTCATGGGCCAATGCAAGTTTTGCAAAGATATTAGATTTTTCTGTTTCTTTACCAATGCCAAAACCTAATCTACCCACAGCGGAGTTAACGCCGTCTGCTTTCACATGCATGGAGCCACCACCAGCAATATTAGCATCATAAGATACGCCATTCAAACGACCTACGATGAATTCTACGCTAGGGTCGATGTAGAAGCCATTTTGTTTCTTAATGCGCTTACCGTATTCAGCGCTCAAGGATGTGCCAAATGTGTGGTAATCACCGTTCACACGTTGACCGCCTACAGAATAAAGTTTGTAATTATTGGACAAACGATTTCCACGAGCGATGATGTCTAGATAGCGACCATCATCATGTTGTTTTGTGCCATATAACGCAAGGCCTCCAATTTTACCATCCCCACTGCCAACAGCGTAGGAATTGCTAGATGTACTATAATCTAGGGCACCACCAACTACCCAGCCATTCGATACCTTATGGTCATAACCAACTTGAACACCATTATAGGTCATACGAGCATCAGCGCCATCTGTAATCTTTGATTTACCACCAATATATTTAGCCCATACACCTTGATCTGTATTAGCTAAACGAAGGTCGCCTAAACGGCGTTGTAAATCGTTTGTATTATTACGCCATGCCATAGCCGTAGATGCAAGAGCGGATTTGGTACCGCTTACCAATGAGGATTCCCCAGCGTGTTTAACAGTCGCCGTATTACCTACAACGAGATTACCTTGCGCATCAAACGCATCTGTACCAAGTTCTGCAACAGCTGCAGGGCGTGTTATGCCTTCATTGATTTGAACTGCGGTAGCTAATTTTTTATCATTTCCAGTATATTGCAATTTATTTGCCAATGCTTGCATTTCCGTACGGTAACTTGCATCATCAGTTAGATTTTTTGCACTATCCCCTTGCACCATTACATGGCTATTGTCAGCTGCATGTTGGATAATGATTTGCCCCTTACCGTCTTCACTAGCTGGTACACCAGCCTTATAATCGGCATTCACAAAGCCGCTATAATTTTGAATGGTAATTGGACGTGCATCGATAGGGTGGATAATACCTGCCGCAGTTGGGTTCGCCCCACCTACGAGATTACGTACTTTACTCCCCTTATATAGGTACGCCGCATTATCCCCAGAAGGACGTTCTTTTTTAGGAGTAGGACGTTCCATACCAATCCATTCATTATTCCAAGTAGCCCCATTTTGTAGATAAATATCGGCACCAGAATTATGTGGATTTTTATTGCTTTCAGCATATTCATTCAAAACAGCACCGGTAAGGCTAGAGTTAGGTGTTGTGAAAGCCAGTGCTATATTAGTTGGTTCAACATTATGATTTGGATCACGGCCATAGTCCTTGTTGATAAGGCCCACATTACCAACAGCAACTAGGTCCTTAGTACCTGGATGTTTGCCATCAGCGCCTGCATTAACATATACATCCCCTTCTTCTGCTACTACAGAATAGGTATCAGATGTTTCTACAGGATGCGTGATAATCTTACCGCCTCCATCAACAAGGATATGACCTCGTTGATTGACTTGTAAACCAGAGCCGATAGCATCGATATCTACATTGCCTTTAACATGAATATTGGTATCCCCAAAATCTCGGTCCGGATTATCCTTGCTAAGACGTGGCACCTTCCCACCGTAACCAGCATAAACAGCACTCATATAATAATGACCCAATTCTCGTTTAGAAGCAGGCGCATCATTTTTAAGATGAACCACTAAATCCTTATCTACCGTTAACTGGGATCCAAATCCATTGTAAATACCTGTTACATTTTTGGTTTTCCCTTCATCGGTCAAGCTTTTACCATGTACATTAACCGTTAATGTATCTTCAATATGCTTAACCTCTGGTTGCGTTTGTGTAGGGGAACCCATAGATAAACCAAGTAATTCTTCTGCTTTATCACTCGATACATTAATATCAGTAGCCCCAGCAGAATAAGATAAACCTGTTAACACTAAAGCAGCCATAACTGCCGATACATGACGATATAATTTCATAAAGTTCTCTCTTCTTTCTTAGCCAGTCTTAATTTACACTCTCAACAGACTGATTTATATACTCTCAAAAACATAGAAAGACCCCCTAAGTCCAACTTAGGAGGTCTTTTATTAACTCACACACTCGGTAAGTACTAGAAAATACTAATTATTATTCTTCAGGAGAAATAAGGAATGACAATGCACTAAAGTATTTATTTTGTTCTCCTTTATTTTGTGTAGGGAATGCAACTTCTACGCCCACTACATTTAAACCATCAGCAGTAACCGCTACAGTAGCTTTACCGTTTTCATCAGCTTTAGCTTCACCAGTCAAATCATTTACTAAATCTTTAATAAGAGGTGCATTTGCATAAGGTTTACCATCTTTCAATACTTGAATTTCATAAGTATCGCCTTTTCTAAGTGTTAATGGGTTAACAGATGGAATGATTTGGATAAATGCATTTTTATCTACGAAAGGTTTTGCTTGTGCATTCCAATAATGAACATCATATTTGATAGCATGTGTACTCTTAACAGCACCTGGTACTTCTGTAATTGGTTTATGAATCATTTTGCCATCTTTAGTTTTAGTCCAGTAGCCATAGTCAAAATTAGTCACTGTAACACCAAGATCTGCTGGTGGAACAATGGCTACATTTTTTTCATGTTTAACAACTTGTACTGGAATTTGTTTACCTTGAACATCATAGCCAGTAATATTTTTCACCATATCTGCACTATAGGCATTATCTACCGGACCTTCACCAAGAACAAGGACTTTTTCATCGGTACGGTTAGCAAAGAATACACCATGAGCGTCAACGGAAGAGCATACAAAACCTGCAGCCAAACCTACAGCAAATAAGGATGCTAATAATTTCTTATTCATAAAAACCTCCATAATCAATAACTTATATCAACAAACTTGTTATTATTATACAAATTTATAGAGGTTTCGTATATACCTATACCCGTATAATCAAGCTATTATGCATATTCTATATATGCAAGCATTACTATGCTTATCTATCATAAATGATAACTTTATCATCTAACTTTCATATGCATATAATAAATAGGAATACCTAAATCTCATAAAAATACAAAAACGACACTCACCAGGAGTGTCGTTTTCATATATCTTGTATAGATATTATTTTTTATTTTTTGCAGCTTTCGCACGTGCAGCACGATCAAGGATTGTTTTACGCATACGAATGCTTTCAGGTGTTACTTCAACAAGTTCGTCATCGTTGATCCACTCAAGAGCTTGTTCCAAGGAGAAGATGCGAGGTGGAGTCAAGCGAACTGCTTCATCAGAGGAGCTGGAACGCATGTTAGTAACGTGTTTTTTCTTACATGGGTTAACGTCCATATCAAGTTCACGAGTGTTTTCACCGATAACTTGGCCTGCGTACACGTCTTGGTTAGGACCAACGAACAATGTACCGCGATCTTGAACAGAGTTCAAACCATATGGTGTAGTTTCGCCATTTTCGAATGCTACCAAGGCACCGCGTGTACGGGAAGGAATTTCGCCTTTGTATGGTGCATAACCATGGAATACATGGTTCATGATACCATTACCTTTTGTAGCTGTTAAGAATTGTGCACGGAAACCGATCAAACCACGTGCAGGAATTACGAATTCCATACGAAGGTAACCAGCTAACTCAACCATGTTAGTCAATTCAGCTTTACGTTGACCAAGATTTTCCATTACAGTACCCATGAATTCTTGAGGTACGTCGATAGTCAATGCTTCTAATGGTTCGCACAATTTGTCGTTAATAGTTTTGAAAATTACGCGAGGTTTACCTACTTGTAATTCATAGCCTTCACGACGCATAGTTTCAATCAACACAGCCAAATGCAATTCGCCACGGCCAGATACTTTGAAAGCATCTGCAGAATCAGTTTCTTCTACCTTCATAGAAACGTTAGTTTCTACTTCGCGGAACAAACGATCACGTAGGTGACGGGATGTAACGAATTCACCTTCGCGACCTGCGAATGGAGAGTTGTTTACGGAGAATACCATGGACAATGTTGGTTCGTCGATGGAGATGGATGGTAATGCTTCAGGATTTTCAGCATCTGCTACAGTTTCGCCGATATTGATATCGTCGATACCAGCGAATGCAATGATATCGCCCATTTCAGCTTCGTCAGTTTCAACACGATTCAAGCCATTATATGTATATACGCGGCCAATTTTCGCTTTACGAGTGCTTTCACCAGTCATGATAGCTACTTGTTGGTTAGTTTTCATTTTACCGCGAACGATACGGCCTACTGCGATTTTACCGATAAAGTTATCGTAATCAAGTGTAGTAACCATGAATTGAAGAGGACCTTCCAAATCACCTTGTGGTGCAGGAATTTCTTTAATCAATGTTTCAAACAATGGTTCCATATTTACAGCTTCGTCATCCCAGTTAGTTTTAGCCACACCAGCACGAGCAGATGCGTATACTACAGGGAAATCTAGTTGGTCATCATCAGCTTCAAGTTCCATGAACAATTCAAGAACTTCATCTTCAACCTCTTTAACACGTTGGTCAGGACGGTCAATTTTGTTGATAACAACGATTGGTTTCAATTTTTGTTCTAATGCTTTACGCAAAACGTATTTAGTTTGAGGCATTGGACCTTCGTAAGCGTCTACGAGAAGCAATACGCCGTCAACCATGTTAAGTACACGTTCTACTTCACCGCCGAAGTCAGCATGGCCTGGAGTATCAACGATGTTGATTTTGATGCCATCATGCATAACTGCAGTGTTTTTAGACAAGATAGTAATACCACGTTCACGTTCCAAATCATTGGAGTCCATTACGCGTTCTGCTACCTTTTCATTTTCACGGAACACATGGCTTTGTTTTAATAATGCGTCCACCAAAGTAGTTTTACCATGGTCAACGTGGGCGATAATCGCTACATTACGAAGATTTTCGCGAATCATAAGATCCTCCCTTTAATTCCTTTAGTATATTCTATATCATATAACGCTTGTGAAAGTCGCTATATAGGTATATTCCCAAAATTGGCAACACTTAATTATAACGCAGTCTATAGAAAAAAGTCAAAACAGACGCCTATTCTAATCATGGCAATTTCAACATTTGATTATACTTTTGACTCATCTTATAGGCCGCTCATTGTTTTTACTACCTAATTTTTTTGTATTCTATCGCGCGCCTAGCAGATTGACGCAACAATGGAATTTGTTCATTCCTTAAATGAAAACAGAATTTAGGAATCATCTGTTCTATAATCTCTTCATCAGAGGCTTTCAAAATAAATTCTGGCTGTAGTATAGGTTCCAATTCATCAAGTCCAGGATAGTCTTTCCCGACGCTCCAATCATGATTCTTATTAAATGGGCACGAGTCTTGGCAATTATCACAACCTATAATCCACTCTTCCAACATATCCTCTGTCACACCTTCTGGCATATTCCCATCACCAAAGGTATTAATAAAAGAAACACATGTCATTGGATTCATCGTAAATGGTGCAGATAAAGATTTCGTTTTACAACCTTGCTGACATAGGTTACAAGAATCTGGGCACGGAGGAATATCCGTATCATGAATATATTCACAAGACTTATCTATTAAATAGGCTACCAATTCATAATTAGAACCTTTAGGACCATAAAAGAAATTATTTTTTCTAAAAATTCCAAGCCCTGCTGCTACGGAAGCAGGACGCAGAGGAACAACGCCAGCGGGCTTGGCTGTTTCACCGCCAATAAATTGGATATTCTTACTACGTAACCACCTTTCAAAAGATCGTCTTCGTTTAGCCTCAACACCATCAGGGGTATTAGCTAACGACAATAATAACCCTTTTGCATATCGCTTCTGCAGCGACACAGGAAACTTATAATTTCCAAAATATTCAGTACAAACTACTATAGATTGTGCCCAAGGATAATTTTCTTTCAATGTCAAAAAAGCTTTACTATGAGCATATACATCTTCACTTTCAGGTACATCTTCTAAACGCTTCGTTAACCGGTCTTTATAAAAATCAAGTGCATCAAGAGGCACTATACCACAACTATCATACCCACATGCTAGCGCTTTATCATGAATCTCCTGGGCCAACAAAGTATTCATATCATCGCCTCCTAAACACAAATGAACTATATAACCATCATACTCTTTTAAAAACCATAAAAAAAGATTTCTTATGAATACAGTCTCCTTAAAAAGAGTAACAATACATAAGAAATCTTGTATGAGTATTTAGTTTGTATTAATCTTCACCAATCATACGTACTTCTGGTTCAAGATGTACACCATGTTGGTCATACACGCGACGTTGTACTTCGGCAATTAAATCGAGTACATCCTTCGCACTAGCACTGCCTGTATTAATAACAAAGCCCGCATGCTTATGGGATACTTGCGCATCTCCTACGGATAATCCCTTTAGGCCTGTTTGTTCAATCAAGGTTCCTGCAAAATACCCTGGTGGGCGTTTAAAGGTGGATCCGGCACTAGCAAATTCTAAAGGTTGTTTGGACTCCCGTTTTTCTGTAAGTTCATCCATGCGTGCCTTAATAGCAGCTTTGTCTCCAGGTTTAAGAGTCATAATCACTTCACCGATAACCTCATGATTATCATGGAATACACTATGACGATACCCAAAATCTAAATGCGATGCATCATATTCTTTGATATTGCCTTGAAAATCTACAGCTCGCACCGCAGTGACTACATGGCTCATTTCCCCATCATAAGCGCCGGCATTCATAAATACGGCACCCCCTAATGTACCTGGAATACCGATGGCAAACTCTAGGCCAGTCAAGCCATTTTCCCATGCGAACTCAGAAGCGTCCTTTAACATATATCCTGAACCAATACACAATGTATTATCATTACAGTCCATGATTTGTGTCATATGTCGAACCGATACAACAGCACCGCGAATGCCACCGTCCTTCACGAGAATATTGGACCCACAACCGATAATGGTAACAGGCACATCAAACTCGTGAATGGTGCGAAGAGCAAAGCTCAATTCAGCCATCGTTGTAGGTTCAACGAATAGATCCGCAGGGCCACCAATTTTAAATGTCGTATGATGACGTAAATATTCCTCTTCCCGTACACGTGTACTTGGTAATTCTTTTAATAAAGCCGTTTGTAAGGCCTTAATGTTGTGGTTGTTGTTTTTCCCCATGATCTAACACTTTCATCCCCTCAGTGATTGGTTCGCTAATGATTTTGTAAATATCATTAGATACTTGGCTCCAACGCATTTGCGCTTGCAAATAATTAGCAGCTGCCGTATTTGCTTGAATTTGAGGCATCAATTCCTCTTGTTTCTTTTGCAAATCATCTGCTTCAGGCGCGCCGGACAACTTAGCATATTCCCATTGCATTTGTTGAGCCATAAATGTGCGCACCAATGCAGTTGCTTCTGCGTCAGCTTTCACAGCCTCTTGCGCTTGCATCAACTCTTTATACTCTTCAGATTCACGCATTGCGTGTGCTAAATCATGAGCTTTATCGTAATTCATATTCATTCCCCCTATTGTATACACTATTCTTTGTGAAAGCTAAGTCTCACGAACATCATACATTATTTTACTTATGGCTAATCCAATTGCCAACTTCTTTCAAATCTGGATAATCCAATTGACGCATAGCCTCATAGGCAATAATAGCCACAGAATTAGAAAGGTTTAAAGACCGAGCCTCTTCCACCATAGGAATGCGAATGCACGTTTCCTCATTACCTTCTAATAAACTTTCAGGTAAACCTCTAGTTTCAGGACCAAACACGAGCATATCACCGATTTCAAATTTCACATCAGAATGCACATGTTTTGCCTTTGTAGTAGCATAAAAATAACGACGATCAGGATATTTCGCATATAGTTCTTCTATATTTTCATGTACCTGTACATCTACCAAATGCCAATAATCAAGGCCCGCTCGTTTAACGTGCTTGTCATCAATGGAAAAACCCAATGGCTTGATAAGATGCAAGGTCATATGATTTGCCGCACAAAGGCGTGCAATATTACCGGTATTACCAGGAATCTCCGGTTCATATAATACAATTTCCATATTATTCCCTCTATTCTTATATCTATATTATTCTACCTAATCTAAAGTACGTATTCAAGTAGTGAATTCTATTTTTCCTAGGTGGGACACAAATAGCCCTACACCACTAAGATTATTTACTGCTACTTCGAATAAAATGGCCGCTCTTGCCCCCATCTTTTTCAACGAGATACGTAGGCCCCATAATCATGCCTTTATCAATGGCCTTGCACATATCATATACCGTAAGAAGGCCCACTTGAACAGCCGTAAGTGCCTCCATTTCCACACCGGTTTGCCCCGTTGTCTTAACCGTAGCCGTAATTTTAACCGCTTTATTATGTGTATCCGTTGTGAAAGCCGGACTTTCACCATCAGCAAGGTGACAATGAACCTCGACCTTCGTAAGCATCAAGGGATGGCACAACGGAATGAGATTACTCGTTTGCTTAGCCCCCATAATGGCAGCCAATTGAGCGACAGACAAAACATCCCCTTTCTTCATCGTCCCACCTTGAATGCGCTCAAAAATATCATCATTGATGGCGATAAATCCCTCTGCTACTGCAATGCGATGCGTATGGTCCTTCTCGGACACATCCACCATCCACGCGTTGCCTTGTTCATCAAAATGTGTTAATTCCATAATATTTCCTTATTTTATGTATAAATGTACATCAATAGTTTTACTTTTTCCATTTCTATTATACAATATAATTAAATTAGTATATATGAGGAAGGAAGTGTTCCTATGAAAACAAAATTAACTTATTTCGGCCATGCGTGCTTTATGCTAACAAACGGTGATGTATCCATGATTTTTGACCCATTCTTAACAGGCAATACATGGGACATCGAAAAAAAAGAAGATATTAAATGCCAATACATCTTCGTCAGCCACGGTCACGATGATCACTACGGCGACACAGAGTTCATCGCTAAAGCTAACGATGCGCTCGTAATCTCTACAGCTGAAGTTGCTGGCAAAGCAGCTGCTGCAGGTTGCCGTACACACGCTATGCACCTTGGCGGTAAATATGACTTTGAATTTGGTTCCGTTCGTATCGTTCCTGCATTCCATGGTGCTGGCGTACCAGGTGGTCACGCAGCAGGTTGCATCGTCAACTTCTTTGGCGACATCGTATACTTTGCAGGCGACACCGCCCTCTTTAGCGACATGAAACTATTAAACCGCTTTGGCGATATCGACTACGCACTTCTCCCTATCGGTGATAACTACACAATGGGCGTCGAAGATGCAGCCCTTGCAGCTAGCTATGTAAAAGCTCGTATTTCCATCCCAATCCACTACAAAACATGGCCTGTTATCGACCGCGAACCAGCTGTATTCACAAGCCTAGTAGAAGGCAAATACAACCAAACTGCAGTTATTATCGATCCAGGTTCTTCTATTGTTTTAAATAACTAATTACAACGTTGTGACAAAAACAGCCCCAAAACTCCTCCACAGGCTTGTTCTTCGCCCTACGGGCTCAGGCCAAAGTCAGAGTTTGGGGGCCATTTTTGTCATTCCACCTTGGTAATTTATCTATTATAAAACTAATACAGATAAATCAATAGAGTGCAAAAAAGGACGCAATTGCGTCCTTTTATATTGGAAGAATACTTTCATAATCTCAATAAATTACATAGTATTTACACTCAAAAAAGATATAGGGACGTCTAAAATCTAGTCTTTCCCGCCCTTGATATATGTATTTTAAAATTAGAACAGGCCTGTTCTAATTTCAGAACCCCAGTGTAATCAGTGCCTTAACAATCTTAATAAGCTAGGTAGCATCTACGTTCAGAAAGGGGACGAGGGTGACTAAAATCTGACTTTGGCCCGTTCTTTATTATGCCCGAAGTGATCAGCTGCTTAACAATCTTAATGGAGCAAATATCATCTACGTTCAAAAGGGAGGTATGGGTGTCTAAAATCTGACTTTGGCCCGTTCTCTTTTTACCCGATGTAATCAATGACTTACCAATCTTAATAAGCTTGGTAGCATCTACGTTCAGAAAGGGGACGAGGGTGACTAAAATCTGACTTTGGCCTGAGCCCTTTAGGGCGAAGAAAAAGCCGGTGGAAGATTTTAGTCACCCTCGTCCCCCTCTGCCGTAATCAAAAAACTCTAAGATTGGTAATCAATGATTACTCTTGATTTGCCATGGAAAACCCCGACCGACTGCTCATTCTCACAAATTCGTCAATGTCTTGTGTTTCGTCAACGGCTACGTAGCCCATTTCACGAACTATGCCGTACGGATTATGCAAAGACAGTTTAGGTTCAGAGCCCGTAAGGACCCAAAGTACTTTGTAGCCTTTTGGCGATTCGCGAAGACGATCTTCGCCTTTGCCATCCGTAAAGTATACGAGTAAGTCTACGTGATGTTGATTGGCTAAGGAAAATACCGGTGAAAAGGCGGTAGACCCGCGCACATCAAGGCGTGGTTTGACATCTTTTACAGTTTCCATTGTATAAGTGCGGCGTACTTCGTTATCACATTCTACAATGGTAATGCGATGATTATAGGCATGAACAATTTGTAATACTTGTTCTAACGCATTGGTAAATTCTGCATCTGTAATACTACCGCTCATATCGAGGGCTACCCACACATTCGCCTTATGTTGGCGTAATGTGCCAGATAATTCCAAACGCTCGGGCTGACGACGATTGCGACGCATCGTCGTTTTTTTATGTCCACTAGCCACTTTACCCATCAACTTTTTAAGATAAAAATACCATGGCAAGGAACGGCGCGTCTTTTGGAATGTATCGATAAGGCCTTTTACATAGCCTTCCATATCCCCTTTTGATGCTTCGTTGATATAACGTTCCGTAATTTTATCCATAGTTTCTGTATCTATAGAATCGGACTCATCCCATATATCATGACTCGAATCGGCATTAAACTCCATAGCCACCACTTGACTAGCATCATCGACAGATACAAAAAGGTCTGGTTTTTCCTGCATCGCCTTATCAATGGCCTTTGCGTAATATTCTAATGTACGAAATCTCTTTAGTAATAGTCCATATCTCGCATTTACATTGGCAACGGTTATAGCATCGCGGTCTACATGTTCTAAATAATCGTTTACAACCATGTCCATAGCCATGTGAACAGCTTTTTTATTAAACCGTTGACTAAGTTCTTTGACCCGCATCAAATGAGCGGATATAACATGTAATATTTCTCGTTTAATGCCGTCTTTCATAACATCCGGCGGTTGTCGTAACATAATGAAAGGATTGACATAGAGCACATAGCCCCCATGTTTGAGGTTTACGCCAAAAGCACTAGTCATATCTAAGCGTACACGATGCGTCATTTGTAGATAAAAATAGCCAAAGAATTGATCCTCGTCAAGCAATAAACTATTTACATCATGCAAAATATGCCATAACCGTTGTTCATATCCATCAGATAACGCATGTTGCGTCAATACATCAAGATCTGTGCCTTCCCCATCATACAGTTCCGTTAAGCCCTTGCCTATCGTGCCAATATGACTATCTGACATATTGTGATTCACCATATCTACAGCAATCTCTTCTGCGTGTTGCTTATGCACGGGATGTCCATCTACATACGCTTGATAACGCGCATATAATTGCTCATACAACGCATCCGCCTCACGAGCAATCTGATTACGCTTTCGATGCCATCGATCGAGTTCCTTAATAGCCTCTTCATCGTAACGTCCAGTCTTCTCCCATCCGTCTATATGAGTGAGCAGGTCAGATGCATCCCGAATATCGTCTTTATCTAAATTTCGATTCATAATTTCTACCTGTCATATGCACTTTCACAATTAACGATTGGCTTCAAAAAACGTTTCAATAAAGAGCTCATCCTCAATAGCATAGCTATACACATGAGCATATGCGTTGCGTAAATCTTTCATAACAGCAATGCGCAAATCACCTGGATACAATGTGATGAACTCAATAAAGTAATGAACTTCTTCGGCATTACTATTACGATTCAAACGATACAACATATTTTTCGCAGAAACATAGAGGCGAGTAGGACTTTCACCATTAACACGTTCTTGCAAGGACATAATGGCACCCGGTTTATGCACCGCCTCTAACACATCATCAAAGGAGATCAATGGCTCTTGTTCAGTTTCAACGAAATTAACTAAGGCCTCCGCAATGAGTTTACCTACATTACCACGGATAACATTTTGGAATACTTCACGGCTATAACCACCTTCCTTATAGATACCATAAATATGAGATATCCGTTCAAAGGAACGCGGTGTAGCATCGATATCATCTTCGTGACGTTGATTTAAATAATCTGGATAAGAGGAGATAAATTCCACTACCTTATCCTCAATGCCTGCAGAAATAGCCCAGTCAATCCATTGCATATAATCCGCTTCCATATAAAGCCATACAAAACGATTTTGTTGAGCTGGGTCCATATCAATTGTTTGGTAGTCAAAGGAATCCTCTGGGTTCATAGCAGCAATGATACGCACATCATCACTCAAGGCAAATCCATTAATTTCTCGGTTCAAAATCAAGTTCATCAACTCTTGTTGCACCGCATGTTCTGCACGGTTGATTTCATCGATAAACAGCAACACATGTCGACCTGCATTAACGGCCCGTGATACATGTTCCAATGTATGATGCACGGCATACACGGTAGTCTTTATTTCTTTAACCGTACCATTACTATCTTTATGGGATACAGTTTCCACCGTTGGGAGGCCCCCAATTTCGCCTTCTTTTAAAAGATTGCCATCAATGGTGACGAGCTCCCAATCATGAACCTCTGCTACGCGCGCTGCTAGCGATGTTTTACCAATCCCCGTTTCACCGACGAGCAATGGCACTTGATTCGCGGCTAGTACCAATTCCACACTAGCCATTGTATCTGTAAAATTCATTATGACTCCTTATTCTTAATACAGTAAATATTGATCGATAGCGATTTTCTTCGCCTGTACTGATCCGTATACATCAACTAATGACAATATGTCGATAGGCCATGTTGATTGGCGTCCGCCAATGGCAGGATTGCTCACGAGTTCCCGTACGTATCGCTCCTCTACAGCTGGATTTGCAATCATTTCAGTTATAATTTGTCTAACCATATCGACAGTCAATCCTATTTGTTTTGGTACATACCCAAGTATTAATGTAGAAACCTTCAATAGCTCTAGCACTGTGTCTAAATCCAGATTTGTAATTTGACGCATAGCTTGCGGATCTTGTAACACGGCGGCTTTCAAAATTTCCAATGTCGGATACTGGATATAGCGCAATGCTAGATAATTAGACTTTACAGCCGCCATTTGAACTCGCTCTGATGGATTTGCAATATATTGCAATGCATCATATTGTGTTTCTACAGCCCTTAACTGTAATTCCTCTGATGGATTTGTAATGTATCGAATGGCCCAGCCCGATTGGTCTAATGCAATGCGAACGACTTCATCCGATGGATTTTGAATATACTCAAGAACTGCCCAATCTTGTTTTACCAATGAAATCAGTAAATCGTCACTTGGATTCTCCACATATTGAATGGCCCGTGGCGACTGTGCTAACGCAGTTTCAATCACACGCTGAGTAGGATTTTTAATGTACTGTAATAGCATCCCATTCTGCTCCACACATACTAGCTGCATCCCCTCTGTAGGATTAGGGATATTGCGAATGCCATGGGGATTGTTTTTGAGAGCCGTTATATATTGTTCTTCTGTCATACTACCCTTCATTTCTATCTAAAAAGGCCATACGAATACGTACGGCCTATACTGAATTCTATTCCTATTGTATCATAATTTTTCGATATAATTATATCTGTTTCGTATACTTACTACACTGTTAATGAATCTAAATCAGAATTATTCCCAATAACTAATAATTTATCATCTTCACCGAGGATGGTAATTGGGTTTGGTGGAACTTCTAAATCCTCACCGCGTCTTATGCCTACTGCATTAAGATTATATTTCTCACGCAAATTGGAATCTTTCAAACATGTGCCAACCATAAATGAAGGCATTTTTATTTCTATAAGACTAATATTTTTGGATAGTTGTAAATAATCCATCACATGGTCTCTAGTTAAAAATTGTACAAGACGTAATGCCATATCATATTCAGGGTAAATCACTTGATCTACACCTATTTTATGAAGCATTTTACCTTGTATATTATTTTCAGCCTTGGCCACAATTTTAGGTGCGTCTAACTCTTTAAGAAGCATAGCTGTCATTAGATTAGCTTGAAGATTTCCACCTATAGCCACAATAACCATATCAAACTGGCTTAGCGCCAATGCTTTGATTGCCTCTTCATCGGTTGTATCTGCAACTATAGCATGTGTTATAAATGGTGAAATTTTCTGTACAACTTCTGGATCAATATCTACACCTAATACCTCATGATCCATGGAAGCTAACATCTTGGCAACAGTGCCACCAAATTGACCAAGACCTATTACTGCTATCGTTTTATGTTTCATATATGCCCCCTTTTATATTCAATCTAATCTGTTTTTATAACAATACACGCTCTTCTGCATAGTTAATTGGTTTAGTCGGTGCCGTTCTTAACGCCCAAGTACCAATAACAGTCATAACCCCAACACGGCCCGTAAACATGACAAGCATCAACACCCATTTACTACTTTCAGATAAATCAGGTGTAATCCCCGTCGAAAGACCTACGGTCCCAAAGGCAGAGGTTACCTCAAAAAGTATTCGAATAAAGTTATACGGCTCATCCCAAGCTAAATAGCAAGTAGCAAGCAAAACAAGAAGGATGGATAAAAAGATTATCCCATTTGCCTTAAGGACAGTAACCAACGAAATACGACGTTCAAAAACCTCTGTATCAGAACGGTTATTAAATAATGTACGCGATGCTAGAAAAGCGACAGCAATAGTACTAATTTTAACACCTCCTCCTGTGGAGTTAGGACCTGCCCCGATAAACATAAAAATGATGGTAATAAACAGAGTTATGGGATGTAAATCATTATAATCTACAGTTGCAAGACCTGCCGTACGAGGGGTAATCGATTGAAATAGAGCAGCCATGACCTTATTCCATATAGGTAAAGGACCAAAAGTTTTGGGATTCGCCCACTCAACTCCCAAGAAAATAATAGTCCCTAAAAGGATAAGCACCGTTGTGCCAACTAACATTATTTTTGTGTGTAGTTTTAAATCTACAAAACGTCGTAGCTTGCGATGCGACCAAATATCAAAGGTTGCGAGATATCCGAAACCACCTATTACAATAAGGGCCATTGTATTTATATTAAATAATACATCGCCCACCATGGCATAAGGTAGATTATTATCAAAGAATATAAACCCTGCATTACAAAAGGTCGAGATGGATTGCATGATTCCCGTATATAATGCAGCATCACCAATATAAGGATATAGCTGAATGGTATAGAGAATACCACCAATAATTTCGGCACAAAAGGTATAAATAGTTAGCTTTTTCGTAATGTGTAAAAGCCCTTTCATTCCATCTTGCCCTACATCCTCAGATAAAAGCACGCGATTTTTTAGACCTACCCGTCGCCCTAATACTAGAGCGATAATAGTGGTAAAGGAAACAATCCCCAAACCACCTAATTGGATAAGGATTACCATGACGATTTTGCCAAACAAGGACCAATGATAATAGGTATCTACTGTCGCCAATCCTGTTACAGAAACGCAAGATACTGCGGTAAAAGCTGCATCTACAAGCGCTGTACTATGGCCTTGAGCATTTGATAGGGGCAACATGAGCAATATCGTCCCTATAGTCATAACAGCCAAAAAGCTAAGAGCTAATAGACGATAAGGATTATGTTGCATATATTGCTGAACTTGATTTTTTGAAGTATTTTTCCACATAACCATAATCCTATCCTATAAGCGCCTTGATATCTTCTAAACTCGGCAATGGACTGCGGCCGCCAATTCCTTGCGTATTAAGAGCTGCTACAGCAGAAGCAAAAGTAGCCGCTTTTTCTAAGTCCTCGTGCGCACAACTATGGAGTAAATCGATAGCATTTAAGGACTGGCTCGTTTCATTCATAGTTGATGTGTTAGTACCATCTGCTATTTTGCAAAGTGTTTTTGTAAGCATATACAAAAAAGCACCATGGAAGCTATCCCCAGCCCCCGTTGTATCTACTACAGTAGCTTGAGAAAATGGTTCACATCGATAAGATGTTCCATCAGGCCATACAAAATAACTACCGTTAGCACCATCGGTAACACCTGCTATGAAGGCTCCTCGTTCATGAATGATACGACAAGCATCTTCTAAATTAGTTGTGCCTGTATATTTTTCAGCATAGTCTCGAGCTACGATAACGATGTGACTGGCTTCTGTAATAGGCTTCATATCTTCATCGTAGCGTTGAGCACCACCATCTAAAGAAATAATAGTGCCTACCTCTTTTGCAACGGCCATAGCAGAGCGCATGAGTTTGCGATGTCTACCATTGATATGCAAAATATAGGCAGATTCTATGAGTTGTTTATGAGCCTCTAAGAACTCAGGCTCAGTTGCAGTAGATCGTTCAAAAAATACAGCGCGTTCCCCTGTCTTCTGTTTTACAAGAATCGTTGCAGTTCCACTCTTAGCATCCGCATCAACTTGGATGCCCTCTGTATTGACATTATATTTATGAAAGTCCTCTAGAATATAGCGTCCAACCATATCATCCCCAATACGGTCAATCATTACCGTCCGAGATCCATATTTACCAGCCGTGGCTAGTGCAGTCGCTACTGGCCCGCCGCCATCTGTAGTAGATGAGATGGCCTCTTGCACCTCACGCCCCGTTGGAAAATGATCAACCACGATGAATCGATCTAAGGTACTAGCCCCAATACCAACTATATCTATCAATTCGTTAGGAAATGCATTCATACTAACCTCCTAATACCTTGTATAACTATATGTACAGAATACATTCCGAAACATAAAAAGTAAACCCTAGGCCACGATATATTCTCGTTAAACTGAATAGTCCAGTTTAAAGAATAGATCGTAATCTAGGGTTTTAATACTAAGATAAAACGTACCTGTCAATGTTTGTAGTTATTTATATGAGAGGTTGTTAGTGATAATTAGGACATCATACGTTCCATCATGTATTCAATTTCATCAGCGCTCAAATTCGCCATAGCTTGAATCATGCGATTTGCTGATTCACCAGAGGCACCACTCTTAGCGATTTCTTCTTTCGCTTTTGTCATGAGTGCTTCTTTGCGTTGCGCTTCTGTCTGTTCATCGGTTGGTACCGAAATATTAGCCTTACCTTGGCCAATACCACGTATCTCTTGATTAGGATTTTCTTTAGATGTAGTCTTCGTATCTTGGGCCGCTACGGATTCTAAGGCAAAGGAGTTTTTGCCCGTTATAATATATTCCATAGCCTCCAATGTACTTTGCGTAATATTTACAGTCCAGAATTCACCAGCTGATGTCAATTTATACAATAAGCCATTATACAAAACTAGGCCTCGTTTCTCCCATAGTTTATACAACCAATTCAATTCATCTAAACGAGAATCCATAGCCACTAATGTATTGATATTCAAGTAGCCTTGTTCCAATTGACTTACTACTTGGTTTACAAATGGTTGTAAATCACTTTGCTTCATAAGTGCCATAAATGGTTTTTCGCCACGGCTTACCATATCTTCATATGGTTTAAGCGCACGATGCAGCATCATACCATAGCCATCAACATTGCCACCGGCGCCACTGCCAAATGGGAACATCGGTACACCTGCTTTAGCTAAGATATTGTATAAACTACGTTCACGATTATTAGCGCTCCAGTGTGCGGCACTCAATCTTCGATAGGCACGAGCCTCTAAATAGGTACGTCCAAATTCAAACATATCCCCTTGCATAGACGTTGTGGCTGCTGGTGGTACCTTACCGCTCGTAATATCGCGGTTTAGATCACTACCATCGAATACATTTAATTGATATAGGTCAGCGCCATCTACACCAGATTTTACTAGATCAGCTAAATCTTGTTCCCAAACCTCCATTGTTTGACCAGGCAATCCGTAAATTAAGTCGATAACAACAGAACATTGCCCATAGGCCTTTAGAGCCGCTAACCGTTCAAGTACAGTTTCTTTTGTATCCAAACGTCCTACCATTTGGCGCACCTTAGTATTAAACGACTGGATCCCGATAGACATACGGTTAACTCCATTATTCATCCATACTTCAAGATTTTCAGGAATCAAATCATGAATGCGACCTTCTAGGGTAAGCTCATAATCATTAGCTAGTGGTAAGTATTCTTTAATCGCTTTTAACAAGCGCTCTGAATTTGCTGGAGATAGAGATGTCGGTGTACCACCACCAATAAATACAGCGTGGATAAGCCCATCCTTTAAGCGTGGACATTCACTAGCCAGCTTAAGTTCCCCAATGAGGCCATCAATATAGTTATCTTCAATACTTTGACTTGTACCATTTTGGAAGAACCCACAGTACGTACATTTTGTCTTGCAGAATGGAATATGTATATAAGCACACTGCATTTGCCCCCTCTTAGGAGTACCACGCATTACAGCATCCCATACAGATTGTGATTCCTTCGGTGAAATTAAAGTCCCATTAAGGCCTGCGTGAACAACGCGCTTATGAGGAAAGGCGCCACTCATAGGATTATCACAGGCCAATCCTAATTGCAGATTCCGTTGTTTTTCTGGAATCGATTCGAAAAAACTCGCTAAACTCATACGTTCCCCCTTTCACTCATTAGCCTTGCAACTTTGCAAGCACAGATTTAGCAAATTCTTTCGCATTTGCAAAATCTTGTTCATCAGGATGCGTTTCTGCCGCCTTATGCAATGCATCACGTTCAGGGCTTTGTCCATGAGCAGATCCTGGTGGGAACATTTTGTACATCATCTCAATAACCTTAGGGTCGATTTTACCTTGGCATACAAAACCATCTACAAGAGATTCTTTATTAGGCAATAAGGCAGATGCCTTTTCAATACTTTCACGAGCATGATCAGAATCGGCATACATACCTAGTGTAGCAAAGAATACTACATGTCTATTTGTAAGGGTTTCAATCAACTTAGCAGCTTCTTTATTAGCTGTACCACGATCCACCCAGAAACCTACAAATACAGTATCGTAATCCCCTAGATTGGCCGGTGCCTCTTTTACCGGTACACAAGGTGTACCTTCAGGCATAACAGAGGCCATCGCCTCTGCTACGCTTTTTGTATTCCCAGTGAGGGAAGAATATAAAATAATAGTACCCATATTTATCTCCTTACATTATGTATGATTAATCATCGTCATCTGTACCTTCGGATAGGTCGAATCGTACCGGAACAGTTACCGGTTGAATGTCGTCTGTTGGATTTTGATATGGTAATGCACGATTTACCGCAGCCATAGCCTCTTCTCTCAACAATGGGTCATCGCCAGATTCCACATATTGTTCAACAGCATTACCATTTGTATCAATACGTACAAATACGTAAATTGTTTCATGAACTTCTCTATGTTGACGAATGTATTGTTGAGGAATCACCTTTTGATTGTTTACAGCATTATAAAAGCCTTGTTTATCAAAAGCGACATGAGCTCGACCATGTCCACCACCGGAGCCTTTGCCGGTACCAGAGCCTTCACCTTCGCCCTGTCCCTCACCAACGCCCGTTCCTGTACCAGTACCATGGCCGCCACCTTCGCCGCCACCAGAGCCTGGACCATTACCGGCACCACCGCTTTCACCAGATACATTTGATGTATTTTCACTACCCTTACTTGGGACATCTACCGCATCAGGAATATCCGTCGCTGTAGATGGTTCTACATTCGCTACTACAGCCTTTGTTCTTGCCGCCACTTCATCTGCAGACAATGGTTTTGGGAATAGAGATGACCTATCACCGCCGCCACCACCAGCGTGACCACTACCGCCATCATCGAGCACACTTTGGGTGAGATCGACTTCATAGGTTTCCTGCTCTTGAATAGCCGGAACAACTACGAAAAAGATAACGGCAATAAAGAGAATGATTAGATGAACTACGGCGGATATTATGGCTGCTTTTTTCCATGATATGCCTAATCCCATAGTTATCCTTTCTGTTCTGCTGCAATAGCTAAGCGTTTAACGCCAGCTTGTTTAAGCATGTCCATAATTGCCACTACTTGTCCGTGAGCAGAGCGTTTATCCGCTTGTAATATAACGCTAGCATTCGGATTTTGTGCAATTCGTTCTTTTACCATTGCCTCGGCCGCATCAATGCTCATTGGGACATTATCAATTGTTATGTGACCTTCTGCATCTAATGTAAGCACCACTGGTAATTGAGCTGGTGCAGATGCGGTTGTTGCCTGTGGCAACTGTACAGACAAAGCCTTTTGGGCTATTGTTTGTAAGCTATTCATCATGAAGAACACCAATAGGAAGAATATGATATCAATCATAGGGATAATCATGAATTCAGGCTTGGATTTCATACGAAAACTTTGTAAATTCATAGTTATTTCCACCCTTCTCGTTTTGCAGTAATGATGTTAACACACATATTTTCAATTTGGTTGATAATAGAGTCCAAACGATGACTAAAGAAGGTATACACAATAAAAGCCATGATGGCTACACATAGGCCAGACGCCGTTGCGATAAGGGCTTCCCCTACACCACCAGTAATAGCAGATGCACCCGCACCAGCATCGAGGATACTAAAGGAACCAATCATACCTGTTACAGTACCAAGTAGGCCCAACAATGGGGAAATTGTAACGGTTGCACTTAAGTAATCCATATATTTTCTGAAGCCTACTGCATCAACCCCCATTTGATCAGAGAATGCCGTTTTCATACCTTCTTCAGTAGCGCTGTTTTTCAAACCAGCTTCAGCAATACGACTTGCAATGGATGGATTTTCTTTGATTACCTTTTCTATTTCATCCCATTTTTGCAATTTTGCATACTCATTAACCGCATGCATCACCATATAGGTTTTTCCTGCATATTTACGATAATAGAAAGTGCGTTCTACAGCGATTGCAATGACCATAAGAGACAAGAATAATAATGGATACATTACATATCCGCCACTATGAAACAAGTGAATGACATAATTTAGATTTTCCATACTAATAAACCTTTCTGTCTGTTTACAGACTGTACATTAGAACCGGTAGGTTCCTTGAATTCTTGCATAATCGCCTAACTTAAAGCTTTCATTACCATATAAAGTATCTCGTTTATTTGTGCCCTTAGCATCGAATGTATAGAATGCTTCAAGGAGTAAATTCTTGCGCGGTACATACCCAGCGCCGAATGTAAAGCTGCGAATACCATCGAGGTAACGATCCGGTACAGCACCTGTACCATTACCGCCGAGGAATGAGCCATGAGCGAAGTATTTATAATCTATGAACGCATTCCATGATTTAGGAATATCGATATCAGCACGACCAATGTCGAGGCGAGCCATCCAGAAATGAGGTGTACCGCCCATTTGGTGACCTTTCACAGTAAAGTCTGCTGTTCCACGTTCATGGTCATATACAGTATTACCGTTCATATAACGGCCAAATTTCGATCTATTTTGACCATAATCTACAGTAAGTACTGCGCTTTCACCGATTTGGTATTTAGCGCCAATACCAAATACACTCGCTATATTGGAGAAGCTTTGTTCATCATTACCATTACCATTGGCATTTAAGAATGTACGTTTACTACCATTAAAGGAGCGTAAGTACCATGCTTGTAGGCCAAGACGATTTCCAATTTTTTTCTTCACTTGAACAAAGGCTGCCGTTTCAATAGGTGGAATTGTATCTTTTTCAAGAACAATGCCTTCGGTTTGAATAATATTGCCAATGATTTTACCAATTGCTTCACGTGGTAATTTATTTTCCGACTCTGCATCATGTACAACCTTTTCAAGATTATACATATAGTTGAACAATGCATTTGGCATGCCCCAACCATAGTCAGAACTACCTTCACCATAATCATTAGAGGACATTGTAAAGTTCTTTTTGTAAATCGCATCTTTAGCATCATAATCACTAAATACATAACTACCACTATTGTATTTATATGTTTTAGCACCTAAGTAACCAGTGAACTCATAATCACTAGCTGGTTGTCCATAGTAATCATAAGATTGTTTGAACGTGCCATCTGGCTGTTTAACCCAAACCACATCAAGCTCACTATTGTTATAGTTGCTCCAGTTATCTGTAGCATTATATTTAGCAATTTCTGCTACGGATTGATTGATTTCGTCACTATGTTTTTCAACATAGGCTTTAGGATTTACTAAAGCCTCTTTATTATCAGTAGATACGATAAGACCTTTAGCCTTTTCTTTTAAGTATTCAGGGTATAAAGAAGAGTTCACATTATACATAATGTCCCCGGTCCTATAGAGTTTTTCCCCTGTATTCTTATTAGTGATTTCATACATTGCATAACCACCAGATGGAATATCGAGGGAGAATTTTTTCTCAGCTATATCTGTAGGGTACGCCTTTGTAAGAATATCTTGTAAGCGGCTCATCACTTGAGCTTGTTTTTGTTGTGTTTCTGCGAGCTTTGCATTAGCCTTTTCAATCTCTTGATCGCGATTCGGATTGCTCCAACTTAGATTCAACGTAGCTTTATACGCATCATATTCATCTTGTAATCCTTTTAGCTGTTGATAGAAGTAAATTGTATCTACCTTACCTTTATAAGTAGATTCATAAATACCTGTTGGGCTATCTGGTGCTGGTGCATCCTCAGTGGATTTGCTTTCACCATCAGACCCAGTTTTTGTAGCATTATTAATATCATAAGGATACTCATCACGATTAATACCAATTAACTCTGCTGCTGTTGGAGGTCTAGTAATCACTTCATGCACCACATGAGTATACGCAGAATCACTAGTACCCGTGCTATGTTTAAAGCTACCTACCCCAATGCGAACTTGCGTATCATTACCAGTCCATACGCCACGAACCCCATCATAGGATTGACCAAACCAGTATCCACTAGCCCCCATAGGTTCGTTTAAACGACCCACAGAAACATCCCATTTCTTGACATGTCTTGTAAGATCAACCGTATCAAGACGTTGATGATTGAAACCTTTTGACTCCGATTTAGTCCAACTTGTATCAACGCCGCTCATACCGGTCATGCTACCGATAACGGAGAGATTTGTGAATGGGTTGATGCGAGCATCAAGACCAAGGCGAATGCGTTGTTCAAAACTATGGCGATTAGAATCGTACATATTCGCTTTAGCAGAACCGATGGCTGAATTAGAGCGGAATGGAGATTGTGGACGATTGGTGCCGTCGTGAGACATCCAACGTGCACGATAATCTCCGATAAATGTGACGCCACGTTCCTTAGTCGTATCAAAATCAGGACGAATAAAGTCAGTTAGTTTAACAACTTCGGATATATTTTGTACGCCTGCTTCATTACCGACCGCTACATTAGTTACGCTACCATTTGCATCAATAGCTTTATTACCATCTTTTCCGATTGGCGTAGTCTTAGTATCGCCACCACCAAACTTAAGATTAACACCGATACGATATACCCGTTCTTGTGTTGCTCGATCATCATCTCGATGATTAAAGATATTATTAATACCAAAGTACATCATGGCATTCTTGTTAAATCGTTTTTGGACCATCAAATTCCAAATGCCAAATGTTTTCTTTTGGTAAACTTGCTTTTTGTACACACCTGCATCACCGGATAAAATATCTGGCCAGTAGTTACCACCATTATTCAATGTGTTACTATCCAGCATATTGATGTAGTAATCACCCCAAATAGATCCATTCCAACCAGTTTTTGGATTATCATAGGTTACACCAATATCTACCTTGTGCACTGGTTTATCCAATAATTGTCGAGGCATCGTTGGATCGCTCTTATTAATAGCATGCAAATAGGTATATCCTAATTTACCGGACCAATATTTACCAAATTTTTGTTGTACTTCCGCTTGAAGGCCTGTGATTTCAGCCATACCGATGTTTTTAAAGCTGTAAATCATATCTGGGGCACGTTGGTATTTTGCATCCCCTTTCAAATATGGTGCAAAATCTTGGAATTCTCCTGTAAAGTAAACCGACATATAGTTCTTGATGCGGTTATGGAATACACCAACACGAGCATAGGTGTTTTTATTTTCACCTTCTAAACTCATATCAATATTGAGCGATTTTTCAGGTTTTAAGTTTGGATTACCAGCCCAGTACCAACCGAGTTTTGCGACGCCAATACCTACCGGATTAGACGCATACATTTCCCAGTTATACCACAATTCGCCCATACCAGGTTCTGTATAACCAGTGCCAACATTGGCCTTAAATCGACGATGAGGATTGCCTTTCACATTGTATGTCATCCCCATGGAAGCGGATAAATTGGAACCAAACAAACTACTATTATCTAGTCGAATGATAGGAACAAAGGTAAGGTTCTTATTCACTTGCCAAGTATCTGAGATATAAGCATTCATCTTGCGAATCGTACCTTGACCAGTCGTCAATCGTTGGTCGCGATTACGATACTCTTCTAAGAAAGCCTTACCATTCAGTTTCGGCGCTTTTTTACGCATTTCTGGATCACTGGACTCGCCATATTTAAAGTAGTCGCCTACGATATTAGAACGGGTGTTAGCCATGTCTGGATTTTCAGCTTCTAACCGTGATTTTAATGCATTATAACGGTTTCTAAAGTCATCGGATATAGGTTGATTATTAGGGGATGTACTCGACCAAGAGCTAATAGCCCCTTCAGACAATCCATAATTTACATAATCATCGTATGTAATGCCTGGTTTTTGCGCATCCGTTTCAGCACCATAATATTCATAATCCATATCCCATTGTGGCATACCGCTACTGGAGTTTATAAATTTATAATCATGAATATGGGAATAAACCTTAACACTGTTATCCCCTTTTTTACGCACAAGACGATCTAGCTTATCGACAAGCAAGCTTTTATCATACGCCCAAGGGTCGATGTACATGGTACTCGTATTTGGAGAACTTTTTAATCGGCTACCAGAACCTTCTTCACGAGCATAGCTAACACCATAACTAAGACGATGTTTATTATTAAGCTGTGTATTTGCATTGAGCCGAATATCTAGTTGACGATGGTCGATATTATCGATATATCGTAACTCATTAGAACCTTCATAAGATGATCGCCCCGTATAATTGATAAGCGCTACGTCATCTTCTTTAATGCGGGAGTAGTTTGTTTCTACTGTCCAATCGCTTTTACCCGCTTTAGCATTCCATGAAAGATTAATCGTATTGCGATTAGCAGTACGTTTGAAATGTTGTTGTGGCTCTAAATCAGAATCAGAATGTTTAATATCCCGTACAAGGTCTTCCGTATATCGATTTAAACGCATTTCAAATTTATTATTTTTATTAGCCTCATACGTTGCCACAAAGCCAATATCAGAGGCATCACCATAATAGCGAAGCACATTAGGCTTAAAATTATGTTTTGCATAATCAAAGCCCATACCTGATGCACGGCGTTTAACCGATGCAAGGACAGGCATTAAATCCCGTTTACTACCTGATAAGCCAACCTTTAATTTCCCCATCTGCCCCGAATCAGCTCGAATATAAAAGTTTTGGAATGGGAATAAATCGCCATCACTCTTACGACGCATTCCTTCGGCATTTACTTGCAATGTTGGTTTCTTAAGAGCCTTCTTAGTGATGATGTTAACGACACCACCCACCGCATCAGAACCATATTTAGCACTCGCTGCACCTTGAATAACCTCGATGCGTTCTACATTTTCGGCACCTAACCGTTGTACTTCGTCCGCTGCGCCAGAATACTTATCAAAATCCCCCAATACTGGTTGACCATCCACAAGAATCAATGTATGACGAGCCTCTGCACCGCGAATGGATACACCGACACGTCCCATGGCATCAACGGTTCTAGAAACACCCGTTTGGGTAAATATAATATCTTCGACGGACTTCGCCTGCTTCTTCTCAATCTCTTTTTTGGTAATGATTTGCACTTGCTGTGGATTTAACTTTGCTTCTTCCTCTGCCCATGTGCCTTGTACATGAACTACATCTGTCGTAACGGCTGCATTATCCGCCATAACGACGAGAGGTGCATTTAGCCATAATGCAACCGCACTAGATAGGACTAAATAGCGTTTTGTACGGCTCCACCGATTCATTGTTTCCTCCTCTTATAATCTCACTCAACTATATGCATCATTAAAATTAGTAATAAAAAATACACTTTACTAACAACAATGACATTGAAAATCATTTACATTTAATATGTTAGCAAAGTGTATTATGTATATCTACTCCGAAAAGACCAAAATTATACGATTTTGATACTTTTATTAGATACAGTTAAACAATATGTAATTATACTCTACGATAATCACTCGGTGTCATACCGACAAAGTCCTTAAAGGTACTTGTAAATTTACTACCGTTTTCATAACCTACGGCATTGGCAATTTGTAAGATGGATTCATCCGTTTCATGTAGTAAACGTTTTGCTTCATTAAGACGGCACTCTTTGATGAATTGTCACACCATATACGCCCTTAAAGCAACGTTTTAAGGTTGATGCAGGAACATCAAAATCACGGGATAGATCATCAATGGTTATACGTTTGACGAAATTCTTAGACAAATATTTACCTACTGCTTTTACAATATCTACCTGTTGCTTTCGGTAGCTACCTCGTTTTTCATGGGATTCTGTAGAGATTACAGACAATAATAAAAATATTTCTACAATCTTTAGTTTAAAATAATGAGCTCTAATGGAATCTGGCACATTATATAAACTGGAAAAAATTTGGCGAACCGACTCTGTTTCCTCCATCATCATACCAAAGTCTGTATTTTCACAAAATCGATTGGCTATGGCAGTCAAATCAATTGGTGTATCAGCTACTAAGGTATCTAATACATGCTGTGCTCGTGCTACATCTACTAATAGAACAATTCCCTTAAACGATTTTGTAGGGAAGTAATTTTCATGTTGATAGTCGGCCCGGATATGCCATCCTAACGACATATCTCCTGGTCCCATATACAAGTATTCTCCAGATGCAAACTTGCATTCAATACGTCCCTCTTCACAATGATTAATTGCGAAGGTCTTTGTATGAGATTTGGCGAAAAATTGAATCGTTTCGCGCTTTACATCAAGGAATAGCAAATCAATACCGTCAAATACGGTATGTCTAGCCATGCATACTCCCGATTGTAATTTCATATGAGCATGTGGATTCATAGTATCACCATATATATAAATATTATAAACAATACATTAATAGTAAGCACTTTGAGATTAATTGTCAAATTCAATTTTGTAATAATTCATGTAATCTTTATTAAAATACATACAAAATATTCATTTACTCTATATAATGGAATCTGCTAGTACAAAAAAATCCCTCGTATTAAAGTATTCTCTAATACGAGGGATTTAGTATATAGCTAACTATTTTTTGTTTTAACAATAAATAACAATGCTATAACATGAGCAATCCATACAATTGCCATAATAATAAGGGCAACAGGAATATTCCTAGAAAAATAAGCACCTATTAACATGATTGTAGTTACAGAAGCTAAAATGGACAACTTTGTCCGCAACGTCAATGCTTTATCGCGTTCATACGCACCAACTGTCTTTTTATATAATTGGGACTCCAAAAACATTCTGTGAAAGCGTTCAGATCCACGCGCTAAACAAAATAAGGTAAGCATATAAAAAGGAACTGTTGGCAATATTGGTAATACGATACCTGCTGTACCAAGGCAAAAACTGATAGCACCAATAGTCAAGAATATATATCGAATTACTACATTACTATGTTGCTCAGTTGTTTTCATTACTCCTCTTCTACGTAATTAATAACTTTCCCTTTTGTTTTAATGAAATTCGGAATAATAAGAACAAGGGCTGCAATAACAACAACGCCATAAATACCAGCCATGCCAATCCATTCAAAGGCATTACCTAATACGAGGCCTATTACAGCAAAGTCTGCATCACCAAATGTTGTGTTTTGGAAACCTAATTGGCCAAGAACTGGCAATGCTAGTGCTGGCAAGAATGTGATAGCCAAACCATTAAGGAATGCACCTACAGCTGCACCACGGCGACCACCGGTAGCATTACCATAGATACCTGCTGTTGCACCGCAGAAGAAGTGAGGTACAAGACCAGGAATGATGAGTACGCCACCTACAGCACCTAGAATAAGCATACCGATGATACCGCCGATAAAGGAGCTAATAAAGCCTAATACAACGGCTGTTGGCGCATAGGTAAAGAATACGGCACAGTCTACCGCTGGAATTGCATTAGGAATGATTTTTGTAGCAATACCTTGGAATGCTGGAATCAAGTCCCCCAAGATCATACGAACGCCAGAATATACGATAGCTACACCTACAGCAAAGTTCATAGCGCTCATAACTGCAAATAGGTATGGGCTCATAGAACCGGATAAGGTTGCTACGAATTCAGAACCCGCTGCAATAGCTGCGATTAAATAGAATACTATCATGGTCAATGCCGTAGATAACGTGGAGTCACGCAAGAAGCCCCATTTTTCAGGAATCTCAATATCTTCTGTACTTTCTTCTGCCTTACCTACGTATTTTGCCACCCATGCAGATAGATAGTAACCTAAACTACCAAAGTGGCCCAATGCAATTTCATCGCCATCGGTAACTTTAGAAGTATAGCTTTGACCGATAGCTGGAGAAATAGCGGACCAAGCGCCCATTAAGAAGCCACCAACAAGAATCAATTCAATACCAGATAAACCTGCAGTACCAAGCACGGCAGACATTAAGCAAGCCATAAATAAACTGTGGTGACCTGTAAGGAATACATACTTAAATTTGGTGAAACGAGCAATTAATAAGTTCATCAATAAGCCTACAACGAGGATAGACATCGTTTCAACACCAAGCACCTTTTGTGCTACCGCTACGATAGCTTCATTATTTGGCACAACACCGGTAATATGGAATCCGTGTTCAATCATTTTTCCAAGTGGATCAAGATTGCTAACGATAACACCTGCACCAGCAGCAAGCATTAAATAGCCGAGAATTGGTTTTAATGTACCAGTCATAATCTTATGAAATGGTCGTTTCAAAGCGATTAAACCAACGCAGGACATAATACCAATCAACAACGCTGGCTGACTCAATACATCTCGTAAGAATTCTAATATCATTTCCATAGAATTATCTCCCTCTATGAATTACTTAGCGATTTGTTGTAATCGTTCCAAAATATCTTCTTTAATTTTCTTTTTATTAATATAACTACGTACAATAGCTACATCCTTGTCTTCAAATTGTTCTGCTAATTCCTTTACAGTAACAATTAAATCGGCCTTGCGACCTTGAGCCGCATTAAAATCGATTGATTCTACTTGCGCTTCGATATTATTTTCAGCACAAATTTCTTCAATTTTCATTTTTAGCATCAAACTAGAACCGATGCCATTACCACATACAGTTAAAATGGAAATCATAGTTTACCTCCAAAATTACGCTTCATCAAGATGTTCCGATAAAAAAGCTTGTACATCTTCAATACTTTCAAAATTTACCGCTGCATCAAGAAATTCTTCATCTTCAAAGAGCGTCGCAATATCTGTAAGCAATTGAATGTGTTCTTCCTTATTCGGTGCACATAAAAATACCGCTACTGATACAGGATCATTTTCTGGGCTACCAAAATCGATAGGCTTTTCTAACGTTACCAGAGCCGTACCTACTTGCTTAGCCCCCATCTCTGGACGCGCATGAGGCATAGCAAGACCCGGTGCCAATACGATGTACGGCCCCATGTCACGAACTACATCAATCATAGCCTCTGTGTATGTAGGTTCTGTAAAACCAGCATCGACCATGAGCTGACCACCGTGACGAATTACATCTTCCCATGTCTCAGCAGGATAATGAAACGATACATTATCCTCTGATAATAAATCTTGTAACAAGCTAACACCTCCTATACTCACAACTTGTATACTCATATTATAACTAGGTATAGTTAAAATGCCTATACCTTATGTATTTATTTACAAAAAAAAGTTAGACCCCAAAAGGGTCTAACTTTCGCTTATTCACATGGCATATATAAGAGTTGCTATTATTGGAAGAGTACAAAAAAGATATTTTATATACATACACCATGTCAATATTTAGTTATTCAAGTACTCTAAGTGTTGCTTATTAGATGCATCTGTACGCGTTCTAATAGCCTCTACTAATGGTTTCAGGATTTGATATTCCTCATCTGTCAAACGGAACGAGCGACATTCGCGTTTGTACATACGAGGTCTACGACCAGAACCTTCTCTCTGTCCGCCCCATGTCATTAACATATACCTCTCTCTAAGGACCATTATATTATTGTTTCTCACAATAATTAGTATATGCTATTTTATGCGAATTTTCAAGTTTTTTATTCAATTTTATAAATAATTAATTATTTATTTGCTTCTGCAGCCGCTTTTGCAGCTTCTGCTGCTTTTTTCAAATTAGGTACAGACGTTGGACATGTAGCAGGTGTACATGCACCATTAGGACCTAAGTCTTCTGCACGGCTCACAAATGTAGTATGCAACATATGATGTGCTTTATGGCTCATAGGTTTGCCATCGAAGAACTCAGCATATAATTTTTGGATATCTGGATTATCACAAGCCGCTTTCACTTGTACCTCTGCATCACGAGTATACAAGGACGCAATACGAGCTTCACGAGCCTTATCAGCCATTGGTAATTTAACGCGTGGTTGACCACCACCACCGATACAGCCGCCGCGGCAAGCCATAACTTCGATGAAATCGTAATGGATGTTTTCTGCGCGCATGCGTTCAATGAATTTACGCAAGTTGCCAGTACCATGAACAGCCGCTACATGTAATGTTTTATCACCAATCACAACATCTGCTTCACGAGCACCGTCCATACCACGAATTGCTTCGAATGGGATCAATGTTTGAGGTGCATCTTCACCAGTTGCTAGTTTGTAAGCCGCACGCATAGCCGCTTCCATAACGCCACCAGTATTACCGAAGATGATACCACCACCAGATGCTTCACCCATCAATGGATCAAATGCAGAATCTTCTAATTCATCAAAGTTGATTTCTTCTGCACGTAACCATTTTGCAAGTTCACGTGTAGTAATACAGTAGTCTGTATCGCGCATTTCTGGTACATCCCAGTATTCAGCAGAGGAATTCATTTCGTCACGACGAATTTCGAATTTCTTAGCTGTACAAGGTGTTACTGCAACAGCAACGATTTGTTTTGCATCAAGGCCCATTTTTTCAGCAAAATATGTTTTTTGTGTAGGCGCTTGCATTGCAATTGGACTCTTAGCAGTAGACAAGTTTGGCAAGAATTCTGGGTAGAATGTTTCAGCAAACTTAACCCAAGCAGGGCAACAAGATGTGAATTGAGGCAATACGGAATCACTATTGATAACGCGTTCCAACAACTCAGATGCTTCCTCCATGATAGTCATGTCAGCACCAAAGTTTGTATCTAAAATATAGTCGCCACCCAATTTACGAAGAGCCGCTACCATTTTACCTTCTACGAATGTACCTGCATCAAGGCCAAACTCTTCACCTAAGCCAACACGTACAGCAGGTGCAGTTTGGAAAACGACAATTTTATTAGGGTCAGCAATAGCTGCTTTTACTTCATCAATTTCAGAACGTTCATTGATGGAATCGAATGGACAAATAGATGCACATTGACCGCAATGAATACAAATTGGATGATCCCCATTAGTTGTTAAATCATAATAATCAAATACGCCCATGTCTACAGCACAAGCTTTACGACATAAGGAGCAGTTTTTACATTTGGATAAATCTTGTACTAATGCAATATTGCCGTCTTCAATTGGCACACGACGATCTAAAAATTGATACTTACTCATGTTTCCTCCTACTTAGGTAACGTTGTTATCGTTAATCGATGAAATTATACTACAAAATGTGATTTTTATCAATGATTCTGAAAGTAATTCCTATGCATATCAGGTATTAAAAAATCGCATAAAACAAAGATTTATAGACGTTCTTCTAATTCCATCCATCGTTCAGTCAATGTATCGATTTGAGATTGTGTCTCTTCTCGTTCAGCTATGAGGGTTTGCATTTTTTCATAGTCTGTACCGGCTTGGCCAATCATGACATCCAATCCTTTAACAAGATGTTCTAGTTTTGGCAGTTCCTCCATAATCGATGCATATTCTGCCTCTTCAGCCTTATTGAGGCCTTTCTTTACAGGACTTTCTGTATGACTAGATTCAGTACTAGAGGATGCACCAATTGTATCCATAGAATCAGATTCTGCCTCAGTTCTATGAGTACTAGTACCCTGTTGTTCAGGTACATAGAATGGTGAATTGTTACTTTCACCAATGTCAGCCTTATAATCAGAATAAGATCCGTGAACGATATCGATACGACCATTGCCTGTAAATACAAATAATTTATCTACCACGCGGTCTAGGAAATAGCGATCATGGCACACGGTTATGATAACGCCACTGAAGGAATCAAGAAAATCCTCTAATACCTCTAGTGTAGGGATATCTAAGTCATTAGTCGGTTCATCCAAGAGAAGTACATTAGGCGCACTCATAAGCAATTTTAAAAGGTACAATCTACGACGCTCACCACCAGATAATTTACGAATAGGCACACCATGTAATTCAGGGGTGAATAAAAAGCGTTCTAAAATTTGACCTGCACTTAACGTTGTACCATCACCAAGCGACATATAGGAATGGTCCTCTTTTATATAATCAAGGACACGCATATTTTCATCAAATTCAGGTAATTCCTGTTTAAAGTGTGCAATGCGAACAGTCTCGCCTTTGCCAATAGTTCCTGATACTGGCTCATAGGTGCCATCGATGATTTTCATAAATGTCGATTTACCAACCCCATTGGGACCTACGATACCAATGCGGTCATGACGCACCACGTGATATGTAAAATCATCAACCATAGGGCGTCCATCAAAATCAAAGGATAAATGTTCAATATCAAAAATAGTCTTGCCCAATCGAGTCTTTAAAGCAATCGGATCCATTTGATCAGGACGTCTAGTTTTCTCCATATTTTTAAGCGTTTCATACCGTTGCAAACGGGCCTTTTGTTTGGTACTACGGGCTTGAGCACCACGGCGTACCCATTCGATTTCCCGCTTTAAAAATTGACGGCGTTTCTCCTCGGTTGCAGCTTGGCGTGCCTCACGGTCTGCTTTCAATTCAATAAATTTTTCATAATTCCCTTCGTACTCATACATGTGACGATTGGATAATTCCAAAATACCATTACATACGGAGTCTAAAAAATATCGGTCATGAGTACTGATTAAAAGACCACCTTGACGATTGCTTAAATATGTTTCGAGCCACTCGATGCTATCTTCATCCAAATGGTTAGTAGGTTCATCTAAGAGGAGTAAATCACAAGGGTATAATAAGGCTTGTCCTAATGCCAATCGACGTTTTTGACCACCCGATAATAAGCTAACTGACATATTAACGTCGTGAAAGCCCAATTTACTCAAAATGATACGCGCCTCTTGCTCTACTTGCCATCCATCTTGGGTATCCATTTCTTCTAAGCACTGCATATAATGACGCTCAATACGTTCATCAGATACGTCCTGTTCTTGTATATAATGGTAATCGCGACTGGCCTTGTCAAATCGTTTTACCATTTGTAATCGCGGATGGTCACCATCTAAAATGGCTTCCAATAAGGTATTACCTTCATCAAAACTTGGCGTTTGTGCTAAATAATGGATGGTAGCCTTGCCATTGCGCTCAATAGTACCCTTATCACACTCCATCTGGCCTGTTAAAATCTTTAAAAAGGTTGATTTACCAGTTCCATTGATTCCCACAAGTCCCAATCGTTTTTGATTTGTAAATGTTATGGACACATCGGTAAATAACAATCGTGTGCCATACGATTTCTCTATATTCTGCAAACAAATTACATTCATACCCGTACTCCTCTATTATCATTATGTTATTTATTATACTACAGATTTTCATTGACAGTCATACACCGCATCAGTAGAATACAGATAGATAACTAGACAGTAATCCAACATGATAAGTACATACTATTAGGAGGTTCTCATGGCAACAGATGCAATATTAGATTTTTATGATGCTCTAGATTTTGAAATTATCGACTTTGATGGTTATGATACACTTTTTGTTGAACTACTAGACGATGGTACTTATGCAACTGTATCCGACGACGATGGTCATATGCCAGATACACTCGATACCCCAATCGTATTCAATGTATATGACGATACCGATTCATTCCAATGGAGTGTAAGCCTTAATGATTCTCATCAATTACAAGCACTACTGGAAGAACATACTTCAACAGAAGATTTCTTAAACGCATTACAAATGATACGTACAGAAAACATTAAAAACTATCAATAATTTCGCACGCGAATAATAAAAAGGTCATCCCCAAACTAATGGTTACCTAATCCATACATATGGTAGGTAAATTAGTTTCGTGGATGACCTTTTTATTTATAGTATTTCTAACTCGCACTTAGTAGAAAGTGCATCTGTTTTTGTATCTAGAATATGAATGAGTTCGTTTACGATATTAGCAGCACCATCTACATGCCAAGCACGTGCTTGTTCAGACATTTGTTGTAACCGTGGCGGATTGATTAACAACGCAGCCACTACGTCCTCTAAATTATGTATATCTCTAGCCCAACGCGCACAACCTCGCTCTTCTAATAGCTCCGCATTAGCCTCTTCTTGACCGGGAATAGCATTAAAGAAAACCATAGGAAGCCCAATGGTAACAGCCTCCATACAGGTCAATGCACCAGGCTTTGTAACGAGCATAGTCGCTGAGTGCATTAGCTCAGAAATATTAGATGTATAACCGTATACAGTGGTTTTCGTTTTCATCCGTACACTAAGATTTACTAGAGACTCATAGAGCGATGTATTCTGTCCCGCTACGACAGTAATCTCATCAATACCATTGACCGCATCTAAATGTTGAAGTGCAATCTCTAATGAACCTAAGCCTAATCCTCCCCCCATAACGAGAACCTTAACAGGTGATTTCATTTCATAGTGATCGATGGCATCCTTAAAGAATGATCTACGCACCGGAATACCGGATACATGGATTTTATTCTGCTCAATACCGACGGCCGTCATTTCTCCTACCATGTCCTCTGTAGCGACAAAATAGGTATCTACTTGAGGGTAAATCCAGAATTGGTGACTACTGAAATCCGTTAGGATGGCCACTAACGGGACATCAATATGGCCTTGGCGTTTCAAAATACAGGCGGCTCCACACGGAAATGGGTGCGTGAATACAATCACATCAGGCTTCTCTTGTTGAATGAGCTTCAACATACGACTTTTAAGAATGTAGGACAAAACGGTTTGTAAAATAGTCCCTTTTTTCTCCCCCTTTGATACACGATAAATCATATCGTATAACATAGGAAATACGTCAATCATCTTAATGTATGTACCCTTGATAAGATGTTCTACTGACATAGTTTCCGTATCAAGAAAATCCACATGGCTAATCTCTGCATGTGGTTCTTTTAATTTCCAATATTCTTCTATCGCCCTTGCGGCCTGCATATGACCTGTCCCAATAGAGGCAGATACAATGAGGACCTTCCGTGATTGTTCTGTAGTCATAATCTATCCTTTCCTTGTGATTATACCACATAAACAAGAAAAAATAACATAGACGAAAAAAGAGACCCTATCGGGTCTCTTTTACATCTTATTCAGATTATTTTTTGCGTTTTTTTGCAGGAGCTGCGTTAACTTGTTCTTTCAAACCTTTACCAGCTTTGAATGCAGGAGATTTGGAAGCTTTAATAGTGATAGTTTTACCGTTTTGTGGGTTGCGGCCTTCACGAGCAGCGCGTTCACGAACTTCGAAAGTACCGAAGCCGATAACTTGAACTTTACCACCAGCAGCTAATTCTTCAGCAACTGTGTCGAATACAGCTTTTACCGCTTTTTCAGCGTCTTTTTTAGTCAATTCAGTTTTTTGTGCAACACTTGCGATTAATTCTGTTTTATTCATGACAGAACCTCCTTAAAAATACAATACCCGAGATTACTAACATACCTCTAGGTTACTTTTCCTGCACTTTAGCCTCCTCCCAAAAAGCATCCAGCTCAGCTAATGAAAAGTCTTCCCATGAGCGATCGCTTTGGTTAACACAAGCTTCTACATGTGAAAAACGCTGTCGGAACTTAGTGTTTGTGCGATTCAGTGCATTTTCACCGCTTATTTTATACCATCTAAAGAGATTAATCAAGGAAAAAAGCACATCTCCAGCCTCTTTTTCCATATTTTCTCTATCTTTTAAGGCCACAGCCTCCTTAAATTCACCGATTTCTTCACTTACTTTTGCCCAAATTGGCTCCAGCTCATCCCAGTCAAAACCTACCTTTCCGGCCTTATCTTGTAGCTTTTGAGCAGCCACCAATGCAGGTAAACCCTTGGATACTCCATCTAATACACTTTTTCGTATATTTCCCTTTTCTTGTGCTTTTAATTCATCCCAAGTGTATGTTTTTCCTTTATTGTCAGGATTTTCTTCTGGAAATACATTAGGATGACGATGAATCATCTTCTCAGTTACGTCATTTATTACATCTTGTAATGTAAAAGCTCCTGATTTTTCAGCAAGACTACTATGAAACACGATTTGTAATAATACATCACCTAGCTCTTCACGCAGATTATCCATATCTTTATTATCAATGGCATCCACTACTTCGTAGGTTTCTTCAATAAAATAACGGCGCAATGATTCATGAGTTTGCACCTTATCCCAAGGGCATCCATTAGGAGAGCATAATTTTTGTACCACCTCTACAAGAGGTTGTATATCAATATTGGTCTTCATAGATTTGATTCTCCTCTGCTTGGCGTTTACGCAATCGTTTTCCAATAACAGGCATATGATACATATCATCCATTACGATAGCCTTAGTAATCCAAAGAGATAGTATATATACAATGAAAGCAATAAGGATGGATATAGCTACGGCAGCGCCATTACCAACCATATCGACAAGGAACATAAAGCTAACTTGTGTAGCACCACCCATAGCCATAGCGGAAATGATGATTTTCAATAGGTTCATACATTGAATAATACTACCTACATACCGTTTTACAAATACTAGATTAATTAAGGCAGCGATGGCGAAGTTTAAGTTCGTAGCCCATGCAGCACCATTAATACCGAGTTCAATGGACCCGGTCAATTGATAGTCTAAGATAGCTTTCACCATAAGCCCTATAAAAATAGACAGCATAGGAATAATGGTGCGCCCTAATCCTTGTAATATACCAGCCGTAATCTGTTGCCATCCTAAAAAGATAATACTAAGACTAATCACGGCAATAACGGGACCTGCATTGGGCGTTGCATATATTAACTGAGAAATAGGCGTTGCCAATACGCATAAACCTACACAAGCCGGTATAGCAAATAAATTGGCAATCTTCATCGCTGTACTAGCACGCTCGATTATACGACCCTTATTCCCCGTTGCATGCGCTTCGGATACAGCCGGTACGAGGCTCGCTGCGAGAGCCGTCGTTAAAATAATAGGTAATCCAATTAATGACGTTGCCATCCCTGTCAAATATCCAAACTGTGTAGTCGCCTCATGTAAATAGTAGCCAATATCCATCAATCGTTTTGGAACGATAAAAGTATCAATTAAAGATACCATAGGCAACATAATATTGGCCATGGAAACGGGAATAGCTAGGGCAAATAAACGTTTAATAACCGCACTAGTACGTTCTATAGGGGCCTCTTCATTTTGCTCACTTAGCATCTGCTGACGCAAACTACGTTGAGACCTATAAAAATACACAAGTACGATTAAACCCGCTAATACGCCCGGAAATGTAGCAAAGGTAGCGCCACCTGCGGCCAGATGTAATCCGGAGTCGATAAAATAGTACGCAAGCCCCACCATGGACCCTACGCGAAATATTTGTTCAAAAACCTGACTTGTCCCGGTAGGAACCATATATTGGAAACCTTGGAAATAGCCTCTAAAACAGCTTAAAATAGTGACAACAATAATAGCCGGCGATAATAATTGAATCGGTATTAAAGCCCTTGGATCCGTTATAATGTTCCATTTTATAAGCCATTCTGCACTAGCATAAAGTCCCACACTAAATATAATACCTACTAGTGTAAGCACCCGTAAGGATACATTAAAAACTTGTTGTACCCCACGCATATCTCTATTCGCCAATTTTTCAGCAATCATAATGGAGATTGCCACAGGAATCCCTGCAGCCGAAATACTAACTATAATCTGGTATATCGGATAGGCCATCATATAGAGACCTATCCCCTCGCCTCCAAGAATACGAGCGACGAGTACCTTACTGAAAGCACCAATAATTTTAACGATAACACCAGCTATTGTTAAAATCATGGCTCCCTTTAAAAATCGGTTCATAGGCCCCCCTTAGATTTCTTTGACAACTCCTTCATCACCGCTTCTGTAATCGTTAAAATAGATTCCTTTAATCCATTCAAACTGATGTATAATGACGCAGGTTTTGTGTCCATGAACTTCATTTTCTTCCATAAATCTTCGCGAACAGCACCCATATCCCAATCGGCCATTTTTGAATCATCTTGCCAATGGATGATGAGCTGACCCTCGCGACGAACGATGCTCTTAATCCCCAACAAACGAGCCTGTTCCTTAATTTGAGCGACTCGTAGTAAACGATCTACCGGATCCGTTGGTGTACCAAAACGGTCGATAAGTTCATCCGTCAAATCATCAAGCTGCGCTTTATTCTTGATTTGTAACATCCGTTGATATACGGAAATCTTGCGCGCACTATCCTTGATATAGGCATCATCTATGAAAGCATCGATTTCAAGGTCAATGGCAGGATCTGGTACTACCTCTTTGACAACCTCTTTATTTTGTGCTTTCGCAATGGCTTCCTCTAACATAGATACATACATGCCAAAGCCGACCGATGCGATATTACCATGTTGTTGTGAACCTAATAGATTACCAGCCCCTCGAATTTCCAAATCGCGCATAGCCAGTTTAAATCCCGCCCCTAATTCTGTGAATTCTTCGATGGCTTTTAAACGTTTTTCTGCCGCTTCTGAAAGCATCTTATCAGGTCGATACATGAAATATGCATAGGCGCGTCGTCTAGACCGACCTACACGGCCACGCATTTGATAGAGTTGAGATAAGCCTAAACGATCCGCATCGTATATGATAATCGTATTGGCATTTGGTATATCAAGGCCTGTTTCAATGATGCTTGTACTGAGCAATACATCATAATGACCTTCATAGAAATCGGTCATAATTTCTTCGATTTGACGGCCTGTCATCTGTCCATGTGCAATAGCATAACGCAAATCTGGCAACGCCTGTTCTAATAGTTCACCCATATGATTAATCGATGCTACCCGATTATACACGAAGTAAACCTGTCCCCCTCGAGCAAGTTCTCGTTTAATTGCATCAGCTATGAGATTCATATCGTATTCTACTACATAGGTCTGTACTGGTAGTCGATCCTCTGGAGGTGTACTAATGACCGACATTTCACGAACACCTACAAGAGACATATGAAGTGTCCGTGGAATAGGTGTCGCACTTAAGGTAAGGACGTCAATATTATTAGCCCATTCCTTCCATTTTTCCTTTTGTGCTACGCCAAAGCGTTGCTCTTCATCGACGACGAGGAACCCTAAATCTTTGAATTTTACCTTTTTATTTAACAAGGAATGTGTGCCGATTAAGATATCGATAGAACCATTTTCGACGCCCTTTAGCACCTCTTTCTTCTCCGCTGTAGAACGGAATCGATTGAGTACATCTACCTTTACACCAAATGGATTAAATCGATTTAAAAACGTTTGGTAATGTTGCTGAGCTAATACAGTAGTTGGTACCAATACGGCCACTTGCTTACCGCTCACAACGGCCTTAAAGATGGCACGCATAGCGACCTCTGTTTTACCAAAGCCCACATCCCCCGCTAACAAGCGATCCATCGGTGTTGGTCGTTCCATGGATTCTTTAATTTCTCGCGTAGCTTGTAATTGGTCCTCTGTTTCCTCATAAGGAAAGGCATCTTCAAATTCTTGTTGCCACGGTTGGTCCGGCAAGAACGCAAATCCTTCTGTAATTTCCCGTTTCGCATACAGTTCAACTAGCTTATCCGCCAAATCATCAATGGATTTCTGTGCCTTTGTAACCGCTTTACGCCAATCGCTACCACCCATCTTATGAATGCGAGGTACATCGCCTTCATTGCCGATATACTTTTGCAATTGATCTAAATTACTAGCAGGCAAATACAGTCTATCTGTTCCGGCATAAGCAATTTCAATGTAGTCTCGATGAATACCTTCTGTTTCAATCGTTTTTAATCCCACATATTTACCGATACCATGCATGCTGTGAACAACGTAATCGCCGACCGATAAATCCGTGAAATAATTAATTTCTTGGCCCTTTTTAGGCTTATTGCGAAGTTTGCGTTTTTGCTGCCCGTAAATATTGCCTTCTACAACGACGACTAAATGGCTATGCGGTAATTCAAAGCCATCAGTTAATAAGCCTTGCATAACGTGAACCGTATTAGGCTCAAAATCCCAGCTTTCACAAAGCTTATACGGAATGGCATCACCATGCAAAGCCTTTTCTATGCCTTCACGGCGCTGCAAATTATTAATCACAAGCACAACTTGATTGCCCAGCTTTTGCCACTGCTTGATTTCATCCATCAACAATGGAATTTGACGCTCAAAGCTCGTCATCGTTTTACCTTGAATGCCAATCGGATAAAATCCAGCTAGCCCTATAGAACGCTGTTGCATGAATGTGAAAGCCACCTCAATCTTAGCATCTACAGAGCGTTGTAATTCAGACCATTCACAATGTTGCTTGCGATGTGTTGTATCTTCTTTTAAGAATTTCTTCAACGCTTCTTGAATGCGCACCGGTTCATCATAAATGATAAGTCCATCCTTTGCATAAGATAGCAATGTACTATCTGCGTCATCACTAGTTAAGAAGAATGGTGTTACCGTATAGGCATCTACCGTTTCAATAGACCGTTGTGTATCTACGGAGAAATGGCGCATCGTGTCGATTTCATCGCCAAAGAATTCCATACGTATTGGATCATCACTATTCACAGGGAAGATATCAAAAATATCTCCGCGCACAGAAAAATGACCACGTTGTTCTACCTGGTCTACGCGTTCATATCCAATTTTAACTAATTTTTCTAACAGCTCATCTCGCTCTATAGATTGAGAAACCTCAAGATGCACACTTTGAGATATAACATATTGAGGACTCACTACATATTGCGTGGCCTCTTCTATTGTAGCGAGGACTACAACAGGACGATTCCAGGCCAACATACTGAGCGCTCGCATTTGAGCCCCTTGTCCTTCAAGGCTACGAGCTACGGTAGTAAATTCTACACGTTCTGTAATGGGAAATGGCAATACCTGCACATTAGGCCAGAAAAACGCCAAATCCCGTTCCCACAATTCTTTATGTTCTTTATCGTGCACCACGATAATAATAGATTGTACTTGTTCCTCTGGAACAGCACAACTTAAGAGGAACGACTTTTGCGATCCGCTTAAACCATATATAACTGACTTTCCCTTTTGGCGAAACGCCTTTAGCCCATCTGTCATAGATGGGTTTTGTGAAAGCAGTGTATCAATTGAAGTATCCATACTGCACCATATATAATGATTATCTATATAATATCTTAAACATATCTGTTACAAGTACAATAGTACTGATAATTTATTATAGCATATTTACGAATATGCAAAAAAACACCTATCTTCTTGAATAGATGTAAATGGGCAAAAAAAAAGCACCTACAGGTGCAAATATAGTTGGTGCGGGAGAAGGGACTTGAACCCCCACGCCGTAAGGCGCCAGATCCTAAGTCTGGTGCGTCTGCCAATTCCGCCACTCCCGCGTACCGACTGAAATTATAATACCACTTATTATATATGACGTCAATCATTTTTTGTAATTTTTATAAGACTTCATCATACCTATATAATTAAATACATATGTAATAACAATTTCAAGATACTTATATATCCATCAATGTCTCAATGTCAAAATTTGAAAGATCAAAAAAAGAGATGGTCCAAACACCTAACCTAGGTGCTAGGACCATCTCTCTTTTTAGGATGATGATGAATAAATGCATGCCCTACATTTACCAATAAATATATTAACAGACATAACAAAAGCCATGCTGATAATACCAAACGGTATATTCACCATGACTGCTCTAACAATACAGAGATTATAATTTGTGTACTACAAAACATCATTTACACAAAAAAATCCTTTTTACGGGTACGTAAAAAGGGAGTCTCAAACTTCTCCTCCCTATCACTCGTAGGTCAAATGGTGAATGTTGAATAGGCAGTTCTCCTGACTCGGTGTCAACGCTCATCTAGCCTTCCCAGTTTCCCAGTGACTTAATTAGACTCGCTCAACCATACAGTGGCGGGACCGTGCTGGCCTTTAACCAGCTTCTCTATTATGCTTTTCAGCACCTATTCCCAAATATGATGTTGTCTATGTGTTTATATTATCACCGTATGTTACTTTCGTCAAACCTTTTTTACATTTTCATAAATAAATATTTATAATACACTAATAACAAAAGACTATATTTCAATCTATCTATTATCTCATCATGCTTTCATGTATAATGATAGAGTAATTTACATTATGGAGGTCATTATGTATATCGGAGACATTATAAAAGCATTCCGCGAGGAACATCAACTTTCACAAGAAACATTTGCAGCAAAAGCAGGTTTAACAGTTAGCGAAATCAATACACTAGAACAAAACTTTCAAGACGGGTCTTCTACACCCGTACCAGTTGCGATTCGACAAATAAAAGGCATTGCTCAAGCCATGGAACAACCAATGCCGGTTATCATGAGTCAAATACCATCCAACCAACAAGTTGTGGTCAACGTCGTCGCTGAATCAGATCAGCCTCATGCCAAATAAGGAGCAAACACCACACTATGAAAAAATTAGCTATTCTAACGCTTACATTCCTTGCCTTAACGGGTAGTGCCTACGCAGTTAATATAGGTGACCTAGAGAACGCTAGAGGCTATTCCTATATGTATCGCATGAACGGCCAACAATACTATGCAGATAATCGCGTCATCGTCCGTGCAGGCGAAGGCAATAACTACGAAATCATCGCAAAAACATATAGCCATCAAGGCGCCATGTATTACATGACAGAATATATCAATCATTACTATTTCAACCAAGATGCTGATACCATCTATTGGACACAAGATGAAATCAATCTAATTGATGCTCGTACAGGTCAAATTCTACGTAGAAACATTAAGAAAAACCCTAAGCTAAAAGAATTAAAACCAGACACCTATGGTTATATGCAAGCCATCTATTCTAAAAATATGGCAATTGCTGCAGGACAATTAAAAGAAGTATCCAACTAACAAAACGGAGCTGTTAATACAAAGCAGCTCCGTTTTATTATTGTTAAGCCTCCGTATATAAGGTCCTACAAATTAGTACAGGCCTGTTCTATCTCTGAGTTGGCCTATCTATATGAGGCCTACGAATTAGAACAGGCCTGTACTATCTCTTAGATGGCCTATCTATATGGGGTCCTACAAATTAGAACAGGCCTGTACTATCTCTGAGACGACCTATCCATATAGGCTCCCTACGAATTAGAACAGACCTGTTCTATCTCTGAGATGGCCTATCTATATGAGGCCTACAAATTAGAACAGGCCTGTTCTATCTCTGAGACGACCTATCTATATAGGGTCCTACGAATTAGAACAGGCCTGTTCTATCTCTGAGACGACCTATCCATATAGGCTCCCTACGAATTAGAACAGGCCTGTACTATCTCTGAGTTGGCCTATCTATATGAGGCCTACAAATTAGAACAGGCCTGTTCTAATTCTAAAAAGGCACTTAAGTTAATATTAGTCAATAAGATCCATAAAATATAGTTAGACAAATAAAAAAGGCTCTCTGTCAAATGTTGGGGTATTCACCCTACGAGTCTTCTTTGGCACCAATCATAGTTATGGTTGGTGCCATTCTTTTTGCTCAAAAGTAGAATACGTACTCTAAATCTACCAAAGTGGCGAAGTCCATAGCTTATCCGTTTTAATACTTTAATTTTGTTGTTAGTTCCTTCTGTGTATCCATTAGAATATGGAAGTAAGAATGCATTAGTTAATTGCGTCATCCATGCAGGAAATGATGTAAAGAAGTTATTAAATTCATTTAAGCCAGATGCTTTTACTAATTCCATCCAATGCGTTAAATGTGCAGCTATTCTTTGTTTACCATAGATTGAAAAGATTTTTCTAAAAGAAAGTTTTAAAGCATATGCTTTTCGTAAATCATCAGATATTCTGAGTATTTCACAGAGCTTAATATGTTCGGCTTCCGTTAAATGGTCTGGATGCTTCATTAGTACACGTCGATTCTGTTTTAACATACGTGAATAAGCAGCCAGTTTATGTTGCTCACGCTTTCTAACTCGCTCTACCGCCCAATCTACAAGTCGACATACATGGTATCGATCACAGATAATATGCGCATGTGGAAATAGCGCCTCCATGATGCGCTTAAATTGTATGGACATATCCATTACAATAAACTTAACTTGTAGGCGATCCTTATGTTTAAATGATGCAAAATAGTGGATTAATGCTTGCGTATCACGTTTCGGTAAAATATCTAATATTTCATGTGTATCTGGATTAGTTAAATTAACTTGGTATTGGTAGCCTTCTGCATTTCCTTTAAACTCATCAATACCAATCACAGTGGGTAAGGTCTTGGGCTTAGGTATAGTGATCATAGAGCAATAACGTAATACTGTAGTAATAGATGTATCACACTCGTTAGCAATAGCTGTATAGGTTACACTTTCAGTAAGTTTATCAAATAGCATTCTAATATTAGTTACACTTAGTTGCATATGTTTTCGTACAAATGGATTGCTTTCAGCAAAAGAATGACCACAATGCGGACAAATATACCGACGCTGTCTGTATTTTCCAATTAGTGGACCTCGTTGTACTTTTCCAAACTTTACAGTACGTATGCGGTAATCCTTAATATGCTTTGTGCTTTCTCCACACTTTGGGCAAATATGTGATGTTGCTGGTAATTCTATGTCAAAAATAAATATTCCGTCTAATTCATAGCTATTTGTAATATATTCTTGTTTTACATTATGTAAAAATTCAGTATAATCAGTAGTAGGCATATAAGCTCACATCCTTTCTTTAGGACTTTGACACTTTTATTGTAAAGCATGTGAGCCTTATATGCTTATTTTTTTGCAAAAAAATAATGTTGGAAGTGACACCGTAGTGGTGTCACCCCAACATTTATTATAGAGCCATAAAAAAACTCACACATTCGTGTGAGTTTTATTTTGGTGACCCAGAAGGGATTCGAACCCCTGGCCTTTTGATTCGTAGTCAAACGCTCTATCCAGCTGAGCTACTGAGTCATGTACTTGGTACTTGATTATATTAACATAATGACTAGCTTTTTGCAAGCATTATTTTAATATTTTTAAGTAACTTTTTTATAGAATTGCGACCCGAAGGTCGCAGCTCTAAAGTTTGGCAGGGGCAGTAGGACTTGAACCCACAACCAACGGTTTTGGAGACCGCTACTCTACCAATTGAGCTATACCCCTATGCACATCAAGTGTACTTGATACTTGAATATAATACCAAGAAGCGCCCCCATCTGTCAAGGTAATTCTAAGATATTTAAGAATTTCATCTTTTTTATATAATATATAAATTACTATCAAAATACAAAGATAATTGTCCCCTCACTTTCATGTATACAAACAGATAATTATTCTATAACAATACTATTTATACGAAAAAAGGAAAGAGCCCTTTCGGGCTCTTTTTGTCTACTTAACTTTTATCTTTATATATACGGGAGATGGTATATATAATTAGAGAGTTTTGTATATGTATTGTTTTTTATACACAGGGAGAGTATTGTTGTGTATTTAAGTGTTGTTTTATGTGTTGTATTGTTTTGTGTTGTGTTGTTTGTATTATTTGTAAAAGGGACAGATAAAAGTTATTAAGTAGTAGACCTCCATTTCCTAGTTGATCTCAATCAACTATTGATAGTATAAAGATTCTATATGAATTATGAGTGAATAGAATTTAAACAAATTGTAAAATGAGTAATTTTTTGTGCATATTTAAATATGATGTATGAATCACATACGTCTCTACGCACCTCTATCACCCCATACTCTACTTTTTTCAGGTACGCTGGTCGGACACTACATGCAGGCTTATATAACAAAAAAGACTAACCATTCGGTTAGCCTTTTTAACTTAATCAGCGACTTCCTATCCTCCCAGGCCGTCTCCAGCCAAGTACTTTCGGCGTTTACGAGCTTAACTACTGTGTTCGAGATGGGAACAGGTGGACCCTCGTAGCTATCGCCACTGAATCTGTCAGAGTTTGTACTCTGAAAACCACATAGAAGGTATATATATTTGTTGCACATTTCCGCTTATTGTTATTAAGTAAAGCCCTCGATCTATTAGTACCAGTCAGCTCCAAACCTCACGGCTCTTCCACACCTGGCCTATCAACCATGTCGTCTACATGGAATCTTACTAGCTTATGCTATGAGAAACCTCATCTCAAGGCTGGTTTCACGCTTAGATGCTTTCAGCGTTTATCCGTCCCGAACGTAGCTACCCAACTGTACCCTTGGCAGGATAATTGGTACACCAGCGGTTCGTCCACTCCGGTCCTCTCGTACTAGGAGCAGCCCCCTTCAAGTTTCTTGCGCCCGCGATGGATAGGGACCGAACTGTCTCACGACGTTCTGAACCCAGCTCACGTACCACTTTAATCGGCGAACAGCCGAACCCTTGGGACCTACTTCAGCCCCAGGATGTGATGAGCCGACATCGAGGTGCCAAACCTCCCCGTCGATATGGACTCTTGGGAGAGATTAGCCTGTTATCCCCAGGGTAGCTTTTATCCGTTGAGCGATGGCCCTTCCACTCGGCACCACCGGATCACTAAGCCCGACTTTCGTCCCTGCTCGACCTGTCCGTCTCGCAGTCAAGCTCCCTTCTGCCTTTACACTCTTCGAGCGATTTCCGTCCGCTCTGAGGGAACCTTTGGGCGCCTCCGTTACTCTTTAGGAGGCGACCGCCCCAGTCAAACTGCCCGCCTAAGACTGTCCAGCCGGTTGTTAATCGGCCTGTTAGAAATCAATTAATCAAAGGGTGGTATCCCAACAACGACTCCTCTAAGACTGGCGCCCTAGATTCTAAGTCTCCCACCTATCCTGTACATTCATTAACTAAGTTCAATCTTAGGTTGCAGTAAAGCTCCATGGGGTCTTTCTGTCCAGTCGCGGGTAACCTGCATCTTCACAGGTACTTCAATTTCACCGGGTCCCTCGTTGAGACAGTGCGCAAGTCGTTACACCTTTCGTGCGGGTCGGAACTTACCCGACAAGGAATTTCGCTACCTTAGGACCGTTATAGTTACGGCCGCCGTTTACTGGGGCTTCAATTCAGAGCTTCGACCGAAGTCTAACCCCTCCTCTTAACCTTCCAGCACCGGGCAGGTGTCAGCACCTATACATCAGCTTTCGCTTTAGCAGGCACCTGTGTTTGTGGTAAACAGTCGCTTGCGCCTCTCTTGTGCCACTCATTCATGCTCCACGCGTTACTGCCCTTCACACTACATGAGTCCTCCTTTTCCCGAAGTTACGGAGGCATTTTGCCGAGTTCCTTAACGAGGGTTTTCCCGCGCACCTTAGGATTCTCTCCCCGCCTACCTGTGTCGGTTTTGGTACGGGCGATGTGTCTCTACCTAGAAGCTTTTCTCGACAGTGTAGGATCAATCACTTCGCTGTAAACAGCTCGTCATCACATCTCAGCTTTTAGAGCTACGGATTTGCCTATAACTCAACCTACATGCTTAAACACGCACTTCCAATCGCGTGCTGACCTACCTTACTGTGTCACTCCTTCGATCAAACGATTCACACCGGTACAGGAATTTCAACCTGTTGTCCATCGCCTACGCTTTTCCGCCTCGGCTTAGGTCCCGACTTACCCTGAGACGACGATCGTTGCTCAGGAACCCTTAGGCTTTCGGTGGAATGGATTCTCACCATTCTTTTCGCTACTCATACCGACATTCTCACTTCTCACCAGTCCACAACTCCTTACGGTACTGCTTCAATCCGATGAGAACGCTCCCCTACCCATATACATTGCTGCATATGACACGACTTCGGTTTCATACTTTAGCCCCGGACATTTTCGGCGCAGAGTCTCTCGACCAGTGAGCTATTACGCACTCTTTAAATGGTGGCTGCTTCTAAGCCAACATCCTGGTTGTTTTGGAAATTCCACATCCTTCGCCACTTAGTATGACATTGGGGACCTTAGTCGGTGTTCTGGGCTGTTTCCCTCTTGACAATGGACCTTATCATTCACTGTCTGACTCCCGAGTATAAGTATAGCCATTCGTAGTTTGACTAGGTTCGGTAACCGGTATGGCCCCTAGCCCGATCAGTGCTCTACCGCCTATACTCTCAACCTCGAGGCTAGCCCTAAAGCTATTTCGGGGAGAACCAGCTATCTCCGTGTTCGATTGGCATTTCACCCCTATCCACAACTCATCCCAAAGCTTTTCAACGCTCACGAGTTCGGTCCTCCACACAATTTTACCTGTGCTTCAACCTGGCCATGGATAGATCACTACGGTTTCGGGTCTACTATCACTAACTGAACGCCCTGTTCAGACTCGCTTTCGCTGCGGCTCCATGTTTTCCACTTAACCTCGCTAGCAACAGTAACTCGTCGGTTCATTCTTCAATAGGCACGCCGTCGTCCTGATATATATACAGACTTCGACTGTTTGTAAACATACGGTTTCAGGTTCTCTTTCACTCCCCGCCAGGGGTTCTTTTCACCTTTCCCTCACGGTACTATGCGCTATCGGTCGATATCAGTATTTTGGCTTGGAGGGTGGTCCCCCCTGCTTCCCACAAGGTTTCACGTGTCTCGTGGTACTCTGGATACAGTCCCATGTATGCAAGGTTTCGATTACAGGGCTTTCACCTTCTGCGGCTGAGCTTTCCAACTCGATTCTTCTACCTCATTTACACTTGATGACTGTCCTCAACCCCGATGCGGTTGCCCGCTCCGGTTTGGCCTCTTTCCCGTTCGCTCGCCGCTACTAAGAAAATCTCGTTTGATTACTCTTCCTCTGGGTAATTAGATGTTTCAGTTCCCCAGGTGCCCTCCTCATACTCAAAGGTATGGGTGACAGTGCATAACCACTGCCGGGTTCCCCCATTCGGAAATCTACGGGTCAAAGGTTGCTTGCACCTCTCCGTAGCTTATCGCAGCTTACCGCGTCCTTCTTCGGCTGATATCGCCAAGGCATCCGCCGTACGCCCTTAAAATCTTTACTTAGATTTTATGACATGCATTAGATACATTGTCGTTTATTTTGTAGCCGTACATTTTCATGTACGTCACCAATAAGTCAGAGAATTATTTCCTATGTGCTCGGGTCAACCTACTTAGAAATTCTAAGAGATGACCTTACAAATATATATAATAATTATCTTCTATGCAGTTTTCAAAGAACAAATAGAGAGTCTTTACAGATCTCTCAAAACCGAACAATGTTAGGCGGCCAAAGTGTCGACCTAAGTGACATCCAAGCTCTTGGCTCGGTGTATGTCTCCCTAGAAAGGAGGTGATCCAGCCGCACCTTCCGATACGGCTACCTTGTTACGACTTCACCCCAATCATCGACTTTACCTTAGACGGCTGGCTCCCGAAGGTTACCCCACCGGCTTTGGGCACTTCCGACTTTCGTGGTGTGACGGGCGGTGTGTACAAGGCCCGGGAACGTATTCACCGCAGTATGCTGACCTGCGATTACTAGCGATTCCGACTTCACGTAGGCGAGTTGCAGCCTACGATCCGAACTGAGAGAGTGTTTCTCGGGTTTGCTCCACCTCGCGGTTTCGCTTCCGTCTATTAACTCCCATTGTAGTACGTGTGTAGCCCAGGTCATAAGGGGCATGATGATTTGACGTCATCCCCGCCTTCCTCCGCATTGTCTGCGGCAGTCTCTCATGAGTTCCCACCCGAAGTGCTGGCAACATAAGATAGGGGTTGCGCTCGTTGCGGGACTTAACCCAACATCTCACGACACGAGCTGACGACAACCGTGCACCACCTGTTTTCTGGCTTCCGAAGAAGAGGAACTATCTCTAGTTCTGTCCATCAATGTCAAGACCTGGTAAGGTTCTTCGCGTTGCGTCGAATTAAACCACATACTCCACCGCTTGTGCGGGCCCCCGTCAATTCCTTTGAGTTTCAACCTTGCGGTCGTACTCCCCAGGCGGGGTACTTATTGCGTTAACTCCGGCACAGAAGGGGTCGATACCTCCTACACCTAGTACCCATCGTTTACGGCCAGGACTACCGGGGTATCTAATCCCGTTCGCTCCCCTGGCTTTCGCGCCTCAGCGTCAGTTTTCGTCCAGAAAGTCGCCTTCGCCACTGGTGTTCTTCCTAATATCTACGCATTTCACCGCTACACTAGGAATTCCACTTTCCTCTCCGATACTCTAGATTGGCAGTTTCCATCCCATCACGGGGTTAAGCCCCGAACTTTTAAGACAGACTGACCAATCCGCCTGCGCGCGCTTTACGCCCAATAATTCCGGACAACGCTTGCCACCTACGTATTACCGCGGCTGCTGGCACGTAGTTAGCCGTGGCTTTCTATTCCGGTACCGTCAAATCCTCGCACTATTTGCACAAGAACCATTCGTCCCGATTAACAGAGCTTTACAACCCGAAGGCCGTCATCACTCACGCGGCGTTGCTCCGTCAGACTTTCGTCCATTGCGGAAGATTCCCCACTGCTGCCTCCCGTAGGAGTCTGGGCCGTGTCTCAGTCCCAATGTGGCCGTTCATCCTCTCAGACCGGCTACTGATCATCGCCTTGGTGGGCCGTTACCCCTCCAACTAGCTAATCAGACGCAATCCCCTCCTTCAGTGATAGCTTATAAATAGAGGCCACCTTTCATCCAGTCTCGATGCCGAGATTGGATCGTATGCGGTATTAGCAGTCGTTTCCAACTGTTGTCCCCCTCTGAAGGGCAGGTTGATTACGCGTTACTCACCCGTTCGCCACTAAGATTGATAGAAGCAAGCTTCCATCGTTCTTCGTTCGACTTGCATGTGTTAAGCACGCCGCCAGCGTTCGTCCTGAGCCAGGATCAAACTCTCCAAGATATCTTGAAGCTATTTGAATAGCTCATTATGTGTTGTCGTTACATTTAAGTAACTTTGAATTATGGTTGGTTTTGACTATGTCAAAACCCGCACTCTGGCATATGTTCAATCATATGATTGATTACCTATCATTGTTCAGTTTTCAAAGATCTGTACCAGTTAGACCAGATATTATCTAGCTCTGAAGCACTTTCGTTTAAAGTGTTTCACCAACTGGCGACTAGATTATAATATCATGTCGACCATTCAGTGTCAAGCACTTTTTATAATCTTTTTTAGAATTTTGTAATTACCTCTATGTGAGGGATTTATATAAAATTCCAAATTAACTAACAAAGAATCTAGATTGTATCTAGTGTTTCCTCATTAAGAAACAGTCGCCTCAACGACTGTATGGTTATTATAGTACAAACCACATACCTACGCAACCCCTAATTCTCATTTTTACAAAATTTCACTTTTAACTCATTTTTCAATAAAATATATTGATTTTACGCAATCTATTTTGTACAATATACTTAACTTACGATGATATACATGAATACCATACTTATAAAGATATACATGTCATATTTCAGGGGTATTTCCCCCGTTCTTTTAATACTATATAAGGAGAGATATATGAAATTCTCAAAACGGTTATTTACCAAAACAGTTGCTTTGGCTGCTATTTGTGCTTCTGTGGCTACGGCAAGCTTTGCAGCACCACAAGGATCTTTTGATACATCTGAGATCCATGTCACTGGTCAGGCTTCCCGCTCTGTGGCGCCTACCTATGCAATACTCACACTAGGCATTACAAGTGAAAACACAAATATCAACGCCGCTAAGTCAAATAATGATCGCATCATGAGCGACCTTATTAGCAGACTTTCAAATTTAAATGTTGCAAAAAAAGACATTTACACGTCCAATATTTCAATCAATCCTACTAATGATTACCAAGAAGGCAAACGCGTTAATACAGGATACAGAGTATCTAACCTTGTAACAGTTAAAATCAACAACTTGGATAGTGTAGGTAAGGTCGTAGACGCAGCTGTCAATGCTGGTGCAAATGACATAAACAGCCTTTCATTCCAAAATGACACATCTCAACAACTATCCGATTCTTTAACTACAGAAGCCATTCAAAACGGCCAACACAAGGCTGAGGTAATTGCTGCTGCTCTAGGCCGCACCTTAGGTCCTGTAAAAACTGTAAACATTAGCAACACAGAAACAAGTACATTCGACCAAGGCTATTATCGCAGTGCCAAAGTGCTTGCTGCAAATCTTAGCACTTCTACACCTGTTGAAAAAGGATCGTTAATCGTATCTCAAGATGCAGATATTGTATACTATCTACAATAACAACTATTGTTTATAGATTGTTAGTTACATGCTATGTCCATTACGTTTTAGCAACATAATCGACTATGGTCTATAATCAATTACTTTCAAACAACAAACATAACAAAAGACCGTATAACATACGATACTAACTATGTTATACGGTCTTTATTTTTGTATTATTTTGTAGTGGATTCTGGCACAACACCTTCGTGAACCGCCACAATGCCACCAGTTAATTCAGTATAGGTAGCATTTTCATAACCTAAAGACTTCCAGATTTCTAAAATCTCGCTTTGATGAGGATAGCGACGCAAAGATTCAGGCAACCAGGCATAGGAAGAATTATCCTTACTTAATTTGCCTATAATAGGTAATATATAGGAGAAGTAAAAATTATATAGTTGCTTAAACCCAAATGCACTTGGTTTAGCGAGTTCCAAGACTACAACCTTACCGCCTGGTTTTACAACGCGTTGCATTTCGGATAGCACTTGTTTAATATCAGGTACATTCCGCATTGCAAAGCCACTCATAGCCGCATCAAATGTATTATCCGCATAAGGCAAAGCCATCGCATCGCCTTGGACCAGGTTCACTTGGTCTAACAGATCCGCGTGAGCCATACGCTCACGACCTTGCTCTAACATTTCTGCATTAAAATCTAATGCTTCTACCGTCAAAGTCGGCTCTTGGCGCAATGCTTCTTTCGTAAACACACAAGTACCACAAGCTACGTCCAGCACATGTTGATAAGGTCCAATATTCATTTCTTTAACGGCGAACTTACGCCAGAAATAGTCTTGCCCAAAGCTGAGCAATGTATTCATCAAATCATAATTTTTGGCAATATTAGAAAATACACCTTGCACAAATTGTTCTTTGTCTTCATACGTGTTAAATTCTTTAGTATTCATGGTACCCACTTTCATAATCAAGAATATCACATGTTGACAGTATACCATAACCAACGATGACATTCTAGAACTTAGACGAATTCTAATATATATACTATATATACAAAGAATTACAAAATGTTCACATAGAAAAAAATGCATCATATAATTAGTATTTATCTATTGAATTATAACAATGTTCGTTATATAATGACATATGTCTTTTCTATGAGGATTTATTATTTCTCTTCGATAAACGACAGAATTCATTGTTTTATGTAGTCTAATTAAGTATTGGAGTCTATTATGAATCGATTTATGAAATCCATTAATAGAGTCAGCCTCATCCAACAAATCATCATCGGTATGATTATCGGTATTTTGACGGCTCTCTATGTCCCTGATATTGCAAACGAATTATCGCTATTAGGGGTATTATTTGTTGGTGCCCTCAAAGGTATTGCACCAATCCTTGTATTCTTCTTAGTCATCGCGGCGATTAGTAAACATCGCTCCGGACAAAAAACAGGTATGGGCTCCGTAATTACGCTCTATCTATTAGGTACATTCCTTTCTGCTGCACTTGCCGTACTCGTGAGCTGGTTCTTCCCAACTACATTACATCTAGCAGCTAGTGCCGCTGATGCAGCGCCTCCACAAGGCATTGCGGAAGTCATGAAAACTTTACTCAAGAATATCGTTGATAACCCTGTAAAAGCATTAATGTCCGCTAACTACATCGGCATTTTAGGCTGGGCTCTTATCATCGGTGGTGCTCTACGTCATGCACCTATGAATACAAAAGAAGTAATGGAATCCATCTCTCAAGCAATTACGACTGTAGTAGGTTGGATTATCCGCTTCGCACCTCTTGGTATCATGGGTCTTGTGGCTGATTCCATCGCAACAAATGGTATCGAAGCACTTATCAGCTACTTCCAACTTCTCGTATTACTCTTAGGCTCCATGATTTTCGTTGCCTTGGTAATCAATCCACTTTTATCCTTCATCTACTTACGCCGAAACCCATATCCATTGGTGTTCAAATGTTTGCGCGAATCTGCTATCTATGCGTTCTTTACACGTAGCTCCGCAGCCAACATTCCTGTCAACCTTGACTTGGCTAAACGTTTGAAACTTAACCCTGATATGTATTCCGTATCCATTCCATTGGGTGCGACTATCAACATGGGTGGTGCTGCAATCACAATTACTGTTATGACATTAGCTGCTGCTCATACATTGGGCATCATCGTGGATGTACCTACAGCTATCCTTCTATCCGTTATCGCTACTATCGGCGCTTGCGGCGCTTCTGGCGTAGCAGGCGGCTCCTTGCTTCTCATTCCGTTGGCATGTTCCCTATTCGGTATCTCCAACGATGTGGCTATGCAAGTAGTAGGCGTTGGTTTCATCATCGGGGTATTACAAGACTCCACAGAAACAGCACTCAATTCCAGTACAGATATTCTCTTCACTGCTACTGCAGATTATGCAAAACGTGGCTATCACGAAAACTGGGATTAAACCATCATATAGAACAAGACGATCCATGAGGTCGTCTTTTCTTTTTGTGAAAGTTTACCCTTACGCCAACTTTCACTAATAACAAAAACAATATATTTTCTATATTGATTATTTTCAATATAATGGGGTATAATATATTTAATAATAATAACTATTACTAGATATATATAGAAAGGAATCAACATGAAACAATACGATATTATTGTAGTGGGTACAGGTGGTGCAACCATCGTTGCTGACGCTGCTATAAAAACAGGTAAAAAAGTAGCTATCATAGAAAAAGGTAAATTTGGCGGCACATGCCTAACTCGCGGTTGTATTCCTACAAAGGTTATGGTAACAGCTGCGAATGCGGTACAAGAGGTAAAAGAGTTCGGCAAAATAGGCGTCAATGTTGGCGATGCAACAATGGATTGGGGCACTGTAGCTAAACGTACATGGCATATGATTGACAAGTCTGCAGGCATCTATGATTACTATAACGCTTATGACAACGTAGATGTATATCGCGGTGCTGCAAGCTTTGTGTCCGATAAGGTGATGAACATCCACCTCAATGACGGCTCTGGCATCGTAGAAATTACAGCCCCAACCATCGTTCTTGGCACTGGTGGTTATAGTAATATTCCAAATGTACCTGGTCTAAAAGAGGCAGGCTTCCTTTCTAGTGAAAGCCTCTTTGGCGACAAGTTTCCTAAACAACCGTACAAATCCCTTGCCATTTTAGGCGCTGGTCCTATCGGCGTAGAGTTCGCTCATGTATTTGACTCTGCTGGTACCGACGTAACAATTATTCAGCATAATGTACGCCTAGTACCAAAGGAAGATGCGGATATGTCCGAGCATCTCCTTAACAATTATAGAGAGCGTGGTATTAACATAATTCTAAATCAAGATACCGTAGAGGTTCGCCAAGAAGATGGCTTAAAAGTCGTCGTTACAAAAGATCGTACAACAGGTGAAATCACAGAAACTAAGGTTGAAGAAATTCTTGTAGCCGCTGGTATCCGCCCTGCTACCGAAGAGTTACACCTTGAAAATACAGGTATTGAAACATGGCCAAAGGGCTGGATCAAAACAAACGAGTTTCTTGAAACATCTGTGGACGGCATCTATGCGTTAGGCGATGTGAACGGCGAACCTGCATTCCGTCATCGCGCAAACTATGAAGCGGATATCATTGCACATAATCTTTACTTTGCCAAAAATGAAGCAGATTTCCGTTGGGCCCGCTACGACGTGTTGCCAAAAGTTACCTTCTCCTATCCTGAAATCGGTAGCGTAGGTCTTACTGAAGCAGAAGCAATTAAGGCTGGTTACAATGTAGGCACAGGCAAAAACTTCTATTCCTCTACTGCCAAAGGCTATGCTATGGGCATTGATCCTGGTGATGTAAACGACGGCTTTGTAAAAATCGTGGTCGACAAAGATACAAACCATATCCTTGGTATTCACGTAATCGGACCACAAGCCTCTATCCTATTCCAACCATACGTTAACCTTATGAACAGCGGTGTAACCCCATTAACAGCCATCAATGAAGAAATCGCATCAGAGCGCACAAAACGATTGCGTAAAAAAGGTATTATGCGCAACATGGATCCTAGATCCGTAATCACCGTAGGTGAAACAATGAGTCCACATCCATCTCTTATCGAGGTTATTATGTGGACACAAGCGTACTACGAAAACCGTTGGTAATCGATTGTACCTAACAAATGAAATAGGGAGTCAACATCATTAGATATTGACTCCCTCCTTTTTTTATATTATTTTTTATCCATAACGATGTCATGGCCCCATACGAGGTTCGTACGGCGTTTGTCAAAACCTTGATCTGGTTCTGGAGGTAATTTTGTTGCTTTACTTTGTTCAATGTAAGCACCGGTATTACCATCAACAGTCACTACTGTTTTCTTACCATTTTGATGCATCGTTACATAGTAATTAACTTTACCATTATGAGCTTCAACCTTCCAGCCCTTCATAACAGCATCTGCACCTAATTGCGCTTTAGCAGCTGCTTCTGCTTGAGATGGTTCGATAACTTTATCTTTGTTGAAGATTTCACCAATAACGCGTTTAGGTTTGCCACCTTCGCTCATATCGGATTGATTACCAGTGATGATATCAATCTTCATTTTGTATTCGTGATATTTGCTATATCCAGTTACTTTGTAAGCATAGGCCAAATCATTGGAATTCAATTCTACAGAGTGCAACGCTGCATTAGGGAAACGATTTTGGAAAATCGTACCAATTTCGCTCATTGTCATAACCACAGATTGACCAGGTGCACGTTTAATCGTAATATCTGTGCTTGTTTCTGGTTTAGTCTTACGCGCTTGCGCTTCATACGGTGTGGCTACGGAAAAAACACCAACGGCCAACACACCAGTCATAACCAAAGATAGTAATTTTTTATTCATTATAATCCTCCCAATAGTAATCGGATTCTACAAACTTGTATTTTTATTTATATTACAGCTAATAAATGCTATAAGCCTTCATTAGAGGCTAAACGTTCTTCAACGTCAGTCATCAGTAATTTATAGCAAGTGGCTACTAATGGCACGCCTATAATCATGCCTGTAACGCCCATCAAACTACCGCCTATGATAACAGCGGCAAATACCCATAAGCCAGGTAACCCTACAGAATTACCTACGATTTTTGGGTAGATCACATTGCTTTCAATTTGATGTAAAACTTCTAAAATGATGACGTAAATCAACGCATCCATAGGGCTAATAGTAAGCAATATAACGGCTCCCATCAAGCCGCCTACATATATACCCACTAATGGAATTAAACCGGTGAGACCAATAACACAGGCAATGGTCGTAGCATAGGAAATATTACAAATCCATAATGTAACGCCCACCATGATACCTAAAATCAAGGCATCGATAAACTGTCCTACAAAGAAACTACTAAATGTTTGAACAGCAACCTTGGCCACATAGGTTACACGATTCACCCACGTATCAGATGCATAGGCTTTCAAAATACGCTTACCTTGCGACATGAGGCGTTCCTTATCGAGTAGCATGTAAATGGCAAAGATAAGACCTAATGCAATATTTACGGTCCACGAAAGAATCGTGCCCATCGTATTCACCACATAGGTGCCACCCTTGGTCCCCCATTCACGCGTATAGTTAACTACACTTTCACCATTCAAGGTATTTAATACCGTAGGGTTCGAGGCCAATGGAATGGTATTACTTAAATGATAAATCCAATGTTGAAAGTCTAGATATAGCTGCGGTGCTGCGGACACGATAAGTGTAATGGAATGCACTAACTGCGGCACAGCCATACGGGCAATAAAGTACACAATGAGACTAATCGTCACAAAGGATAGGATAATGCTCAACGGACGACGAATCTTATACCGCCACCCCGATTCGATACGCGGCCATAACCAACATTCATAGCGGACGACGAGAATATCGAGGACAAAGGCCATGCAGGCACCTACGATAAGCGGTACAAAGGCCGTTATCAATGCATCGATGCCCGATGCTATATCGCTAATGCGCAAGGCCACCAATATCATGAGTCCTGCAAGGATAATCGCGCCGATAAGCTCCTTATAATATTTAAATTTTTCCATACTAATAACTCACTTTTACTAAACACATGGTAAGTATTGTACACAATGTAAATGAAAGCTATATGACAACGATCAAATTACATATGTACAGTAGTATTTCTAATAGATTTAGTATAACACAAAAGTCCATCTTATCGCACTCAAAATATATAGAGAGACGAAAAGATGGACTTGTATAGGCTTAGATTAAATTGAGAGAACTCAAATTAGCGGTGAATGAAAACGTCTACACGACGGTTTTCAGCTTTGCCGTTTGCAGTTGCATTAGTAGCAACAGGTTTTGCATCACCATTAGCGATACCGATCAAACGGTTAGCATCTACACCATTATTTACCAAGTATTGTGCAACATCTTGTACACGGCGTTCGGACAAGCCAATGTTGTATTGAGGGTTAGCATCAGTATCAGCATTGCCCAACAATTTTACTTGGTCGTTTTTGTATTGGTTAGCAGCGTTCAATGCAGCTTGTAAGTTAGCACCTTGGTCTGCACGAGGAACGTCTTGGTCAGAATCAAAGTAGATGGATTGTACATAGTAATCAGCTTTAGCTGGTTTTTGTACAGGTGCTGCAGTGTGTTCAACTACAGGAGCTGGAGCTGGTGCTGGAGTCATAACGATTGGTTCAGCTTTTTCAGCGCCACCGAAACGGTAGGACAAGCCAACTACAGGACCTTGGAAAGATACATTGTGGTTATCAGTTGCTTTTGTATTTACATAACGGTAACCAGCATTGATATCAAGATCATCAGTTGCTTTGTAACCTAAACCTGCTTCCCAAGTTGTAGTTTCTTTTGTACCGATACCAGCTTTGCCGTATACGTCTACTTTAGAACCTAAAGCAGTTTTACCGATAATACCAACTTGAGCGATATTGTTTGTATGGTTGATAGCATCGCTATGAATACGACCAAAACCACCATACAATGCAAAGTTTTTGCTCAATGTTTGAATCAAGTTTACTTCTTGCATGTTGGAATCAACATGTTTAGAGTTCAAACCATGGTAACCGTATTGGATAGCAGTTTTGTCGCGTAATGCGTGAGTGATATTGCCATCGAAATTCCATTTGTGAGCAGCTTTAAAACCGTCTGCTTTAGTTTCAACGCTTGCAGCGCCAAGATCAACTTGAGTTTCACCTTTTGTAAATTGTGTTTGTGGTGTAGCACCTACAACAGAAATACCCATTGTAGCTACAGCCAATAATGCTACTAATTTTTTATTCATTGTATTATTCCCTCCATTAATCACCCTTACATACATAAGGGCTTTTTTAACGATAATTCTATTGTACACAACACTTCGAAAAAAATCAATATTCTAATGAAAACCTTATGAATATATACAAATTTTCGGTCATGCCAACGATATTATTCGATATAATTGTATGAAAGTAAACATGACTCTTCCCACTTGCTTTACTTTGTGTGAAAGCTCACATAAAATTCTATAGAATATGATATACTAGCACTAGATAGTTGTACATAGTTATAAGGAGGAACCATGAGTAAAACAGCCTATGTAGTACGTCATATCCACTTTGAAAACGCAGGTATTTTAGAACCTTTATTAATAGAACGCGGCTTTACCTTAGAATATATTGAGGCCCCCCTTGCTGACTTTAATCAGTACGATGCAAGTAAGGCAGATCTTGTTATCGTCTGTGGGGCACCTATTGGTGCATACGACGAAGAAATCTATCCTTTTTTAACCGATGAAATCAAGTTTATTAAGGACCGCATCGATAGTAAAAAACCATTACTCGGCATCTGTCTTGGAGCGCAACTTATTTCCCGCATCATGGGCGGCCATGTGGGCCCTATGAGCCATGGCAAAAAGGAAATCGGCTTTGGACCATTGCGTTTTACTGCTGAAGGGCAACATACACCACTAGCCCTCTTAGGCAATACACCTGTTCTACACTGGCATGGCGATGAATTTGACATTCCAGAAGGTGCCGTTCGCCTTGCTGAAACAGACCTCTGTCCTAACCAAGCCTTTTCGATTGGCAATCATATTTTAGGATTGCAATTTCACCTAGAGGCAGATCCGACCGTTATTGAAAGCTGGCTTGTGGGCCACTGTGCAGAGCTATGTAATGCGGGCATTGATATTCCTAGAATCCGCAAAGATGCACGAGTATTCTCCGAGTCCCTACCAGCAGCAGGCAAAAAAGCTATGGCCGCATGGCTAGAATGTAATAATCTATAATTAATCTCATAAACATACTACAAGCCCCCTGTTTATCTGGGGGCTTAGTCATGTGCACACGCATATAAAAGAGGCATCAACCATTACTGGCCGATGCCTCTTTATATTCATATATATATCCCTTACATATATACGTGAAATTGATGATTTTTACAAACAACACGTTCCCCAACGTGTCATTTATTCCACATCTGTATTGTATACCATTCTTAATTACTAGGCAAGAAGTTTTTCATAAAACTTTCATAAACTATTTTAAAAGTTTCAATGTACCTATACCACCTTATGCTGCCATGAACCACCTATAAAACGTATGTAGGCACAAACAAGCCGTAACGATTGATCTAAGCATAGAGAAATCCATGCCCCATATAGGCCTAGACCTAATGTAATACATAGTATATAGGTAATGATTGGGCGAATAACAGCAACGCTAATTAATGAATAATTCATGATATAGAAGGTATCACCTGCACCTTTCAACACGCCTGCAAAGACCTGTTGTAGTGCTTGAGGAAAGGCAGCGATAGCCATAATGCCCATCAATGCCGTAGCTAATGTGACAACCTCGCTTTCACGAGTATAGGCTTGTACCAGCAAATGACCGGCACTAATAAAAATGAGACCGCTAACGACCCCCACAAATAAACCCATGCGAGCACCGATACGACCAAAAGCCTTCGCTAAATCCGGCCGTTTATGTCCTAAGTTTTGCCCCGTATGAGAAGCCCCGGCAAAGCCAAGGCCCATGGCAAAGTAATAGAATATATCCATCAAATTCATACACACATAATGTGCAGCCAACGGTACGGCACCAAGGGATGCCACAATCATGGTATATGTATACATACCAAAACGTTCAAAGAACTGCTCCCCTAAAGAGCTACCCCCTACGTGGAATATCGTATGAAGTACGGAACGCTCAAAGCGCCATTTTGACGGATGCAATAAGGTTAGACCAGTCTTGGTATGTTGCGAAATAGCCCGCAATAGCAATGCTGCGATAACGGCACTACTGATGAGCGTCGAAATACCGGCCCCCATGACACCAAATTCTGGGAAAAAGGCAATACCATAGATTAAGAAGAAATTCATAATCGTATTTAATATATTCCCTACCACATTGGATTTAAAGATAACCTTTGTATTACCATAGCCGATGAGAGCGCCCCCTACAATTTGGCTAAAGGACTGGAACACAAGGCTCATGACAATGAACCGACCATACCAAACAGCCGTTTCAATATACCCATCCTCTGCGCCGGTAAATCGCAAAATATGCTCTAAATTAAATAAGCACGTAGCAAGCAATGGAATATAAATTAAAAAGTTCAGTAGTATGGATTGCTTGAGCACTGCATTCATGCCATCTACATCACCTTCACCATGACGGCGCGCAATAATTGCGGTGACTGCAATCGATAAGGCCCGGCAAATGACGAGCATAACCATTTCTGGTTGTCCCATGATACCTACAGAAGCCAGTGCAGAGGCACCCAAGGAGCCTACCATAGCCAAATCAATGGCAGTCATCAACTGCATCATGAGTCCTTGCAAGGTCGCAGGCCAAGCTATTTTTAAGTATTTATTATATAAGTTTTTTGTAGTATCTACCGGCCCCAGTCGATCCTTCATCGGTAATATGGTATCTACTGAGAACCAGCGTTGTAATGATGTTAACATAATGACTCCCCATAATAAACCTCAAGAGATTACATTAAACTTTCCATAATATTACCGTATTATATCATATAACATATGAGAAGTCATTCATATGTCATGCATTTTAAATAATAACTTATATCAAAAATGCAAAGAACCCCCTTGCATACGTTTTATACCTATCAGGGTATAAGTATCGTAGTTAAGAGGGTTCTTTATTTTATTCCAAGATTATTATATCTTTACAAGTTGATTTTTATTATCAATCATATATTACTTAGCCTTTGGATGCTAACAATTTATCTACCGCTGCTTTCAAATCATCTAAGCCCTTCTTCGTTTCTGCCAATTCACGACGTTGTTGTTCGTTCTCAGCTTCTAACGTAGTAAGACGCGCCGCTTGATCAGCGATAACATATTTTTGTTCTGCATTTTCCTTTTTAAGGCTAGAGACTTCATCTTGCATTACATACACAGAGCTAATAGGGCCTGCTTTGTAACGATCTGGAATATTTTTCTTTTCTGGGCTGTAACCAAATTTATGAGTTACACCAGCATTAACCATATTATGGTTACCACCAACGGAAACGCCTACGTTGAACATAGTGTTTTCATTTGTGTAATGCGCAAGGCCAAGGGCTGCCGCAGTTTCACCGCGATAGTTGCCTACACCGGCCATGACTTGTGTTGGTTCTAATGGATCGTATTGAATAGGTTTCAATGCTGCCATTGCCGCTGCATGAGCACCAACATGTTGTACTTCACCTGCTATTTGATTGATAGCTTGGCTAGTATTTGCATTGGACGCATTTAATTGAGATACATTCACTGCATCTGTTGGATCTGTACCAGGCGCCACCCCTTTAATTTGGTTATTACCATTATTGAGGCCATCCTTCGTTAAGGATACAGGGCCTGCATGTGGATTTGTAGGGTTCGCACTACCAGGCGTAATGGTAATACCATTACCATTCGTTACCGTTGTATTGCCAGCCGCATCCTTAAATGTAGCAGACTTCATGTCTGTAAGCTCAGGATTTACCGCATAACTGATAGATTTACCTGTTTGAGTAACCATCATGTTATTGCCTGCTTTGAAAGTAACGGTTTCTTCAGCCTTGATTTTTTCAGGGCTTGTACCTACAACAGTGCTTTGACCAGATCCTTCTTTATCAACAGCAGCCTTCCAACCAGAATCAGCTACGGCCTCTTTCAATTGATCCTCTGTAGCCGCACGGCCAGAAACGATAGAACCTGGTGTCCAAGTTTTATTAGTTAAGCCTGTTACCGTGCCAGTAGTACCATCTACTGTAACCGCCTTCGTTGGATCTGTCCCTAAGGTAATCTTATCATTCAACTTATTGTCATAAATTGTATGACCATCGGCAGCAGTTGTCTTAGTTAATACAATATTGCCCGTCGTACTACCTGCAGGTTGACCACCATTAGCAGTCAATTCTGTAGTGGACTTAGCAGCATATTCTTTCAACTGACCAACATTAACTGCATCTGTATTCGCCACACCAGCCGCAACATTCACAATCTTATTCTTGCCATTATCGAGGCCATTGCTAGTCAAGGAAACCGTATCTTTACCAGTTTTTGTAATCGTTATGCCATCTTTAGTGAAAGTTGCATTGTTGCCAGCAGCATCTTTAACAGTTACCCCCTTAGCATCAGCCTTAGTTTCATCACCAGCTGCATTTTTCAATGTATTACTAGTTGCATTGGATACATTAGTATTACCTGCGCCATCATCAATTACATTTTTATCAGCTGTAGATGTGTTCGTCTTAGCACCATCAGTGATAGTAGTACCCGCTGCAGTTGTAGCAGTGGATTTATTACCATCTACAACAGTGTTACCCGCTGCATTAGATGTATTTGTTTTACCACCATCTGTTTGAACGATGCTATCGCCTTTGATAACAGTTGTTTTACCGCCTGTTGCTTCAAAGGTTGCAGAATTCATCTTAGTAAGGTCTTTATTCAAAGAATAAGATACTGTTTTGCCATTTTGGTCGATAACAAGGTTATCTCCGGCTTGAAGTTTTACTTCTTCACCACTGGATACCTTAGTTGAAGCAGCACCATTAGATACACCGCTAGAACCAGCAACGGTACCAGTATTCACCTTCCAACCAGCGCCTACTGCATCAGATACTTGTTGCAATTGATCTTCTGTAGCAGCACGGCCAGTAGTAGCTTTTGTTACACCTGGAACCCATGTTGTATTAGTTAAACCATCCAAATGACCATTAGCGCCATCTAGTGTAACAGGACTTGCACCATTCCCCATAGTAATCTTATTGTTCACACCATCAACAGCAATGTTTCCAATGTTGGCTTTACCAGCAGTTATAGTAGATGTATTTGTACCATCTGTAATGGTATTCGATGTTGCATTGGATGTATTTACATTACCATTACCATCATCGATAACATTACTATCTACAGTGGACTTGTTAGACTTAGCACCATCTTTAATGACTTGACCATCTGCTGTGGTTTCTGTGGATTTAGTACCATTTGCTATCGTGTTACCGGCTGCTGTAGATGTATTCGTTTGAGCACCCGCAGTTTGTGTAATACTGTTACCAGTAATGACTGTTGTATTACTGCCTGTACCAAGGAATGTGGCAGAGTTCATCTTCACAAGATCTTTGTTAAGGGTGAATGTAAAGTCTCGTTCATTTTGATTTACTGTCATGTTTTCACCAGCAATCAATTGAACTTTATCATCTTTACCAACCTTAGCATCCTTCTTAGTACCTGTTTGAACACCAGAAGTAGTAGCATCTTTATCTGCCGTGATTTGCCATGTTTGTTCGCCTACAGCTTTTAATTGTTCTTCTGTAGCCGCACGGCCTTTCGTTGCAAAGTCTGCAGAATTTACTGTTGTGTTAGACAAACCAGTAATATCGTTTGTTGTACCACCAGTTACTGTTACAGTACCAGTCTTGATTGTACCTGCTGCACCATCTAACTTAACAGCATTAGCACCACCTGTAGTGAATGTATTATTTACACCATCAACTACAGAGGCGCCAACTGTAGCCTTACCAGCTGTACCATCAAGAGTAATTTTGTTACCACCAACACCAGTTGTAACATTATCTTTTGTAATAACGGTGCTGTTACCAGCATTATCTTTGACAGTTACAGAGCTAGATGTTGTTGCTGTAGTATTTGTACCATCTGTAATAGTATTACCATCCACAGTGGATTTATTTGACTTAGTACCATCTACAATTGTATTTTCATCAACAGTAGAAGTATTAGTCTTAGCACCGTCTTTAATCACTTGACCAGCTGCAGTAGTCTCTGTGGACTTAGTACCATTAGCTACAGTATTACCTGCTGCAGTAGATGTATTTGTTTGAGTACCTGCAGTTTGCGTAATGGAATCGCCAGTAATAACAGTTTTATTGGTGCCTGTACCAAGGAATGTGGCAGAGTTCATCTTCACAAGATCTTTGTTAAGGGTGAATGTAAAGTCTCGTTCATTTTG
>NZ_KE150483.1:865370-866049 GCF_000411535.1 Veillonella sp. HPA0037
AGACAAGCCAGTGATGTCGTTTGTAGTACCACCAGTTACTGTTACTGTACCAGTTTTGATTGTACCGGCTACACCATCTAACTTAACAGCATTAGTACCACCTGTAGTGAATGTGTTGTTTACACCATCAACTACAGAGGCGCCAACTGTAGCCTTACCAGCTATACCATCAAGAGTGATTTTGTTAGCACCTACACCAGTTGTAACATTATCTTTTGTAATAACTGTGCTGTTACCAGCATTATCTTTAACCGTTACAGAGCTAGATGTTGTTGCTGTAGTATTTGTACCATCTGTAATCGTATTTGATGTAGCATTGGATGTATTTACATTGCCATTACCATCATCAATTACATTGTTATCTACAGTAGATTTATTAGACTTAGCACCATCTTTAATCACTTGACCAGCTGCTGTAGTTTCTGTGGACTTAGTACCATCAGCTACAGTGTTGCCACCTGCAGTAGATGTATTCGTTTGAGTACCCGCAGTTTGTGTAATACTGTTGCCAGTAATGACTGTTGTATTACTGCCTGTACCAAGGAATGTAGCAGAGTTCATCTTCACAAGATCTTTGTTAAGGATGAATGTAAAGTCTCGTTCATTTTGGTTTACTGTCATGTTTTCGCCAGCAATCAATTGAACTTTGTCATCTTTACCTACCTTAGCATCCTTCTTA
>NZ_KE150483.1:866454-867296 GCF_000411535.1 Veillonella sp. HPA0037
CCTACCTTAGCATCCTTCTTAGTACCTGTTTGAGCACCAGATGTAGTAGCATCTTTATCTGCCGTGATTTGCCATGTTTGTTCGCCTACAGCTTTCAATTGTTCTTCTGTAGCGGCACGGCCTTTCGTTGCAAAGTCTGCTGCGGTTACGGTTGTGTTGGACAAGCCAGTGATATCATTTGTTGTACCGCCAGTTACTGTTACTGTACCAGTCTTAATTGTGCCGACTGCACCATCTAACTTAACAGCATTTGCGCCACCAGTAGTGAATGTGTTATTTACACCATCAATAACAGAGGAACCAATTGTAGCTTTACCAGCTGTGATTGTACTTCTATTTGTACCATCTGTAATTGTATTAGATGTAGCATTGGATGTATTTACATTACCAGTACCATCATCAACAACATTACTATCTACAGTAGCTTTATTAGATTTAGCACCATCAACTAATGTGTTTTCATCAACAGTGGATGTATTTGTTTTAGTACCGTCTTTAATCACTTGACCATCTGCTGTAGTTTCTGTGGACTTAGTACCATCTGCAACTGTATTACCACCTGCTGTAGATGTATTCACTTTTGTGCCATCGGTTTGAACAATGCTATCGCCTTTAATAACAGTTGTTTTACCGCCTGTTGCTTCAAAGGTTGCAGAATTCATCTTCACAAGATCTTTGTTAAGAGTGAATGTAAAGTCTCGTTCATTTTGGTTTACTGTCATGTTTTCGCCAGCAATCAATTGAACTTTGTCATTTTTACCTACCTTAGCATCCTTCTTAGTACCTGTTTGAGCACCAGATGTAGTAGCATCTTTATCTGCCGTGATTTGCCATGTTTGTTC
>NZ_KE150483.1:867957-869519 GCF_000411535.1 Veillonella sp. HPA0037
GTGTTAGACAAACCAGTGATATCGTTTGTAGTACCACCAGTTACTGTTACTGTACCAGTCTTAATTGTGCCGGCTGCACCATCTAACTTAACAGCATTAGCGCCACCAGTAGTAAATGTGTTGTTTACGCCATCCACAACGGAAGAGCCAAAAGTTGCCTTGCCTGCTGTACCATCAATCGTTACCGCATTAGCACTAGAGCCCAACGTTACTTTATCGTTGAGTTTTACATCATAAATAGTATGACCATCTGCCGCTGTAGTAGATGTTAATGTTACATTACCTGTCGTTGCATTAGCTGCTTCACCGGCATTTGCAGTCACTGTAGTTGTTGCTTTTTTCACATCTGCAATGTTAGCTGCATTTGTATTATCTGTAGCATCATTATTCACATGACCACTGGCAACATTTTTAATTACATTATTGCCATTATCTAAACCGGCATCCGTTAACGATACAGGAGTCTTACCAGTTGTATTGATACGTACACCATCTGCTGCGTAATTAGTATTTCCGTTAGCAGTAGTTACAGTTGTCCCATCAGCTGTAGTGGCTGTAGATTTAGCACCATCGACTACGGTATTACCCGCTGCAGTAGATGTATTCACTTTTGTTCCATCTGTTTGAACAATGCTATCGCCTTTGATAACAGTTGTTTTACCGCCTGTTGCTTCAAAGGTTGCAGAATTCATCTTCACAAGATCTTTATTCAAGGAGTATGTGAAGTCTCGTTCATTTTGGTTCACTGTGAGGTTTTCACCAGCGATCAATTGAACTTTATCGTCTTTACCTACCTTGGCATCTTTCTTAGTACCTGTTTGTACACCAGATGTAGTAGCATCTTTATCTGCAGTGATTTGCCATGTTTGTTCGCCTACAGCTTTTAATTGTTCTTCTGTAGCCGCACGGCCTTTCGTTGCAAAGTCTGCTGCGGTTACGGTGGTATTAGACAAACCAGTAATATCGTTTGTAGTACCACCAATTACCGTTACTGTCCCAGTCTTAACTGTGCCATCTGCACCATTAATCACAACAGCATTAGCACCACCTGTAGTAATCTTGCTTGCTACACCGTCGATACCTACTGTACCAATTTGTGCTTTACCAGCAGTAACTGTACTTGTATTTGTACCATCTGTAATTGTGTTAGATGTAGCATTGGATGTATTTACATTACCATTACCATCATCAATAACATTACTATCTACAGTGGACTTGTTAGACTTAGCACCATCTTTAATGACTTGACCATCTGCTGTAGTTTCTGTGGACTTAGTACCATCTGCAACGGTACTACCACCTGCTGTAGATGTATTCACTTTTGTGCCATCAGTTTGAACGATGCTATCGCCTTTAATAACAGTAGTTCTACCACCTGTGGCTTCAAAGGTTGCAGAATTCATCTTCACAAGATCTTTATTCAAGGAGTATGTGAAGTCTCGTTCGTTTTGGTTTACTGTAAGGTTTTCACCAGCAATCAATTGAACTTTATCGTCTTTACCTACTTTAGCATTTTTCTTAGTACCTGTTTGAGCACCAGATGTAGTAGCATCTTTATCTGC
>NZ_KE150483.1:869529-870676 GCF_000411535.1 Veillonella sp. HPA0037
TTCTTAGTACCTGTTTGAGCACCAGATGTAGTAGCATCTTTATCTGCCGTGATTTGCCATGTTTGTTCGCCTACAGCTTTTAATTGTTCTTCAGTAGCTGCACGGCCTTTTGTTGCAAAGTCTGCACTAGTTACAGTTGTGTTAGACAAGCCAGTGATGTCGTTTGTTGTACCACCAGTTACTGTTACTGTACCAGTCTTAATTGTGCCGGCTGCACCATCTAACTTAACAGCATTAGCGCCACCTGTAGTGAATGTACTGTTTACACCATCCACAATGGAAGAACCAATAGTTGCCTTGCCTGCTGTACCATCTATTGTTACCGCATTAGCACCAGAGCCCAACGTTACTTTATCGTTGAGTTTTACATCATAAATAGTATGACCATCAGCAGCTGTAGTAGATGTAAGCGTTACATTGCCTGTTGTTGCATTAGCTGCTTCACCGGTATTAGCCGTGATTTCTGTTTTAGATGCTTTTTTAGCTGCATTGATAGCATCAGCTACGTTTTGAGCTGTTGCTACACCATCTGTAGTTGGACCTGTAATTGTACCATCTGTACCAGCAGTGATAGATGCTGTATTTACATCGTATTTCACAACGCCATTATCATCGATAGATGCAGTTGTTAATGTACCATTCTTGAAATTCAAACCATCGGCTAAGGAGACTTGTTTTGCAGTACCATCATTTGCCTTATAGGACAAGTTCGTCTTATTAGCAATCTTAGTACCATCGATAGTTACCTTGTAATCCTTAGTGGTACCATCTGCACTCGCTGTAGGTGTTACGGTCAATGGATTATTAGCATCTGTTGTATCTGTGCTGACTGTTACGGCAGCGACAGCAGATTTTTTAACTTCTGCTTCAGAGACTGTAAGATTTACATTTTTACCGTTTACGTCAGTAGAGATGTATTTACCATCACCTTTAATACCGAATGTATCATCCTTAAGATTTACGGAACCAGTATTGGTTGCTACATCACCTGTGAACTTCAATGTAGTAGCCCCAGTGGCAGCTTTCAATTGTTCTTCTGTAGCAGCACGGCCTTTTGTAGCAAAGTCTGCACCGGTCACAGTAGTGTTGGACAAACCAGTCATATCGTTTGTAGTACCACCAGTTACTGTTACATTACCAGTTTTAA
>NZ_KE150483.1:871266-873374 GCF_000411535.1 Veillonella sp. HPA0037
GCTTTCAATTGGTCTTCTGTTGCAGCTCGGCCAGTAGTAGCAGTACCATTCCAAGTTGTATTAGATAAGCCGCCAATAGTATTAGCTGTACCGTTAACAGTAACACCACCGATATTGGCAGTTGTACCTGTAATTGTGCCTGTGGCACCATCTAAGGTTACGGCCTTAGCACCACCTGTAGTGAATGTGTTATTGACACCATTAATGACAGAGGACCCAATCGTAGCTTTACCAGCGGTACCATCTATTGTTACCGCATTAGCACCAGATCCCAACGTTACTTTATCGTTGAGTTTTACATCATAAATAGTATGTCCATCAGCAGCTATAGTAGATGTTAATGTCACATTACCTGTTGTTGCATTAGCTGCTTCACCAGTGTTAGCAGTGATTTCAGTTTTAGACGCTTTTTTAGCTGCATTGATTGCATCAGCTACGTTTTGAGCTGTTGCTACACCATCAGTAGTTGGACCTGTAATTGTCCCATCTGCACCAGCAGTGATAGATGCTGTATTTACATCGTATTTCACAACGCCATTATCATCGATAGATGCAGTTGTTAATGTACCATTCTTGAAGTTCAAACCATCGGCTAATGAAACTTGTTTTGCAGTACCATCATTTGCTTTATAGGACAAGTTAGTCTTATTCGCAATCTTAGTACCATCAATAGTTACCTTGTAATCCTTAGTTGTACCATCCGCACTAGTTGTCGGTGTTACAGTCAATGGATTATTGGCATCTGTTGTATCTGTGCTTACTGTTACGGCAGCGACAGCAGATTTTTTAACCTCTGCTTCAGATACTTTCACAGTCAAATTCTTGCCATTCGCATCAGTAGATACATATTTACCATCACCAACAACGCCCAATGTATCGTCTTTCAGATTAACTACACCAGGGGATGTATTTGTATCACCAGTGAATTTCAAGTTAACTGCATCAGTAGTCGTTTTAGCCGTTTCGGCTACGGCTTTCAATTGATCTTCCGTCGCAGCTCGGCCAGTTGTAGCTGTACCATTCCAAGTTGTATTGGCCAAGCCAGTTACATGATGATTATCACCATCGACAGTTACACCACCGATAACTGCATTTTTAGCAGTGATTTTACCAGTTGCGCCATCAAGTTTAATGGTTTCAGTTGTACCAGTACCAATGGATACGCTAGTCAAATTAGCAAGGTCTTTATTCAAGGAATAAGTAAACTTACGTTCATTTTGATTGATTGTAAGGTTATCCCCTGCAACCAATTCGACAGTTTCATCCTTGCCAACAGTAGCATTTTTCTTAGTACCTGTTTGATTACCAGTTGTACCTGCTTTATCTGCCGTAATATTCCAAGTTTGACTAGATGCAGCATCTGCAACAGCTTTCAATTGATCTTCTGTTGCAGCTCGGCCAGTAGTAGCTGTGCCATTCCATGTTGTATTAGATAAGCCACCAATAGTATTAGCCGTACCGTTAACAGTAACACCACCGATAGTAGCAGTCTTACCTGTAATAGCACCTGTTGTACCATCGATAGTTACAGCATTAGCGCCAGAACCAAGTGTCACCTTATCATTGAGTTTTACATCATAAACAGTATGACCATCAGCAGCTGTGATAGATGTTAATGTCACATTACCTGTTGTTGCATTAGCTGCTTCACCAGTATTAGCAGTGATTTCTGTTTTAGATGCTTTTTTAGCTGCATTAATAGCATCAGCTACATTTTTAGCTGTAGCCACACCATCTGTAGTTGGGCCTGTAATTGTACCATCTGTACCTGCAGTGATAGATGCAGTATTTACATCATATTTTACAACGCCATTATCATCGATAGATGCAGTTGTTAACGTACCATTTTTGAAGTTCAAGCCATCGGCTAAGGAAACTTGTTTTGCTGTACCACCATTTGCTTTGTAGGACAAGTTTGTCTTGTTAGCAATCTTAGTACCATCAATAGTTACTTTGTAATCCTTAGTTGTACCATCTGCACTAGTTGTAGGTGTTACAGTCAATGGATTATTAGCATCTGTTGTATCTGTGCTGACTGTTACAGCAGCTACAGCAGATTTTTTAACCTCTGCTTCAGAGACTGTAAGATTTACATTTTTACCGTTTAC
>NZ_KE150483.1:874059-883703 GCF_000411535.1 Veillonella sp. HPA0037
GCATCTTTATCTGCTGTGATTTCCCAAGTTTGGCTACCCGCAGCATCTGCCACTGCTTTCAATTGGTCTTCTGTTGCAGCTCGGCCAGTAGTAGCTGTGCCATTCCAAGTTGTATTAGATAAACCGCCAATAGTATTAGCCGTACCATTTACAGTAACGCCACCAATAGTAGCAGTTTTACCTGTAATAGCACCTGTTGTACCATCGATAGTTACAGCATTAGCGCCAGAACCAAGTGTCACTTTATCATTGAGTTTTACGTCATAAATAGTATGACCATCAGCAGCTGTAGTAGATGTTAATGTCACATTACCTGTCGTTGCATTAGCTGCTTCACCAGTGTTAGCAGTGATTTCAGTTTTAGAAGCCTTTTTAGCCGCATTGATAGCATCTGCTACGTTTTGAGCAGTTGCTACACCATCAGTAGTTGGGCCTGTAATTGTACCATCTGTACCTGCAGTGATAGATGCTGTGTTTACATCATATTTTACAACGCCTTTATCATCGATGGATGCAGTCGTCAAAGTACCATTTGTGAAGTCTAAGCCATCTGCTAAGGAAACTTGTTTTGCAGTACCATCATTTGCTTTGTAGGACAAGTTCGTCTTATTCGCAATCTTAGTACCATCAATCGTTACTTTGTAATCCTTAGTTGTACCATCTGCACTAGTTGTTGGGGTTACAGTCAATGGATTATTGGCATCTGTTGTATCTGTGCTGACTGTTACAGCAGCTACAGCAGATTTTTTAACCTCTGCTTCAGAGACTGTAAGATTTACATTTTTACCGTTTACGTCAGTAGAAATATATTTATTATCACCTTTAATACCAAATGTATCATCCTTAAGATTTACGGAACCAGTATTGGTTGCTACATCACCTGTGAACTTCAATGTCGTAGCACCAGTTGCTGCTTTCAATTGGTCTTCTGTTGCAGCACGTCCAGATACGGCTGTGCCATTCCAAGTTGTATTAGATAAGCCGCCAATAGTATTAGCCGTACCATTTACAGTAACGCCACCAATAGTAGCCGTTTTACCGGTAATAGCACCCGTTGTACCATCGATAGTTACCGCATTAGCACCAGAACCTAATGTCACCTTATCGTTGAGTTTTACGTCATAAATAGTATGACCATCAGCTGCCGTAGTAGATGTTAATGTCACATTACCAGTTGTTGCATTAGCTGCTTCACCTGTATTAGCAGTGATTTCAGTTTTAGACGCTTTTTTAACTGCATTGATAGCATCAGCTACATTTTTAGCAGTTGCTACGCCATCAGTGGTAGGAGCCGTAATTGTGCCATCTGTACCAGCAGCGATAGTTGCGGAATTAACAGCAACTTTCACCCCTGCTGTCGTAGCAGATGTGCTCACAAGACTGCCATCACCGGTCACGGCAAAGGATACGTCCCCGTCTTTAAGGTATTTATTACCTGTGGAACCAGTGTCAGCAGTGAGGCCAATACCCTTAGTGGTAGCATTAACTGTGTCAGCATCTAAACCAACTGTAATCGTTTGGTTATTAACAGTCGCTGTTACGCCATTAGCACCAGCTACATTAAGTTTTTGGTTTTTAAGGTCTACAGTGCCGTCATGTGTGCCGTCCGTAATATTGAGGTTTTGAGATAAGTTAGCCACTGCATTTTGAACATCGCCGATATTCGCCGCATTCGTCAATGTAGTGCCACCGCTAGCCACATTGCTAATGACCTTATTACCAGCATTGATGCCAGCCGTTTTATCAATGGAAATACCACCAACGGTCACATTGTCTGTTGTTATACCAGTGCCTGTAATGGCCGTTGTACCATTCGTTAAACCATTTGTATTGATAACCGTATTACCTGCCGTGAAGGATGTACCTGTAAATGATGTGCCTGTGAAAGCTTTACCCGTTACAGAGCCATCAGTGCCATCCAAGGTAATTTTATTCGCACCAGAACCAACAGTTACTTTGTTATTAGCTGTTACAGAATCAACGGTAATATCTTTCTTAGTAGCAACAGTAATCTTCTTTTTATCTGTACCATCTTGTGTAATCTCGATGTTATCACCATTAACAAGATCTACGGTATCGCCGCCTTTAACAGCCGTTTTATCGGTTGTGCTGGAATTCGTTGTAATATTCCAAGCCGCACCTGCTTTTGCTGCATCCGCCGCTTTGTTGATAGCATCAGCTACATTTTGCGCAGTTGCCAAGCCATCATTACCTGTTACAGATGCTTCACCTGTCGTAGCATTGCTGTTAATAGTCGCACGCTTTGTGGAAATCTCAACTGTATTACCATTCATATTAGTAGATACAAAGTCACCTGTTGCGCCTTTCACATTAAATGCCACATCAGCAGTGCTCAAGGATTGGCTGGACGCAGTGCCAGTATCTGCACCAAGGGAGATATTTCTAGCTAACGCTGCTGTATTAGTAGCAATAGCGGCTGTATTTTTAGTGATATTACCCTTATTAGCAGCAATATCTGTGGTATTCGTGTTGATTTGATTCTTAGTTGTCGTATTAAGATCAAAGGATACTTTACCATCATTATCAACAGTAGCAACTGTGGAGTCACCATCTACAAAGTTAAGACCTTTAGATAAAGAAACCTTCTTCGCATTAGCATCTGCCGCACTATTAGCACGGTATGTTAAATCCGTTTTAGCCGCAAGTTTTGTTGTATCGATACCGATGGCATAATCCTTAGAATTTGTGCTCGCTGTTGGGGTTACCGTAATAGGATTATCTACAGCATTAGCTTTACTTACAGTTACCGCTTCTACTGCTAAATCTTTCACTTTGGATTTGTCTACAGATACTTGCACACCAGTAGCTGTACCACTGGTAGTAACAAGAGCTCCATCACCACTGATTTTAAAATCTGCATGACCATCCTTAAGGAACTTTCTAAGCATAGTTCCAGAATCACCGGATAACCCTATGCCATTTGTTGTAGCTTTAATAGTATTCGAATCTAAACCGATAACAAGATTATCTTTATTTGTACCAGTCAAATCAGTTCTGATGCCATTTGCACCAACTATTTTAAGAGATCCATCACTAAGCTTAACATTACCAGTTTTAAAGTTTGTATCTAGTTTTAATGTAACATCAGATACTGCATTCTTAACATCTGTAATATTAGCAGCATTAGTTCCTACATTACCGCCACTAGAAACACCCGTTATTTGTTGATTACCTGCATCAATACCACTCGTACCAAACTTAACAGTTTTTGTACCAGTTTTTGCAATAAGACCATCTCTGGTAATAGATACATTATTCCCACCTGTAGAAGGACCAATTTGAAGTGTTGTATTACTCAACACATTATCACCAGCAGCAAAGGATTGTCCGCTAAAGGTTCTACCTGTTACAGCACCACTAGTACCATCAAGAGTAATTTGGTTTGAACCAGATCCAGTGGTTATAGATTTATTAGCTTTTACGGAATCTACGGTAATTGATTTATTTAAGCTAGTCGTAATTGTATTACCATTTCTCGCTACAGTAATATTAGAATCACCACTGAATTTAACAGTACCTTCCTTATTGATAGTAGATCTGCTACCTGCCGTATCGTTATCTGCCGTTAAATTCCAGGTATATGCATTTTGTGAAACTGCATTGTTAATAGCTGCTGCTACATTATTAGCATCTGCCATACCTGTAGCTGCCGTAGCAGTGCCATTACTTACATTAATATTTTGTACTTTCCCTGAAATATTGACAGTATTACCACTTGCACTTGTAGTTATGTAATTATCATTACCTTTAATTGTTAAAGGATTGGTCGCTAAATTAACATCACCACCAGTACCTGTATTGCCTTTAACGGCTAAGTTAACACTCTTTAACTGTGCAACGTTAACAGCATCTGTATCATTAGTGCCAGCCGCAAGATTTGTAATTTGACGTGTCGTACTGCTATTACCAATAGATACAGCACCTGTTTTTGCTGTTAAAGCAAGACCTGTTAAGCCCGCATATTTATCGGTACGAGATGTATTCGCGTTATATCCATCTGTACCACCTGCGGTCGTAGCTTCGGAGAATGAACCTAAAGCAACACCATTATATGCACTTGCCTTCGAGCTTGGACCTAGAGCCATAGCATTCTCAGCAGATACATTGGCATTAATACCTAATGAAATCGCAGATGTAGCACTACCTTCGGCACCTTTACCAATAGCAATGACACTGTTAACGGACTTGCTAGCAGTACTACCCTTAACACGAGCTTCCGTACCAAGAAGAATAGACTCACTAGTATAAACATTATTGTTATTAACGGTGCCAGCATTATTACCCAAACTAATATTATTGTTACCAGTAATTTGTCTACCTGCAGCGGTACCAATACCAATATTACTTGTACCATTTGAGGCACCACCTGCGGCCCAACCAATACTAACACTATTTGTACTATTAGTAGATCCATTATTCGCTTGGTAACCTAAAGCAACAGCATAATCACTTTTAGCTTGTGCTCCACTACCTATTGAGAGGCCATAATTACCTTGAGTCTGTGCATTCGGGCCTACAGCAATTGAATTGTTACCTATAGCTCCGTCATTATTAACATTACCTGCATCCGAAGATTTAACAGAGAAATATTTTACCTTTGCAGCATTTAGTTGAGATACATTAACTGCATCGTTATCACTCACACCATCTGCTACATTACCTAGTCTACGAGGACTTTGCGTTTGTTGATTAACATTGGGTTCATCCACATTGACCAAGGCAAGTGATTTAGGCTTTTGAGCAATAGCACCAGGGTTTAAAGTACCATCATCCTTGACATCTACTGTGCGGTAATATTTTTCTTGTTTATTCGAACCTGTTCCCATTACAACCTTTGTAAGTGGTTCACCTGACTCATTGACATTAACTAGAGAACCTGCCCCCCCATTCATGATGTTAGTAACTTTACGAGCTAAGGAGTAGATTTGAGAACCATTGATAGCATCGGTACTTGTTGCAGATACCTCACCTGGAGCTAAATTTTTAAGCTGTCGTTCAAAGCCTTTCGCACCAATAGATACTACGTCACCAGGATTAATATCTTCGCCGCCTTTCCAAACGACTTCAACACCATCAATTACAGCTTTTACCTGGCTAGTCGCAGCACTATCTGTATTGGAACCACCACCAATAGCAATAGAATTATCCATAGTAGCACGAGCGCCCATACCAATGGCTACAGCATTTGTTAATGGATTACTTGTATTCCCTGCTCGAGTTGACGAATCTGCTGCCATACCAATAGCAACACCACCATTACCAGCTTGTGCACTTACACCATAGGCAACACCACCATGACTAGCTGTTGTAGCTGGATAGCCTGATATATTTTTACCGGTAAGAGTACCATATGCATCTCGTAATGTTTTATTAGTTATTAGATTACCACTTTTATCAGTATAAATAACTGATTGGTTTAGAGCTTTAACAACATCATCGCCACCGATACCAATTGCACTATGTCCAGTAACCTTTACATTGCCACCAATAGCAATGGACTGATCACCAGTAACAACAGCACCTTCATCTGGAGAAAGACCACTACCAATGGCAATACCTTGTGTTATATCGGCTGCTACACGAGAATTTGATCCTATAACAATTGCACGACTTGTAGTTGTTAAAGCTGCACCAGTCTTAGTTTCTGCTTTTGCATTTCTACCAATAACAACGCTATCTTCACTTAAGGATTGAGCACCACTACCGATAGCAATACCATTTTGTCTTGTAACTGTGCTAGATGGACCTATGGCAATAGAATTGGCCCCTTTTGCTCCATCATTATCAAAATTGCTATTAGCACCTGTAGCACTAGAATTAATAGATACATAAGGAACTTTAAGATCCTTTGCTAAACCACTCGCCACTGCATATAATTGGGATCCATTGATTGCATCTGTACTGTTCGCGGATACTTCACCAGCCGCAACATTTTTTATTTGTCGTTCAGCCCCACTTTTGCCTACAGACACTTGCATACCTGCTAGGTCTGCTCCTGAAAGTACACCTTTAGACCAAGAATATGATTTACCAGCTATAGTCGCAGAAGATTGTGCAGTCGCAGCAGAAGATGTATCTGTACCACTACCAATAGCTACTGCATTCTTCTTATCAGACACAGCATCTTTACCGATAGCAATTGCACTTTCAGCAGAGGCGGTTACATCTCGCCCCATTGCAATACTGTAATTACCAGTCGCTGAAGTTCCTTTAGTTCCATATACACCTATTGCTAAAGATGATGTATTAGATGTTTTAGCGTTTCGACCGATTGCAACACTATTGCTACCATTAGCTGTTACATCACTACCAATAGCCACATCATAAGTACCTTGACTGGTCGCACCATTCCCTATTGCTGTTGATAAAAGCCCCGAAGCATTAGTACTTCTACCAATAGCTACTGCATTATCATTAGTCGCATTATTACCATACCCAACAGTTACAGAGCCTTGATTAGTAGATTGATTAGTATTACCAATAGCTACAGAATCTTTATTTGAAGCTGTATTACTATAACCAACAGCCACTGCATTTTGACCTTCTGCAGTCGTAGAATAGCCCACAGCAGTTGAAGTTTCGCCACTAGCCCTTGCTGTATTACCATAGGCTACAGAGTTTTTACCAGTTGCATAACTCGACTGACCTACAACTACACCGCCATTACGACTTAATACAGATTTACCCATGGCAGTTCCACCACCGCCATCAGATACTGCATTGTTACCAAAGGCTATACCTGATTCTTTAGCATTCGCAGTATAGCCAATAGCTATAGACTGTTTATCAACGCTTTTTGCACCATAATATAGATTAGTTACAGAAAGACCAGCTACAGTAGAGTTATAAGAATCACCATTGGCACCAGTAGCTTGGTTATTTTTATCTGCGTTAACACCGCCCGAACCAATAGCAATTGTATCTTCATCTGTAGCAGAAGCTTTTGGACCAATAGCAATAGAACGTACACCATCAGAGGAAGCACCTAAACCAACAGAAACCGATGAATGTTGCTTAGCAGATGCACCTGTTCCCATAGCGATAGAATCCTGTCCACCAAGAGTAGTACCTGTAGTTGGTGCGGTTATGCTAGCACCCTTACCCAAAGCAATAGAATTAAGGGCAGCGGCGGTTGCTGACGAACCAATTGCCACCGTATCTGCTTGAGTTGCCTTCGACTGCATACCTACTGCTGTAGCACTTGTTGAATTTGCAACTGCTAAAGAACCTAATGCTGTAGCAGATGCGCCTGTAGCCGCTGAAGAACGACCTAATGCAGTAGTACCAAGATCAGTTGCTTGAGAGCCGTCACCAATTGCTATCGCTTTTTCTTGAGTTGCCGTTGTATTCTGACCAATAGCAATGGATGAATCTCCACTAGCTGCCGCACTCTTACCAATTGCAGTAGCAAAAGTATTAGAAGCATTTGCAACCATACCAATAGCAGTTGCGCCTCCTGCAGTGGCATTAGCACCAGCACCTACAGCTAATGCTGGATCACCACCGCCACCATTATTTCTGCCTGTAGCCTTGCTTAGATAACCAATAGCAATTGACTGGTTACTTTTTGCCTCTGAGTTTACACCTATAGCAAAACCCAATGTACCACCATTAAACTTAGCATTATTACCTATAGCAAAACCAAAAGCTCCATTTACATTAGATTGCGGGCCAATGGCAAATGCATCTGTGCCAGTTGCAGTTCCTTCTGGAATTGTAGCCTCAACACTTTGCATACTTCCAGCCATAGCTAGTGTTGCTAAAATACTCGCTACAACTATTTTCTTTTTACCTGTTTTGTTCTTTGCAATTTCAGATACTACGATGTAGCACTGTTTTGACTTAGACCAAATTACTTTAAAAATCTTGTTCATTCTTTTTCCTTTTACTAACTATCTCTCAAAACCATATCTTATATAAATCAATTTCTAGTATTTGTATTTCGTTATACCTCAAAATATACCCATTACATTTTAAAGCTCATTTCATAATTTTATCATATTTTATCTATATCAAACAATGAAATTTGATGCATTATACGAATATTTAATTGCAAATCAAATATTTTCGAAAGTTAAAAGGATATAGATTTAATCTATTTCTTTTATTTTTATCTATGTATATTTTTATCTTTTTGGATAAATATTTATGAATGAATATGCAATCAAATTGTTAATCTGTATTCTAAATACTATATCTATTTAATTTTAATATGAGTATTTTTTATCTCATATTTATTATCCAGTAATATATTTTATTTTTAAAACGTATTTTCTAATTCATTTTATATTTAAGATAAACTTTTCAATAGGATAGATAATTTCAAATACAAAAAAAGCCACCACTCATAACGAGTGGTGGCTTTCACCATATACATATTCATACATGAAGATATACAAATATATAGATTATCCGTGTATAAAATACTAAGCTTTGGATTCAACTAATTTTTGAACAAGAGCTTCTAATTTTGCAACACGATCTTGAAGTTGTTCATTTTCTGCTTTCAAAGTATTCACAGTTGCATTATCTGGCTTAGCAGGTTTTGTACCAACACCAATACGCCATGTAGCACCCATACCGTACATTTGCTCAGATTTAGAAATACCTACGGATGCATTCAAGAATACACGGTCATTAGGAGCATAGCCATAACCAAGGGCAAGTGCTTTCTCACCATGATAGGAACCAACACCAGCCATAACTTGACCTTTTTCAGTGCCGTCAACATAGTAAGGTTTCAATGATGACAATGCAGCACTCATAGCACCAACACGATTTAAACGTACATTCGTATTGTTGATTTGTGAAAGAGCTACATTAGATTGATTTTGTACTAAACCATAAACTTGGCTACCATTAACTGCATCTGTAGACGTTGGTGAAATATCACCAGGTGCAACATTCGTGATTTTACGTTCTGCACCAGGAGCCCCGACACTTACAGTATTTGGAGCCGATGCAATAGATCCTTGACCAAGAGCTACAGAGTTAGTAGCACCAGCTTGTACAACGGAATTTGCACCTAGAGCGAGACCATTTTGAGCATTAACTGCAGAATCGACACCAAATGCAGATCCATTTGTGGCAGTAGGTGCTACATTAGCACCAGCACCAATAGCAGATGCATTATTAGCAAGAGCTTGAGAACCAGCTCCAAAAGCAGATGCTTTTTCCCCATCTACCTTAGAATTAGCACCAAAGGCACTAGTATCTTTACCTTTTGCATTTGCATTTGTACCTACGGCATTAGCATGATCTCCATCTGCAGCGGAACCTGCACCGATAGCCATAGCACCATTACCATTTGTAGCACCAGGTGTGATTCCTGAATTGCTCAAAGCAGTTGCTGTAGATGTTGCTGTAGATGCTGCCGATTGAGCTGTGCTTGCTGCACTAGCTGCAGTAGATGCGGATGTGCTTGCTGCTGTTGCAGAAGACGCTGCATTAGATGCTGACGTACTTGCCGCTGTTGCGCTTGTAGATGCACTAGATGCCGATGTAGAGGCCGCACTTGCAGAAGATGCCGCATTAGATGCAGATGTACTTGCCGCTGTCGCACTTGTAGACGCACTAGACGCACTTGTAGATGCGGATGTTGCAGAAGATGCTGCATTAGATGC
>NZ_KE150483.1:885302-886012 GCF_000411535.1 Veillonella sp. HPA0037
GTCGCACTTGTAGATGCACTGGATGCACTTGTGGATGCTGCATTGGCAGAATCAGCGGCATTAGATGCCGATGTACTTGCAGAAGAAGCAGATCCAGCTGCATTGGATGCGGATGTACTTGCTGCCGTCGCACTTGTAGATGCACTGGATGCGCTTGTAGATGCCGCATTAGCAGAATCAGCGGCATTGGATGCTGATGTAGATGCAGATGTCGCGCTTACTGCTGCGTTAGATGCAGATGTACTTGCTGCTGTTGCACTCGTAGATGCACTTGATGCTGACGTAGAAGCCGCATTAGCAGAATCAGCTGCATTAGATGCTGACGTAGATGCAGATGTTGCACTTACTGCTGCATTAGATGCGGATGTAGACGCCGCTGTTGCAGATCCTGCTGCATTAGTTGCACTTGTACTTGCATTAGATGCAGATGTACTTGCTGCTGTTTCGGATGCCGCTGCGTTAGATGCAGATGTAGAGGCTGCGGCTGCTTTACTGGATGCTAATGCTGCACTATCCGCTGCATTAGATGCCGATGTAGATGCCGCTGTTTCAGACGCTGCTGCGTTAGTTGCACTAGTAGAAGCAGCTGTCGCACTTGTACTTGCATTAGATGCAGATGTACTTGCTGCTGTTTCGGATGCCGCTGCATTAGATGCGGATGTAGAGGCTGCCGCTGCTTTACTGGATGCTAATGCTGCACTATCCGCTGC